>JBAZCF010000001.1 GCA_041671045.1 Parachlamydiales bacterium
CTGCATGAGCAGGTGTTCCTGAGTTTAATACTGTAGTAGCTTGAGTGTTAGTGCGGACAGCTTGCTGCGGTACAGGTGGAAGGGGTTTAGCAGATGTAATTGGATTTGCGGCACTCGGTGCAATCGGATTTGTAGGACGTATTTGAACATTGGAAGTATGAGGAGCGGTATTTTCATTGATTACTGGGGGAGGATTAGTATTACCGCTTCTGAAAATCTGTAGTAGGCTGGATAACTTACCCATAAAGGCTCCAATTTATAATTTAAATTTGTTTATTAAATTAAGAATATACTAATTATTAGTTTCTTACAACTATATTTTGCATATACCTAGGAGCGGAAAATATTGCCGTATTATTATTAAATAATAGAACATTTATAACTAAATGCTTCGAAAAGATGTAATGCGTTTAAATTCTCATCTGCAAGATCTGCAATAGTAAGTCCTACACGTAAAATGCGATCAGCAGCTCTGGCAGAAACTCCATGTTCTTCCATCGCCATTTTTATGACCTGAAGGCATTCGTTATCTAGAGGGCAATACAAATGCAGGTCAGAGCGCGTCAGTGTAGCGTTGATTTTATTTTCCCCCTGTCGGGAGTGTTGTTTTAGACGCGCTTTTTGTACTCTATTCCTAATTATAGCAGATGATTCATTTTCTGCACTTTCATGCATTTCTTTATAACTTACAGGTGGAACAGTGATGTGGATATCAAAGCGATCCAGTAGGGGGCCGGAGATTTTGCCGGTATAGCGATGGCGTTGAGCTTCAGAATCTTTGCAGGCTTTGGAAGGATGACCATAATATCCACAAGGGCAGGGGTTCATCGCTGCAATGCAAATAAACTGGCTGGGATAAGTTACTTGTTGTCTGGCGCGGCTAATGGTGACGGATTTATCTTCTAAAGGTTGTCTTAGAGCTTCAAGCACAGAACTACTGAACTCGGGCAATTCGTCGAGAAAAAGCACGCCGTGATGGGCGAGAGAAATTTCCCCTGGTTTAGGGTTTGATCCGCCTCCGACTAAGCCTGCATAACTTGTGGTATGATGAGGCGAGCGAAAAGGACGATGACGAAGCAGGCTAGAGCTTTGTTCTAGGAGCCTGGCCACAGAATGGATTTGTGTTACCTCCAATGCTTCAGATAATGATAATGGAGGTAAAATGCCGGGAAGGGCTTTTGCAAGCATGCTTTTTCCTGATCCGGGAGGGCCATTGAATAAAATGTTATGTCCGCCGGCGGCGGCGATTTCGAGGGCTCTTTTTGCAGTTTCTTGCCCTTTGATAGAATTCATATCTACTAAGGGTTTTAGTGAATCTCCGGCAAAATTTTCCACTTTAGGGACTTTCGTTAATGTTCCTTTGAGAGTAAGGAAGGCGACGACATCCTTTAAAGAATGGCAGGAAAAAACATCAATGGAAGAGGCGCTTGCTTCATGGCTATTAGAGTGTGGAATTAGCACACCTTTTGCCTGTTTCTTTTGCGCAAGCAGTACTAAGGGAAGAATTCCTGCAATGGAACGGATATCACCGTTTAGGCTGAGTTCTCCTGCAATAAAGTAATTATCCAGTACGGAGACAGGCATTTGTCCCGTAGCGGCGATGATGCCTAGGGCAATAGGAAGGTCGTAGCATGAGCCTTCCTTACGTAAATGCCCAGGAGCTAAATTGACAGTACAGTGGTAAGCACCGAGGGGATATCCGCAATTTTTAAGGGCAGTCAAGACACGATCTTTAGATTCTTTTACTGCAGAGTCAGGTAGGCCTACGATAACCAGGGTCGGTTTTTCTGTAGGCGTGACGTCAACTTCAACGGTGACGGGAAGAGCCTCAAGGCCCCAAAGTGTAAAAGTTGCACATTTTGCTACAGGCATGGCGTATCCTTAAAATAGGAAGGATATAGTAGTTTTTTGGTAGATGTTTGTCTAGTATGGAGAGGTGTTTCTCCTAGGAAGAAATAAATAATGTGCCTTTTAAAATGGTTTTAAGGGCATGAAAAAAATAAATTTCATAATAGTAATTCTCAGAGTATACTGTCAGCGCCTGTTAATTAAATTTCGGAAAGTAATGACAATAATATCCTCTTCTTCATTTTTAAACTTTGATACAGAAATAGATGGCCGATTTTTCTTAAGCTCTATTAAAAGCCTTATTCAATCAACAGATCAATATTACACAGTAAAAAATACCCAAGGGCAGCTTACTTTTAGCGTTAAATATAATTGCAAAACAGGAAAAGCGTCCTGGGTTGGGAAAGAAGAACCAAAAGAAACTTACTATGTTTACAAGGTATACCAAATTTTAGCTGAGAATAAAATCCAATGTATAAATGACCTTTACATGGAATGTGTAGATACTCTTGTGGTCAAGATCATACTATCTATAGAAAAGTTGTTAGCATCGTGCATTTGCACATTGCCTTCTAGAAATATATTGGAAAGAAAAATTGAGGAACTCTCACCAGGTGATGAGCTAGCTTTGTGTAGTGGAATAATGTTTCAAGCCAGCTCATTAATTTCTTTTAGAATAGGCGAAAAAGTGCTGGTAAAAGCTGACGAGGGGGTAGCTATTTGCGGGGTAATAGCAAGCCAAGGTAAGTTCCCTCTCAGAATTGATTGTTCAAGTCCTAAAAAAAATAATATTAAGATCGTTGATTTTGAGAGGGTACAGGATTTGATTCTAGCAAGAGAATTTAACTTTGGCCATAAGGAATCAGGAATAGGCTTTAATCCTTTAAAGCTTGAAAAGGTCGACTTGTACGGCCTCTACGATATGTTTTATAAGACGATAATTCCTGCTAAAGATGCTTTAGAGAAGCGATTGGAAAAATTAGCCCCTGGAGATGTGGTTGTTTTACATTGTGGAAGTGTGCCGCTTGTGAATCCCTTTACTCCGTTTAGGATAGGAGAAAAAGTATTGTTAAATACAGGTAATAATTCAGCTGTTTGCGGAATTGTTGCGGATACAGATTCTTCACTTAAAATAAATTGTTCGCGTGATGCGAGTATGCTCCCAAAAATCGTTGATTTTGCAATGGTGCGGCATCTCATCCTATCAAGGGAATTTAATTACAGCCAGTCGGTCATTTCGCCTCATGCCCTGGAAAGAAAAATTGAATATTTAACGAAGGGAGAGGAGATTGATTTACATGGATTACTTGCACCTCGCATCAACCCATTAGAACCTTTTAGGATAGGTGAGAAGATCCTTTTAAATATGGGTAATAGCTCTGCCATGTGTGGTGTGGTAGCTAGTAGCACCGATACCCTGCTTAAAATAGATTGTTCTTCTGAGAAGAAAAGTCTTTTCAAAACTATTAATTTATCAAGTGCGACGTATAACATCTTAGCCAGAGAAATTGACTTTGGACGTAAGAAGAGTATCATTGTTAGAATGAATTAAATGTCTTTAGCGTTAATAAAAACCTATTTTCATCATTTCCGGCGGTGTGTGACTTTTTCAGAGCTGCACCGCTGGTAGTTTCAGCTTTCTTTGAGAAGAGGGAAGGTTTCCATTTTTAAGAGCTTACCGTCCTCATATTCATAATAACGTTCTACTTCACCGTTAGGATAAAAGAGTTTTGTGATTCCGTGAAGCTTTCCTTGCTTATATGTAAGCTCGCTTTTTAATACGCCATCTTGGAAATAAAAGTATTGTATTCCATGCCACTGCCCTTTGGAATAGACTTGCCGGCTATAGATTCTTTGGCTTTCATAATACCAATTACAGCGGCCTTCTTGAAGTCCTTCTATGTACCAAGCATCGCTAATGACATGTCCTGAAGCAGTATAGAAGCGTGAGGGGCCGTGCAGCTTGCCGGACTTGTAATATTGGCGGCCTTTGGGTTTACCATCTGCATAGACTTGAAGATATTCGCCATCGAGGTTTTTATTTTTAATCCATCCGTAAGCGTAGGGGGTAGGCCCTTGTGTGAATATTTCAAAATAATGGTCAGAAGACGGATGTTTGCCTCGCGTTTTATCTTTGGGAATAGTTAATGGATGCCATTTTTCTTGATGATTTAGGCCAATATCTTTGTCTTCAATGGTATATTGGTTATTTTCAAAGCTATACCGTGGTAGGTTCATGAGTTTTCCTCAACAGAGGCGAGTGTTAATCCTAATTTCTGAAGCAGCTCGGGAGTGGGCATATCCCCCAGCTCTTTGGCTCGCCATGCGAGTTCGATGACACCGGCATTCACACGTGCGACATCTTTTAGAAAATATAGTCTTTTTAAATTTAGTGCGACCCGTGCGAGTGATTTTTTCAATGGACTAAGCCTGCTTAAGCGTATACGGCGCATCTCTATGTTTAATACACGGGCATAAACATTATTAAATAGATCGATAATGTATTGATAAGCTATTTCATCATTGAGTTCTGTTTCTGCCAATGCTGCACGGCCTGTTTGTAAGATGGCGGGTTCTTTTTGCTCGCGTTCGATACGCTCTTGGATAACTTTAGTTTCATTGATGAGGATGTTGAACTGATCGATGCATCGTTTAACGCTTTCATACATTTGTTTGACAAGCCCATCCACTCTTTCCTCAGTAACATCCGGCATAGAGCTGCCTTGGATTTCGGCGTGAATGCGGTTGTTGATGTCGTACTGGCGGTTAAGGTGCTGTTCTGAAACTTCTTTGAGGGGGATGTTTGGAACGCCAGGAAAGCCTAGTCCAGCTTCTGAACTATTTATGAGAGTGATCCCAGGATTGTCTTTGGCAAACGCCCCAATCCAGTTGGATTCTGCAATCCATTTCCACAGGGTGTAAAGCGGCTCTCCGTTAATGTCTGTGCGCAAGATGGCGTCTTTATCAAAATCACCCGTGCTTGTGAGTTCTTCTTTTGTGATGGAAACTTTGGATTCTATACCTGAAGCATAAGTTTGCATTCCTGAGTACCCTAGGTCCATCCCTACAAAGATGATGGGATTGCAACCTAATCTACTGGCAATTTGAAGGCAGAAATTAACGATATTGTGGCCTTCATCAATGTACTCGTCATGCGGTATCTGCAGCTGTTCTTCAAACCAATCGGCAACGTCGTAACCTCCGGCGCCGGTAATATACAAGTGCGGGCCGTGAATTTTCCGAAAGGCTTGATGCAATATGCGGTTGCGGTAGAAGAAGGGAACTTCGAATCCGCTGCTGGTGGACAACCTGTCAAGTTGAGTAGGGTTGGGATCGATACCACCACCGAAATGGGGGAGAATTTGCTCATTGCTTAGGGCATTCAGGGCAGACCCCCCGGCGAAGATAACGGCATTTTCCCTAAGATTTTTAAGAAGAGGTAAAGCTTTATTGAGTGAAGGCCCTGCACCGCAAATGATAGCCGGAATGTCAGGCATTTTGCCGAACAATTTATTCCCTAGGTAGGAGTCCGCAAAGTATAGCTCATTGGCGTAGAAGTTCTTGAAAAAATTGGCTCCGAACCGCAGATATTCTTCGACTAATGCATTTTTTATGGAGGCATCATAGATGATCTTATGATGCAGTTCTTCCGTCAGTAGCTTTTGTGTTGTTTCATAAAGGGCTAGTGCTGAGACTTCCATTTGGGTATGGATATAGTTCCAATACATGGCATCGAATGTTTCCGAATCTTTTTCTAGGTCTTCAAAGTAATATAAAGCTGCTTGGGGATCTTTTAAGAATTTGCTTGCTATTTGGGTTTGTAGGAAGCTTTTGACAACAGCGAGATCATTTTCAAAGAAGACTACAGAGCGGGTGCGATCTTTTTTAAGCCAGGGTTTAAGGGCGTTGTAATAGTATCCCAAGCCAATTCCGAAAATATAAACGATATTTTTCTTTTCGAGACGAAGTTGATCTTTCCATTTTTCAGCTTCAGCTACTGCATCTTCTGGGGAATGATAATACCAGCTTTTCCCATCGGTTATACGCACTAGATTCTCTTGCTCATTTCCTGTTTGGCAAAATTGGAGATCTGGATCTTCTCTGTAAGGGAGAAGGAATGCTTCTTTAGGATGTGTAGAAGCCCAAAGCTGGAGGTTCTTATGGAAAAGTTTTTCGTTATGCATGAGATTGGAAAGGTAAGTTAAATTTCAGAATACAACCAATGAGAATATTTTTCACATTCTGTTGCATCCGCCTAGAGATTAGAATGTAATTAGGGGATTAATAGAATTTTTGCTTGATCAAGGATATAAGTACGTAATTTTGTAAGGGGAATAAGTAGGGTTGCTCGTGTAAGGCTGACTTTATAACAAATAATTGTATAGGCCATCCAAAAGAGCAATGAATAAAAATGGATTTGCTTTGTTGGAATGCTCACAGTGTAATTTTGAATAAAGCTCTCTTTTATCTGGGATATTTCATCTTCTGCCAAACCATAGTAAAAGCCCATGAGCTGAAAAGAACAGAGTGTACGTGAGAATTCATGTGCAATATTTCCTATGGGTTTCCCTTGAGGGGAAATAGACTGGAAAACACTCAAGCTATCAATAAACTGTATGGATGGACTCCCTTCTTGATAGTAAATATTACTGATGTTGCTATCACCGTGAACTACTCCAAGGGAAAAAGGTTGTTTGTATGCCTGGATGAGATGATGGGCAAAACCGGCTTTGAATTCTTCTAGTGTAAACGGAAACCATTCTGGATGTTCTTCTATATAGAGTGCAAAAATGCCGGCAATTTTATTTTCCTCTTCTTCTTGAATACTTTCTAGCTTATGTGACTGGTAAAGAAGCAAGGCGTTTAATTCAGAAAGGGCAGTTCCCACTTCTTTTGTTATCTCAAGAACTGAGAACAAGCTGATTTTCTTCTTTGCTAAGGCAGAAATGTATCGCGTAATACTTTGGCCTTTTGCGGCCTCGATGGCGACGCATTGGTAATAGGCATTGTCGGCTTCATGTGCTTCAGAGTAAAACGGAAGAATAAGTTTTGAGTGTTCCAGGGGAAGCTTTTTTAATAAAGAACTGGAGGGATGCAGTAGATGTGCATATTCAAACTGCTGTTGGTCAATGACTTCAGATTTTGCAACAAACAGGAGTGTATTATTCTGGTCAAAAATATGGTAATTGAAAGGACTTCCAAAGCCCCCATCACCGAAGTCGGCTGTATTATAAAAAGGCTTAATAATAGCTTTTAAAGCATTTTCTGGAAAAAACTGCATTAAAACTTTTTGAATGAATTTTTCTATCGTCTGTTGTGCATTCATAAGTCTATTTGCTCAATTGTTGTTGCATTTTTGTTATCACCGCACTGATAGCTTGGGAGATTAAATGGATTTCATTTTCGATAGCCTGAGATTTTGCAGAAGTGTTTTCTAAGGATTCTCCCGTATCTTTAGATGTCTCTGCAGATGCTGTCAATGTATTCCGTAACTTCAGGGTGCGCTGAAGAAAGGCCTGGGTGTGGGTTCCGAACTCTTGTTGGTAAGCAGGGATATGCCGAAGTTGTATGAGGATTCCCTTTAAGGCATTTTCTAAGAGAATAACTTGGGAAAGGAGCTGCTGCTTATAATCTTTTTGCTGATTAGAGTTTTTAGTAATAGACTTACCATTTTTATCCCAATTTTGGGCGGACAATACTTCTCCATTTTCATTATATCGGCATTCCCTGGCCAGTACACCATTAAAATGCCATTCACGGGCTATTCCAATTGGGGTATCTTCCCGATATTCCGCTTGGAGTACAAGTTGTCCGCCCCTATTCCACACTTCTTCGTTTCCGTGCTTTTTCCCTTTTTGATAATGGAGTTTTCGGCTCAAAGAGCCATCATGATAATACAGTAGAATTTCACCATCGAAGAATCCATTTAGGTAGGGGATAATGGATTTTGGAGTACCGTCAGGGTAATAGGTTCTTAAAACTGTTCCATCAAAGATTTTCTTTTCATAACCATCCTGAGGTATATTCAAGGGAGGTAAATGGGGAGAGGCAATCGCATTCGAGATCATTTTCCGGTTCGAATGGATAGCATCTAGAATCTGTTTTAAGCGATTCTCCTGAAGTGCAATCTTTTCCTTGAAATATACGCTTTCACCTATCTCAGCCCTTAATGTCTCTAGGCGTAGAAAGGGGAGCTGGAGCTGCAGTTGAAGATAGTCGTCAAAGGTTTGAATAAGGTGGCGATATGCGGGCTCCTCGCTGATTTCTTGACCGCAGCTGAGTGGTAATTTTTCCCAGGCGCCATCGTTTTTATTTAGGGTTAGGGCTCCTTCGAGGGCCTTCTGGCAGTTTTCCAAGCTGGCATCAAATTGCAATAGTAAGTTGGAAAGTTCTTGAGTAGTTGCGTTGGTGCACCTTTTGGTGTTTTTAAGCAACGATTGCAATTTCTCATCAGGCGCGAAGTTTTCTTTACAGTAAGCTGAAAGAGTCTCCTGTAGGCTTTGATTAGGTATGCCATGAAAACCCAATCCCCCTTCAGTGCAATTGATAAACGTGGTATCGGGGTAGTCTGCTTTTAACTTGCTATACCATAGCGATTCTAAGGTCCATTTCCAGAGTGTTTTAATGGGCTGACCATAGATATCTTTACGGACAATAATCTCTTCATCTTCTGTTTTGGTTGTAAAGGAGGTAGCGGAAACCTGCGATGCTACACTTTGCAATCCTTTAGCGTAGGAGGAGTCGCTTGTATATGCTAGATCTATTCCCACAAAAATAATGGGATTGCACCCGAGTTGAAGGGCTATAAACGTCGCGACATTAATGACGTTAAGCATCTCTTTATCTGTGGTGGAAGCAAAGTGGATTCCTAGCTGTTCATGAAACCAGTAGGGGATGGTAATACCCGGAGCAAAATTCATGAAGATTTTTTCGCCATGGACTAGGGAAATGGCCTGATGGTACATACGGTAATAGTAGATGAAGGGGACTTCCCATGCAGTGGAGGAAAGAATGCGATTGTAAAAAGAGGGATTGGGGTCTATGCCCACGCCCAAATGAGGTTGCACATTTCCGCTATTCAAGGCATTGATAGAGGTTCCTCCTCCGATGAGCAACGCGTTATCTTTAACGCCATTCAATAGGTGTCGATTGCGCGATAAGGAGGGACCTGCACCTGCAATAATAGCAGGAACTCCTTTGAAAGCGTTTAAAAAATTTGAGTAGTCTTTTGATTCCGGCAGGAGATAGAGATTATGATAGAAATTATTCGTAAAGGCTTTAGAGGCTGCTTTATATTCCCGGGCATGTTCCTGAGACCGCAGCCAAATGAAGCGTGCCAATGCTTGAAGACTGGACGCCATCGCCTGATTTTTTTTGGGCATTGCCGCGAAGTGAAAGTTATATTTGGAGTTGGAAAGTGAAATTAGGTGGATAAAATGCCCCATTTCATCTTCCGTATTTCCAAAAAGAAGAAAAACCTGTTTATCATGTAAAAATTGAGTTGCCAGCTCAGTATTTAAAAAAGAGCCTAGGGAGTGGGGGCTGTCCTCTACAAAAATGACAGTGCGGCTAGGGTTGCTTTCAAGCCAAGGTCTAAGGAGTTTATAGAGGGCGCCCTCTCCGATTCCATAGATAAGGAAGCATTGATGATGAGATGCTTGCAAAGAAGAATTCATGTTTTGAATTTCTGCAGAAGAATATTCGGTTAGCGGTGAAGAAGCTTCGAGTTTGGGAATATATTTATCAGCAGAAGGGAGCAGGCTTTTCCAAATCTCCCTATTCCTTTCAAAAAGGCCGGAACTCATAGAGGACGCCAATTTTTCTTACCGCCTACACGACCGAATTTTTTCTTATATTCTTGAAGGTTTTTAGCGTCTTCTTTCTTCTCTTCTTTTGTACTTTCTTCCTTATTCAAAAGAGACATCGGAGATTTGTCTGAAGCATTAATGTCAGCGTTAATATTTTTGGGGATTTCAGCTTGAGCTGCAAGATGTAAGTCCCTTTGGACTAATTGTGTGCGAAGTTTAAGTTTCTGAGCTTTCTCTACCAGTTCAAGTTCTATAGTACGATCTTCCAAGGGCAGTTTCCTCATCAACTTTCTAAATTGGTTCACATCCAAATCGGTAATAGGGCTGGTTTTTTCGGCGATATCTGAAAATCGTTGGACTTCTTTCTGAACACGGTCTAACTCCTCAAAAATCCATTCCGGAACTTCAGTTAATGGCTTTGTCTTATTTTCTTCGATTTTATTGAGCAATTCTTCTATGAGAGAGTAGACTTTTTCAAAAGGATGCGGTTGGTCGCCGTAAGGATTGAAGGGTGGTCGCTCTTCTTGATTCATGAAAACCTCCGCAAAAATGAAAGACATTTATAATAATTATTTTATCCTTCATTTATATAATAAGCAAAAAAGTAAGAAAAAGAGGCCTGAATGCGAAGTTATTACGCCCACCTTATGAATACCGCTCCTACTGAAACAATCGTTGCCGCAAAGCCTATTCTTCGCGCATCTTCACTTTTTCCTGTGTTTCAGTATCAGGGAATTAGCTCGCGCATTCTATTTATGGGGTATTGGTTCGTTAAACGTAACATCACAGAGCTGACTCAAGTTACAACACTGCGGGATTCCCAAGGTAACGTTCTAGTACGTTTTGTTACTACCATTAAAGAGGCTAAAGGTTACCGCATAGAGCTTACTGAACTTTTGCAAAAAGCCGGAAGGCATGTTGACAGCGAATTTGAAGGCACAGTGGAAGTCGAATTTTTCTCTTTGCAGAACTTAGTTTTTCCTTTTCCCGCGCTGCTGGTCAATTACTACGGCGAGGATTTTTCCACTTGTGTGCACACAGCTCAGCGCGTTTACAATAACTATGAAGATATGCAGGCCAACAGTGAGACGAAGGTTCCTGAAGCGGGATTTAATGTTTATTCGACAGATAATATTCAGCCCTTTGTTACTTTGCTTAATGGTCCTGAAAAATGTCCTAATAGCCATCTTCATGTGGAATGTTTTAACCACGCAGGGCATGTGCTGAAGGAACATATCAATTTAGGGGATTTAGCGCCCTACCAAGCTAAGACAATACACCTCAATGAAGTTTTACCTCTGGATAAATTCCTTAATCAACGTGTGGGAACACTAAGGATTGCCTTTGATGTGAGATGGGTATTTCCCCGCCTGCTTGTCGGTAACCGGCAACTGAATCCGCCCGCAATGGCGATCACGCACACATACTATGACTGCACACGTGCAAATACATCTTCAGACTATTGGTATGCTGTTAATGATGAATGGTATACTGCCGCTTTGATGCTCCCGCTATGCGCACAAGGGAATGCGCAAACAAAATACTATTTCTATCCTATTTACTCTCCCAGCAGTTTTAGCGTAGACCTGGAAATATACAATAAAGACGGGGAGCGTGTGGCAACAGTTCCTAAAGCTCTACACATCACTTCGCCCTCCTCCTCCTTTGAAAACATTGATGCGGCAGCCCATGTCCGCAGGCTAGGATTGGAGAATGAATTTCCTTTAGGAGCCCGCCTTATTGCACGTCCTGACGAAGGGACGAACCTACCCGCACGCATCAAACTTGCATTGGATATTGGCGCATCGCCTAAAAGCCTGCCTTGTAATATCTGCACCAACTTGCAGCCTTTCAATCCTTCTTGGATAGATAAGAAACACTCTTTCAAATGGGCGCCTATTTTGTCCGACCAGCCTAATCCGGAAGTTTGGATCATGAATTCCTGCCCTCAGATTCATTATAAAAGCGAGGCTGAGATTGTTGTGCGCTTTTACCGTGAAGCTGATACGGAAGTGATAGAGCGCATATACCACCTTCCTCCACATGGATCTATGGTCATCCGGATAGATGAAGATGATGAACTGAAAAATTTTATGGGAAATCTGCCTGGATGGTTGACGGCTGTCAGTACAAACCCGTACACTACAACCTATTATTTTTCACGTCCCTCTGAAGGTGTTGTAGGGGGAGATCATGGTTTTTAAAAAGGTTTGCGAATGGGAAGAAAAATTGCGCGCTGCGAAGATATAGCTCCAGGGAAAAAGACTATAGCTAGTTTGGAGGACGGCAGAGAAATCGTCATTTTTAATTGCGATGGAGAGTTCTACGCTATAGAGAACGTCTGCCCTCATATGGGCGGTCCATTAGGTGAAGGTGAAATGGACGGATGCACAGTTGTTTGCCCTTGGCATGGCTGGCAGTTTGACATCAAAAGTGGCAGCTGTATCAATATGCCTGGAGAGAATGCCAAGAAAATTCGAATTTCAGTTAAAGACGGCTTTGTTTGCTTAGATGGATAAGTGAATCCGCCAATAAGGGGGGAGCCTTCTCAAGCTCCAAGCTCAGGTTTCCACGATGCCAAGTCCTTGTAAGAAGGAAACCCCCATTGCAAACGGTAGGATTTTGTTTTTGCATCCATCCATCCCCAATAGCTTTCCTCCTGATTAGCCAAAGCAATAAAGGGGGCCTCAAAGTAGTGGTTGTAGCCTCCTACCTGTTGGATCATTTGCGCATTGAGTTTTACAGCTTTACATTCAACGATAAGATAGGGTGATAACCCTTTCTCTAAAGACTTGGCATAGACAACAATATCTGCCCTACGGGCATTATTTTCCTGGCCGATAAGGACCTCGACTGCTGTATTACCCTTCGGATAACCGCCTTTATCGAGCATATACTTTAGTATAGCCTGTCTGAGCTTTTCCTCAGGAGTTGCGGTTACCCAAATGGATCGGACGGAACAAAGGATTTTATCCGGTTTGTTTGGCGTGAACATTCTCAGGTTCTTGTATTCCGTAATTATTGTCTGAGCGGCGATAAATGACTTTGATTTGATTGTCCTCAACGCAGCGGAATAGGAGGAAAGAGTCGCCTGATAGTTCCATTTTGACGACGGCCTCGTCGTAACTTAATGTTTTCAGAGGGCGGCTTTCCTGTGCTACAATACGGTGAGGCTTATATTTCTCTTCCATATGGCGCTTATTTTCATTTTCAATCTCTTCGTTGATTTCAAAGATATCTCCATCGCGCAGAGGCTGTAATACATTCACATTCATATCAACATAGCTTAGAGCACGGTGTTGATGATCCTGCAGTTTATCTTTATACTTAAGGAATTGTTTTTCTAGTTTGTCTACAGCTTGATCAATCGAGACATACATGTCATCAGAGATTGCGCTGCTGCGAATAGACAAATGATTGACTTTAGCCGTGATATCTACACGATGATCCAACTTTTGGATATCCATTGTGACGACAACTTCTAATATTCTCGAGGAATAGCGCTCCATTTTTGAAAGTTTATCGATAATGTAATCTTTCATTGCGTCTGTCACCAAGACATGGCGGCCAGTAACGCTAATGGTGTAACCTTCATTGATAAATTCAGCGATTTTTTCTTTGCGATTCATAGATTCCTCATGAGATTAAACATTTATTAGACATGCAGAACATATGACTATATCAACCTCCCCTAAAACAAAGGAAGCATAATCTTATTATCTTCCAAGGAGGATATTAACTCAAATTAACAGGAGATGACGTATTGGAAGAGAGCTGATTTTATCGATACAGCGCTTTTTAGGGAGTTTTACCCAAGGCGATGAGTTGTTTTCGCAAGCCTAGATTTCCTAACTGGCCGCATGCAGCCATAATGTCCTTCCCTTTTGTGAGTCGAATAAGAACTTGATGTCCATTAGAGCGTAATCTATGGGCAAAAGCTTCCATAATTTCTAAGGGCGGCGGAGAGTATCTGTCTCGGCTCTGCGGGTTGTAAGGGATAAGGTTGATTTTTACAGGTAGATTTTTAAGGTAGGATTGAAGCTGGTCGGCATGCTCGAGTGTGTCATTCACTCCTTCTAATAGAACATATGCAATAAGGATCTGCCTTCTTTTTTTGTTACAATAATGCTCCATAGCAACATAAAGGTCCTCTAAGGAGTGCTTTTTATTGATGGGCATAAGGCGGTTGCGTAATTCGTTAGTAGGAGCTGTCAACGACACTGCGAGATTGGGTGTAAAGCCTTCTTCTTCGGCTAAACGATAAATCCCTTCAATTAAACCGCTCGTAGAAAGGGTGATATGGCGGGCGCCTATATTTAATCCTAAAGGATCGTTCATTACTCGCGCTGCCTGCAATACATTCTCATAGTTATCGAAGGGCTCTCCCATCCCCATAAAAACCACATTACGGATAGGCTGTTTCAATACATGCTGGGCGATGAATAATTGGGCTGTAATTTCTTGGACCGAAAGATGGCGTATGAGGCCCATCCTTCCCGTTTCACAGAAAGCGCAGCCTAAACGGCAGCCTACTTGCGAGGAAACGCACAAAGTGCTTCCAGCCTGCATAGGGATGATCACCGATTCCGTATCCAGGTGATCTAAAGTCTTTAAAAGAAACTTTCCCGTTGTCCCGTCATCCAGTTGTCTATGCAATAAGGGTAGAGCAAAGTCCGTAGCTTCACAGATTTGTTTTAAGAGGGTTCTGGCATTAGAGAAAGCAGGATGATGCAGGTGAATTGCGCCCCTGCGAAAAAACTGTTCATAGACGAGGGCAGCGTGCTGAGCACCCTTTCCTAAGAGGGAAAGGATTTTTTGTGAATAGGATGAGCAGGTTTCTGCTAGAATGGGAATTAGGTCTGACATAAAATTATGCACCGAAGAGGGTTCGAACCTCTAACCACCCGGTTCGAAGCCGGGTACTCTATCCGATTGAGCTATCGGTGCCAGTAAAAATTAATACACCGATAAGGTTACACCACCTGGAGGTTTTTTAACAAATACGAAAGGTTAACTCTCTAAAATCAGCTTTATTTGCTTTGTTATAGCCTGTCTATTTATACTCATTTGGAATTTCGAAAGAAGCTAATCCTCTAAAGAAGTCAGACAGGAGAATGTTTTGGAAGCGCATACCGGCATTATTGTTAAAACTACCCGCTATAACGATGTTGCTTCCATCGTCCATCTATTTAGCGAGGAGTTGGGGATTATTGCAGTCTATGTATCACATAGCAGCGCCAAAAAAGGGGGCGGTGAAGCATTGATTACCCCTCTAAATGAAGTGGAAATCACCTTAAACCGCAAAAATGGGTCTTTGTGGCAGAGCAAGGATTGCAGGCTTTCTTACGGCTTTCTAGGTCTACGTAACTCTTTGAGTACATTACAAGGTTCTGTGAGTCTATTGAATGCGATTGTAAATTCGCAGCCTGAAGAGAGGCCTGCACCTGTGCTGTATGCATTGCTAAAGGATTACTTACGTCGCCTAGAAAGAGGGGAGCCTGCATGGAAAATCGTCAGCAGCTTTCAGTTAAAGCTTTTACGGTTTGAGGGGATTTGGAGTGATGAGCTTCCGGATGAAGTCCCTTTTAGTCCAGAGGAATGGTTGACATGCGTGCATCTTGCGTATTGCCGTACACATTCGGAATTGCAAGCGGTGACCACGGAATTTCCTGATGAATTGGCGCAGAAAATAGACCGTTTATTCGTGTGTAGAATCGAATGAAGAAAAATAATTGCAGAGGAATTCCCTGTAGTGCTATAGTTGTTTGCGTTATTACCTATTGAGCGAAAGTGGCGGAATTGGTATACGCGCTACCTTGAGGTGGTAGTGAGGGAAACCTCGTGGGGGTTCAAGTCCCCCCTTTCGCAAATCTACTGTCTACTGCCCCCAAAAAATAAACTTTTTACGTGTAAAAGCATGCAGTGCACAGCCTATTGTACGGCAACATCTTACAGGGTGAAGCCCCTTTATAATTTTCTCCAAAGCGAATATTCCACTACACTCTATCGTAATGTTATCCATATTGAAATGCAGGGTAAGAACGGGCGTGCAGATTGTTTTTTCTTCTCCTACGGAGTCTGTGTTTGTTGGTGTCTAGAAACTGACGAAGCAGAAATCATGCTCAAAACAATCCAGCCTTTTGAGGAGGGAAGCCTTCCCATTAAAGAAGTGGATGAATCAGAATTTACTTATGGTGATGTAGCGAAAGTCAGAGACGGTCAAATTGTCTTGCCAGACGCGGAAGTATTGACGAAACTTTCTATTTCATACGGTCTGGCACAATCGGTTAAGCTCGCAGCCTTTGAAACTGCAGTTCAGAAAACTTATGATTCCTCAGAACATATTCCTGAGGAATTGTCGCGCTACGGGCATATCAGCCTCTCCCGCCGAGCCATACGTCAACGCATGGGCGAACTGTTCAATGTGCGCAGCTCCATCAATCTTCGCCTGGACGTTCTGGATTCGCCGGATTTCTTTTGGGACTACCCGGAATTAGAACCGTTATACCTTCAAGTGGCCGCAGACGACGAGCTGCAAAAAAGGCTGGAAGTTCTAAATAAACGCTTAAGCCTCGTTCACGAGATGTTTGAAATGTTGGGTAATGAACTTAATCACCAGCATTCAAGCCGTCTTGAATGGACTATTATTGGCTTGATCGTTATTGAAGTGGCTCTGACCCTGCTAAAAGACTTTATCGGGGCTATATGAAGCGCATAGCCCTTTTTCTCATTAATTTCTTTCAGTTGGCTATCAGTCCTCTTCTAGGTAAGAGCTGCCGGTTTTATCCCAGCTGCTCTAATTATGCTAAAGAATCGATCATAAAGCACGGGACGCTGCGGGGGATTTGGCTGACGGTTAAAAGGCTTCTTAAATGCGGTCCATGGCATCATGGAGGATGTGATCCGGTGCCTTAATAAAAAAGCCCTTGCGGAAAATTGAGCGAGGCCCTAAATTGTTCTTACGATTTGCGGGTGTAGCTCAGTTGGTAGAGCGTTACCTTCCCAAGGTAAATGTCGTGAGTTCGAGCCTCATCACCCGCTCAGAGAAGTTCATTACTTCTTATAACATTTTTTTTTTGCGGGCGTAGCTCAGTGGTAGAGCATCACGTTGCCAACGTGAGGGTCGTGAGTTCGAGCCTCATCGCCCGCTTTTTTGATTTTGATTAGCTTCTAAGAAGCACATACAGTCTTGCGGGCGTAGCTCAGTGGTAGAGCATCACGTTGCCAACGTGAGGGTCGTGAGTTCGAGCCTCATCGCCCGCTTTTTTCCAAACATATTCTAAGAGAGGTTTCCTTTGTCGGACCTAAAACAAAATTCACAAAAATTTCAATCAGACAATATTTCGGTTGAAGTTAAATTTGAGCCCGGTTGCCAAGTTTCATTGGATATCACTGTAAGCCCTAAAGCCGTTGAGGCCGCTTATCAGAAAGCCTTGAAAACGATCAATAAGGAAATGTCTTTCCCCGGTTTTCGCAAAGGACACGCCCCCGTAGCTGTCGTAGAAGAAAAATTTGGCAAATATATCCAAGAAGAATGGCAGAATATCCTCCTCCGCACTGCTTTCAATGATGCCATCGATCTGGTAAAAATTTACCCCCGCACAGAAAAAAGTGTGAATAATGTAAAAGTCAATTCACTCGTGCGTAAAGAAGAAGCCTCTCTGCATTTTGATTTCGAAAGCCGTCCTGAGGTTCCTAATGTAGATTTGAACGGCTTCAAGTTCGAGCCGGTTGCTATCCGTCCTGTAGAAGACAAAGATGTCGAGCTCGCTATTTACAAACTGCGTTTTGAACACGGTGAATTTACACCTGTCGAAGGGCGCGCTGCTCAAGCCGGCGATTTCGTTATGGTTGACATCGATGCCATTATCAACGATGAAGGACAAACTGCTAAGGTCGCCGAAGGGACAACTTTCGAAGTCGGATCTGAGCATGTTGTAGAATGGCTAAGAGATCTGGTTGTTGGATTAAATGTGGGCGAAAGCAAAGAATGCAATGTTCACTGCGATGCTTCCGATCATTCCGGCCATCATCATGGAAGAAAAGTCACTTTGCTTGAAATTAAACAAGGCGAAATCAGCCCCTTAAGCGAAGGACTCATTAAGCAAGTCGGATGCGATAGTGAAGAAATGCTGCGCAGTCAAGTGAGAAAAAGAATTGAATTAGATCATGCTCGCGAAGCAGATCAAAATAAAATCCATCAGCTTGAAGCATATTTTAATCAGAAATATGACTTTGATGTTCCTAAATCGATGTACGAAAATGCATCAAAGGAAATGGCGCGTCGACATATCGCTCATCTCCCAAGACAAGAAGGGGATGAAGAACAATTCCATTCAGAATCAGAGAAGATTAAGCAAAACACGACATCCGAACTTAAACAAGCTCTCCGCCGCTACCTTCTAGCTCAGCAAGTAGCCATGCAAAACAACTTGAAAGTCACAGAAAATGATCTTTACTACGCTCATATGAACGAAGTCATTATGAAGGGTAAAGAATCTAAAATGGACGAACAAGAAATGTCACGGCTTTATGGACAAGTGCTCCAATCTAAAGCAATGGAATTTCTTATCCAAACAGCTGAAGCACAATAGCTATTTTATCCGGGCGGCTTTAGCCGCCTGGGAATTTCCTTTTCACTTGACCGCTGAGTGTGATACCGTCTATAACTAGAGTATCCAGATATACATAGATTTATTACTTTTTTGAGGAACGCATGGAACAAGATAAACGGCCAAAAAATTCTCTGACCCCTTATGTTATCGAAGATACTGGACGCGGTGAACGTTCAATGGACATTTATTCCCGTTTGCTTAAAGACAGAATCATCTTCCTCGGCACTGATATTACCGATCAAATTGCCAACGTTGTCGTTGCCCAACTGCTCTTTTTAAAGATGGAAGATCCGAAAAAGGACGTCCATGTTTATATTAACTCCGCAGGTGGATACCTAACCTCCGGTTTGGCTATTTATGATACGTTGAAGTGGCTAGGTTGCGATATACGTACATACTGCATTGGACAAGCTTCCTCTATCGCTGCTCTTCTTTTAGCTGCCGGCACCAAAGGAAAACGCTACGCTTTGCCTCATAGCAGAGTGATGATCCACCAGCCCCATGGTGGCGTAGGTGGAACCCAATCCGATATCGCACTACAAGCTAAAGAGATAATTTACCAAAAAAATCTCTTAATAAAAATATTCTCCAATTGTTCAGGACAACCCCTTGAAAAAATCGCGGCCGACTCTGAACGTGACTTTTTTATGAGCGCCGAAGAGGCCAAAGAATATGGATTAATAGATGAGGTTGTCCAAGTAGCACCTCCAATAGCTCCTAAAGTTTAAAGTTCTGAAAATAGGAAATGTTATGACTAAAAAGCCGTTTGCGCAAAAAGAGGTTCCAGCTTGTTCTTTCTGTGGCCGTACTGAAGAAGCCGTTGAAAAACTTATCTCCGGACCCAATGTCTATATTTGCGACAAATGTGTTCAACTTTGTTCCGGCATCTTAGATAAAAAAGCCACTCCCACCAATTATGAATTCAGAGTGCTGAAGCCGAAAGAAATTAAAGAAAGGTTGGATGAATATATTATCGGTCAGGAAAGCGCTAAAAAAACTATTTCTGTAGCCGTCTATAATCACTACAAACGCATCAGAGCCCTGAATAAAGAGTCCGGCATTGAGTTCAGCAAATCCAATGTTTTACTATTCGGTCCCACAGGATCCGGTAAAACATTAATAGCCAAAACTCTGGCGCAAATTCTTGACGTACCTTTTGCCATTGCCGACGCTACTACTTTAACTGAAGCCGGTTATGTGGGCGAAGACGTAGAAAATATTATTCTCCGTCTCCTCCAAGCTGCCGATTATGATGTAACTAAAGCAGAAATGGGCATCATCTACATCGATGAAATTGATAAAATCAATCGCACAACTGCCAATGTCTCCATCACACGTGATGTGTCCGGTGAAGGCGTTCAACAAGCTCTTCTTAAAATTGTTGAAGGAACAATTGCTAATGTCCCTCCAAAAGGTGGCAGAAAGCATCCTAACCAAGAATACATTAAGGTTAATACCGAAAATATCCTGTTCATCGTAGGCGGCGCCTTTGTCAATCTAGATAAGACGATTGCGCGCAGACTAGGAAAAGGGACCATTGGTTTCGGATCTTCTGAAAAAGAAGTCATCGACCATACCCAGAAATCTTTACTTCTCAGCCGCGCTGAGACAGAAGACTTCATTCAGTTTGGAATGATCCCTGAATTTATCGGCCGCTTTAATAGCATCGCTAACTGTAACGAATTGACTCAGGAAGATCTTGTAGACATCCTAGTCCGTCCTAAAAATGCTATCATAAAACAATATAGCGCAATGTTTGAGATGGAAGGTGTAAAAGTCAACTTTACTCAAGATGCTCTTGAAGCCATTGCAAAAAAAGCTATTGTTGCCGGCACAGGTGCACGTGCGTTGCGTATGATTATCGAGGGATTAATGCGGGACCTTATGTACGAAGTTCCTTCCGATAGCTCTATCCAAGAAGTCGCCATAGATAAAGAAGTCGTGGAAGGAAGTAAGGAGCCTAATGTTCAAAGAGCAGGAAAAAACCGCAAAATCGCCTAATCTCTTATGATTAAGATCATTGTAGAAAGACCGGAACAACTGACTCCGGCAAAGCGGCAGGAATATGCTGCTTTACTGGAGTCAAAATTGTCTTCCCGCCTATTTACAGGACGCAATCCTATGGGCATTAAAAGCGGGGAGCTTTTGCTTCTAGGCGCTTATGCTGAGGATCGCTTAATCGGGTGTCTATCCTATAGTGTATATAAAGGTCTTTTTGCCGCCGATTTACTTTACATCAGCGTATTGCCTGAATTTCGTCAGCAGGGGATCGGCCTTTCACTACTGAATTTCCTAAAAGAAGACCTCATACAGCGTAATGTGCATGTCTGCTGGGCAATGTACATCAAAGAAGATCCCTTCACCTCAACATTGCAAGATTTATTCGCCAAAACCGGTTGGGGTGAACCACATCATGAAATCATTCGGCTTTTCCTTGATGCATGGGAATACGTCTCTCCCTATTCTAGCTACCCTCTTCCTAAAGGCTGCGAAATCTTTAAATGGACCGATTTGACGGATGATGAAAGAGCAACCTTGAAATTCAAAGATCAACAGAGAAGCTTTCCTGAGCACGTGAGTCCTTTTTCCACTAAATATGCTATTGAACCCTTGAATAGTCTTGGTATTCGATGCGAGGGTGAAATTATTGCCTGGTTGATTACGCATCGTGTAAATAAGGAAACAATTCGTTTTTCCGTCTTTTATGTTTCACCTGAATACCGAAGAACAGCTTGTTTCTTAGAGTTAGGCAACATAGCAATTGCAGCTCAGCATAATTCTCCCATCCAATGGGCTATGTGTGAAATAAACTTTACGCAAGGACATTCTACTTGGCGTCGCTTTGCGATGCGTGAGTTAGCTCCTCATGCAAAAAAAATTGAAAATATCTATATCTCGACTCTAAATCTAAAAGAATTAGATTGGGATTCCGTTTAAACACTCACTGCACCTAATTCTATATAGTCAATTAATTGATAAGGATATGTGGTTTAAACCGGTAATTCCTTCTATCCTTTTGGCACTTCTTTTCACAATTTTCTCTCTTTAATAGTAAATTCCGGCTTAATTGTCATTCATTAAACGTGTAACTATAACAGTTTGAATTGTTTAATTATTAGTTATGTTAGTTATCTGTAATTGCTATTGTTTAATTAATTAAATAAATTATAATAATAAATAAGGGAGTTTCATGATTGGATAGTTTTCTCTTGTTTAAGGGTCGCCAATCGTTCTCTTAAAGCTGGCATGAAAAATGCAATTTTTCTTGGGAAAGCTTGAGGTGAACAATAGGGCAAATCCTAAGTTTTTAGGGGCTGCTCTAAATGCAAAAGCTACAAGGGAAAGCAACCAAAATTGACCGGAATAAAGATAGAAAATGAGCATTTTAACTGCTCCATTATCTCTCTTAAGCCCCTGAGGGTTGCTAATAAATAGCAAAAAATTAGGAAGGAGGGACACTATGTCGTCCGTTCAGCCAGTTGATCCTGCCGAACTGTACGGCCACACCGAACAAGCAGCAATAGAGCTTCTCTATATCAAAGCTGCGAATGAGGTGATAGGCTACCATATGGAAAGGCTTGAAGATGCACTAAAATCCACTAAGGACATTCTCTCGGCTTTAACAGCTCTTCAGAATGCTAAAAACGAACTTGAAGTCAAAGACCGGGAAGTTCCCGAATTTGACGAAGGCGATTACGAAGAACAAGCGAGCTATACATTCGGAAGCTCCATCAAACCCGAGCTTACGGATTTTGATTACAGCAAAATTCAAGATTACAAAGAGGATCTTGAAGATGCTCTGCAGGATTTATTGAATAGCTTGCCCAGTGATGAGCAGGATGCAATTCAAGATGATCCCAACTCCATTTATACTCTAGCTAACAAGGTAATCGAACAAATTGGAAGCAGTGAGCAAGATGCAGAAGCTTGGGTTATGGATAACTATGATAGGCAAGATGGCCTAGACACTTCTCAAACAGGTCTTTTTCAGGGTGCCCTAACACAAGCCATAACTGCCGGGCAGTCTCTAAATGACACTAAAACAGAAGAAGTGCGGCGTTTTCTCTATGTATTTGAAGAATATAACAAATCAGCAGGTGCGATCCTCAGTAAAATCAACGATATCATCGTAAATACTGCTAGAAATATTGCTAAAACCTAATTAGGTAAGGAGTAAGGATTATGTCCGTTCCACCAGTAGACCAAATGAGCGGTTCGTCGATATCAGGCTCAGGCTTTGAGAAGACATACCGTATAGATTTGGTATTTCAGCTGATCCTTCAAGTCATCGGTACCCTGCAAGGAGTTGCTGTAGCGCAAGCTCAAAGGTTACAACTCCTGACTTCTTGGCAGCAGGCGTATACGACATTGATGAACAAAATCCCTATCTTTACGCAAAACACCTCGCTTTTCGGTGGTACAACCACCGAAGACGGTAACTTGCGTGATGATGAGAACCGTGTCAACAGCTCGTATACAGAACAATTGCGTTCACTACGTTCACAGATTAGTGACGATTCGAAATCTTTACAATCTAACTTGAACCAGACGAATGACGGCGTTACGCAACAAGCAAACTTGGCAACTGCATTACTGCAAGAGCTAAGTACTATATTATCAACTATTTACCGCTAAGGTGGATAGGCTGAAAAATAGAAGGGTGGACGCATTCAATGCGTCTACCTTTAACGGCTTACAAGACAGTTAATTACTACGCATCATTGAATGACAAATTTTAGAACGAATAGATGACCGATCTCAAGGAGGAGCCATGAAGGGGGATCCGCAACGTGTAAAAAGGGCAGCAGAAGCCGTTGGTGAAGAAGTGGAAGGGCAAACTTCCACCAAAATGCAAGGTATGGCCGGTGATTTGCTTCAGAAAGGCCAGATCCCAAAAGACTTATTAGGTATTAATGAAGCAATGATGGAAGGCATTTACGGACAAGCGTATCGCCTTTACAACACAGGTAAATATAGGGATGCATGCCAATTGTTCCGTTTATTGATCATGTTAAATGCATCCGAATCAAAATATACGATGGGATTGGCCGCTTGTTTTCATATGTTAAAAGAATTTCGCAACGCAGTAGGAACATATTCACTCTGCGGAATGTTAGACCCGGAGAACCCCATACCGCATTTCCATGCTTCTGATTGCTATATCCAAATGGGGGACATGATGGCCGCTCTTATTGCCTTGGAAATGGCGGTAAAGCGTTCAGGAAACAAGCAGCAATATGCCACACTAAAAGACCGCGCATTACTTACAATGCAGAGCCTACGCAAAGAAATAGCTGAAGGCGAAGGAATGAAAAAAGGTAACGCGGGAAATATTTAAGGAGTTTGTGTCATGAGCGACAACAATATTGGTGATCGTACTAGTCACATATTAAATCAATGGCAGGTCAACCAGGCAGAAGAGCAGCAAGAGCAGCAACAAGTAAAACAGCAAGTGATTAAAGATCAGTTGATGAAGGCGGATATCGCTGCAGCCCCCGTCATTGCAACTTATACTCAGGATGCCCATATACCCAAATTATTAGACCCTGCACCTCAGAATTCCGAAACCGAACAAGAAGCTAATGGAAACTCAGAAGAAGGATCAACGGAAAGTGCTCTTAATAAGGGACAGTTAATTATGAGAGGTCCTTCTCCATCAGGCGGAGAACCCAGATTGCCTTTTAATCAGCTTTCTCAGGAGAACCGCAATCTAAATGAAAATGCACTTAAACAATTTGCACAACAAAATGGTTTGGACCCAGGCTCCGCTCGCATTGCCTATTTTTTTGCTAAAGCTAATCCAAATCAAGAACTGGCCTCTCCATTTAATGCTTTAGGTCAAACTGTTTCCACAAAATCAGCCACTTCTGAAGGCTTGAAACAGTCAAATTTCAATAAATTACTGAATGGGTCCGGAAACCAGTTACAGGAACTTGCCAATAAACTGGGAGTCACACCGGATCAGGCACGGCAGCTAGTAAACCAGGCTTTTGTCTCAGGCCAAAGCGATAATCCTGATGTGCAGGAGTTTGTTAACACACTAGGCAGCCAAGCGGATGCTGAATCAGAAAAACAAGTAAGCGATCAGACCTTTAATCGCGCTTTGAACGGTTCTTCCGGCAGCATTGAGACACTTGCTAAACAATTAGGAAAAACACCCGAAGAAGTAAAAGAAATGGTCGTGCAAGCGCGGGATAATCCCGATGCAGACCTGCCCCCTGAAGTCAAAACTCTTGCAAGAAATGTACAGCTACATTCTGAGAAGCTTTCTGAAGAAGCTACAGTCGATCCTAAGAGTGAATTTACCACGATGATCAATAGTTCAGAGGGCCGCGGAGCAGAGAAAGTCAAGTTTCTCGCTAAACAGTTAAATATGAGCGAAGACGATGTAAAACAGCTTCTGCAAAAAGCAGCAGATGATCCTACTGCAGATGTACCGGTAGAGATTGCACGGGCTGCTGCCAAACTAATGGATAAGGCGACGGATAGCGCTATGGATAAAGCGACCGAGCACCTGGCAGGACAACTCCTTGACGGTAAAATTGCTGCAGGAGGAGACAAAATCGCTTCACTGGCAAAAAAACTGGGGATCAGCGAAGAAGAAGCTAAAGCGCTGCTGCAAAAAGGATTAGTTGACCCCGACAGCGTCCCAAAATCCGTGATGAAGCTGCTTAAAGAGATGATGCAGGATAGCAAAGCGGAAGCTTTTGCTAAGTTGTCCGGAGAGCCTACGCAGGGCGAGATGGACAGCGCGATCAACAGCGAATCAGAGACATTTTTTAAAGAGGCCATGGGCAAAATGGGATTGTCTCCCGATGCGCAAAATAAGGTTCTCTTCGCTAAAAACAATCCCCAACTTGCTGATCAATTGGACCCGGATATTAAGGAAATTTATCAGAATATTTTAGCCTCTTCCAAAGAGGGTTTTGAAGAGAATTTTGGCATACCCAAAACTTACCAATCGTCGTCTTTAACTGTCAGTCTTACGGATAATGGTACTGAAAGCTATGACAATGCTTTCGAAAACTCCTTAAATAATCTGAGGAGTTCCGGCCAGATCACAGACAAGGATGTAGCCCAATTACGCCAGCTGCATTATAACCCTAATTCAAATGTAGCCTCCACAGAACAAATTACAGAACTATTCAAGCAAATAGAAGGCGAAATCATTCCCCAGCTCCGCACTCAGCTAGGGGCGCCTGATACTTGGAATCCTAAACCCGGTTTAGATAGATTTGGGGCTGTGATGAATGGTGAATTGGCGATGGTGTTAGAGAAAGCTATCGGTGAGTTAAAGGAAAATGGGACCATCAGCAAAGACCAAGCACAGCAAATTCAAAAACAATTGGCCGGTGGTGCAGATGCTCCTGAAGAACTGCAAAACCTCATAAAAACAATCCTTGGCAATGCCCTTACACTTGTATCCGCAAAATATGGTGTAAGCCCGGGCAGCTTGGAAATTGATGCTCCTCTAGGGGCGGGAAAATTAAGCCCGGATGTCGCCGGACTAGCTAAAAGCAGTTTGCACATGGCGGATGAGGTAATTGATAATTTCAAACAGAACATCAAAGCAGCAAAAGATAGCCCTCTCGCTTCTGTCTATTTGCAATTTTTAAAGCTCACACGTGAAGCCCTGCAGTCATGTAAAGAGTACTTGTTCACGATGAATGCAGGAGACTCCAAACGGGCCAAAAATATGGCCGTGACAGAACTTTCTAAACAGATGAACCGCCTAGAGCAAATGAAAAGGCAGTTCGCGGAAAGGGATGCAGCAATAGAAAAAATGGAAGGCATGGGCATTTTGATGATCTTCCTTATGATCATCATGGCTGTCATCATGATCATTTTGGCGGTTATCCTTATTGGCGGTATCGTTGGACTGATAGTTGCTGTCATCATAGCTATTATGGAGGTTATAAATATCTCTTTACAAGCTGCGGGAAGCCCGGCGGCGGAGGCCTTCAGTTATGTCACCATGGCGGTGGAACTGTTGCTGAGCTTTGTTCAGTTAGCCATGGCACCAATGAAGGCTGCAATGACAGCGGCAGCTAAAGCTATTTCTACAGCAACCCAGCAGGGTGCTGCAGCCACTATGAAGGCCGTAATGAAAGCGGTGATAGGAATTTTAGTTGCAGTCCTTTCAGCCATTGTAAAGGCTGTTTTTGAAGCGATGGGAGAGGCTATCAAGGCTATAGGAAAAGCCATGAAACAAATGATACAGTCGCTAGTAAAAGCCCTCACCGGAATGGCTGATGGAGCGACCAGTGAAGCCGGCCAAGCCCTTCTTAAGAATCTGGATAGCTTTATGACAGTAACACCCGATATGGTCACGGGAGGTGCCTCATCAGCACAGCAAGCGCGAATGGCTTCTATCTCTACACCAAGCACCACCTTTACCGAAGCCTTTAAAAACATTGCTAGCCGTATTATGGAAAGGGTTGCGGTTCTCATGCAAAATATGATGAAAGGAGTGGGCGATACAATGAAAGGCTTTACGCAAGGAATTGATGATATATGCACAGGCATAGCAGACTTTTGTAAGTCGCCGGTAGAATCTGTAAAAGAAGGTTTTGAAGGCCTTAAACAATCTGGCCAAAATATGAAAGATGCCTTGAATATCAATCCTACGAAAGATGTTCACCATGCAGACGGTACTGTCACCAAAGAAATCAATTGGATGAATGACTATACCGACGAAGCTTTTATGAAGAGTGAAGGCGCTACCCTCAATACAAAAATGAAAATGATTTTAGGTACGGGAGAAGCATTATCCGGAGGCGGTAAACAACTGGTCAGCGGCCTTAAAGACAATGCATTAGCGGAGTCTCAAGCAATTATGCTGGAATTGGACGCCTGGCTGGCAGAAAGTGCCGAAATGCTCAAATTCATTAGAAAATGTATCAATAATTTGATCCAAGCTTTAGGTGAGCCTATGGAACAAATTAAAGCGATCAGTGAGTCGCAATCAAAATTCTGGAAGGATATGTCAGGCATCGGTACAGGTCTGGCACAATCATTGCAAGGTTAAACAACAAGGAGGATCTGCTATGGGCCAAGAAAAAGCAAGAACGATTGAAGAAAGGGTAAAAGAACTGACGCCTTCTGAAAAAGATGAAATGTTTAAAAAAATGGATGTTGCATTTGAAAGGGTTCTAAAGGAAAAAATTCCTTTATTTACCGCACTGAACATTCCGCATGAAGTGCTGGATTTCACTTATGATGAAGCTTACCGTATGTATCGAAATGGCCATTTCGAGAAAGCACAGCAATATTTTGAGCTTTTAAACCTTCTCGACAGTAAGGATAAAAACTTTATCTTGGGCCTTGCAGCCTGTTTGCAAATGCGTAAATTATATAAAAACGCAGCGGACGTATATGATGTCTTAGCGAATACGATCCCTACCAGCCCCCTGCCGCATTTTTATAAATACGAATGCTTCATGCAGATGAATCAATATGATGAGGCCAAAGCTTCTCTTGAAAAAGTCATAGAGCTAGCCGGAACTTCACCTGAATTCATTCAGATGTCCGACAAGGCCAAAATGATGCTTGAAGGGCATGTAGCAAATTTTCCGGTCGCAAATGCCGGAGCTGAAGAAAAATAAGTTCCCTCCCTCTATTGGAGGGAAAGGAGTTGTCAAGGATGACAGTTCTAGGTTCAGATGCTAGTTATAGTAGTGGAGGCCCCCAAGGTCCTTTACAAGAGGATACTGCGAAAACTGCTGCCGAAACGGTGCCGCACCGCGCTTTATTGATCACCCAAGATACTATCAATGATCCGACAGCCATGGCGATGATGCTGAATACGGATGAAATGAAAAGAAGCGGGCACTACCAGTCTCAGTCTCCCAAGCCGTCTTTGGATATGCCATTATTCAAAATGCGCATGGGCGATGTCTCTCAAAAACCTTCGGATGATGCTCTAACAGATAAAAGGGAACAGCTTATTAATTCCATGCCGGAAGATGCACAGAATAGGTTAGGGGAAGAAGAGCAACGCCCCTTTGACCAAAGGAGCTTTTTATACACGGGGCTGGGACACTTATTGAATATTGCAGCCAGGATACTATCCGGAGCAGAAGGCGCCGGTCAGCCTCTGGCAGAAGATGCAATGAATACGCAGCTCTATGAGAATTTTGCATTGCTCCCTTATGTGGGGCTTCTAGGTGCCACTAAAAACGGTGAAGATGTCTCTGCTTTCCTGCAGGGAAACCTTGAGGAGCTAGGGCACAATTACCCCGACTTTGATGCCTTGATGCAAGAAGCCGGAAATTTCACCGGTTTAATGCAGTCATTCTCTGAAGTGTCAGAAAAAGCATTATCGGGACAGGCTACTGCCGGCGATGCTGAAAAAATGAAAGATTTGGCTGCCCAGCTTGAGCAAAGAGTAAGTTCTTTGGCAGGTAGGGACATCGGAGGATCTTCCGGCGTTTTCTTACCTCAACTGCAAGCAGCTCTTTTAATCGCCCAATCCTTCTCTGATCCTGCACACGCTGCTCCTGCAGCGCTTATGGGTCAAAGCATAGCCCAGTTTGGCCTGGAAGGCGACAAGGAAGGGTCTGGTGTGATGGGCGGAGGCTTGCATGCCGGTCTTGAAAAAGGGATTTTGGATAATTTAGGAGGAACGCAGCACGTAGTTAAAACATTCGTCACATCTTTGCTTTTGGGTGTAGCCGTTACGGCTGCTTTGGTCAGTGCAAATGGCTTGGGAATGACACCACAAAAAGGCGAAAAGGAAGTAGAGGCTAGTAAGTCCTTTGATGCACAAATCACGATGCATTTTGTTCTAAAAACGGGCCTCTTTGAAAGTTTAATCAATGGAATTGCAGATGCAGCTCAGGTTCCGGAAAAGGAAAGGGCCGATTTTCATGCGGCTGTCCTTTTAGGAATACTAGCAACAGCAATTTTAGTGAGTGGAAATAATAATGAGGATAGGCAGGCAGCATTGGCCTCCTCATTAGAAAATTTTATACAGCCGCATCTACAACATCTTACAAATGATGCCGGTACACAGGAAGTGGATGATGAAAATGCTGCAAAAAATATTGCTTTACAACAATCGATGCAAGCACTGACGAACGGCCATTTTAAGGATATGATTGCCATTTGCAAAGCAATGTTAAGTGATGCTAGCGGCGATCCTGAAGCTTTTGAAAAAGACTTAGGCTCGTTTTTGTCTACAGTAGGATCCTTTGGAGAGTCAGTACAAAATGGATTGAGTGCACAAAACTCTCCACTCCCTTCTGTGGCCATTGCCGCATAAAGGTATTAAACAAGGAGTAATAATATGTTGTTAGACATTGGAATCAATCAAAATAGTGGCGGCGGTGTAATAGATGACGATTATATAAAAAATAATCTCCCTTCACTTGCCGAAAGCATAAATGCAGATGGTAAAGTCCAATCGGATGGCTCCATTAAGGGATCCGGACAAGTAGACAAAGATGTTGCTTTTAAGGATTCTTTAAGCGGGGCAGGAGAAAATTCGGGGGTGGGTGGCAAGGGTACTTCACACGGTACTCAAGTGGACTCCAAAGTTCCCAGCCTACCCGAAGGAAATAACGGCACTCCCCCTCCAGGAGGAAAAGTGGACTCTTATTTCACCGGACCTTCCATCGCGTTTTTTGCTATTGTTGCGGAAGCCATGGACCAAGTCAAACGCCTAATGCAGCAGATCGATGCAGTCGATACCAAATTCCAAAATACACAGAATCTTGAGAGCCGTGAATCTGCAAAATTAGCTCGAGACCAGGGCTATGAAGCTGCTGATGATAAACGCACCGGCGGTTTGATGGCATTAGGCATTGCTGTCCTCTCTGCTGTCGTTCAAATCGGTGTTGCCGGAGCGCAGGCCAGTAACCTGAGCAAAACGCAAGCCGCTGCAAAAGGTGGACAGGATACAGGGGCGGTCGATGCAAACGGAACAGCTGTTCTTACAAAACCAGACGATAAAGCTTGGGATAAAGGAAGAATGAAATCGGACAATCTTTCCACTGTGGGTCAGATTGCGAGTGGATTAGGCAGTGGCGCATCGCAGGGTGCATCAGGCATCTATGAAGCGAGCAGTATGGAACACTCGGCCGACTCTCAATTAACTCAAGATGCCGCACAAGCTTACAGCAAAGGCGCCGATGCAGCATCGCAGGAGAAAAAAGAGGAACAAGACACGTTCTCCAAAGCTTTGGATGGTCTTGCCGATGCGATAAGAAAAGCCAAAGAAGCAGCAGCCCAACTTTTAAAAGGGTAGGCCTGTTAAGCTTGGATATATTGGAACTAGAAGGAGAGTTTTAACTCTCCTTCTTTTTGTAGGAGGAAATAATGCTGGAAAGACACCTCGAAAAATTGGCTAAAGAGTGGGAAGTAAAGCGCGGTTTTAGTACTTCAACACCCGGTGTATTTGAAATCCCTCTAGGGGATGACCTCTCGATTGTGCTGACTGCTATTGATAGTGGATTTAGCCTTTATACGGTATTAGGATCCTGCACCGTAGAGAAAAAAGGAGATTTTTTTCTTAAGTTATTGGCTTCCTGTAATTTGGGTGAGTCCACCCGCGGCGCTATCTTCAGTCTCGATGAAAAAGAAAATTTAGTCCTTTCCCAATGGGTAAGAAATGCACCTCAATATCGAGATTTTTACGAGATCATAGAAGACTACGTTGAAATAGTAGACACCTGGCGCGCTGTATTAGAATTAGAAGTCTTAGCTAAATAGACCATTGGCACAAAACATGCTTTTACTGTTTTATTATTGATGCTGAACGTTTTCTATCAGGACGGTACAGATGTCGGCAAAACTTGTGGCAGAAGAAGGTGTTTTAAAGGGTCTGTCCTTTCCATTTCTGGAAGGTGAAGAGTGGACCATCGGTCGTGATCCCGATAATTGTGAACTTGTCATAGAGGATCCGGATGCGTCGCGCTTACATGCTCGCTGCCACCGGGTAGCCAATGGACTGGTCATCGAGAATTTAAGTCAGGAGCAACCCACCGAAGTAAACGATAAGGTCGTAGATCAGCCGCGCATGTTGCAAGAAGGGGATACCATCAAAATTGGGAGCACACTTTTCCGATACCACATCTCTGAAAAGGAAGAAAATCCCGCAAGCTCCGAAATCTTAGAATCTAAGGTGAGCCCAGAAAAGGGGGAAAGTCGTATGTCTGATGCCGAAAAATCCCATTTAGGAAGTCTAGCTAGCGGAGACGACGCTAAAGATCAAAATGAAGAAGTCGAACCCTTAAACTCTGAAGGGGAACAAGATGTCCTCGAATCCTCTGAACAAGAGGAAAAAAATCCCCCTAGTGAAGCAGCAGAAGAATTGCTAGAAGAGGAAATATTGGAGCGTCAAGAAGAAAAAAGCCCCATTTCTGATGAACAAGATGACATTTTTCCGGCAGAAGAGCATGCTATAGGTGCGGAAAAATATTCCGCTGAAGGTCAAGAACCTTCCCATAATACTAACACAGAAAGTACAAATAAAGACGTAATGGATACTATTTTTCAGGATGAAGCTTCTAATGATAATAAGGATTTAATTGCCGAAGTTAATTTTGATATGTTGGAAACAGGTCGCTGGCTATTAAAAGTCGTAGGCGGACCTAATACAGGCGCTGAGTTTTCTATGCAGGCCGCATCCAACTATCTTATTGGTACCGACCCAAATACCTGCGATATTGTTTTTCATGATACGAGTGTTTCGCGTCAACACGCCCGCATCACGATTTCTGATGAAGATACTCTAGTTCTCGAAGATCTAAAAAGCCGTAACGGCACAATGATTGACGGTAAAAAAGTCGAAGGCCGCGTCGCATTGGAGCCAAACGTCATCGTTTCTGTAGGCACAACCTCTTTTGTCGTTTTTGACCGCGAAGGGGAAATGCAAACAATTATCTCCCCCATGCTTCCTTCCATTGTTAAAGTCCTCCAACAAGAAGAAAACAAAAACGAGAAAATAGAAGAAACTGCATCTGTAGTTCCTCCCTTAGCACCCCTTCCTACGGAAGTTACCTCGCAATTAGAAGAAAAACCTACAAGTAAGACCACAGCTCTCGGAGCATTTCTACTTATTTCCTTAGTGACAGGACTTTTCTTAGTCGTAGGCATCGGAACGTTGGCTCTATTTAGAAGCGAACCTGTTTCGATCGAAGAACCGTTAAATATTAATGCGACTCTGAAAGATGCCCTTTCTCCATTTAAAGATGTCAAATACTCTTATAATCAACCTTCGGGACGATTATTATTAGTAGGGCACGTTCTGAATGCGACTGATAAAAACCAGCTTATATATAATCTGCAAGGCCTTCCATTCGTTAAAACAATCGACGATAAGGGCATTATTATAGACGAGTTTGTCACACGTGAGATCAACCCTATCCTCGCACGTAATAAAGCTTGGAAAGGTGTAACGATTCAAACTCCTCAGCCCGGCCAGTTTGTTCTTACAGGCTACCTCCAAACACGCGACCAAGCAGAACAACTATCTGAATACATCAATACGAACTTTCCTAACCTTGACCAGTTAGATAGACGTATCATCGTAGAGGAAGAAGTCACGAGTTCCGTTGAGACGATGCTCCAAAAAGTGGGCATCCGCGATGTTCAGATAAAGATAACTAGCGGGGAAGTTACCTTGACAGGTGGCATTCCTTCCGGAAAAGAAGCTGAATTCAATCGTATTTTACAAGAAACTAAGTCTATTCCCGGCATTCGTAATGTACGTAGTTATGTCAGCGAATTGCCTGCAGAAGCTTCTCTAGTGAATATTTCAGACCGATACAAGGTATCAGGCGCCTCAAACCAAGGCGGAGTAAACCTAAGCGTCGTGATTAATGGACGTATCCTGGGAAGGGGCGATATCTTGGACGGCATGACTATTACAAGCATTAAGCCGAATGTGATATTCCTTGAAAAAGACGGAATAAAATATAGAGTAGATTATTAAAATGAATATAATATTGTATGTTTCTATCGCAGAATAAAATAATTAAATAATTATTATTATATTATGTTGATATATCTATCTGGATTTGATAAAATAAAGATAGTAGAGAAAGAGACTTCGATATAAAAGGTATATATAACCGAACGACATAGACGCATACGAGGTAAATATGTTTGGGCTCGAAGACCATAAAAAAAAGAAAGATAAAACTGACGAGTTCATCTATGAATTGGAAACTGAACTGAAAAATAGAGCCTTTTTCTCAAAAACGAAAGAACGTATTGAAAGCCGTATCCAATTGGTAAAAGAAGTTCTCAGAAGCGGTGAGAGCAAAGAAGAGTTTGACCGCTACGGAACGCTGTTACACGGTTATACAGCCTTCCTTAAAGTTATTGCGCGCCTCAAAACGATTAAATAGGCGCAAAAGTTTAAGATACGCTGCAGTATGCCTGCAGTGTTGTCCGCTCGACGAGCACTTGGCAGGGGTTTACCTAGCTAAGGCTTGTTATGGAAATGCAAGGTAGGGTAGATGCCCCCTTGGCATATACACAGGTAGATTGTCGGATAGGAAGAAATATCCCTCTGGCAGCCTACAGAACAGGGTTGGGGAAGTGTTATTAAGACATAAGGTTCAGGAATGCATCTTATGCTTCGAACTAAGATTAAGCCCAAGACTGTGGTAAGCATACTTTACCTGTGTATTTCAAGGATGTGGCTTCTCTGGCCGGCAAGAACATAAACAGGGCTTAGTAGGAAACCCTGCAAAGTGCTCGTCGAAGCGTATAAAAGATTTTAGTGTGTTGAGATTCAGAAACGGGGCAAATGAAATTTCCCCGAGGAAATGTACTTTCTAGTAAGGATTGAAACACAATAACCAAAAAATATCCCTAGGAGGGTAATATTATGCCACAGAACCTACAGTTCTTCGCTGGTAATAACGTACAGTCTGGCTTTAATGTTAATTCACTTTTCCGTTTAGTCCATGACGCTACAATCAGCGCTAAAACTAAATTGCTGCAGATCAAAGATCGCAAAAGCTCCATCAGCATCGGCGATATGTTTGAAATGCAAATGTTGATGAACCACTTGTCACAGCTTTCTGAAATGTCGACAAACGTTGTTTCAGCATCAAACTCAGCAATATCTTCGATGGCCCGTAACGTTAAGGGTTAATCGACTACTTGAAGAAGTATTTCGATATTTCTTCAAGTTTGCCACAGGGCATGGTTCGGCACAGGTATTATACCAGCTAAACCATGCCTTTGGCTTAATGTACTTAATAGGACGGGGTGCTACTTGAGATGAGATATTCATCTCTACAAAAGCCTTAGATGACAGCGCAAATTCTACCGCAATAGGTTTTATATGAATCAGGATAAACAAAAAGTTTTAAAAGAAGATTTTGGTCTTCTTATTGAAGCAGGCTTCATCGCAGTCAAGCAACTCGATGAGACAAGCGCTAGCCGTATCTTTCATGCCGCTCAGGTGATTAGTCCCCAGAGCGTCGCACCTCAGATAGGGTTAGGGTATATTGCTTTGAATAAGTTGGAAATCAAAGAGGCTACCAAAATCTTTGAATCTGTCATCAAGCAAGAACCGGATAATAATTTAGCTCAGGTTTTCCTGGGGATCTGCTTCCTGCTGACCAAGCCCAAGCGTAGCAAAGGCGAAGAAATAATAAGTGAAGTCTTAAGTAAGACCACTGATCCTACAATCATCAACCTGGCGAAAATATCGCTGGAGTGGGCTGAAAAAGATTTAAAGACGGGTAAGACACGCTTTTCCTTTGAAGACGGCTCCAAAAAAGTCGAAAAAGGGCCAGCAGCAGTTCCCGCAAAACCCCAATAGCAGGATTCAATCCTGAAAAGTTAGGGAGAAAGTCATGGCAGAGTATGAAAAAATTGAAAAAATTGGAAGAGTCGACGAAAAGCGTAAAGTCGATGGCGATGCTTACATAGATGAAGCAGATCGCATTCCACCCAATAAAGAACATTTTGACGCTTTAATAACTGCTGAAAACTCCAAGTCGCAACGCGTGACGGAAGTTAATGAACAGCAGATGAAAAAGGTTACCCTCATGGAGGAAATCCGTGAAGTAGGTGGCCGCGTCGATTGGATGCGTAAAAAATCGCCGGATGAGCTGGCAGTACAAACCCGTGACGTTATAGCACAGGTAGACGAAATTAAGAAAAAGCTTAAAACAGCTGATCTTAAGATCGATCCGTCCGTACAGTCTCTTATGGAAAGTAAACTTTCCCATATCGACGAAAAACTTAGAGTCGCTATAGAAAAAACAGGCGGTCAATACACCACCTTTGAAACGCGTGAAGCCAGAGCTAGTCTGCGCAACCCTATTGAAAAGTTCCTCGGTTACTTGGAAAATGGTGAATCGCAGCTGCAACATATTGCTAAAGAAGTTAGTAGTATGGGTGCCAATAACCAATCCATTACACCTGCCAACATGCTGCTTATCCAGATCAAGGTAGGCTTTGTACAACAAGAACTCGAATTTTTCACCAGTTTGCTAAACAAATCACTAGAATCGACAAAAACATTAATGAACGTACAAGTATAATGCCTGCGCCGCACATTTGTGCGGGCGGCATTATATTAACAGCAAGGGCAGGTAGGTGGACCTATGGGAATGGATGACCATTTTGATAGGATTTTAGGAGGGCTTGACGACATCAAGCTCACGACTGTTAACGGGCGCATCACAGAAGTCGTCGGGATGCTTATCAAAGCAATCGTCCCCGGCGTTAAGATTGGTGAAGTCTGTTTAGTCAAAAGAGAAGGCGAACCCTTACGTACTGAAGTCGTTGGTTTTACACGCGACGAAGTGTTCCTTTCGCCCCTAGGCGAAATGAAGGGTATCGGGCCATCCTCTGAGGTTATCCCCACGCATCTCCCTCTACACATTAAAATCGGCCCCAACGTTTTAGGACGTATCCTAAATGGCTTGGGCGAACCTATGGATGTAGAGACCAAAGGCCCCCTTATCTGCGATGATATCTATCCCGTCATCCAGCCCCCTCCCGATCCAACCAAACGTAAACGTATCAGCGACCCCATTTCTGTGGGTGTCAGAGCCATCGATGGTGTATTAACGACAGGACAAGGACAGCGGGTAGGTATATTCGCTGCTGCAGGCGGTGGTAAATCCACTTTGATGGGCATGATTGCCCGTAACGCCGTAGCCGATGTAAACGTGATCAGCTTAATCGGGGAAAGGGGAAGAGAACTTCGCGATTTTATAGAAAAAGACCTTGGTCCTGAGGGACTGAAGAAATCCGTCCTCGTGGTATCCACCTCAGACCAAGCTTCCCAGTTAAGACTAAACGCTGCCTACGTAGGAACGGCCATAGCCGAATATTTCCGCGACCAAGGCAAATCAGTTATCCTTATGATGGACTCCGTTACCCGTTTTGCGCGTGCTTTACGTGAAGTAGGGCTAGCAGCGGGCGAACCTCCGGCACGTGCGGGCTATACCCCTTCCGTATTCTCCACTTTGCCCAAACTCCTGGAGCGTACCGGTAACAGTGAAAAGGGGTCTATCACAGCGTTCTATACCGTTCTCGTTGCCGGCGATGATATGAACGAGCCTGTAGCGGACGAAGTACGGTCCATTCTAGACGGACACATTATCCTCTCCAGCGACCTAGCAAAAAAATTCCACTATCCTGCGATTGAAGTTATGTCCTCTGCAAGCCGTGTTATGAACGGTATTATCTCGAAAGAGCACCTGCAATTGGTCGGTAAGCTGAGGGAAGTACTGGCAAACTATGCTAAAAACGAACTGTTAATAAAAATTGGCGAATATAAACGCGGTACCGATAAAATGGGGGATTTTGCCATCGACCATATCGACAAAGTGATAAAATTCCTTAAGCAGTCTGTAGATGAAAAATGTTCATTCCAGGAGACAGTACAGCTATTAAGAGCAATATTTAAGTAGAGGCGGCTAAGCTATTATGGGCGATCCAAGGTTGGTATACCCTCTTCAACAGATTATTACGGTGAAAGAAAACCGCGTAAAGGAACAAGAAAAAGTCGTCGCCGAAAAACGCCGAGCCCTTGAAAAAGAGAAAGAGAAGCTTAAAGAAGCCGAAGAAGCGCGAGATAAAGTTAAACAGCACCATAAAGACAAACTCACTCAGCTGCGTTCAATAATGGATGAAGGAACGACAAGTCCTGAAATTTTACAGATGAAGGCCTACATCAAAGTCGTCCAGGAAAAACTAGTAGGCGAAGAAAAAAAAGTTAAAGACCAAGAAGGTCAGGTAGAGCTTGCGGAAAAGAACCTAGAGACAGCGATTGAAGTCCTAAGGATAAAACGGCAAGAAGTCGATAAACTCATGACTCACCGCAAAGACTGGACAAAGCTAGCAATGTTCGAAATTGAAAGGGCGGAAGCCGTCGAGCAAGATGAGATGGGCTCGATTATATTTGTAGGAAGGCACCGCTCAAAAAAATAGCGGAACGGTTTGTAAAACCGCAACGTAGACAACAGGGAGGTATCCAATGCAGGTACCAGAAAGTTTTTTTCATAGATCTCCATCTTTGGAGCCTAATCGTAAAAAAGACACTACCCGTGTCCAACCGGCAGATGACTCATTTCGCAAAATGATGGCGGAAGAGCGACGCAAAATAAAAGAAACCGATGTCGATGCTAAAAGAAATAGTAAAGACATGGGTGAAGTCGAAGAATCTGACGATGATCAAGAATTTTCGATCTTCGGTACGCCAAAAAAAGAAGCCCGCCCTGCCAAAAACGCAGTAGCCGTACCCCAGCGCGCTCCCAAACAGCCGCAAACAGAAGATAACGTGGCTGAATTAGTCAACGTTCCTACTGAAGCGGATGTTGAAGCACCTCCGGAAGAACCTGAAGTTATTAGTAAACAACAGTTTACGCCAACAGTCACCGATCAACAGTCCAAGCTGGACGACGTAAGGCAAAATAACGCTCCTGTTTTTGTAGAGAAAAAAGATAAAGAGGACCTGCAGAAAGCACAGGCTGCCTACAATGCAAGGAACAAAACTAGCAAGCAGGATGCTCCTAGAATAATAGTTCCGCAAAGTGACGGACAGGAAGTCGTAGAAACACCTACGGAAGATATAGTGCATGGAAAGCAGCTGATCAAGGAGCAACAGTCGGAGCCGCAGAAACAAATCGCTATGCCCGGTTCCAAAGAAGGCGAAACTCATTTTAAAAATGTACAGGATCAACAAGCAGCGGAAATGAAAAAAGCTCTAGGCGTTCAGGATCCAAAGGAAGTGAATGCTAAAAAAGAACTTCCTAAAACTACCCAAGAAAAATCCGAAAAGGGCAATGCACCATCCGAACAACCCCGCGCCGATGATAATACGCCTATAGACCCCCGTTCTGTTGCCTTTATTCCGGCTGGGGCACTCCCTAAAGAAAAAGGGGAGATCGCAGTCAATTCGGAACAGCCTGTCCAGAAAGCACCTCTGGCTACAAAGCTGCAGGAAATAGTTGACCAAATTGTTAAAGAGATATACACCTTAAGTGATGATGGGTCATCTGAAACTACGATAACATTGCAACATCCACCCCTGTTTAATGGCGTCAAGGTGGTGATTGAGACATTTAAAAATGCTCCCAATCAGCTGAATATCACCTTTGTAAACCTGACCGGACCGGGAAAAAGACTTCTAGATGAAAATTTAGCGAGCTTAAAAACCGCCATTGAACATAATGATAGGGGAATGATCGTACAGCAATTGAGTACGACGACACTAAATGAAGTTCCCCGTTACGTCGCGGATGCGCAACAGAACCAGAAAGACCGCGATCAACAAGATCAGCAAGGGTCTGGTAAAAATAATCAACCCGACGATGAAGACGAGGAAAAAAAGCGCAAAAAATAGAAAATCATTGAACTGAGAACGATAGTGTGAGCACTGAAACGAACGTACCCTACAGCTGGCTAAAATCCTTGCCGCCTTCATTATTTGAAGTGGATGAAATACCTCTAACAGGGAAAATTCAACCCTTCCCCTGGCAGCGCTTTGTTGAAGCGATTATCAAACAGTTCGAACTCAGTAAACTTTCACTGCATCCCAAAGATTGGAAATGGCTTGATAGCCAGGAACTTTTTTCAGGGCTAGGCGAAGACCCCCACCTTATTAAAATCGGCTTATCCGGATACGAAGGCAAGGCAATTTTTGCCATCAATAAACGAGACCTTCAAGCTGCCATCTATTTATTCATCCTGCACCGTCCTTTAGAATTAAATGCGATAGACAGCTCCTATGAACAAGCCTTTTACCATTTATTAACCATTGCCTTTTGCGACCAGTTCACAGCCTTGGACTGGGAAAAAGGCCTGCAGCCTTATATTTTGCCCCAAAGTGATTTCACACCTGAAACTATGCTTTCGATGGATATAGATGTGGAAGCCGCAGACAGGCATTTCATCGTCAGGCTTTTCTTGGATAATACCCTTAGACAGAACTGGAAAGAAAAACATACGATTCCTTTCGAAGCCAGCCAAAATCCGACCCTAGCTCAAAAACTTACCCTTCCCGTGAGCATAGAAGCCGGTTATTTTAATATACGCCGTTCCCAATGGGAAAACCTTACGGCGGGCGACTTCGTATTTCTGGACAGCTGCACCATTAACGATAACCTGCACGACGGCTCCCTGCTGCTGCGGGTTTACGATATCCCCTATTATAAAGCACAACTGAGCGAAGGGAATATCACTTTAGATGAACAACCCTCATACAATGAGATGGAAAGTACCATGCCTAAAAATGATGATGACGACACAGATTTTGACTTCGATGACGAGTCCGAGCATGAAGAAACAGAACATGACGACAAGACCGAGCACGAAGACGAAGATTCCGATTTTAATTTTGATGACGATTCTGATTTTGATTTTGATGATGATTCCGAAATTGAAACGCATACAGAGCATGAAGACACCGATACAGAGAATAAGGCAGCTGCTACGGCAACAGCCGCAGCGCCACCTTCTCCTGCAAAAGCCGCTGCTCCGGCCAAACCTGCAGCCTCAGCTTCCGCTGGGAAAAAAAGTGAAGTTGTCCAAAGTTCTGCTAAATCAGGCTCACTCAAAGATATCCCTATGCACGTCGTAGTCGAAGTGGGCCGTTTTCAAATGACCGTCGAGAAAATGATGGAACTTCAGCCAGGCAATATGCTCAATCTTAATGTCAGTCCTGAAGATGGCGTAGATCTAGTAGTCAATGGCAGACGCATTGGCCGGGGTGAACTTTTAAAATTCGGCGAAACATTGGGTGTGCGTATTACAGAAGTAGGATAAGTACTACCCTATGAGTTCTCAGGACTTTGAAAAACCTATTATACCTGCCCCCCATATTCCAGACCAATTGTCTGACTTTAGAAAGATCCCTACCCATATCGGACCTTATAAAATCGAAAGCCTCCTTGAAAAAGGAGGCATGAGCATCCTCTACCTAGGAACTCATCCCGATACCAAAGAACCCACCACTGTCAAAGTCCTCTCCCCAAAATATGTCTCGCATCCCGATATCGTGCAGCGTTTTCTGAATGAAGCCGAAATCATCGCGATGGCAGACCACCCTAACATCGTCAAACTCTACGGTCATGGCGAATGGGAGGGGGGGTTATATATCGCGATGGAGTTTATTCAAGGCATCTCTCTAAGACAATATATCTTGCAAACGCCGATGTCCCTGCGTAAGGCCCTGGAAATGGTCATTGATATTGCCTATGCTATCTGCCATCTCCACACTCACGGTGTGATTCATAGGGACTTGAAACCGGAGAATATCCTTGTCTCCGACACAGGGGTCCTTAAAGTCATCGACTTCGGTATCGCACAGCTGTTGACAGATACCCTTGTTGAAGGATCTAAATCCAAATTGAGCCTAATCGGTACTCCTATCTACATGAGTCCCGAACAACGGGACAACCCTGAAAGCGTGGGCTACCCTTCCGATATCTATTCATTAGGTATCATTGCTTATGAACTTATCCAAGGGAAGCTTAGCTTGGGTCAGATCCATCTTTCCCTAGTCCCTAAAGGTCTGCAGAAGATATTAGCAAAGGCTCTTCAACCTAAGCCCGCAGACCGCTACCAAGATGTTGTAGACTTTATCACGGACATTTCTTCCTATCTGCATTCCAATGCCGTAGAGAAAGAAAAACTAGCCGGAGACCATCTAAGCGAGCTGTCAGAAAACCTTAAAGAGGCCTATAAGGCCCTACGACCGCCACCGCCCTTATGGCCCGAAACAGAATGCGCCATTGTCATACACAAGCTAGGGAATCTTTCGGGTGGGTATTATGACTTTTTTACATTCCACGACGGAACCTTAGCATTAATAGCAGGGGAAGCCATTGCCGAAGGTGTAAAAGGCATCCTCTATACCGCTGTCATGCGTGGAATGACTAAAGGCATCCAAGCAACTAAAGTAGTTACACCCGGCAGCTTCATTGCAGATCTTCAGCAAATGATCACCTTAGATCATATGGACTCATTGTTTACTTTTTCTCTTTTAGTTCTTAATCCTCATACGAACAAAATGTCTTACCTATCGTGCGGACATGGTGAGCTGCTCGTTTTTGATAACGAAAATAAAAGTGTGGAGATCCTAGCTCCTGGGCATCCTGCCATCGGCATCGAACATATGTCAGAATTCCGTTTTGAAACACGGGATTGGAATATAGGGGATACTATTGTTTTGATTTCCCACCGCCAGGATGTGGATGTGCCGTTTATTGCACCTAACTTCCTCAGCGAGGACTGGTGGCTGCAGCCTTTTCAGGATAGCGGTCATACTCCCATGCAACGTCAATTAGAAAATGCTTACCGTCGTGCCAAAGTGCAAAATGTGGATCTTTTCCGCCAACGTGCTGTTAATATGATCGGCATTCGCAGAAATTAATATATAATTATTTTAAGTTCAATTTTTAATACACTTTGAAAGTAGCTTGTTTTGCTGTATTCTTTATTGACTTTATTACTTCTTGTGTGTAATAATTATTTTTTAATTAGGAATGAAATGACTTATTTTGAAAATAATATGTCTGCTAATATGGCTAATAGTTTAAATTATTATGATACCGAGAATAAACTCGTTTGTAAAATAACAAGCTTATTCCCTCATGTTTCTTGTAGTGCATGGCGGAGATTTGTCCACCATTTTTCATGGGGATATATTTCGCAAGATCCTGAATTTAATGAGGGAATTCTCCAATTTGTAAGGTTACTTCAAGAAAAAATTTCTTCTAATTCCCCCTCAGAAAATTATCTTATAGAAAGAAATATATTAGATGATTTGCTTTTTTCAGCAAAAAATGGCTCGCTCCCCTTAGATCAAAAAGTCGTTTCAGTTTGCGAATCTGTATTTGAAAATGCCTATAATGTTTCCATGAAAGATGCAAAATATAAAAAAGAAATATGGGATCTCCATCAAGAAGTTTATAATCTTCCTTCTCGCTGCTTTTTGACACAGGGTATTTTTAAATTTTTATCAGTTATATCTTGTGGCTATATCGCTGAAAATGCATCCTTAGATCATTTAACTCACAGAATTATTGAGGTTTACCAGCCCACTTTAGACCTAGGCAGTGATACCTATTCATGGCACCAAAGTCGTGATCTTTTTAGAAGACTCCAGATTTTTATTCAAGAAAATGGAGGGGCTTTGGGGGATAAAGTCCGTGAGATCACAGATCGAAACACGACGATAGATCTTCTTAAAGTTCTTAATTCTCATCATTCTTCTTTGGCTCAAACGATGCAGGTGATAAATACCTACAACTTCAATCCTTATGAAACTTTTTATGCACTGTTTGGCGACATGAATTTAAATAAGGCTCTTATCTCAATAATAAAACATACGGATCTCATCCTCTCTTACAAAACTTTCCCAAAACAATTTGGTTATTTGATATTGGAAGTCTGTTCCAAATTGAAAGTTCACACAGTTGACTTTTATAAAATTATTGAGAAACTAATCAAAGATAAAATTTTTGAAAATCAATTTATACTGAATTTTATTAAAGAAATATCTTCAAAATTTCTATTTCTAAAAACATTTTTAGATACACTATCTGCTGACGAAATTAAACAGTTGGATTTTGGTGATTTTCCGTTAAACGATCCTAATAACCCAGACCAAGTCTCAAATAGAATAAGAGCAGGACATAGATTTCCGTTTTACCTGAAAAGTGAAGATGAAACTTTATTATTCAGTACCTTTCAGAAAATGGGTGACAAGGACGGCTTTCCTTGGATAATGGATTTCAGCTTCTTTTTTGCTAAATTAGAGGAGAGGTTAAATCGAGAAGAATGCAACGAAAGTGACTTAAAGAAAATAGCAGACTTACTCGAGAAGCATTTTAGTATTTTCTCTTTGCCTGGTGAGTTTAGTAAAAATCCTTTATTATTGAATTCCCTTTCCTCGCTAGGTCCTACAATATTTAGATACTTTCTTAGAAACAAAAATTTCTTTTTAGCATGCTTTAACGGTCCTTTCTTTATAGGGCTAACAATAGAACAAAAGGAACTCGTAAAGGAATTTATTCCTACTCACTGCGTTCACATAGCTAAAAATATTAATACTCAAACGTATAACCAAGCTGAAGCCCTCATCCTCGAAAATCTAGATTTTGATCATAAAAGAATCTTCTTTGAAGCTCTATTCGCAAGATCTGATTTAGGGCTTAATTTTAAACCGCATATCATACAGCTTTTTACTAAGATAGATGATAATAACCAATTGCTAAAGCACTTATTGAATGTCAAATCCAAGCATTCAGAACATCTTGTAAATACATGTTCTTTTTATTTAGATTATTATGAACTTCTATCTCCCAAGCAAAAAGAAATTGTTGTTGAGCTCACGTTGAAAGATCTTAACTCTCTGCTTTTTGGACTAAGTGGAAGGTATTCTCTTTTAGATCAAAATTTTTCTAGAGTTATGACGCAATTGGAAACATCTGAAAGGAAAATAGATTTCTTCAAGATAGTTGTGGGTGGACCGGCACCTCGATGTTTTTCAGAAGAACAATCTTCAGTGGTTATTAAAATGATAGGCCACTTGTTTTTGGAAAATGCACCTCAAGCACAGACTGTTGTAAGTGATTTCTTACAAAAAGAGTTATCTCTGTTTGATGTCAGTACATATTACGCATTTTTCATTATGGGTTATAAAAATCTTCCAGATCCATGCCAGAAAATTGTGGATTCGCACTTTCCTGTTTTTATGAAACGCTTGTTTGAAATAGAGCCTTCTCAACTAGCTGTCGGTGCAGAACGTATTCTCGATAATATTCATGACACTGGATCCTTAGGTGATTTTTATTATAACGTTGTTAATTTTACTTCTAATCCAGGGTTTCATCAGGATCTACTGAAAATATTAGCAACGCGTCCAGAAAAGCTTCTGGTTGTGTTAACAAATATGACAGCTAGTTTAAAAACACAGCTGGCTTCCTTAATGGAAATTCCAGAGGCTTCCGAATATCCTCAATTACAGCAAGTATGGAGCTTATACCAAGAGTTCATTGCGGGTAAATCGTATGACACACTTACAACTTGGCATAGAATTTTAGAATCGATTAGCAAAAAGCCAAAAAGCATCTATAAACTTTTCTTAGAGAACTTATCGGATGATTATCATTTATCCTTCTTGCATGTCGTATTTGCGATTCAAGACGATTGGATATCCCGGGAAATTGAGAAGCGTAAAATCCCTTTAGGCGACACCCAGCTGCTCTTTCAGCTATTTAACCTTAATATTTTAGACAGCAGACGTCAGGAGAACCTAGCTAAAATCATCTTCCCAGACCGCATTCTTCCACAAGTGAATCTGCATAAGTACTTCAATAATAAAGAACATTCTGATGTCATCATCGAATATGCTATAGAGAATCCCAAAAATCCTGAAAAAAAGTTAATATGTCAAATTTTTGCCCACAAGGCTTTCTTGTACATGATTCCGGAACTTAGCCCATTAGTCAGCGCCCTTAAGGTGGATGCATCCAGTAAAGAATTGCCTAAATTGTCACTTAATCCCTTACAGATGAACCTCGTCCTTGAAGCGTACAGACAGCAAGTACCGGTTCCGATGAGCGCGAAGAAATTCGATAAAGAGACAAATGAAGAAGTCATTCAAATGCCCGAGAACTATAATGCTATTAATTTGATGATAGAACAGATCTTTTTATGTAACGGAAGAAATTCTAAGATGCTTTCAAGTAAGGGAAGAACTTGTCAAATAATTTTTGGAAATAAAGAAGCTGAAGTGGAAAAAATATCGCTCACGAGTTTATTCAATAATCCGCTTTTTTCTGACATAACCTTAAAAATTGACGACAAAGTAATCTATGCTCATAAAGTCGTTTTGGCAGCCTTTTCAGACTATTTTAACAGTATGTTTTCTATAGGGATGAGCGAGTCTAGTTCTAACGAAATAGAAATTCAGGAAATCACATCGGATGTTATTGAATACATCTATACAAGTGTCCAGCCGAAATATCAAGGTACGGCAGAAGAGATATTAGACCAACAGACCTATTTTCAAGACTGTTTTGATCAACTTAACCCGATGGCTCCTTTGGTGGGTCAAAAAGATCCTTTTATTGAACTTGAAGATGTAAAAGATCTAGTGCCCCATCAGCCCTCCATCTGTCAATAAATAAGCTGTCTTAATGACCTAATAGGGATCACCGTTAACTAGAAAATGAAACTAAACCCTTTGGTCAGCGCCCTTAAAGTGGATGCATCCAGTAAAGAATTGCCTATATTATCACTTGATCCAGGCCAGATGAATCTGGTGTGTGAGGCCTACCGACAGCAAGTACCGGTACCGATGGACGCGAAGAAATTTGAACGAGTCTTGTTCTAATGAAATAGAAATCAGGGAAATCACACCGGATGTTATTGAATACATCTATACAAATGTCCTGCCGGATTATCAAGGAACGGAAGAAGAAGTATGGGATCAACAGACCTATTTTCAAGACTGTCTTGACCAACTTAAGCCGATGGCTCCTCTGGCACTTCAGAAAGATCCTCTTCACGTAGAAGAGGAGATTATTCCGGTGGAAGAAATACAAGAGGTTCTAGCTTAAAACTTTGGGCGATAGTCCTGTTTTCTTAAGCTTCGCAAAGTTTGATAGAACGATTGATTCTGTAAAATTCAGTGCTAAAGGCAAGATTTTCCCTACCAATAATGTCTTTTACATAACCTAAGACCCTATCGTCAGAAAATTTCAGCTGACCTTTTTCCCATAGACTATTTTTTTCATTAAGCCAAATTTGAGCAATGGGTCGTGTAAAAACCAGTAGAGTAGGGACTGCGTTTTCTACGTCTGTTTGGATAATGCGCATCGCTAAAAATGTAACGCCTTCAGTTGTTGTACCACGGACAACCGGAGTATTCATGTGGGCGTCCAGCTCCTCAATAGAAGGAAGGCTATCGATGACTGGAATTTTTAAGAAAGCGATAGGACCACCTTTCATAAGCCTTGCTATGTAGACTAGTTCTTCATAGTTATTGTTCCTGACTTCGTCAAAAGCTACGAGTTGACCATAAGGATCATGTTCAAACTCCTGAGTTTCGGAAGAGCAAACATATTCGAACCTGCCGTTGTCAATATTTCTTTGAAATCTCCATTGTAAAGCCCCCCAGATTCTGACATTCGGGTCTTCTAAATATTTGCTCCATAAAGGAGGAGCGCGGAACATTACTTTAAAATCCTTACTAACACACTGTAATGTTGCAAGGTCACCTAAAGACAGGTAACTACCGATGTGAATGAATATATCATCAAAGATATTTTCTTTTGAGAATATGCATGAACCATCCTCGGGAGGAGGATTGGGAGACCAGAGATGTTCTGAAAGTGGTGGAACAACAACTATTTGAGTATCAGGATTTTCTAAAGCATTAAAAACACTTTGAGGATCTACCACAGACGGTGGTCTAGTGATATTAACACCTGAGAATGATTTGATAATTGCTCCAATAGCGCCACATATATAAGCACCTATGGTCGGCAATATTGAAATTACAATATCAAGAATACGTTCAATGCGGTTTGAAAGAGAATCTTCAGGTTTGAAGTCTGCTAGGGTAGTGATTCTGTTTTGGTAATAACGTTGGGGTTCAATGAGAAAATCACCAAAACGATCATCTCTAGCATATAAACTTGAAATGTAAGAAATCATAAGACTATCCATTAATATTAAAAAAGGATAATTATGCCCTTTTTGTATTAAGATAGTATAAAGTATTCATTATAGATTAATTTTAAAGATTGCTCATCATTACTCATAAAATACTACTTCGCAGTTATTTATGAGTAATGATGAGTTCGGGTAACCGACATTTCTACCGCGACCCGACTGTAAGGACAAGTCGTCGCACTCCTATACTAGGATAGGTTTATCCTGTCATGGCACATCTATACTTGGATTCAGCTTATAGAGCTTGCCAGTCTTGTTCTACTTTCAGAAGGATTTTAACGGGTACAAAAACAGAGGAGGACTCTTCAATTGTAGCGTCAAGATGTCTTGTTTGCTTTAGTGGGTTATTCATGTCCCAGCTTACATTACTCTCTAAAGAGACGTTTCCATTACAATCATCCTTGCGACCAATAAGGTTGGATTCTGCTTTCCACACACCTTCAATACTTCCATTACGAATGGAATTAATTTGATAGATACTTGTCTGTTGAATTTCATATTCCTTTTCATTCAGGGGCTCGTCTTCCCAGTTAAGAAGCTGGTAGGATGAAACGGGGTATGACTTGCCTTCCACGAGTGTTTGATCGGCAAGATGGAAAAGTTGAGTGAATAAGAATTCGAAACTTGAGGGTGTAGTCCCTAATAAGCCGATCTGTGAAGGGCTGGAAAAATCTTCAGAAAGCTCCTCGAGATAGCCGGAAATTTCGGTCACCTGAAATTCGCCGTCTATTTTAAACGTGAGGGGATGGTTGAGTAGTTTATTGTAAAAGTTGGCGAGGTTAATGTTTTCCACTTCAGGCAGCTGCTTTGAATCAAAGTAGATCTTCCTAACGGATAAGCCGTCTACTTGGGATTCATCTACATAGGCGTGTCTTAAAATAAATTCTACTTCAAGAGGATAAGAACCGTTGTTGTCTTTTAGGATTTTGACATCGAATCCGATAGTGCAATCAGAATTAGCTTTATAACTCGAAGATTGGAAGGAAATATTCAGGAGGGCTTTTTGCGATAAATTATAGGAGGCTGTGCTTCCGGCATTAAAGGGGAGTGCAGAGAGCGATGTCGTGAATACCAAAACTGAAAATAATAAATTAAGAATAATTTTATTAAACATAAGTCTCCAAAAGGGGGATTAACTTATGAAATAATAAGGATAAATTATTATTTTGTACAGGGGCATAAAAGACCAATATTAGTCTTTTATGCCCTTTGAATTACTCTAAGAAGCAGCTAGGTGCTAAATAGAGCAAGTTGCTAAACGCTTCGCCCGATTTAACAACGCGTACTAAAGAGGGATCCACGAGTTCTTCACTGACGGAGCAGCGGATCTGAAGGTTTTTCAGGTCTAAAAAGAGTCCTGTATCAGCAGGAAGGATCACATTGGAGTTTTCAGTCGTTTGCGAGTTGGCTGTTTCTTGGCGAATTTTTTTGCTTATTTCCAAACGGATGTCGCCTTCGCGTCCATCGAATTCACAGCTGAAAAGCATTTTTGGTTTGATCTCTTCATAAAGAGAGTAAGTACCGAAATAGCCTAAGCAGCTTTCGTTATAGTTCAATTTGCTGAAATCGTTAATTTGGGTATGTCCGAATCCGGCAAAAAGAATATCGCAATGTCCAAGGTGGTGGCTGAGTAAAGGCGACCAGGAAGTTCCGGAGATATAACCTAGCTTGAGGGCTTTACGGCTATCAGCAGGATTAGAAGGTTGCTTAAGGTCAAAGCGGATACCTAAGGAAGAGTTATGCTGCGCATGTTGATTTTTATCATTCTGATGCAGCGATAAAGCTTCTTTCGTTGAAGTAGGGAAGTAGTTGAGGGTTACTTCAGGTGTAATCTCAATTTTTTCTACATCGGGAGAATCCACATAGAGTTCTAAATTATGGATTGCATTGCGTTCTTGTTTGAAGTTTGGCTGCAGGATATGAGAAAGCTCGAAATACGTTTTATGGTTCAAATAGTACTGAATAATTTGCAGTTCTGAGCTGACTTTATTCAGTTGGTAGTTGAGATCATAAATTTCTTTCACATCGGTATAAGCATCAGGATCGGATTGTGTGACAACCACAATATCAATGTCGGTGATATTTAAATTTGCACGATGGAACTGATCAAGAAAGTTTTTTCCTGGATTGATGACGATGCCTTTGCCATTCCACTTAATATAGAGTCCTGTAGTGGGTTTACGCATGTTATTGCTGAGTAGGAAATGGGCGAAAGAAGGCTCTTCCTGATTGACATTCAACTGGATGCCTTGAGGGCGGCTATTCCAGCCGTTGAATACATATAGGTAGTTGTCGAGGTTCTGTTTGCGTTGGCGTGCACGTTTGACGTACTGGTTTAGGCATTGGGCTTTTTGTTTTTGGAAAGATTGAATACGGTCTTCCAAAGCTTGTTCAGCAGTATTTAATCTGTCATGGGCAATGTTATGCGTGTGTTTGTTGTGTGTGTGGAGGTCTGTGTCCTCCAAATCGGCTAGAGACATTGCAGTTTCCTGGTTATGTGTTTTAATTGAAGTGGAGGATTTTTCTTCATCATCGCCAAGAGCATAAAAACGGCGGGTGAGAGCTGCATTGGAAGGGGGAATGCCACTATTGGAAAGGGGAGAGTTCATGGGGAGTTCAAGGTCTTGTAGGATATGAGAAGTTACATTATCAGCTTGATACAGGCTGGATAAGGTGTTGATAAAGTTCTGAGAGGTTTCGTCCTCGGAAGAATCTTGCTTTAGGGAGTGCTCTGTATTGTCTACTTGATAGTGGGTGCTGAGAGGTTCTTGCGAGGTTTCTTCTTCCTTAGTGTGCTCTTGTAGAATGTCGTAGAGAAGCTGTGTTTCTTTGTCCTGAGGGATGAGAGCTTGGGCTTTCTTTACAAAGCGCAGGGCTTGGTCAAAATGATTTCTTTGGTAAGCGATAAATGCAGAGGCTCTGTAGCAAAAGAATTGGAAGAAGGGGATTGTTTTAGCCTGAATATAATTTTTCAGAGAGTTTTCATAATCGCCTTGGTAGAATTCGGACTCTGCGTTAAAAAATTTTTGAAGAAGGGGGTTGTTAGCATAGTGTTCTTGATGTCTTAAGATGCTAAGTATCAAATCGTTTTTTTGTTTGTACCCTTTTTCGATTCCATTCAATATCTCATGGATTTCACTCAGATAATTCTGCATTGTTTGTTGATTCATTGCTAACCTCAAGAATAGAACGGAGTACTACTTTTATGACATCCCATGATTTATACACAAGTGAAGTCGAACATTAGCTTTTGATCTCTAGACTAGTTTGCCGGGGATGAAAAAAAAATTATCTAGGATGGAAATGAAAGCGATCAAAAATGATCTGTAAATTGGAAGAGGCTTCCCCTAAGTACTGAATTTGGGAGTAAAGATTACGCACTGAACGGGTTGTGATTTTTGCCCCCTGGGAAAGGAGAGTGATGGTGTGGCGTATTTGTTCTGCGCTACTGCGTTGCTGCTGGATGACAGCCTGCATCTGCGTACATGTTTCCCATTGAACCTTAGATGTTTGCATCATAGTTACAAACTGAGTCACTAGACCGGCGGCGGCGGCGCTATGTGCTTGCATCTGCTGGGAAATATGATGAATTTGAGTAACCGCAGTTGCCAAAGCGTTTAATATCGCTTTGATGCTGTCCTCCATTTCAAGTGTGACGAACGCTGTTTGCCCTGAAAGTTCGCTGATCTTGCTCGCGATAATACCAAATCCGCTCTGCCTATGCGGTGTCGCACTAGAAGTAAGTGCCGTATTGATAAAGAGGAGATTAGCTTCATCCGCGACATTGACCAAAGTTGTAATGATGTTCGAAAGACTGGCAAATTTTTCTTCTAGCCTGCTCAAAGTACTTACAATTTCCAAAGCCGCCATGCTGGTGGATTTTAGAACATCTTCCATTGTCCGTATACTGCCTTGGGCTGTAGTAGCAAAGATATGAGTGAAGGTTGCGACCTTTAAGGCGCCTTCTAATGCTTCAACAAGCTCCTGAGCATTCTGGGTGATCCCTTCAGTGTTGTCTGCAATTTGGCCAATTGTCCTATCTTGGTCGGAGACGTTTTGTTCAAAATTTTTAGCTGAAGTCGTGATAGTGTTTATCGTTTCTGTCAGTTTCCCCGAGACATCCGAAGTGGAGGTGACAGCTTTTTCTAAGAGGGCTGCCATAGAATTAAAGCCGGCACACATTTTGGCTACTTCATCTTGAGAGTCCACCTTTGCACGATGTTGTAGGCTGCCCTTTGCTAGCTGCTGCGCCGCAAAGCGGAGATTAGCCAGTGGTGTGCGCATCACACGGGTTGAATATACAGTAATAACGATGAGGAGGCCGATGGCTACGCAAATAAAGCTGATGTTCTGACGGAATTGAAGGCGGTCTAGCTGGTCTTGCATAATATTTTTAGCGATGCATAAGAGGTGTGATTGCAGTCTAAGAGCATACAGATATTGGGTATCTCCCGTCGATTCGCTCCATTTACGGGCTAAATCCAGCATTGTACCGGGGGGCAAAGTGAAAAGATGTTCCGGTACATCTTGCAGCATGGAAGGGAGCAACGGTGTAAAGAAGTTATCTTTTTGATTATAGATGATCTTGCTGAAAACGAAGTTGGTAAGAAAAACGGAAGGAACATCCACACCAAGGCGTTGGTTATTTGCTTTATAGATAATACTCCCTAATTCTGCATTCAGACTAATAATCCTGTTAAGGATGGCATCGTCAGAGAGGCTTTCCACAAAGGCGGAAGTATTGATCTGCTCTATTTCACCTAACGCAGAAGCTAGAACCAATAGCTTTTCGGGGTCGTTTTGAATAGTTTCTTCGAACGCAGGTAAATAGCGCGTTCTAATTTGATTAATGATGTCGGTGATTTTATTATATTTTTCTGGGGAGGGGTGAGCAGTCTGTTCTTGGAATTCTAGGACGATTTTAGTCCACTGGTCAAATAGTTCTATTCCTGGAAGTTGTGTCGAAAGTGCATTTTGGAAAGGTGCTTGTGCTTTAGTCACGAAGACTACGCCTGAAACTGACAACAAGGCGGAAATGGCGATCACAATTTTTACCTTCGTTGAATAACTTAGGTTTAAAATGTGCTGCATGATTATTTGCGGCCAAGAAATAGTCGAGGCTTCTTCAGTTACCATTCCGATCCCGTCCCTCTTTGTACATAGTATTTGCGTTAGGTTCGCTAAAAAACACTTCAAGCAAATGTCTTAGCTCCCGTGTGGATTCACCTAAATGGAGCACTTTATGATGCAGCTGCAGGAATATCCCTTTAGTGTGATTGGCATTTTTCCTCACATGGGTGATGGCATCAATGATGTTTTCCGCTTCGAAGGCTTGTTTTTTTAGGGCATTATTTAATTTCTCAAATTCGTCCATTTGCGCCACAACCTGCTTATCAATACCGTGCAATTGGTTATGAATCATCCTTAATTCGTCCTTGCCTTGCTCCAACTCATCCGAACAGTGATGGATTTTGCTTTCCGCTTCTACAATTAGCAGGGAAATCTCTTTTAAAATGGCGTCAATATGGTGTGTAGCATGGGATGTACGTTCGGTAAATTGTTCAATAGCTTGTGTGCTTTTATAGAATTGAGAATGGTGTTGGCCTCTGCTATTGGCTTCTATGGATGCATTCAAGCCCAGCATATGGGCTTCTTCGCTTATTTTCTCCAGTTGCGGAATATGGCTTGCAGCATGTAGGAGCTCTTTTCTAATGTCTTGTATCGTGTTGAGGGTGGCGTAGGTATCTATGCAGATCTCTTCAATAGTTTGCCTTAAGCTGGAAAGATTCTTCTGGGTGTTCTGAGTCAACGGCTGCTGCATGGCGTTATTGCTTAAATCATTGATCGTTTTCATGAAATTCCGGCAATCTGTAGCAATTTTATTGGCAATAGTTTCTGTGGCATGGATGCTGCTTTCTTGATCCAAGACACTGGTTTCATGTGTCGTTACTTCATATGTAAGGTGTTCTGAAGAGGATGTGAGCGTGCTTCCTAAGGAGTGGATTCTTCCCGCCATATCTGCCAGCGCATTGGCCATGTTGTTTAATGTCAGTCCGACCTGTGAGAATTCGTCATCGGATGTGGGGTAGTAGCGGGTTGAAAAATCCCCTTTGGATAGTGCTTCAATATGATCTAAAAGTTTCATTAGGTGCCTGGTCAGGATACGCATGAAAACGAATAATATTACGCTGGTTGTGACTAGCAGCAATAGGAATAAAAAGAAGGTATTTAGCCATTCATAAGAGCGTAGCTGTTTCTTAAGGATATTGTCGAATAGGATGAAACTCTGTTTAGACCATTCCTCAGAGGTTTCGCTATTGAGATAGCGTATTTTCTCGATGTTATGCTTGAATTCAGGAAAGGCTCTCTGAATACTATCATAATCCCTTTCTAACGCAGCGGGTTGGATGGGCTCAAAATTCAGGGCTAGCATTAGATTAAGTACATTCGGGAAGGGAAGTGTGGGATCGGACAGTAGTCCGGTCAGGAAGGCTAGATGGAAGAATTCTCCGTCTAACTTACCATTAATATTTCTGAGATCGTCTTCTTTTGCTTTAATCCCGGTGTTAGTTAATGCAGCAAGATACTCATGAAAAAGGGCGAGAATTTTACTCAATCGCGGGTAGAGAGGTGCATAAAAATTAAATTCATCCCAATAACTTTTATCTTCTATATGTTGGAACTGTGGGGATGACTTATCTAGCTCTGCAAATTCTTTCGCTATAGCCGAGTGAATATTCAGGGTGTTAGGATTATCCATACCTCCTGTAAAGGAACGCCGTAATTTTAATACCTGACGGTAATAATCTAATCCGTTGATCTGGTGTTTTTTAAAGGCGATGAGGGCATTATACTCTTTCACTACCCAGTAATCGGGTAGAGGAGTAGCAATAAAAAAGACCGCTGCAAAAAAGAGAAAGCGCTGCCTATAGGTAAATCTCTGCTGTAGCTTATTTAATAACAGGGCAATGCTAGACATAGCTGACTAAATCGCCAATTTTGGTATAGTTAGCTTTTTATAACATGCAAAAGCTTTTTTAAGGATATTACATGAGTAAATCTTTTCTTCCTTACGGACGACAATCTATCAATGAACAGGATGTTCAAGCGTTATCTCAGGCCGCACTTGAAGAGATCATTACTCGCGGTAAACATGTTGAAGCTTTCGAGTCTGCTTTAGCCGAATATTGCGGAGCCGAGTACGCCGTCGCTTTCAATAACGGAACTTCCGCCTTGCAAGCCTGCTATTTTGCTGCGCAAACTTCTTCCAATGATTATGTTTTGACTACACCGAACTCATTTTTTTCCACTTGCGGCTCCGCATTGGCTTCCACTTCAAATATTGTATTCATCGATATCGATAGGTCCACCGGTAATATGGATTTATCCGCTTTGGAACCTAATCTTAATCGTACCCAAACGAGGGGTAAGGAGATCATTGTTCCGGTGCATTTTGCAGGAATTCCTGTGGATATAGAAAAAATTGAAAGGATGATCCGTAGGACGGACACCGTGATCATTGAAGATGCTGCGCATGCAATAGGTTCACGCTATGCTGACGGAAATCCGGTGGGCTGTTGCCAGCACAGTCAAATGACGATGTTCAGCTTCCATCCTGTAAAGAATATTACCACAGGAGAAGGGGGTGCAGTTACCACTAATGACCCGGAACTTTTTCACAGGCTAAGGCTTTTCAGAAACAACGGTATCGAGCGCAATCCCCAAAAGATGGAGCAGCATCCCGGACCTTGGTATTATGAAGTGCAGGTGGCGACGGGAAATTATAATTTTACAGACATCCAAGCAGCATTAGGGCTATCCCAATTAAAACGTTTAGATACGTTTGCCGCGAAAAGACGCGCCCTTGTGGGTTATTACCGCGAGCTTTTAGAGGGGCTAAAAGGAATTCAATTATTTAATGCAGACGATGAGAATACGGCATTCCACTTGATGGTGGCTCAAATTGATTTTGCGCGCTTTGGGAAAACACGTCCTGAGATTATGGACAAACTAATGCAGAAGGGTATTGGCACACAGGTACATTACATACCTATTTATCGCCATCCGGCGATGCGCCAAGTTGTAGGTGATATCAGCGAGTTCTACCCCAATATGGAAGGATACTATGCGGCAGCTTTGTCCCTGCCGTTGTATTATGAGTTGGAGCTCCCCGAAGTGAAGTATATTGTAACTACATTGAGGAGTTTGCTGGGCTGCTAAGCCCAGGCCAAGATCAATGCCTGCGCTGTATTGGCTATCTTGGAATTAGGTTCTCTGGAAAGAATGCGGGCGAGCCGTATAGCCTCGTCCTTCTTTCCGATCATCAATAATGCTTTTGTAAGATTCAATAAGGTAGGAGCATGATCAGCTTCCAATTTCAAGGCTTTATCAAAGCATTTCAAGGCTTTTAAAGGTTGATTTATTTGCACATATAAAGCCCCTAACGTCTGCACGTCATAAGAGCTTTCAGGGTCTACAATACTCAGTGCCTCAAAAAAAGACACTGCCATCTCGTATTTCCCCTGCCGTAAATAAGCGTAGCCCGCAAGCCTTAGTTCATCGATATTCTCATCGGACCAGTTTAGTTTTTCGCGCCAATTGATTCTGCTCATGCTTTATCCCTGTAGGAATTGTCCCATGCGGCCAACTATGAAGCCCATCCAATTGTTAATCATTTTCAGCTCTTTTATCATACCTTTTAACGCTTCTTTTTCTTCTTCCTCTTCATTCGAGAAGCAAGGAATAGAATCTAATAGCTCTAACTCCTCGTCGTGACGCAAAAGAGAGCCAAAGCTTGGCACAATGCGAGAAAAAGAAAAAGGGGAGCGGCGCCTAGTACGGAATTTCTTAGGAGGGAAGAAATACGCCCAGGGATTGTTCATAGGAACAATACCTAAAAGCATATCCAATTCCTTCATCCTAGGATAAATATCTATTATTTGGATTTGGGGTGGAATACTCGCAGCTTCACGCAGACGTAATTGCTGGTTAATCTGCTCGTTCATCATCGTACGAATAGCGTACATGTTATATACGCTTAGATCGTATTGGTCGATTGTCATTCCGGCCATAAAAATGTCCTTATTTTTCCAATAGTCCTAGAGACAATAATTTATCGTCTCCACAAGACTTATTTTATCATCATAGTGCTTTTATGGTATACTTCTGTAAAAAAACAGGAAGTTTTCACTGTGCATCCTCATATTTCAGTCTTATTAAACGAAGTACTAGATCTCTTTAATGAAAAGGAACTAGAATTTTTTATTGATGGCACTCTCGGATTGGGGGGGCATAGCGAAGGCATATTGAAGGCTCATCCCGAGATAAAGAATTTAATTGGAATTGACCAAGATGAAAATGCATTAAAATATGCTGAGAACCGGCTGTCTTTTTGCAAAGAAAAAGTCATTTTTGCTAAGGGAAATTTCAAAGATATCGCTAAAATAGCCGCGGAAAAGGGCATTTCCCAAGTGGACGGCATCCTACTGGATATCGGTGTTTCTTCTATTCAGTTGGACCAGCCCGATAGAGGGTTTAGCTTCATGCGCGATGGCCCCCTCGATATGCGTATGGACACTACAGCAGATTTAACCGCAGAACAGATTGTCAATACGTGGCCTGAAAGTGATTTAGTGTCCTTGTTTTGGAAATATGGCGAAGAACCTCAATCCAAAAGAGCAGCAAGGATAATCGTAGAGGCTAGAAAACAGAATCCAATTCAGACAACCCTGCAGCTTGCCTCGTTACTGGCGCCGCTAGTTCCAAAATATAAACAGCGTATCAATCCCGCCACCTTAGTCTTCCAGGCGCTAAGAATCGCCGTAAATGACGAATTGGGAGTCCTTCAGCAAATATTGCCTGCCGCATTAAAGTTATTGAAGCCAAATGGTATTTTAGCAATCATCACATTCCATAGTTTAGAAGATCGCATCGTTAAAGAATATTTTAGAGATCAAGCTTCCGATAAAGTGAGTACAAGCGGTATCGGCGGAATGTTCTTAGATAAAGAGCCCGCAGTAAAAATCCTTACGCGCAAGCCAACGAGTGCAACGGATGAAGAAATTGCTCAAAACCCCCGCAGCCGCAGTGCAAAACTTAGGGCCATAGAAAAGATATGAAGGATGTCTTTCGTTTTTTTATCGTGATGGGTACGCTGAGCTTATTTATTTTTCTGTACATCCGCGAACAAAACGAAATTCTTCTCTTACGCAGAACAATTCCACTTCTAGAAAAGAACATTCGTGAATTGGAAGAAGATAACCTGGCCTTGGAATATGAAATCGATAAGGACCGGAGTCCGGAGAACCTGCTAAAGAAGGCCCGTCTGCCAGCTTACGGACATCTGCGTTTTCCCGAGAAAAATGAAGTCATCTCTATTCCGCAGTCAAAGTTATGAGCAAGAAAACTCCCACGCTCTCTAAGGATAGAATCCGTTTACTTATTGCTTCATTGGCTTGTTTAGGGCTGCTTTCTGTTCTTATCATAAAATTTTTCTATCTGCAGATAGATCAAACGGCACATTGGCAGAATATTGCCAGTAAACAACACTATATCACTGTCGAGGAGCCTTTTAAACGAGGCGGATTTATTGCTGAGACAACTCCTTCACGGCCGCATACTACTCGGCGGCAGCCTCTCATCCTAGACCTAAAACAATATCATCTTTACGCTGATCCTGCAGTCTTCTCGCCCGAGAATAAACGGCAAACCGCTGCCCTGCTTTCACAGTTGATGCCTCAGTATACTCCTGAACAGCTGTTATCACAGCTTGAACGCACTTCACGCAGCCGTAAGCTTATGCTAGGGTTGACTCCGGAGCAGCGAAAAGAGATTGAGAAATGGTGGTTCACTTTCGCAAAAAAACAGAAAATCCCCCGCAATGCCTTGTTTTTTGTACCCGATTGGTGCCGTAAATATCCTTGTGGAGCCCTATTAGCACAAGTATTGCATACTGTGCAAGGCATGAAAAATGAACAGACTAAACAAGCTATTCCCACCGGTGGTTTGGAACTGGCGCTCGACCCTATTTTAAAGGGAGGAGCTGGGAAAAGAAGGCTTATGCGTTCACCCCGCCATACTTTTGAGGGGGGAGATCTTCTTATCCCGGCGAAAGATGGTTCCTCAGTAACTCTGACCATAGATCCCTATATCCAAGCAATTGCGGAAGAAGAACTAGAAAAAGGGGTCATCAAATCCCGTGCTAGAGGCGGTTGGGCTGTTCTTATGGATCCCTTTACAGGCGATATCCTTGCATTGGCCCAATATCCATTTTTTGATCCGGAGAAATACTCTCTATTTTTCAGCGACCCCTTGCTAGCTGAACACACACGCCTGAAAGCTGTTTCTGATTCTAACGAGCCGGGATCGGTAATGAAAGCAATCACTCTATCATTAGCTCTCTTAGCTAACTATGAGTTGGATAAATTAGGGAAATCCCCCCTCTTCACGTTGTCAGAAAAAGTCGCTACCTCCGATAGCCGTTTTCCCGGACGATCAAAACCCCTTGTCGATACCCGTTTACACAATTTTCTGAACTTCAATATGGCAATGCAATTTTCCTCCAACATCTACTGCGGAAGGATGATCGATAGGGTGTTGAAGGCATTTGGCAACGAATGGTACCGGAAAAAATTGGAAGAGTGTTTTGGCTTTGGATTACGTACAGGGATACAATATCCCGGTGAAACGCCCGGCGTTATCCCCACTCCGGGAAAAAAACATCCCAATGGTAAGCTAGAGTGGTCCGTTGCTACTCCCTACTCATTGGCAATGGGATATAATATCCAAGCCAGCAGCTTGCAAGTAGTACGCGCTTATGCCGTCATTGCTAATGGGGGCTATTTGGTGAAGCCGCGCCTCATTCAAAGCATCGGTTCAAAAGAGATCCCCTCCCAAGCTCCAGTCCAGGTGCTCCCTGCCTCGATAACGCAAACCATTTCCGACGCTATGCGTTTTGTCACTAAAGGGGGATCAGCCCCCAGAGCCGATATCCATGGCTATAGCGAAGCAGGGAAAAGCAGTACTGCGAAGAAGCTTGTGAATGGAAGTTATTCGGAGACGCTTTACATCAGTTCCTTCATAGGGTTTTCTCCGGTGAAAAGACCGGCCTTCGTGCTTTCCATCACGATGGATGAACCTGAATACGGGTATATTCCAGGCTATGGAAAAAATCACCACGGCGGCAATTGCGCCGGTCAAATATTCCGACGTATCGGAAAAAGAACTTTGGAATATTTGGGTGTTGAAAAAGATGATCCGTGGGGGTATCCTGTAGGAGACCCGCGCAGGGATCCTAAACGTGCAGTGTGGCACCAAGAAACGGTACAGTTGCAAGAAAACTACGAAAAGTGGAATAAGCATTGAAGCATGCTAGGCGCAATGGTCCATGAAACTAAAAAAAATACTTAAGAATATTCCCCATGTCCTAGTCAAAGGATCGAAAGAAGTGGAGATCACAGGTCTTTGCTCAGACTCACGCTATGTTGCACCCGGGAATCTTTTCGTTGCTAAGAAAGGAATTTCGCTCGATGGAACTCAGTATGTTCCCGAAGCTATCGATGCAGGCGCTGTCGCTATCCTCACAGACTTATTCAATCCTGTCCTGCGTAACGCAGTCCAAATTATTGCCAGCGATGTTGCTGCCTTAGAGCCTTTATTGGCTGCAGAATACTATAAACAGCCCGATAGCTCGCTTTTCATTACAGGGATTACAGGCACAAATGGGAAGACAACCTCTTCTTATATGGTCAAACATTTTCTAGATGCCCTTCAAAAGCCTTGTGGAATGATCGGAACCATAGAATGCCTTATCGGTTCGACAAGTTATAAATCCGGTTTTACCACTCCTGATATCATTACAAACTTCAAACTCCTTAAAGAAATGGTTGCCTCAGGCTGCCAAGCCGTCGTCATGGAAGTCAGTTCACACGGACTTGAACAAAAGCGTGTAGAGCAAATCGAATTCGATGTAGGGATATTTACCAACCTTTCCGCTGAGCATCTTGACTACCACCTCACGATGGAATCCTATGCAAAAGCTAAGAAGAAGCTCTTCCAAAATCTTAATTCAGGTGACAAACCTAAATGGGCTGTCATAAATAATGATGATGCACACGCAGAGTTTATGCGTGAAGGCTGCAAAGCCGAAGTTATTACCTATGGACTATTTCCCCCAGCAGATATTACAGCAAAAGATATCGAATACTCTACTACTGGAATCAAAGGAACCTTAGCTTATAAAAATAAGCTTGAGCCTTTTGAACTGCCTTTTATAGGACTGCATAATATTTATAACCTCCTCGCAGCAACATCCACAGCTATATGTGCAGGGTATTCCCTGGAAGAAATTGCTCCTCTAGCCAAAACGATCAATCCCGTCCAAGGACGGTTAGAAAGGGTTCCCAATCCCTTAGACCTGCAGATCTACGTAGACTTCGCCCACAAAGACATCGCACTCAGAACTGTATTGCAAGCTCTTAGAAAAAGTGTCCAAGGCAGGATCATTACAGTATTTGGCTGCGGCGGCAATAGAGACAAACTAAAAAGGCCGCGCATGGCAAAAGTGTGCGAGGAGCTCTCCGACTTCACTATCGTTACCTCAGACAACCCACGTAACGAGCCCCCGGAAGAGATTATCCATCAAATTTTAGAAGGCTTCACTACTCTGGATAAAGTAACTGTTGAGGTCGACCGCACTAACGCTATTAGACATGCCATTGAAATGGCCTCCCCCGGAGACGCCATCCTCATCGCCGGAAAAGGCCATGAAACACAACAAATCTTTGCCCACTCCACCATTCCCTTTGATGACAGAGAAGTAGCATACTCCATCTGCTGCGCAAAAGCACAAAACCAAACTTCAATCTCATGAAACTACGCGAATTTATTCCTCCATTGATTCTTGTTCTGCTGACTTGTTCAAGTTTATGGGGGGAGAAAGCTTCCACTTATACACCCAATGACCTGTCAAATTTAGGCCGAATCAAGCCTCAAGTTAAGACCATAGTCATTGATCCGGGGCATGGAGGAAAAGATCTGGGAACACATTCGAGTAAGACACCCTCTTATAAAGAAAAAGAGCTCAATCTTGTCACGGCGCGTGTACTTCAAAAATACCTTCAAAAGCTGGGCTATCGCGTTCTAATGACTAGATCCGACGACTCAGCCGTTGATCTCATCGAACGCGCTGTATTCGCCAATGACTGCCGTTGCGACCTGTTTGTCAGTGTCCACTATAATTCAGCTCCCAATGCCCAGGCTAGCGGAATTGAAGTCTATTTCTTCCAAAGCAAAGAGAAACCCCAACGCGCTAAAGCTTCTGAACTCCTAGGGCAATATATCCTTACCGGCGTAATCGAACAAACACAAGCCAAAGCCCGCGGCGTCAGAAAAGGGAATTTTGCCGTGATCAGGGAAACTACTATGCCGGCAGTTCTTATCGAAGGGGGATTTCTTACTAACGAAACCGAAAGGGATAACATTCTTCAAGCGGTGTATCGTAGGAAAATTGCACTAGGAATCGCCCAGGGAATTGAGCATTATTTCGCTGCACAGAAGTTGGCTATCTTAGAACCCACCGCAAAAATATAGCTTTCATTCAATTCTATTGAGGAAAAAAGAATCGTCCTCGGCGCGACTCGAACGCGCGACCTGTTGCTTAGGAGGCAACCGCTCTATCCACTGAGCTACGAGAACAAAAGAGAGACGCTATATTAATACTCCGTAGAATTCCTTACAACATTCTAGATTGTGAATTACTCATCCTTTTCGTTAGTCTATGTAAAAAACAGCATGAGGATTTTATGGCACAAGCAGATATTGGACTAATAGGTCTCGCAGTAATGGGGCAAAACCTTGCTCTTAACATACATGATAAAGGGTATAAGATTGCTGTATTCAACCGTACAGTCACTAAGGTAGATGATTTCCTAAAAGGCCCCGCAAAAAACTCACAAGTCATCGGCACCCACTCTCTGCCAGAATTTGTAAAATCCCTTAAGCAACCACGCAAGATCATTATGATGGTCAAAGCAGGACAGGCCGTAGATGAACTTATCGCAGAACTTCTTCCTCTTCTTGATAAAGGCGACATCCTAATTGACGGCGGTAACAGTCTTTTTACAGACACGAACCGGCGCACAAGAGATCTGGATGCTAAAGGCATTCTCTTTGTCGGCGCAGGCATATCCGGTGGAGAAGAAGGTGCCCGTAATGGCCCTTCCATCATGCCCGGCGGCAACCCTAAAGCCTGGCCGCATATTAAAGAAATCTTCCAATCCATTGCCGCCAAAGTCGAGACAGGTGAACCCTGCTGCGATTGGGTAGGTGATGAAGGTGCCGGACACTATGTTAAAATGGTCCATAATGGCATTGAATATGGCGATATCCAGCTCATCTGCGAATCCTATCAACTCTTAAAAAATGGCGTTAGACTAGATAACGAGCAGTTATCGCATGTCTTTGCCTCGTGGAATGAGAAGCAGCTCAATAGCTACCTTATCGAGATTACCAGCCATGTGTTCCGTCAGAAAGATGAAGATGGAAAATCAGTTGTAGACCAGATCCTAGATGTGGCAGGTCAGAAAGGCACAGGTAAATGGACTGCGATTAATGCCCTAGATTTAGGTATGCCATTAACACTCATCGGTGAAGCAGTGTTTGCACGCAATCTATCTTCCCTTAAAACAGAGCGTGAAAGGGCTAGCAAACTGCTGAAAGGTCCTCAAGAAAGTTATAAAGGGGACAGCGGCGAATTCATCGAGCATATCCGTCAAGCACTGTACGCCTCGAAGATCATTAGCTATGCTCAAGGGTTCATGCTGATGCACCAAGCTGCTGTGGAATATAAGTGGAACTTAAACTACGGCGCTGTTGCTTTGTTATGGCGTGGAGGCTGCATCATCCGCAGTCAATTTCTCGGTAAAATCAAAGATGCTTATGCAAAAAATCCAAAACTGGAAAACCTTTTGCTCGATGACTACTTCGTCCAAGAAATATCTTCCAGCCAAGCCGGATGGCGTAATGCTATCTCCTCAGCTGTGCAGATGGGTGTACCCACACCTTGCTTTAGCAGTGCGTTAGCCTTCTATGATGGGTACCGTAGTTCTCGTTTGCCAGCAAACCTGCTCCAAGCATTACGCGACTACTTCGGTGCACATACCTATGAGCGCATTGACCGTCCACGTGGCGAATACCACCACACAGACTGGATCAATAGTGGAACAGGGGTCAGCGCCGGATCCTATAACGCTTAGTTTCAGATTTTTTTTGAGAAATAAGCTTCCCCTAGTATAGGGGAAGCTTTTATAAGATGGACTACCTACGGTAAATGGGAAATTGAATGCCGTAAGGTTTGCAGAGTGGAAAATAGTGCTCGCCCCCATTGACCAAATCAAACATTCTAATGACTAGATTAAGATCCTCTTCAGTTTGACCTTCTTCCATTTCGAGCGTTTCATTTTTGTAGAATACCTCCACAATAGCAGAATGTATCTGAGGCATAGCTATTTCACTCAGCAGTGTTTCAGCCATGGAGTTCGAGAACATAGTGTGGAAATAGTCACTATACGCTGCTAAAATAACTTTATGTGCTTTGAAGTTCGCGTCAACACATTGCAAGGTAACATCATAAAAGGATTCTAAAAGTAGATGTTCTGGTGATGGCTGATCATTTTCATTCACATTACCCGCACAGAGCAATTTTCCGGCGTTTATATCGAAAGGTAAATCACTAACATAAACCTCTTGGCGGTAGATAGCTTTAAATCTTTTCATTTCGTCCGCATCCAAAACCAACACCTGGTTTTTCTGAAGTGTTAGTTTTTTCATTATATCCGGGGCAAGGGCTAATAAAGCGCGGTGGGCAAAATACTGCTTATTATCGCTATCTTGAATTGTGATATCGGAGAAAAGTGGATTATTAAAAAACTGATGAAAAGATAGGTAGGGGGCAGGAGTATTTAACATCGCGAAAGCTACAAGCAGCCGAGCAATTCTATCGTGTCGGGCGGAAGGGAGAATATTATATTTGAAAAGCTCTTCCAGAATGTCAGCAGTTTTAGGAGAGATGTAAAAGAGAGCCCTTTCGTTATTTTCGGTAGGTAATAAACCTTTTAGTAGCCTGTCAAATGTCCAGTGGTTTTGTATTGCTCCAAGAATATGAATTAATTTTATTTCCATGCTCTTGACAGCATGTTCTTCTGAGGAAATTAATATAGGGGCGCTGATGATTTGACAATCATCGCTCTCCAAACGATCAAATTTTTCAAGCGCAACTTTCCATTCAGCAGCATCTTTAAGTGCATAGAGACTCTCATTAATTTCTGCATATGGATATTGTTTGTAGAAATTCGCAAGGGAAGGGAAGATTACAGGCTTTAAATTGTTGAGGAGAGCAAAGCCCTTGGGTACTTGACTCATGACCAAACAAAACTTCCAAGGATAGGGAGCAAATGCATTCAACAATTCTTGTGCATTCAACAATTCTTGCGCCTCGATTTGATTAGAGAGAGATGAAACTTTCTTAGTAAAAAAAGCACAGAGTTCAGGAGAACTTTCAAGATATTCAATGATTTGAGCTGAAGGTTTGCAAACATCCTGACTGACCTCTTTAGCAATCTCCTTAGATATCGCCCAGGCGTGTTTATTCGTCCAAAAAGAAACAGGTCTGAGAATAAAAGCGTTTAATATGTCAGTATGAAGAGAAAATCTTTTCTCATATTCCTTGTTATAATAATAACAATGACTTTTCTTTTTCAAATGCTCAATGTCACTGTTTGAAATAATTTTTGAGAAAATAACAGGGGTTAATTTATTAATTCCTTGCATTAGAAAATGGTTTTCATGCCACTGTGGGTCATCAGATATTATCGTATGAATGACCATCTTTAGAAAATGAATACAAAATAAATTTTCACTGTCCAAAGCTTCTACTAAGAATGCAACATCAGAGGACTGATATTCATAAAAGCAATCAAAGAATAACTTGGCGTTTATCTGAAAATCACGTACTTCATCTTCGCTATGAGGATCCATAGATTTAAAAATAGCTTGGAGGTTCTCTTTATCTTTTGCATGGATGAAAAAATAGGCTTGATATTGCCAAGGGAGGGTTTTGATCTCTTCAATTGATATGGATTGAATAGTGGTTTCATGCATTAAGTTGTGTAAAATATGTCCTACAAAAGTAGGATGAATATCTTTATATTTTAAGAGTTTAAGGCGAGAAGAGACCGTTAAATCGTTCAAACGATCGGAATCGATAAGCTCACCTATAAACCAACGGGGAAGGATCTGTCTAGGACTTAAGTCATTTTCAATAACGAACTCAAAAAATGCAGTGGGGAATGTGCGCACATTTTGCATAAGTTTTGGTCTGCCTAAATTCCAGTTAGAAGTAATTTGAGTACAAAATTCTCTTAGTAGTTCTTTTTGTTTTAATGTGAGTGTAGAATTTATAGGAGGAGTAAAGGATAAAACAGATTCTAAGATTTCATCCTCGTGTTGAGGAGAAGGTCTACGCATTTTTTCAGGAAAGTCGGAATAATATTCTTTAGGAACTTTTAGGAATTTGTCGAGAAAAGGAATAGAAATATTGGTTTCTTTTAAAAACACTGTATCAATTAAAGTTATTATTTTTTCATCATAGGAGGTATAAAAATCACAATAATTCTCTTTGGATAATTTTCTGAGTTGTTTTATGAGATTTGTGACATAAGTAGTTTCAAAATGATCTAAGGATTGGTTCTTTTCAAAAAAAGTATCTAGTTTCTTACTAATTTTACGAATTGTGGCTTCGAGCTGTGGATTCCACGCAATTAGCCCAAAAGAAAATACATGACCAAACTTACGGATAATGCTAGGCTCTGAGGAAGGAGCAAAATTTAATGCAGCAATATCCTCGGTTAATTCAGCTAACAGGTTATTTTGAATAGATGGCATTAATACTCATAGAAGTTGTATGAAACAAATTTATTAATTTAAATTGCAGTTTTATTTAAGGTTGTAAAATATAAAAATATGATTATAACAAACTTATTAGTTATTGTAAATAAAATGTGCAATAACGTTTTGGATAATTTTGCCTCGTCTTATTTATACTTGAGTCTTTTTCAGATTTGAGTATGCTGTTAGCATAGTTTCAGAGTTGGTACATATTCATGAAGATTTCCCTTTCTTGGTTAAAGCAATTTGTTGATATTGATCTCCCTGTAGATCAAATAGCTAAGTTATTGACTGTCTTGGGTTTAGAAGTTGATAGCGTAGATGATGTCGGGCCGGACTTTAGTGGTGTTGTTGTGGGCGAAGTTAAGTCCACAGAAAAACATCCTAATGCCGATTCCTTAGTCGTGGCTCAAGTGAGCGATGGGATTAATGAATATCAAGTGGTCTGTGGAGCATCCAATTGCCGCACAGGACTAAAAACCGCCTTTGCAAAGTTGGGAGCGGTCTTAAAGGATGAGGGTGGTAAAGATTTCAAAATCAAAAAGTCTGCTCTGAGAGGAGTAGAATCTTCAGGAATGCTCTGTAGTTTAAAAGAATTGAATCTTGGCACAGCGGACGAAGGAATTGCGGAATTTAGCGAATTTGCAGAAGTAGGGAAAGATCTCGCCTCCTTATATATAGATACTGTTTTTGAAGTGTCCCTAACTCCGAACTTAGGCCATTGCCTTTCTGTATTTGGTGTTGCTCGTGAACTGGCTGCATCCTTATCCCTTCCGCTAAAATCTCCATTTAAAGTGTTCAACTGGCCCGCAGGTGTGCCTAATTATAAGGTGGTCATTACGGATGCTGTCAAGTGCCCGCGCTATACCTGCTGCGAAATTAAAGACGTAAAAATTGGTCCTTCACCGGACTGGATACAAAGGAAATTGATTGCCTCCGGGTTACGGCCTGTGAATAATGTTGTAGACATCACCAACTATGTATTATTGGAAGTTGGACAGCCTTTGCATGCATTTGATAAGGATAAACTTTCCGGAAATACCCTTTTTGTCAAAACAGCACAAACGGGGGATAACTTCCCGGCATTAGATGGAAACAATTATTTACTAGCAGATGGCGATATCACTATCTGTGATGAGAAAGGCCCTATTGCTCTTGGCGGAGTCATGGGGGGAGACAACTCTAAAGTGACTGATACCACACACACGATTGTCTTAGAAAGTGCTGTCTTCGATCCTAAAACAATCCGTAAAACCAGCAGAAGGCTGGGGCTGATCAGCGATTCCTCTTATCGTTTCGAAAAAGGAATTGATGCTGAAAATGCTTCTCTAGCATTACTCAGAGCTGCGGAATTAATTGTTGAACTCTGTGGTGGAGAAGTTGTAGGTACCCTGACCGAAGCCTATCCCGGTAAAAAGCAGCCATTGATTATTGACTGCAGACTGGAAAAGGTTCAAAAATTATTAGGTGTTCAGCTTAGCAGCGGTGAGATCGAAACTTTTCTTTCTCGTCTAGGAATGAAAGTTCGCTATGATGCTACTAAAGAGGTCTTCTCCGTCACAGTACCTTCTTGGCGCAATGATGTGAAAGAAGAAGTCGATATCATTGAAGAAGTCGCACGCATGTATGGATACGATAATATTCCACGTTTGCAGGGCAGTTATAGAAATTCCGCTTTTGGCGATAACCCTGTCTATATTTTTGAAGGTGAAATACGTCATTTGTTAGTAGGTGAAGGCTTGCAGGAACTTCTCACCTGCGACCTTATCAGTCCCCAGCAAATAGCTCACGCAGTGGATAAAAGTTTTCCACGCGATGCTATCATTGAGGTTCTTAAGCCCTCCTCCATAGACCAGTCCGTTCTGCGCCCCTCTATGCTGCCCGGAATGCTGCAGGCTGTAAAACATAACCTCGACCATCAAATACGCTCTATCAGCGGTTTTGAATTGGGACGCGTACATTATAAGCAGAATGATCTCTATATAGATCAAGATGCCGTCGGCATTATCCTCACTGGAAACAGCGCACCTTATAACTGGCTGGAGAAAACCGAGGAAGTAGATTTCTATTCTTTAAAAGGAATGATAGAAAACTTCCTTCAGGGAGTGGGAATTGCCCCCTATGTCACTTCTCCAAGTAAATTGACTACCCTGCACCCCGGCAGGCAAGCAGCCGTGTTCGTGGGTGAGAATGAAGTGGGTGCCTTCGGAGAAATCCATCCTGAAGTCCTACGCTTCTACAACATCGATCAAAAGGTTCTTTTTGCAGAATTCAACCTGCATAATCTTTTACAGGTTCGCTTACCCAGCAAGGAATACCAGGCTCTCCCTGTTTTCCCTGCTTCGGAAAGGGATTGGACAATTACACTTAATGAATCCCAACCTGTCGGACCTCTTCTGCAAGCCGCTCAAGCTGCCCCTTCACGTTTGCTGAAGGAAGTCATTTTACTAGATATCTTCAGAGGCGGCAAACTGGAAGCGTCTCAAAAGAATGTGACTTTGCGTTTTGTTTACAGAGACGACAAAAAAACTATCGCTCAACAAGCTGTCGATATAGAGCACGACCGCATCACACAACATGTGAATAAATCTCTAGGACGTTAATATTAGGAGCAAGACTATGCACAAATCAAAATACTTTCACTGGGCCCTTCTCGCCCTAACTCTGGCTTCATGCAACTCTCGTAATTGCTACGACCCCTGTCAGGAAGTCATCGAACAAAAATATGTCCATAAATATGGAATAGAAATAGCGCCTGAAGACTGGGAAGAAAGGGGCCAATGCGGTCAAGTCATCTCTACTCGCAAAGACGGCACTACAGTTGCTGAATACTATGATAACGGCGTGCTTCATGGCGATTGCACGTATTCCTTTCCTCACAGTTCTACCGTAGCTAGAAAAGAAAGCTATGATTTCGGTGCCCTCATGGCTGAAACAGCTTACTACCGTTCCGGCGGGTCTAGGCAAGAAGTAAAGCCCACAGGCGCCAAGGGTAAAGAAGTCACTTCCTGGTACGAATCAGGTGTGCCAAAAAGCAAAGAATCTTTCGACAATGATATTCTTGTAGAAGGGGAGTACTATAATGCTGAGCATACTGTAGAAGGCCGCGTTCACGAAGGCAACGGCACACGCATTCAACGCGATGCCTACGGACAACTCATAGCAAGAGAACTCATCCAAAACGGTGAGATCGCCCAAATCACGACCTTTCATTCCAATGGCAACCCTAAAGAAGTTATTCCTCTTTTAAAAGGAACGCGTCACGGAACAGTCCAGACCTTCCTGCCTGATGGTGAGCCTTCACGTGTTGAGGAATGGACAAACGGCATTCAGAATGGAACAACGATCACTTTTGAGAATGCAGAGGTTGTTTCCAAAGTTCCTTATACTAATGGCGTGCCTAATGGTATCGAAGAGCGCTATCGCGACGGCAATGTCTTAGCAGTACGCATCACATGGGTTGCAGGAAATAAACATGGCCCTACCTACCATTATGCCGGCAGCAATGTCACGACAGATTGGTTCTTCCAAAACAAACCTGTATCTGAATCTGACTACGATATCCTCACTAACTACAACCAGCGCAATCGCGGTTATTAGTATAGTAAGTCCGTTTCGTTCAGGTTAAGGACCCTTAACCTGGACGAAACGATCCTTTAAAACTGTCATAGCACATTTCCTCTAGATAGCTTTTCCCGTAGAAAGTCCATCTTGGCTAGGTTGCCAAGATTGCTCCAGCATGGCCTCAAATTCACCGTCTGAAGAAAGGGAGTATTTTTTGTACATAACAGGGATGTTGAGGGGATCAAAGAGTGTGATCCCATTGAAGGGGTGGTTTAAGGAAGTATAAAAGATTTTATGGGTGGAGAGAAGGATGCCGTGAGGCGAGAGAACCTGGCATTGAGTGCAGAAATTCTGCTCATAAGTATAGAGCTCTATCCATAGGGTGCGGTTGTTTTGGTCTCGTATTATATACCGCCCATTTTCTTCGCTTTTGTTCCAAATAGGTGGAATTTCGGTGCGTAGGGTACGAAAATCTAAAAGTTTAGTGTCGTAGATAAGGCGATGAAAGTTGCCATGAAGGTACTCTTCGATGGAAATATGTTTATGATAAGGATCGCTGACAATTTTATATGTCAATGATTCGGAAGTGGCTAGATTTAGCCCCTGTGGTAGACCGTTTTTCCAAATGTAGGCAGCAAAGAATTTTTCCAAGGTAGAATGTTCCCTAGTTGAAATAAAAGCTTACCGCTGAAGGGTAATATTTACCATAGTTTCTGCCCAGGGGAAATTTCAAATCCTAGTTTAGAAATATTCAGGAAAGCGGTTTTAAGATCCAAAAATTACACTAGGAAATCTAAATTATTTCCTGATCTCATCTTAATGATTTGTTAATGATTGGAGGGGATACTATGGGCTTCTCTTGCTAATGGAGTTGATGGCATGGGAATTGCACTTACATAGACAACTTCAGCAAGGAAGGAGGGTCAGATGAATAAAGCAGAGAGTAAATCAGAGCTAAGAGCTAAGTTGGCGCGCTTAGAGTCTATAAATGACCATTTGACTACAGAGATAGTAGAGCTAGACGCACTGATGCGCTTGGTCGGATTCTCATACGGAATACATACTGTTAAGGCGACCGCGACAGAGATTTTAGAGAAAGGATATTTAGAGAATGTAAAAGACGATCGTGGAGACTACTAGAAGCCATCTTAAAATTTTACACAAAATTGAAATAATCTTTACACGACGTTAATAATTTAATTGTTTAATGGCGCATATAGCGCATGGAGGTTGCAATGGCAAAAGTCAAACTCGAAGATGAGATAGCTCGGTTGGAGAGTGAAAATGACTACCTTCTTACAGAAATAGCGAGTTTAAATACACTCATGCAAAAAGTGGGATTTTCTGAAGGGATAAAGACTGTCAAAGCAACGGCAAGGGAAATGCTAAAACAAGAACATAATACTCAAAATTTTGATGAATACGAAGAATAATTAAATAAGTAGATAATATGTAGACCTAATATAAGAAATAATAATAGATAATAAGCTTAGCCCCAATGTCGCGGCCACGATGTTGGGGCTTTTTTATTTCCCCTTAAATTTTTGAAAGAAGTCTAATGTATGTATAAACATATTTTAGATTTGAAAAGTGCTAGTAACTATTTAATTAATTTTTATTTGCAGAATCTTTATAGTACAAAAATAATAATTTGAGATATTTAGAGTATAAAAACTTTGGAGGCCTATGAGTGTCACATTTAATTCAGAAATGACTAGGTTGAGCTCAATGTTATCAATTGATACTAAGGTGGATGTAAATCCAAAGTACATTATATCCTTATTGGAAAATAATTTAAATTTCTTTACTCCTAATTTGATGACTCAATTTTCAACATTAGAGGTTTATCTTAGATCAAAGAATGTATTCTTCACTCCGGTCATTGATAGTCGTTTGGCGGCAATTAGAGGAAGCTGCTTGAATTTGGAAACTCTTCCCGCGGAAATTTTAGCAAACATCTTTTGCTATTTGTCTTTGAAAGAGAAGAAAGACTTATCCAATACAAATAAATTCATGCGCTATACACTTCTTAATCTCTCTTTATGTGTCAAGGTGCCGAATACAAATTTTCAAGATCTGCTTCAATTTGTTAAATATTATGGACATAATGAAAAAGTCTTAGATTTAAGGAGCTTTTCTTACCTATCAGCTAAAGAATTGAAAACACTTGAAAAACATTACCGCAAAGGCAGCTTTCATATTGATTTCAAAATGCTTTATACACACACCACTTCTATACCTGTAGAAGGGAAAAGCACTTTCAAGGCTCTTAATAATCGAGTAAGTGAGATCGATGTTAATATCGATAGTGGTCATGCACAGGGAGCATATTTCGAACAAGTGCTTCAAATCGCTCCAGACTGTAAATTTAATCTGAATTATAACATAGTTAAATATAGCAATACAGAATCTAAAGTGCTGGCTAATTCGCAGGCATTTAATCAGGTGGTTTTGGGAAAAACTAACAGCAATACTCAAACACTAGCTGAATTCTTAATAAGGGTGGAGTCTTTTACAGCGAAATTCTCGGGTAAAATTCATTTTATAGCTCCTCGCTTAGATTTCTTTGGATCTGCCGAGGCGGCAGAAGAATTTTTTAAGGAAAATGGTAAACATTTTGTGGGTGTACAAATAGAGCTTTCTGACCAACCGGAATTTAATGCTCGTTTAAATGAAATATTATCACATGTAAAGCATGTAAGTGCTTTAAGCTTAGTTTGTCCATTAGAAGTGACTTTAGATGTCTCCACCGCACCTTTAGATAAGTTTAATAACTTAAGAGATTTAGAATTAAAAGGATGTGCGTTTCTCCCTTCTCAATCTGTGTTGGAGAGATGTACAAAAATATCTTTTGATGATTGTGTGGATATTGAAGCTTTTGTTCCTGAAAATCTGCCTAACCTCAGATCTTTGAAATTCAACTCCGGAGGAACTTTGACAAAGTTTCCTTCCAAGATTGAAAGAATTGAAATTGATACTTGCTCCACGCTACCTTTTGATTTGAACCTAATGGGATATAAAAACCTGACATACGTTAAAATTTCCGGCGATAAACTTACTCAAATGCTTATTTTTAATTGCCCTTCTTTAAGCTATGTAAATGCCCAAACCTCTCATAATGATTTTGTAATGAAGGTAGATTCTTGTGAAAATCTTAAGGAAATTTCTTCGAACAAAATCCAGAATATTACTGTCACCCACTCTAATCCGACTGTTAGTATCGAGGAAACGATAGACTTAAATGCTCAATAATAGCTCTAAATCTGTGAAGGAAATTTGCATATCTGCAGGCGATGCTTCAAAGAGGTCGCCAGCTAAACGCTGCTTTTCTGCCTTAAGCTTCATGATTTTCTCTTCGATTGTATCCAAGACAACATAGCGTTTAGCTATCACAGGTTCCTGCCGCCCAATGCGATGTGCCCTATCGATCGCCTGCTGTTCAGCAGCTTCGTTCCACCAAGGGTCTAATAGAAGCACATAGTCAGCAGCCGTCAGATTTAACCCTACGCCACCTGCTTTCAAGCTGATCAGGAAAAAGGAGGGGGAAGCGCACGTTTGAAATTTCTCTACGATGTCTGCTCTATTGTTTGTTTGCCCATCAAGGTAGAAGTAATCCATTCCTTGATTCTTAAGTTCTTTCCCCACTAACTGCAAAAGTTTGGTAAATTGACTGTAAACAAGGACTTTCGCATTTTCATTTGCAAGCGTGGTTAAATCTTCTATAATTGCTTCAAGTTTGGCACTTGGAATAGACGCTGCTTCTTCATGTTGTGCTGCTACAAGGCGTGGATCGCAGCAAATTTGGCGTAGTCTTAAAAGGATCTCTAAAATTTCTAATCTATGTTTAGAAGTTCCTTCTAGTTGAACTTTAGAGAGAATGTTTTGCCGTGCCCCGGAGAGGAAGGTGTCATAGAGCTGCCTTTGTTCAGGGGACATTTCAATCCAAACCGTCTGCTCAATTTTTTCCGGCAACTCAGGTGCGACTTCTTTTTTGGTCCTGCGTAAAACAAAAGGCTTGATTTGACGGCGGATACGAGCCAGAAAACGGGGATCTACAGTACCGGACTCAATTTCAGAACGGAATTTTTCTTGGCTTTGGAGTAATCCGGGCATAAGGAAATGGAATTGAGACCACAATTCATTCAAATTGTTTTCTATGGGCGTGCCTGTGATGGACAAACGAAAATCAGCCTTAATACTATAGGCAGCTTGAGCTGTTTGCGTATAAGCATTTTTTATCAGATGGGATTCATCCAGCAGCAAGCAGTGGAATCTCTGTTTTAGGAATTGACTTCCATCTAAACGTAACGTGGCGTAGGTGGTAATGATGATGTCTTTGTCCCATTCCTCAGAGGTGCGCTGGGCTCCATGATGCAGATAAACGGTAGCTTTGGGATAGAAGCGTGCCAGTTCTTTCTGCCAATTTGCCAGCAATGATGTGGGGACAACGATAAGGCTAGGATATGTTTGCTGTGGCAAACTGGCTAAAAAGGCGATGACCTGTACTGTTTTACCCAGTCCCATATCATCAGCCAGAAGACCATGCAGGTCTGTGTTGTAAAGGAACATAAGCCAATCCACACCTATCTGTTGGTAGGGGCGTAATGCTCCAATGAAATTCGTGCTGACAGAAACGGGCTCTAAGCAGTTTTGTTCCATTTTCCCTTGGCAGAAGGCTTTTAACTTATCCGAAGCTTGGAAGTTCTCTGTTTGTTCAAAAAGGGGCGCTAATAATCCGGCTTTATTTTTGCTGAATTGCAACTCATCTGCTACCCATTCTCCTTCTGTTAATAAGGTAGAAGGATCTAGATTTTGAAGAGAGTCCGGAAGTAAGCCTATTTCTCCCGTCCCTAAAGGGATAAAACGATCACGGCGGTTGAAGCTTCCCAAAGCGTCTTTTAAGTTGGCTTTATAAGTTCCATAATTCAAGGAGCCTTGCAACGAAATATGCGTGGGGCTTTCATCTAGGGCAAGGGAACTATTCTGGCATAATTTGAGAAGATTTCCGTGGGCATCCACAATTTTCCATCCCATCTCTAAAAGGAAGGTCAGGCTTTTGTTAACCTTGTCCAAAGGACAATAATACTGGGATGTGCCGGTAGGTTTCCAAAAGAAGTCTGTTTCCAATAAGTCGGTTTCCCAATGTTTTTCAGCACGGGGTACGCGAAAGGGTTGGTTTTGCGGGAAATGCTGTCCTCGTACATAGGAAATGATTTTACCTGGGCCGTAGTCCATTTTGAGTGATGCAAAGGCACCCGTTCTGTCGGTGAGGACGAGGAAGGGGATAGGGTCGTGCATAGAAAAGAAAGTGGTATCTATCAGTTCTAAACAAGGCTCATCTTTGAGGGTGGTAAGGTATTCTTTCCAGTTGTCATCGATGATAATGGATTTGGAGGTGTAAAGGGCTTTGATATGACGCCAAGGAGTTGTATTTTCGATAAATTTCAACTGTCCGTGACGGATATAACAGGTAGGGTTTCCATTTCTTAGGGCTTCACATTCTGACAAAGGGAAGAGTTTATCCTTTTCGCGTATTTTAGCAGTCAATTGCCAACGTGCTTCACTCTCTTTGGAGACGGAATAGATAAAGCTGTTTTTTGAGAAAAAGTCGCAAAGAAGGCGTTTGCCGCGAAAGAAGAATTTCGCTGTTGCCGCAATCAGGCGCAGCAGGGCGCTATCTAAAGGGAGAAAATGCCCTTTAAGCAGGCAATCAGGGGCGTTCTTCCGCAGCCATTCCAAAACCAATTTGTCTGCTGTCATGACTGCAAATTTATTGATCTGGGTAAGTTCCGCCGGTGTTAGTGGGCGTACCTTACCAAGATCATCTGTCAGACCGAATTGAAGATAGCTTTGTGTGTCGTCGGGACAGGGGATATCAATTAATATATAGGCTAGGCTTGGTCCTGACATGTTTGCCCTACTTCTGCTTGGGGCTTATCTTCAAAGTAATGGTGCCACCTTCTGAAGGGTTTATGCGCATCTTCTTGATGATAAGGACGTATTCTTGGGGCGTTCTTGCAAGCGCTATCACAGCATCCTTCAAATTGATGTAAGCAATCGGGACAGCAAATGAAGAGCTCATTGCAATCCATATTGGCGCAGTTGTAGTAGTTTTCAGCTGTAACTTGACAGTGTTTGCATACCGCAATAGTAGGGGCCGGCTCATCGCTGATCGGTACGGTCAATCTATCATCGAAAACGAACAGTTTGCCTAACCAATGGGAGCTTCCTTCCCTCAAGCCATAATTGATGATTCCACCATCAAGCTGATAAACCTCTTCGAATCCTTTTTCCTTCAATAAGGCAGAATAGAGCTCGCAGCGGATTCCGCCGGTGCAGCACATCATCACAGGAGTGGTTTTGGGGTCTATTTCGTTGACGAGTTTATCAGCGTATTCATCGAACTCACGGAAATTATCGCATTCAGGGGACACAGCGCCTTCAAAATGACCAACCAACCACTCGTAGTGATTGCGCACATCCAACAAGAAGGGTTTCTGTTCGCCTTCCATTTTCTGGCGCCATTCCAAAGGGGAGATATGTTGGCCTGCGTTTTTTAAGTCGACAGTTTTATCCAGGGCAACAAGCTGTTTGCGGTATTTGATAGTTACTCTTGGGTAAACATGTTCGTGATAGGTATGAATTTTAAAGACAACGTCACGGAAGAGTGTCCTTTCCTTCATCCAATCCATATAAGCTTCTGCATCGGATTTTTCTAGGCAGAGCTGCCCATTGATACCTTCTTCCGAGATGTAAATCCTACAGGAAGCGTCGCGGGTGCTTAAAAACAGTTTATGTAGCTTAACTTCACTATGAGGATCCTCGATAGTAATAAAAGCATAATAAGCTAAAACGTAATAAATTTTTTGCTGAGTCATAGTAGTAGAAAAGTATAGCTAAAGAAGGGATTATTCGCCAGCGACGAGTGCTTCGAAATAATGATTAAAGTAATAGGCCTCATACTCTTCGAGCAATTTAATGAGGGGTCTGTTTCTTAGATTGCGGGCAATGTCCAATGGTGTCTGTCCACCCGTATTTAGAATTTTTGGCGAAATATGTTTTCTTAAGATGATGCGCACTAATTCGATATCATCCATTTCGACTGCAAGATGAAGGGGAGTGTTTCCGGAGATTTCATCCTTTTCCGAAGGATTAGGATGCTCAGAAAGAAGAAAATTCGTTGCCGCATCAAACTTGGTTTTTATGGAGACATGCAAGGGGGTTTCTCCAAGACTGTTGATTTGATTAAGGAAATCTTTGTTTTGGATGACCAGATGCATGACCTTAGGGAGGTTCTTTTCCAAAATTGCCTTATGGATAGGGAGAGGTAGAAAGACATAAGGATCATTTGGCATGATGAGATTGTAAATAGTAATGGCTTGCCGAAAGAGCTTTTCGATCTCCACTTGATGAGCTATACCCTTGGCAATCTCTCTTTCTATGGAGCGGAATGATTGCGCCGACTGCTGAGCATTAATATGAAAAAAGCGATATTTAAGGCCCTCAAAATGCTTCGCTATCATCCAGGTAGCTCTAAGCAAAGGAGAGAGTTTATTTTCATCAAATAGAGATAAATCGTCGCGTATCCAAATATTATTGGAGTGCGTATGAATAATATTCTTTAAGCGCAGCATAATTTCTTCTTCCGGTAGTTGCTGCATCCTTGCGTTGCTGACCACCTTAAATGACATAGGACAACCTGTTAAGAGTGAATTTCACTCAAAGAGGTGCAAGTTACATGCCAAATAGATGTGACAAGAGGTTGGTATTAATTCACTCCTATGAGAAAATAGAATAGATAAACAGATGAAAAGGAGGAAAAATGTCTAATCCGAATATTAAATACCTTGATGACCAATCTTTTGAAACAGCAATATCCCAAGGCGTAGTCCTGGTGGATTTTTATGCTGACTGGTGCGGACCTTGTAGAGCTATTGCACCTATCATTGATGAGTTAGCTAATGAAGTAAATAACAAGGCAATGATAGCGAAAGTGGATGTAGATAAAGCTCAAAATGTAAGCGTTAAGTTTGGCGTACACTCCATTCCTACATTGATTGTTTTTAAAGATGGCAAAGAAGTGAAGCGTTTTGTCGGCATTACCATGAAAACGCAGCTGATGGAAGCTATCAACCAACATCAGTAGTCTCTCAATCTTCATATTACTGGGTTTGATCTTGGTAATATGAAGGATTAATAACTAAAACCTATCTGTCTCCACGCTTCATAAACACCAATGCTGGCGCTATTTGCTAGATTCAAGCAGCGGGTGCCGTTGACCATGGGTAAAGTCACAAAACTTTCCGGCCACTTTTCTCTAAAATGTGGGGGCAACCCTGTAGTTTCAGAACCGAAGATGAGCCAGCTATCTTGTGTATAAGAGACTTCTGAATAAAGTTTTTGCGCTTTGCTGGAGAAGAAAAAGAAATTATCTTTCTTCTCTTCTAGTAGTTCCTCTAAATTTTCCATTACATCGACCTGGACACCTTCCCAATAATCTAGTCCAGCACGCTTTAAATGACGGTTGGCGAGGCTGAAGCCTAGAGGCGGCACAAGAAGCAAGGAGCAGCCGGTGACGGCGCAAAGACGAACGATAGCACCCGTGTTATGTGGGATCTGGGGATTAAAGAGGATAATTTTCACGATGCTGAAATACTAGCGCAGTAGAAGTTAAATGTCGAGGATGGAAAGCGGTAGTAAACCGCTTTCCAAATGAAATTATTGTCTAGAAGAGACGATCATCATCGCTATCATCATCATCGTCTGATTGATCATCATCATCGTCTTCATCGTCTTCGCCTAATTTAGTTTTTCCGCTTAAGGAAGAAGTTGAATTGCCTTTATAATTGGGAGTGTCTGCTTTGACAACTTCAATATCAAAAATAAGCAAGGCATTCGGAGGCAGTTGGCCGGATGTTCCATACCCTAGATCAGGGTGTACAAATAAACGGCGTTTTTCACCTTCTTTCATTCCAGCTAGACCTTTGCTAAAGCCTTTAATTGTCTGTGAAAGAGGAATAGTGATAGGACCGCCCACTTCTTCGGAGCTGCCAAATACTGTACCGTCGATGTATTTGCCGACATAATTGATCTGAGGGACGCCATCGCCTTTAACTTCTGTGCCGCTGCCTTGTTTTAAGACAAGATATTGTAATTTCCCTGGTTCAACCTGAATCATGCCATCCACGCTTTTATTTTTATCTAAGTACGCGTCGGCTGCTTTAAGGTTTTCCTGAGAAAGTTGTTGAAAAGCCGATTCTTGCAGCTTTGTCATTAGCTTTTCATACTCTTGGTCGCTCATCGGTGCTGGTTGACCGGCATAGCCTGCGCGGATACCACGAATAATACTTTCTAGATCAAAGTGAACACCGGGATTGTTTAAATTGCGGCCGATAAAATGTCCAAAAGCTTCTGACAATTTATTGATTTCGCTTTGCGTAAACCCGGCAGGAAGTTGTCCTTTTTGGTTGGCTTCAACTTGGTTATTTGCCGCAGGTGCTTGCAATGGTGCACCGTTTAAGCTTCCCCAAGCAGTGAGCATCGTTGCTCCGGCAAGGGCTATCAGGTGCAGTGGTTTTAAAGTAAACACGGTTTACCTCCTATAAATGGAAGATTAAACTTAGGAAAGCTTCTAATAAAGTTCAAGCGAATTTTAGAATTTCAGGGATCTTCTCTAAAGAAACTCTTTTTGATTCACCTGTGGACATGTTTTTAAGTTGGAGTATGTTTTCAGCTAATTCGTTGTCTCCCACAACCGCTGTAAATTCTGCCCTTACAGAATTTGCAAATTGCATGGATTTCGCAAGTTTACGGTTGCTAAGATCCATTTGGACAGGGATATTCTGCGCTCTAAGCTCATGCATAAGCTTGAAACAGAAATTGTAAGCCGTCTCACCTAAAGCGATGAGGTATAAGCGGGGGCCGGGTAGGCGAGGAGGTGTTGAATCCTGTGCAATTAGAGTTTGAATAATCCTTTCTAAGCCAGTCCCAAAGCCGCAAGAGGGAGTGTTGGGTCCGCCTAGTTTTTTTACGAGCCCGTCATACCTTCCGCCGCCGCCGATGCTGTTCTGAGAACCGAGAACATTGGAGGTAACCTCGAAAACGACGCCGTTGTAATAGTCCAGTCCTCGAACAAGCTTAGGGCTTATGGTGTAGTCGATATTTATCCCTTTCAATAGGTTGCAAACCTGTTCAAAATTCGATTTTGAAGCATCGGAGAGGCATGAAAAGAGGCTGGGAGCATTCTGCAGAATTTCCTGATCTTTAGGGTCTTTAGAGTCGAGGATACGAAGAGGGTTGATTTTGAGTCGATTCTGACTATCGTTGGATAAGTCTGCAGAGTACTTTTCAAGGTAGGAGACAAGTTTTTCTCTAAATACCAGACGTCCTTCATTATCACCTAGGGTGTTAATGTTAAGGGTTAGGTTTTTAATGCCTAAATTTTCATAGAAGTTGAACAGCAGGTCGATAACTTCGACATCTTGTGCAGGGGCATCTGAACCGAAGGCTTCCACACCGAATTGATGGTGTTGGCGGTAGCGTCCTGCTTGCGCCCTTTCATAACGGAACATAGGAGCGAGGTAAAATAGCTTTTGCTGTCCAGGTTGTTGGTCCAAACGGTTTTCTATATAGGCTCGGATGGCAGGGGCAGTGCCTTCGGGCCTTAATGCCATTGCTCTGTTGCCCCTATCCACAAATGTATACATTTCTTTTGAAACAATATCAGTAGCGTCTCCTACACCTCGTTGAAAGAGCTCTTGTCTTTCAAAAAGTGGAGTACGTAACTCTGAGAAGCCGAAAAGTTCAGCGCAGTGGCGTGCAATGTTTTCAACATGAGTCCAGAGAAACGAAGAGCGCCATAAATCGTTGGGGGAGTCAGGGATAATATCAAAAACCCCTGGAGGTGCATTAAAAGTCATAAAAAATATGTTCCTAAAATTAAGCTTTGAAGTTTCTATGGACGATGATCTACACCCTTAGAGGTCATTTATTCTTCTTGGGAGGAGAGAATATCAAACTCGTTAAGAAAATAATGTTTGATTTCATCATCTTTAATCCATGCGTGGCTGAGAACTGTTTCTAAAAGCAATCTTTTGTTTGCAACAAGTTCAGTTTGAGGGAGATTATCCTGTGGGGATAATAAAAAATCTCCCAATTTTTGAATGACAGTTTCGCTAGTCTGTTTTTGGAAACCGGATAGAAGTTGCGGGTCTTGCAAAGTGTCTGAAGCAATCCATTGGATAGCGGTTTGTACGGCAGCTTCTAGGCTTTCCAGGTTTCTTGCCTGTTTAATATCACTGAGCTTGCTTTCAAACGCTTCCTTTAATTGGTCGCTGTTATCTGTGTTAGGGGAAGGTGAGGAGGTCAGTAATTGGCTTAAACCGGCAGCTTGTACTTTCTTGAGTAGCTCATCTAAAGGCTCATCGCTATATTGCCTCATCAAATAGCGCAGCTGCAGAGCATTTTCTTCATTAAGAGTAGCGATTACAGAGATGAGCTCGTCATTCAGCAGTTGATAGTTTTGTACGAATTCGATGGATGGAGAGGTAACTTGGTTGTCAAGTAACGCTTTGATTTGATTCAGGATCAGAGTAAGTTTTTCTTTACGGGCTATTTGAATAGATTGCAGTGATAGCTGAAATTTATTTTGTTCGAGAATTTCGGTATCATTCAAGAAAGGGGTATCTTTCGTTTCCTTTAAGGCAATCTCCGTATCAGTACGATTTTTTTGCCAGCCAGGTGTCAGGGCATGTTTCATGAGAAGTTGGCTGCTTAGGACTTTCCCCTCAGGATTGAGTTTTAAATAGCCTACAAGCAGTTTACTATCAGGAGAAAGTGTGGCAAGAGCACGTTGAGCGTGGAGTGCTTTAGTCATCCCTTGAGTAGAGTAGAGGACTAAGTTGGGTAGGCTCTCCAATTCGTGGAGGTCTTGTACAGCAACAGAAGCGGTGGAAATCTCATACCCTTCATTTTCCAGCGCTACAATCTTGTTCAGGATACGTTCTCCGAAGAGATAGTAACGAGGAGCATTATAGATACGGTTATCTGAACCCGGTCTAAGAACAGCCAGGGAGCGGGGGGGTGAAAAGCCAAGCTTACTGTTGCTAAGTGTCAGGGAGTTAAGAGGAATGAGTTCGCCGCTTTTAATGATTGCAGAACTGGAATTGGTATCAAAATTCTCAAAAGGTTTTGCTGTCGCAAGGACTCTATTCAGTTCCCGCAGATCTTTGAGCTTGCGCAGTTCCATTTCTTTTGAGTCCACAATAATTGTAGTACGAGGAAAAATAGATTGGAGTGGACTAGGAGCAGGTTGTGCAATAACAATAAACTGGGAGAGATCCTTGTTAGGGTAAATCCTTAGTAAGTAAGGGCTATTGCTGAATTGGCCATGTGCATCAATGGTAGCTAAAATCTGGTATTTAGAGGATAGGACTGCACCCAAATTTTTCTTTAGATATGCGGGATTAGACCAATTTTGATTGGGAGGGATAATTTGGTTTACACGGGCGTACATTAGCGCCATAGCAATATCGGCTACACCTTGAGCTGCTTTTGTCTCTTCTAAACGTCGTTTATCTTGCATGTGGTAATAGAAACTTCCACCGAGTAAGAAGAGCAGTAACAATGTCAATAAGGAAAGGACAATCCACCATTTCCAATGGATATATGGAAAAAAGGTGCTTTTTGCGTTGTTTGCGGGAAGTTTGGAGGTTTCATTCGGCTTTGTAAATGGCTTTTTCTTAGCGTCATTTTGTGAAGAAGCTAGATTCTCATTAGCTTTTACTTTAGACGGCTCGACACCTTTTAAAGGCGGCTCAATTTCATCCGCGTTACCGGTATTTAAGTGAGTGTAAGGGGAAGGTGCTTTTGGAGTCGAGTTTGTAGGATGTTCGCGCAGCGTCAAGGCCTGCACTTCCTCCCACTCCATTGCTTCTACTTCCCGTACTAAGGATTCGATTTCATCCAATTCAATTTCATTTTGAGAATATTGCAGATGTCCATTCTTATAATCATTTTCGTAAGGGAGTTCTTCTAAGTCCTCAAGCTCTCTCTCCAGGTCGGCCATAGTGCTGCTGTGGAAAGGAACGGAAAAGTCATTAGAATTTTTCGATTGAATAGCACTGTCCAGAATATTTTCAAGCGGCTGTTCGTTTATTGGAAGGTCCTTGCCTTCAGGTGATTCGGAAACGAGTTGAAAGCGCAGAGTAGATTGACCCGCGTGAATAATATCATTGTCACGCAGCTTGCGTTTTCCAAAGGGTTCGCCATTAAGAGTAGCAAAAGGATCATTGGAAGTATTATAGAGGACGTAGACGTTGTTTGCAGCTTCAATCGTTAGATGGTGTGATGCAAGTTGTTCACCCTCTAAGGGTAAATCAATGCCCTCTGAGCCTGCTTTTCCTAAAACGACACGGGATTTATGGGCAAAGGAATGCTCTTTGCTTTGGCCATGGCTGTAAATTGTGATTTTGAACATGACTTTTCCCAGGGATCGAAGAGGAATTTCATATATTAATGACTAGGACAATTTTCTAACACAGGAAAATACTTACGTCAACATACTTTTAATTAAGGGCGAAAAATACAAAAAATAGGCTTGTCATAGGTATTCAGATGAACAGGAGAAATGAACGTTTCAGTTGCCGCTTACACATTCCATAGGAAGTATTTGCCCTTTTCCTTAGATTTACCTTGAGGAAAATCGAGCTGCACGTTAAAAACTAGACATTCCAAAAAAAGTAGGCGAAAGGAAGCCCCGTCATAATAAATTAATTGTTCTTGTGATATGATTTATCCCTTTCAGGGGAAATACTAGGATTTTAGTTTAATAAAAGGAGCAATGAGTGTCAGGCTTACTCAGTTTATTCCAGCCAGCACCACATATTAAAGAGATTGAGGATCCTAAAAAAGTTGATTCTCTCTATAAGTATTGGCGAGTTCGTATTTTCTATTCGATGTTTATCGGATATGCCCTTTATTACTTTACGAGAAAAAGTTTTACTTTCGCAATGCCGGGTATAAGCCAAGAGTTACATCTTGACAAAGCTCATCTCGGATTGCTTGGTAGTATATTCTATATCACCTATGGCGTCAGTAAATTTGCCAGCGGAATTATGTCCGACCGCTCCAATCCGCGCTATTTTATGGCTGCCGGTCTTTTCGTTACAGGTGTGATCAATATCTTATTCGGAATGTCCTCTTCCTTTACCGCATTTCTTATTTTTTGGGGGATCAACGGCTGGTTCCAAGGATTTGGTTGGCCTCCCTGTGCGCGCTTACTCATGCACTGGTATTCCCATTCGGAACGCGGCGCTTGGTGGTCAAGTTGGAACGTCTCCCATAATGTGGGTGCCTTTATTATTCCTTGGGTAGTAGGTGCTGCATTAGAGTGGTACGGTTGGCGCGCGGCAATGTATATTCCCGGTGTTATCTGTATCTTGGGAAGTTTTTTTCTTCTCAACCGCCTTAGGGATACTCCCCAATCCTTAGGATTGCCTCCTATTGAAAAATACCGAAATGACTACCTTGACAAGAGGCACCAACTTGAAGAAGAACAAGAACTGACAGCTAGGCAGCTGCTCGTAGATTATGTTTTGAAAAATCCTTACATCTGGATTTTAGGTATTGCCTACTTCTTCGTCTATGTCGTTCGTACAGCAGTCAATGACTGGACAGCTTTATATCTTATTGAAACTAAGCAGTATCGGATGCTAGGTGGTAATGGTGTAGCCTCATTGTTTGAAGTGGGCGGCGTAGCAGGCAGTATTTGTGCCGGCTGGGCGTCGGATAAATACTTCCATGCCAAAAGAGGCCCTGTTAACGCCATTTTTGCTATGGCAATGATTGCTTCCACTATCTTCTTCTGGTGGATCCCCCCCGGTTATCCGTGGATGGATTCTTTAGGGGTATTCTTTTTAGGGTTTGCTACCTTCGGGCCGCAAATGTTGATCGGTGTTGCAGCAGCGGAACTCACTCATAAAAAGGCAGCAGCAACTTCGACCGGATTCATTGGGTTCATTGCTTATCTAGGCGCCGCAGTCGCTGGTTATCCCTTAGGTAAGGTTGCTCAAGAGCATGGATGGGATGGTTTTTTTATAGCCTTGATAGGTTGCAGTGTTCTAGCTACCCTCATTTTGCTCCCCTTATGGAATGTAACGCGCTACCATTATGTAGATGAAAAGTAAATTATGTGGGTCCCTCTTCACGTTCATTCGCAATATTCTATCCTAGATGCCGCTGCGCCTGTTGAAGCTATAGCTAAGCAGGCCGGTGAGTACGGGATGCCGGCTGTGGCATTGACAGACCATGGCAATATGTTTGCCACCGTAGAATTTTATAAAGCCTGCAAAGGTGCAGGCGTTAAGCCTATTATTGGCTGCGAAGTTTATGTCGCACAAGGCTCTCGCCACGAAAAGACACGTGAGAGTGGTAAGCGGACAAATAATCACCTTGTTCTATTAGCTAAAGATGATACGGGATATCATAATCTTTGCAAGCTTTCGTCCATTGCTTATCTTGAAGGTTTTTATTACGTACCACGCATTGATGTGGAAACCCTTGTAAAATATAAAGAGGGCCTTATCTGCCTCTCTGCTTGTCTAAGCGGGAAGATTGCCCAAGAAATCCTAAGCGGAGACGATGATTCTTTAGCTGAACAGATCCTCTGGTATAAAGATCTCTTTGGGGAAGACTACTATCTGGAACTGCAACGTCATAGCATGAGCGAAGCGGATCTGCAGAGCGACGGAATGCTTCAAGAATCCTGGTTATACCAACAGTACCAAGACTTCATTACTAAGCAGACTAAGGTGAATGCCAAACTGGCCACCCTTTCCCATCAATATAAAATCCCCCTTGTAGCTACAAATGACAGCCACTATATGAAGCGGGAAGACTGGCGTGCGCATGAAATATTGCTAAACGTACAGTCGGGGGAGCCTTGTCAAATTTGGGAAATGGATTCCTTAGGCAATCCGAAGAATCTAATTCCAAATCCTAAAAGGCGCACATACGCCTCGCATGAATGCTATTTTAAAAGCCCGCAACAGATGGCTGACTTATTTCACGATTTGCCGGAAGCCATCAGCAACACCCTTTTGGTAGCAGAGAAATGTAAGGTAGAGCTCGACTTTAAGACTAAACATTATCCTGTGTATATTCCCCCAACATTAGAAGGGACGGAATATAACAAAGAGACGCAAACTAAAGCTGTTGAAGAATACTTAAAGAAACTCTGTGAAGAAGGGATTCCGAAACGGTATACCCCTGAGCGGCTTGCAAAAGTTGCTGAGGTTTATCCCGGCCAAGACCCTGTGCAGATCGTAAAAGACCGATTAGAGTATGAATTAAGCACAATCATTCCTAAAGGCATGTGCGACTATCTGCTCATCGTTTGGGACTTCATTAACTGGGCTAAAGTCAATGACATTCCGGTAGGTCCGGGAAGGGGATCGGGCGCAGGCTCCATCGTCCTCTATCTCATTGGAGTCACCGATATAGAACCTCTGCGCTTTCATTTATTCTTCGAGCGCTTTATCAACCCTGAGCGGATTTCCTATCCGGATATTGACGTTGACATCTGCATGGATAAAAGAGGAGAGGTCATCCAGTATACTCTGAGCAAATATGGTAAAAACAATGTTGCTCAGATTGTTACCTTTGGTACGATGAAAGCTAAATCCAGCATTAAAGACGTGGGAAGGGTACTTAATGTACCGCTGGCCAAAGTCAATGCCATTGCCAAACTTATACCGGAAGATCTCAATATTACTTTGGAGAAAGCCTTAGAAAAAGAGGTGGAACTTCGCAACCTTATTCAGACAGATCCTGAAGCTAATCAAGTGATTGATCTAGCACAAAAGCTGGAAGGCTCCATTCGTAATACCGGCATCCATGCCGCGGGAATATTGATCTCCGGCGAGCCGCTCATCGAACATATCCCCATTTTCCTTTCGAAAGATAGCGATGAGATGCCTGTATCGCAATTCTCTATGAAGCCGGTAGAAATGGTAGGGATGTTGAAGGTCGACTTCCTTGGCCTTAAAACCTTGACAGCCATAAAAATCTGCGTCGACGCTATACACCAGAGTACTGGGCGCACTATCGATTGGGTCAACCTCCCTTTAGACGACCAGCCAACGTTCGAGATGCTTAACCAAGGAAAGACCTTAGGTGTGTTCCAGCTAGAATCCGGCGGCATGCAAGACCTAGCTCGTCAGCTTCACTTGGATAAATTCGAAGAAATTATCGCGGTCGGCGCCCTTTATCGGCCGGGTCCCATGGATATGATCCCTTCTTTCATTGCCCGTAAGCATGGAAATGAAGCCATCGAATATGACCATCCCTGGATGAAAGATATCCTCTCTGAAACATACGGCATCATGGTCTACCAAGAACAGGTCATGGCTATCGCTAGCAAACTTGCCAACTATTCTCTGGGCGAAGGCGATGTTTTGCGACGTGCAATGGGTAAAAAAGATGCCGCACAAATGGGACAGGAAAGGGAAAAATTTCGCAAAGGGGCTTTAGAGAATAATATCGACGAAGTCCAGTCGATGAAGATCTTCGACAAGATGGAAAAATTCGCATCCTACGGGTTCAATAAATCCCATGCTGCTGCCTATGGCTACCTTTCCTATGTCACAGCCTATCTCAAAGCAAACTATCCGAAAGAATGGATGGCAAGTTTGATGAGCTGCGATAGCGCAGACCTGACCAAGGTAGCTAAATTCATCCGTGAAAGCCAATCGATGGATATCGCTATCCTTCCACCGGATATTAATGAGGCAGGTAAGATATTTTTAGCTACAGCGCAAGGTATCCGATTTGCCATGTCCGGTATCAAAGGTATCGGTGAGGGCGTTGTGGATGCCATCATTCTAGAAAGAAATAAAAACGGCCCTTTTACAAGCCTCTACGAGTTTTTTAAGCGTTTAGACCCCTCTAAAGTTGGTAAAAAAGCTGCTGAAAACTTAGTCAATGCCGGATGCTTCGATTTTATCGGTTGGACTAGGGATCAACTCAGGTTGAGTATAGAGCCTATGTTTGACAGCGCCTCTAAAAGTCAGCGGGAAGCCGCTATGGGTGTTATGTCACTCTTTACATTAATGGGTGAGGATGATTCTGCACGGTTTGCAAATCCTCCAAAAGTGCCTAAGTCTTCGACGAAAATGGAAGAGCTATTACGTGAGAAAGAACTTCTTGGTTTTTTCTTGGACGGGCACCCTATGGATGCGTATAAGCATATCCTGCAAAGATTATCTTGCGTGCCGCTTTCTAAGGTGGAAGAGCTCCCCGCTGATGCAATATTCCGTTCCGCTTTCTTGATCGAGTCCGTACAAGTACGTTTTTCTTCCAAGTCTCAACGTAAATTTGCTATCCTGATGGTTGGCGATGGGATAGATAGCTATGAGCTCCCGGTATGGCCTGACCTGTATCAAGAAAAGCACTTACTGCTGCGCGAAAACCAGCTAATGTATGCCATTTTACAAGTGGACGCACGCGACGGCAACCCTAAGTTATCCTGCCGCTGGATGGACGACCTCACAGCAGCTGATGACCAAATGATCGCAGCGTGCGACGCAAGTTTTGACAAGTTAAAACATCAAACAAATAAGATGCAGTTTTTCAAATCAAAGCCCGCAGAGAAACAGGCAGAACAACCCAAAAAAACTCAGCAGGAAACCATGAGTACCCCCAGCAAACCTTTAGTGATCGCTTTAGATGCTAATAAAATGCGTAACAGCCATGTGTTATCACTTAAAAATCTATTTAAAGAGCATGCAGGTACACAGCCGATCATCTTAGAATTCATTGCGGGCAGCGACATTATCGCCACCGTCAGCATTGACGAGAGATGGGGTGTAAAAGTGGACAATAGCTTCTTACAGTTAGTGTCTAGCCAGCCCTTTGTATTGAAAGTAGGATGAGATTTTGGATAAGCTGCTAGAAATATTGAAAGATGCATTATATAAGAATACTTTACTAAAGTTTACTGCCAGCTCACCACGCAAAAAAGACTGTGCTCAGAAAATTACCCTGCGTCAGGTTTTAATCCAAAAACACCTTCAATACCAAATTAGCACCTATCATCAAGAAAAGGTTTTTCACGTAAATCAAACTTCTGAACAGCTTTTTAGCTATATTGTAAAAGATATATTACCCTCCTATAAGCAAATTCTATTTAGCACGGACTCCCAGGAATACCAAATCCTGATCAACAAGCAGTTACAGCCGACCCTATTAAAAAAGAATATCTCGACACAGCTACCGGTCATTAGCCATAACCGGAAAAAAAATAGGGTTTTAGAAGAAGGTACGCCGATACCCTTCTTAATAGATCTGGGCATCATGAGTACTACAGGAAAGATACTTCCGTCCAAATACGATAAATTTAAACAGATCAACCGGTATCTAGAGCTGGTCTCAGATTGTTTACATGCCCTGCCCAAAGACAAGACATTGCAGATTATTGACTTCGGTTGCGGTAAAGCGTATTTGACTTTTGCGCTCTATTATTTTCTAACCGAAAAGATGCATCGGTCTATTCATATGCTCGGTTTAGATCTGAAAAAAGATGTGATTGATTTTTGCAGCAAAACAGCTCAAAACTATGGATGGGATAACCTCACTTTTGCAGTAGGCGATATAAACGAGCAGCAGCCGCAAGGAAAAATCGACCTTGTGATCACTCTGCACGCATGCGATACAGCCACAGATGCTGCACTAGAAAAAGCCGTCCAATGGGATGCCGATGTTATTTTGGCCGTTCCCTGCTGTCAGCATGAACTATTCAATCAAATCCGGAACAGTGCATTAGAACCTCTCTTAAAACACGGTATCTTGAAAGAACGATTTGCTGCCCTGGTAACAGACGCAGCTCGTGCTCAACTATTAGAGCTGCAAGGATATGCTGTCCAAGTCTTAGAATTCATTGATATGGAACACACCCCTAAAAATATTCTTCTAAGGGCGATAAAACAAAAAGGAAACGTTAAAGCCCAAAGCTCTGACGAATACGACACCTTTAAAAAGATGTTAAATATTACACCCTCTTTAGAAGTGCGTTTGAATCCATAAATCGAGTGCTCAACTCGCCCGGTTTAAGGACTGAAGGATTTCTGAAGCGGAAGCTTTGTACTAAACCGTTTTGAAACCCTGTTGTCTCTTGACATCAAGGCAGTTGTATTTTAAAGTTTTAAGCTTCAGCTTGAGGTTGCCCATGAGATATTTCACATTACTAATAATTATTATATCATCTTGTATTCTGCCTTTGGACGCAGGCGTAAAATGGAAAGACGGACGGTGGATCGACACAGCCGAAAATCCGTCATTATACTCCGACGAACACTATAAGATTGCATGCGAAGAATTTAACTGCGGAAAGTGGAAAGATGCCGCAAAACACTTTAGAATTATCACCTGCAATTATGCAAACAGCGAATATGGCCCGAATGCCGCCTTTTTCCTCGGTATCTGTGAATTCCACTTGTGTGAGTATGAAGATGCAAATAAGGCCTTAAATTGCTATCTGCGTCATCGAACAGATTCCACACACTTTTTTGAAGCCATAGAATATAAATTCTGCATTGCTGATATCTATGCTAATGGGCATAAACGCCGCCTATTCTGCTACAACACTCTCCCAAAGCTTGTTCCAGGCTACTCCTATGCCATAGAAGTCTATGATGAGATTATTTTTGCCCTACCTAACCACGAAATGGCAGCACAGGCTCTCTTTTCTAAAGCTACCCTGCTCGCTTGGTTAGGAAACTACCGCGAATCGGTAGATACATATCAAGTTTTTCTCCGACGATTCCCAAAGCATAGCTTAGCGCCCGAATGCTACGTGAATATCATCAATAACTATCTTTGGATGGCTCAAACTGAATACCAAAATCCCGATTTACTTTCCTTTGCACAGCTGACCTATATTAAATTTGCCAAAGTATTTCCACGCGATGAGAACCTCCCCGTTGCTCAAGCCCTAGTGATGGATGTAAAAGAAACCTACGCCTCCGGTTTTTATGAGCTAGGTAGATATTACGAAAGAAGCGGCTGGGACCGTGCCGCTGCTATCTATTATAATGCTTGCGCAGAGCAATTCCCTGATACTAATATTGCTGCCCGTAGTCGTGATAAGTTAGCCTACTTAGGATGGCTATTACCACCCGCTGCGACGGCTAAAGTTTCAGCTGAAATAGAAGATAACTCTAATTGTATTCCTTCTGATATTGAGTTCGACTGATGCAAAAAGGGGGCGTAAGCATACTTTTGGTTTTGCTTTTTGGCTTGGCAGTCTCTTGCGGATATAAAGCAGGCGCCGGCGGGAGCAGCCCCTCTATGACTCTAAGTATTCCTCTAATTGAAGGGGATAAAGATGGACTTTTTACAACATCCATCATTCGTGAAGTCACCTCACGTACCCAATTTAAGTACTATCCTGACAATCCGCAAACAGTTCTTGCAATTAGAATATTGGATCTCGATGATGAAAATGTCGGATTCCGCTATGATCGAAAACGAAGCGGAAAATTAAGGCATAACATTATTCCTGTAGAGACGCGCATTGCAGTTCAGGTGGAAATGACCCTCTATCGTGCATGCGACAATGCTCCTCTTCTGGGGCCTCTACTGGTAGAAGCAGCTGTAGACTTTGACCATGAATATTACCCTAACCGCGATGCAGTCAATGTGTTTTCGTTAGGCCAGCTTACTGATTATGATGCAGCCCGTGATGCTTCCATTTTCCCGCTGAGTAGAGAGTTAGCACGTAGGATAGCAGACCGTTTGATCTTTTGTGCATCAGACTTATGCTGCGAATAATTTTATAGTGAGGTTTCTCCCTTAGGATGAAATCCTTTCAAGCAAACTTAGATTCATTGTATTCCATGCTGGATTACGCACGGACCTGTATTGCTTTACATGCAGTCTCGGAAGAAGACATCTCCAAGATAGAGCTGGCTCTAGAAGAAGCCTTGGTCAATGTGATTTATTACGCCTATCCTGATGAAAAAGGGGAAATACTTCTGGAATGTGTATTTACTTCAGATAAGCCGGCTACTTTAAAAATTCAAATTCAAGATTATGGTATTCCCTTTAATCCTCTTGAATACTCAAAAAATCATACGGACAAAGAGACTCTTGGTGGACACGGTATTAATTACATTAAACAAATTATGGATAATGTAATTTATAAACGTGAAAACAATTCCAATTTACTTATTCTAGAAAAGAAGTTGATTTTTAAATAGATTGATGTTAAAATTTACTCTTTTAATTAAAAGAGTTATTATGTCTGTCAATCTATCTATTACTTATAACAATACACTAATAAATTCAACAAAAGAGTTCGTTGAAAATTTGGTCGAAAGGTATACCGAGATATTTAAAAGATCTAAAATAGAGACAAATGAGAATCTACTGAATGTTAGAGTCGGAGGTATAGTTCTTAATGCAGCTTCCTTTGCTGTGTATCACTATTTTCCCGCCCTTAAGATTGGCTGTATAGTCGCGTCTATATTTTTGGAATTTATAATTAGTCCTTACACTCTAGAGGGTGCCAAACGCGTCTTTAATAAAGTAACAGAAGATTCAAAAGTTTATAATTGTATTAAGCACAGTGCGATTGCTATCTACTGTATAGCGACACATCAATATGACCGTAAAGATGATTCAGAACTTCTAATTATGGCGTTTATTGGAGCGCCTATATGTATAGGTTTTACGGTATATGCCGCAGGTGCGTACCCTGCATATAAAGTCACGGCTTTAATTTTTGCAGGTGCTTTTTCTTTTGTGGGGTCATGTGCAGGTATTGAATATCTGAATAGAAAATTTAATTGGTGGCAAAACAAAACATAAATTCTATTTCACGAAACGAAACATCTCCTAGTAGAGGAGTGCGGCGAACTTGTCGCCGCTTTCCCAGCCCTCGACTCGTCGAGGGCATGTTACGCAATATATATTCCCATGTTATATGTTCCTCGCTAAGTCGAGGACCAACAAGGCAGCGACAACTAATCCAGCTTAACAATTGCGATGGATGCATTTATTGTAGGTAGTAAAGCACCGGTATTATCAAATACCAAAGTATTTTCCCCCAGATTAATGAGTTGGATAACATCCCCCCCAGTAAAGCTGTTAATAATATTGTTCGTAATTGTGACATAACTATTTTCAGCCACATTAGACTTGACTCTACTGTTCACTACAACAGTTTGTCCATTCAGCAAAATTCCTGCTGCAATTACGTTAGTGGAATTCCCTACGACTGTATAAGCGATGGCGTAATCACCTGTTTCCGGAATGTGGATACTTCCATCTTCCATATTATAGATGATATCACCCTTGCTAGCACCTAACTGATCAAAAATAATGGGTTGGAAGGAACTGACAGAATCATTAGTTGTTTTATAGAAAGATGTGTAGGCTTCTAATGTTGTTTGACCCTGAGGACCTTGTGGGCCTGGCGCACCTTGCGATCCATCCGTTCCAGGCTGACCTTGGATCCCTTGAGGGCCAGGTTCTCCTTGTGGGCCCTGGGGTCCCGGGATGTTGCTTTCACCAGGTGTACCCTGAGGACCCGGAATGCCGGAGAATCCTTGAGTTCCTTGCGGTCCAGTAGCACCCTGAGGGCCTGTTCCACCTGTAGGTCCTGACACACCAGGAATTCCTCTAAGGCCGCGCGGACCTGTAAGTCCTTCTGAACCTGGAGGACCTGTTGGGCCAGGAGGGCCGGGAGGGCCAGGGTCTTCAAGTACATTGATTAATGTGCTTGGGAGCGAATTTTTGGCTTCTATGGAAATAAAAGATGTAGCGAAAAATGCTAAGGCACAAGCAAAAAAATAGATTTTTTTCATGGTTCTTCCCAAGTAAGGGGTTAGAACCATAGTCGTAAGATTTTAGCTAATTTAAATCAATTTTTAACCGTAATCTTGCATAAGTTGTTCATTTTCTTGAATTTCAACAAGAAATTTTTCTAGAACTCTCAAAACAAGTTTTGATGAATTATAAACCCCTGAAGTGGCAAACGCCAATTCAAGTTTAGGTCCTTTGTCATTGTTAAGTGCTATAAGAGTGTATGTGACAAGTTGATTATTCTGCATTTCAGGAACAATCCAAATGACGAATTGCTCATTAATAAGAGTTATTTTTTCGAATGTTTCTATGACATTAAAGTATCTTGTTAAGCCTAATGACACATCGGTTGAATTATCATCGAGCAGATCCAATTTCTGTAAGAGTCCTAAGTCCACATGAATAATTCCATCCGGAATCCATTCCATTAGATTTTTAGTATATTCCTTGTAATGCTGTTCTAGAACTTGCAAGTTGTCCATCATGGCTTTGTCTCCTAAATCCCTTAGCAAATTTGAAAGTTATTATCACCAATGAAATAGCAAGTTTTAGGCCAACTTTTTAAGCTGTGTTTATTTTTTGAAGTCGTTACAATTATAAGCTAAATTCTCTAGTTTGGGTATGCAGAAAAAAGTAAAAAAATTCCTTTTTGGTGTTCTCATTTTGGCATCGCATTTGCAAGGTGCGCCCCTAAATGTAGAGGTTAAAGCTGAAGCAGCTATTTTGATGAATGGCCATACAGGGGTCATTTTGTATGAAAAAGAAGCACACCAACGGAACCATCCTGCCAGCACTACAAAGATTGCGACTGCAATTTTTGCTCTCTTAACTGCCGGCGATAAAATGCACGAGATGATTGCAGCGGATCAGGATTCAGTCGCCTGGGTATCAGTAAAGGATAAGAAACAATCGAACTATACTCTGCCAGCCCATTGGCTTGAGCCCGGTTACTCGAATATCGGATTAAAAAAAGGCGAGATCCTTTCTTTACAAGATCTACTTTATGGTCTCATGTTAGCTTCAGGAGACGATGCTGCCAATGTCATCGCAAAATTCATCGGCGGGAACGTGGATCAGTTCATGCAAGGTGTCAACGACTATCTGAAATCTTTTGGTTGTCATAACACCCATTTTACAAATCCCCATGGACTTTATCATCCGGATCACTATACAACAGCCTATGATTTGGCTTTGATGACTAAAGAAGCGCTGAAAAATAAGCAATTCTTGGAACTCGTTAAAACAGTCCGCTATACCAGACCTAAGACGAATATGCAGGAAGCAAGTGTTTGGGTACAGACAAACGCTCTGTTAAAACCTGGTAAGTACTTTTATCCCTATGCGTTAGGAATCAAAACAGGCTATATCCAGGTCGCACAGAACACTTTTGTTGCTGCAGCAGAAAAGGACAATCGTCTGCTTATTGCGGTCTTATTGAAGACTAAGAAAGGGGAGATATGTTTTTGGATGCTGTTAAGCTCTTTGAAACAGCTTTTAAGGAAGAGCAGTTGGAACAAACCTTGCTGAGCAAAGGACAACAGCCTTTTGTTTTACAGAATGCGAATGCAACAGCTCCTATCACTACCTATTTAGATGAAGACGTTACCTTCCGTTATTATCCTGCGGAAGAACCTAAACTTACCTGCAAGCTATTATGGGACTCTGTGAGTTTCCCTGTGCGTACAGGACAAAGAGTAGGGGAGCTGCTGATAGCCAGTTCAGACGGCAGCTACCAGAGACATGTAGAGCTTAAATCTCAAAAAGACGTTCAGGTTGTTTGGTGGAAAAGAATTTCAGGTATTTTTAGCGAATGGACGCCAATGCAGATGCTTGCGGCCTTGGCTTTTATTGCTGTGTTAACCGTGGGGTTCACGCTTAGGGGCAGACGCTAAAGGAATTTCTAAAATTTTGTAAAAAGCTTTCCAATGATCAATAGATAAATTCTCCGGTCTGGATGTAGTGGGCAAACCGATCTTGAAGAGGGCATCCTCTACGAGCTGACTATCTAAGGTTTCCTTTAGTGACGCTCTCAGCATTTTTCGACGTTGATTGAATGCTTGGTGGACAAGAAAGAAAAATGTCTCTCTATCTATATCCGCCTGGGGAGTTAAGAGGTCAATGGAAACGACAGCAGAATCTACTTTAGGGGCGGGATAAAAACAGTTCCTGCCTACTTTAAAGCTGTAGGAAGGTTTTCCATAATAATTCAAAAATACTGTCAAAGCGCTATATTCATAAGATCCGTGTACGGAGGTCATACGTTTGGCCACCTCGTCTTGTACCATAACATGCACTGAAGAAAAGATTTCCTTATGCGGCATCAGAAGCCCAAGGATAGGGGAGGTCAAATGATAAGGCAGATTGGCAATCACTTTGGCATTAGGCGGAACATGTTTAAGCATGTCAAATTTCATGATATCATCTGTAAAGATCTGCAAATCGCCCAATGAAGTTAATCTACTCAAAGCATTGGAAAGGATGGGATCTTTTTCAACTGCAATGACACGTGCTCCGGCTTCCATAAGGCATTCGGTGAGAGCACCCGGACCTGGTCCGATTTCAAGTACAACATCGCCTTTTTGAACCTTCGCCGTCGTTACGATTTTACGCAGGATATTGCCGTCGATCAAGAAATTCTGTGAAAGGTGTTTTTTAGGCCCTGTACTAAGGCTATCTAAAAACTGTTTTAACTCTGTAGGACGATATATGGGCATAGAGTGAGGCCGACCTATTGTAAAGTGAACGGCTGGTACTCATCCGCGTTAATATATGTTTGGACGGAGAAGTTTTTGCGTAGTTTAGTGAAATAGGCTTCTGTTTCAACGCCGGATACTTGAGAAAAGATTTTTTCCTTCAAGGTAACTTCTACTTTATCGAGAGGCTCTGCTCCGGCAGGTTTCTTTTCTTTCATATAGAATAGGCGTACAACTGCACCTCCGCCGGCTTTGCTTTTTTGTGCAATAGGTACAGAGTAAGTTCCTTGTTCAAGGGAGATCAGACTGCCTCTATAAAGTTCGGATACTTCTTTAGGTGTATGTGAGAACTCCTCTGAAATGCTGACGTTCGTCCCTTTTTGAAGGCCTCTTTTGGTAAGTTCAGCCACAAGGTCATTGAAGGGAACTTGTCCATCGGTCAGGAGGTAGTGAGCCAAGTTGGCTGCTTCAGCGGAGTTAGTCGTATCTTTATCACGGAAAGAGATGACACGGTAAGTCCATTTCTCAGGGAGGATGTTTTCAGCGGCATGCGCTTCGTAAGCTTTTCTCACCGCTTGTGGTGTCATGGCGCGTATTGCTTTGGGATTGATACGTGCTGACATGACTCTGCGGATAGTGAGATCGCCTTTGACCATGTTCCAAGCTTCATCATATGTTAAGCCTAGCTCATCCAGATTCGCAACAATATTAGGTCCAAAAAGGGTTTCTAATTCTTGGCGGATCTCACCGGTCGTTACTTTGATATTGTTTTCTTCCCCATCGGCTAGGACCAGTTCTTTTTCCACCAAGTCATTCATAACGTATTTCCAGTTGATTGTGTAAAACTGGTATTTCGCTTCGATAAGATCTTTGAATTGGGGAAACTGGCGATAAAAAACCATGTCTAGTTTTTTTACCACATCATATAGGGTGACGGCTTTGTTATTGACCTTAGCCAACACAATATTGTGGTAGTGAACGTGCGTAGGGTTTTTCGAAGATGAAAGTACGCTGGAGTCGGGCAGAGCCTCTACAAGGGTAGGAGAAAGTATACACGATACGGCGGTAAATAGTGCGAAAATAGCTTTTTTCATAGAATTACCCAATCCTCACAATGCTGAAAGCATTTAGCATAGACCACTTGCGAAAAAATAGCCATCATTTACTGTTGTTTCATGACAGCGCCAAAAAATCCGTCCATTCCTTTGAAGGAGGGGATAGATTTAAAAGGCTCACCCACTAGTTTCAATCCATAGGTCTTGAGGAAATGCTCAACTTGCATTTCATTCTCTTCGTCTAGGAGACTGCACGTAGCATAAACTATTGAACCATCAGGCTTTAGGTAGCTGAGAGCTTTTTCAAAAATCATTCTTTGCTGGCCTAACAGGCGTTGTAATAGCTCGTCGTCATAACGCCATTTCATATCAGGATTACGGCGTAAAGTGCCGGTGCCGCTGCATGGAACATCTGCTAATACCCAATCCATTTTCTTTTTTAGCTTAGTGAGGGCTGGTGAGGTATCTGCTAAAAATTGGACGTTTTGAGCTCCTGCACGTTTAAAGCGGATTTTAGCTTCTGTCAAAGCATGTTCGCGAATGTCGTGTAGATATAATTGGCCTTTACCCTGAAGTCGGGGAGCTATCGCTAAGGCTTTGCCGCCGGCGCCTGCGCAGAAATCCATTACTAGGTTACCGGGAGTAGCGTTTACAAGTCCTGAAATAAGCTGGCTGGCTTCGTCCTGGACTTCAAATAGTCCTTCTTTAAATTCATCGATGCTAAAAAAATGGATTTTTTTATTGAAGATGATCCCTTCAGGGCTAACTTTAGCAGGAGACACCTCATATTTATCTGCCCAACGCTGCAGAAGTTCATCCCTAGAAATTTTAATGGTATTGGCGCGAACATAGGTAGGGGCCGGGGTGTTGCATACATGGCAAATACGTACAGCTTCTTTTTCACCTAGGGAATGAACGATACGGTCAAAAAGTTCTTTAGGGAAACTTACTTTCGTATGGGCAGGAAGAGTTGCCGGCGGATTTTGTAAGCAGCCTTCTCTTAAAGCTTTCAACCATGTTCTCCACCCTGCTTTGGGGTATAGGGCTTCTAATAACCCCGCCCATCGGACAAGAGCGTAAGCTGATTCGGATATTTCATAGCGGTCCTTAGAACCCAATGATTTATTTGCGCGAAAATAGCGGCAAATGGCCACGTCCAACGGACGGTCGAAATTTGAATAATCTTCTAAAAGATGTAAAAGATGAAAATCTCTGAAAGGTAATTTTTCCATGTTAATAGTATAAACTAATTCAGAAATAATTGGGACTGTTTTCTAATGAGACTTTTACATTTGTTGTTAGAATAAGCTGTGCAGGTTCATTTTATAGATATAAATAGAGAGATAAGATAAAATTTTAGGAAAAAATAAGATGAATTTATGAGAACACTGGGTCTTTTGCTTTTAGGCTGGATTGTTTGCGCTTTTGGGCAGCCACCTTTTAGTTCCTGGCTGGCACTGATTGCAGGTGCCGGAGGGTATGCTTGTATATTGAAAGCATTACTGGATGTCCAAGACCCGAAGAAACGTTTTTTTGTAGGAGCCGGCTGGTTTGCTGCTGTTCAAGCTGTCCAGTTTTTCTGGTTCCTTTCCCATCCTTTTCTCTATATTTATGCAGTCTATGTTTTTATCATCTCCATCTATGCGCTTCAATTTGGTCTTTTAAGCTTATATGTTACACCTAACTATCTACGTAAAAGATGGATAGTTCTGGCAATACCCTCGTTTTGGTTTGTTATGGAGTGGAGCAGACTATTTATATTCTCCGGCGTATCCTTTAACCCACTAGGATTGGCGCTTTCCGCAAACATCTATTCCTTGCAGATGGCCTCGGTCGTAGGTGTGATGGGACTATCTTTTTGGGTATTGCTTACAGCAGTATTGCTCGCTCGCCAAAACTACTATCTATGGAGCATCGCAGCAGTTTTTCCGTTCTTGTTTGGCGCTGTACATCTCCAATACCACTCCAATAATGAACTGAATGTACCGACAATGAACGCCCTTTTGGTCCAGACTGCGTTCCCCGTGGAAGAAAGTTTGGAGTTTCATAGTACCAAAGCCTTTTTAGATTTCGTGTTAGGGGAATGGGATCAGATCCTTAAAATCACTTCTCCTCATAAGGACGAAAGCTTTGATGTGGTAGCCTTGCCGGAAATGGTAGTGCCTTTCGGGGCATATATGCTTGCATACCCCTATGAAAAAGCCATCGGTTTATTCCGAAACACCTATGGAAATGATGTCCTTGCCTATCTACCCTTGCCTAATCCGCCTTTTGGTGATGAGGGGTATGTGAACAATGCTTTTTTTGTGCAAAGCCTATCTAACATTTTTAGAGCGCCTGTGCTCTCCGGAATGGAAGATATTGATTATCTTCCCAATGGCGAAAGGGTGCTCTTCAGCGCAGCACTCCTATTTTCTCCCTTGGGCAGGGATCAAGAACCACGTATAGAAAGATATGAAAAACGCATTCTCGTTCCAATGGGTGAATATATACCTTTTGCAGCTGTGGCAGAACTGGCACGTTCCTACGGTATTACAGGCTCTTTTACCCCTGGGCAAGAGGCTAAGGTCATGCAATGCGGTCGCTTCACTATCGCGCCTTCGATTTGCTACGATGAAACATTTGGGGCATTAACTAAGGATGGATGTGCAAAAGGTGCTCAAGTACTTATCAATGTTACTAACGACGCGTGGTTTCCTGCAATTACCCGTCAGCACATGGAACATGCCCGTTTGCGTACGGTGGAGGGTGGGATTCCTTTATTACGCGCCTGTAATACGGGGGTGACTTGTGCTATGGATAGTTTTGGGAAGACAATCTCAGAATTGGGTGAGGGGCACTCTAATCCTGCAGAGCTTTCTGCTTCACTCTCAGTAAAAGTGCCTGTCTATAACTATACCACCTTCTATTCTCATGGGGGAGATTTGCCATTGCTTATCTTTTCTATAATGATGAGCGCTTTTCTTTTAACTAGAATTCGATTTATTTAACAAAAACCATCTTAGTTTTGTTTTTCTTTTTGAGCTTCTATAATAGGCTCTAGTGCCATTGTTTGTTCATGAGTCAAATGGGAGATTGCTACTGGAGTGAGAAGTTGGATATTGGATTTATCAATATATTTCTCGAAGAAAACAACGGGAATCATTGCAAGATCTCTTGTGGAGATATTTTTTAGGAAATCCATATTTTGAGAAAGTTTCAATGCAACAGTATCGTCAAAATTTTTGCCTTGATAATAAGCATTATAATTTATTTCTCTGTGTCTAAGAATATCCAATGGGCCATTTGCCTGCCCTAAATCGGCTAAGTGATTCTCTGCAACCAGGTAGCCAAAGCTTTTATAAACACTATGCTCCGGAAAACAGGCATTAAATTCAGGTTCATTATCAAGCACACTCAAAACAGCTTCATCATCTGCTTTTTTATATTGAGAAAGTGTATTTTTCACACGTGCGCTAAATGTAGAAAAATCTATACCCATCACAAGCAAAAAGAAAAGATTTTCTAATGTTTTTTCAAACCTTCTATTATCAGAAACTTCTCTAGATTTCCTATGAAGCATAGTGGATAAATACTGGCTAATGCGCAATTGAGCTGGAGCTTCTGCAGGCGCAAACTGTTTAAGTAAGTCGACTATCTTATCAGTGTTCAGATATCTGAGAGCTTGATATTTTCCAATAATTTCTTGAACATTTTTTAGAAGCGATTCAAAATAGACATTTGTATCTGTAGTGGGCTTTGGCTTTTGTTCAATGCCATTTCGCATCTGAATATCTTCAAATAGGGTTTCTATGACAGGTTTGAGTGTTTCTGCAGTGAAATCTGTCCTCACATAAGCTTCAAGTCCTTCTAGAGCTTTAAGTGGGTTTATAGGATTTGTTTCGGATTTTGAGAGGTGGTGATAAAGTAAGAAAGGGGATGCACGTGTCCCTAAATGATTATTGAAATCAAATTTATCATAAGTATCTACAAACGCTACTTTACCTTTATTAGAGAATTCCTCTTTTCTAAGCTCTTGAGATACGTATCTGAGCACTGCCGGATCCGGGGGGGCATCCTTATCCCAATTTCTTATTTGCAAAATTGTATAGGTGCGGTTAGCTTTTCCATCAAAGTAATGGATTTTGTATCTGGAAAGTGATTGTAATTGATGCGCAGCATCCGGTATTTCTACATTGGCTACCTCTGTCAACTCCACAAAATGATTTTGCGGCAGATTAATTTTTTCCCCCACACCCATATTTTTTAAGAAAGGAAAAAGGCTTTCAGAATTCATACGAAGATCTACGAGGGTACTGACATTATTGTTTTTTAAGGCGCTAAAAAAATCTTGATGGGTAAGCATGTCATACATAGGTTTGATCTTTGGAGGCTTAGCTGTAATGTAAGTATCGTTTCCTATGACAACGGGATGCACTTTTTGTGATGATGTTTTAGTCTTGGATTTGAACTTCTCGATTAGATCTTTCTCATCTATCAAAGGCTGCAATGAAAAAGCAGTTAGGTCCCTATTGTCAAGAATTAATGAAGGATATTTTTCACTCAACTCAGAGCCGGTAAAGAATAACCTATGAGGTATCTCGGAATGTTCTAGTGGTGTGTAACCGATGATTTTAGCAGCTATTCCTAAGGTTGCAATCCCTAGAGAACTAAGCAAGTTGGGTGCATTAGAAGGTATTCCTCTTGCATCAATGACCAAAAGTAGCATTTTTAATTCATTCTCTAACTTAGAAGGGTCAGGATCAAAATAGGCAGCAAGCGTTTTTGCTAAATGGCTTTGAACTATATTGTCTAACTTATTCTTATACCCTGGGAGAGGATCGCTTTTGCAGGCTTCCTTTATCTCGTTTTCAATTTCCGGTAGCATCGATAGAAAACGTACTTGAAGGGTATTTCTTGGTGGAATGCTTTTTATATGCGTTAACGGATCTAAAACAAAGAGTTCTACTGTTTTAGTCCCTGACATTCCTGCCTCAGCTTTTGTAAAATCCACACCGGCTCGAATTTTAGCTAGAAGGCTATTCCATCTATGTATTGCATCTGCTTCTCTACCTTGAGCAAGCTCTTTTTTAAGTTCTTCCCAATCAGAAGTGTCTATACCAAGAGATTGAAACCCTTCCATCAGTCCTTCGATCTGGGCGGTATGTTGGTGTAATTTTATTTCGAGTTCGGCACCCTGAGCATACATCTCTGCTCTTGCCTGAACGCACGCCGCAAAATTATCGGTGAGAATTTTTTCAGTGGATGTAATTAATGAACTGAACTTTTTGGGCGTTACAAAGTCATAGAAACTAAGATTATGGATAGGTAAACTCGCTACTTTGTTACAGCGCAAAACTTCATAAGCTCGTATTACGGATTTTAATTGCTCGGGAGTTTTATATGTATTAATGATATTGATTGCGGTTTGATATAGAAGGGGGTTACTAAGAAACTCGTCTTTTTTCATTAAATCAGAGAAATTGTCCGTTTTCCCATTTTGGCTAATTTGACCTTGTGTAAATAATAATTCTAGAGCAGATTGATCCAAGGGTTGTACAGCGCTCATTATTAGCTCCATTTTTAGTATGTACTTATTATAATTTGGATATGTTTAAATCTGCAAACTTAAGTAGTGATAGATCATATGCTAAAAAGATAAATTTAATTTGATGCCTTTTTGTAGATTTATCTAATAAATTATTATTTATTTAAAATTTCAAGGGGGTGTTAGGACTCAATCACGTGTTGAATAAAATGTTCGACTCGGTTAGCATAAGTTACTAATTTTTTGTAATCTGCGGACATTTTGTGGATAAAGTTCTCATTGCACCTACGCGCAACCAAAAAACGCTCGCCCACTCTATAGACTATACGGGTATCGGTTTACATACCGGAGAAACAGTAGATTTAAAAATTATTCCTGCACCTGAAAATACAGGGATCATTTTTAACCGTTCCGATATCCCTGGCTCAGCCTCTATACCTGCTTTGATCCCTTCCGTATGCGATACATCGGATCGCTGTACTGTTCTTGGGAACGCCCAAGCAAAGATATATACAGTAGAGCATCTAATGGCAGCCCTTTTTGCCAATCAAATTGATAATGCCATTATAGAATTATCTAATATTGAGCCCCCGGTAGGGAATGGCAGTTCCGACGTTTTTGTGGAACTCATTGAAAAGGCAGGAGTTTGTGAGCAGAAATCCCCCAAAATGTCTTTAATAGTCAAAGAACCAGTGTATTTTAACACGGGTGATATCACTCTTGTAGCACTTCCGGCCCCTCAGTACAAAATTAGCTATACATTACACTATCCCCGCGTAGCGGCACTCAAGAGTCAATATAATTCATTCGACATCACACCTGAAATTTTCAATCGCGAACTTTCTCCTTGCAGGACATTTTGTCTATATGAGGAAATATCCTTCCTTATGGATAAGGGTCTCATTAAAGGGGGAAGTTTAGATAACGCAGTCGTGGTAAAAGGCGAGGCTTATTTAAGCAAAAACGGACTATTCTTTCCGGATGAGCCTGTTCGGCATAAAATCCTAGATATCGTAGGCGACTTGTCTCTTATAGGATACGATATTCAAGCACATATCATCGCTGTAAAAGCGGGTCATGCCGCAAATTATGGCCTAGCAAAAGAGCTTCATAACTTAATTCAAACAAAGGCAACTCATGGTCACAGCGCATTCGCAACTTGATCTGAAGGAAATTCTTAAGATCTTGCCTCATCGCTACCCTTTTCTGCTCGTCGACAGGATTATTGACATTGACCTCGAAAAGGGGATCATTATAGGTCAAAAAAATGTCACTATAAATGAAGCTTTTTTTCAAGGGCACTTTCCCGGTGCTCCTATCATGCCCGGTGTTTTAATTCTTGAAGCGTTAGCACAAGCCGGAGGGATTATGGTTCATTTGAAAAGTGACCAAAAGGATAAAATCGCCCTTCTGTTAAATATTGGCAATGCAAAATTCCGCAAACCGGTCCTACCTGGGGATATTCTTAGGCTACGCTGTGAGATCCTGCAACTAAGCACCCGAGGCGGTAAGGTTAAAGCTATCGCGACCGTAGAAGATAAGATTGCAGTGGAAGCAGAAATAGGTTTTGTACTCATACAGCCCGACCAGATTGGCTCTTAATAATGACAACAAATAAAATGAGACCATTTTATGCATAATAATCAAATACATCCTACAGCCTATGTTGAAGATGGGGCCACTCTCGGAAAAAATGTGACTATCGAGCCCTTCGCTGTAGTAAAGAAAAATGTCATCCTTCATGATAATGTCATCATCAAATCGTTTGCCTACATTGATGGCTATACCGAAGTCGGAGAAGGGACAGTTATCTATCCGTCCGCCTCTATCGGTACCAAAACACAAGACAAAAAATACCGTGGTGAAAAAACCTATGTTAAGATCGGCAAAAGATGCGAAATCCGCGAATTTGTCACTGTTAACTCCTCCTGCGGTGAAGAATCACAAGTTGTCATAGGAGACGACGTTCTCATTATGGCTTATAGTCACGTAGCGCACGACTGTGTTATCGGCAATAAGGTTATCCTGACAAACAACGCTTCATTAGCAGGCCACGTTACTATCGAAGAAAACGCCATCATAGGCGGAATGACCGGTATACACCAGCATGTCCGCATCGGACGCCACGCCATGATCGGCGGTATGAGCCGTATTACTCATGATATTCCTCCTTATCTTATTGGTGCCGGCATCCCCTTTAAATTCGGCGGAATCAACCTTGTTGGCTTAAAGCGCCACAATTTCCCCATCGAAACTCGCCAGCTGCTGAGCGATGCGTTCCATCTACTCTACCGCTCCGATATGAAATTTCAAGAAGCTCTCGAGTATATTAAGAATAATATGGAGCAAACTCCGGAAATCGTCCATTTCTATACTTTCTGCAAGGAAACGAGCAGGGGACTAATGAACGATCAGACCAAGAGTGAAAGCGAATCCTTAGGCGCTCCTTTAGCCGGAGCAGGAAAAGCATGAAAAAGCTGAGAATAGTTTTTTTTGGAACGCCTGATTTTGCCGCACAGACTCTCGAATACCTTATAGCGCAAGGTCTCGAAATTGCTGCGGTTGTATCTAAGCCCGACAAGGCCCAAGGGCGCTCCAAAGAACCTCAGCCTACTCCCGTAAAACAGGTTGCCCTCTCACATAATCTGTTGCTTCTACAACCCGATAAGGTTTCTGCACCCGAGCCTTCAGCCCAGCTGCAAAGCCTTAATGCAGATTTATTTGTGGTCGTTGCCTATGGCGAAATCATCAAGCAGCATTTACTAGATATGCCTTCTCTTGGATGCATAAACATCCATGCAAGCCTGCTTCCAAAATACCGGGGCGCAGCACCGATCCAACGTGCGATTATGGCCGGTGAAAGATATTCCGGAATCACCATCATGCACATGGTCAAACAAATGGATGCAGGGGATATCATTGCTACCGAGAAGGTGGAGATAACTCCTGAGATGACCTATGGTGAACTTGCCCAACGGCTTTGCTATGTAGGGGAAAAACTCGTTGTACAAACGATAGAAGCACTTGCCCGCCATAATGCGAGCCGCACAGTGCAAGACCACTCCCAAGCTACCCTGGCTCCGAAAATAGAATTGGAAGATTCTGAAATCCATTGGAACCTTCCTGCCCAAGAAATCCATGATCTTGTCCGCGGAACCAATCCGGAACCAGGGGCTTGGTGCAAAATTACCCATAAGGATGTCATTAAAAGGCTGCGTATCTTCAAAACACGCGTCCATGAGGCTTCAGGGGTTCCCGGGTCTATCCTTGAATGGGGTCCCAAACGAGTTATCGTTGCCTGCAAAGAACATTCGATCGAGATCATACAACTTCAACTTGAAGGTAAAAAGGTTATGCAAGCGGATGAATTAACTCGCGGCATGCCCCAAAGCGCTTTTCATTTTGCTATGCCCTAGAACTGTATGAACTTTCCAGCGATATTCAATTTTCTTCCTCCTTTCTCTTTCTCCACGATTGAGCAACCATTCAGCCAATCGTTGACTTGGGTACAGCAATATTTTCCCTTGATTACTCCTACAGTAGGAATCTATAGGCTAGCCTATGGGGTTATTGAAACCCAAGTGTATGCCCATAGCCCCCATTCGAAGAATCTTTTCAAAATCACAAGGCATACACAATGTTATCTCCCTCCGCAGACTCTCTTCTATTTGCATGGAATACTCTTCGGCTGTTCGGGAGCAGCCAACTTGGCGTATTCGCTTCAACATTATAATCTTGTGAATATTCCTTTTCCGAAAGAACGTATGCTTGCTTATGCCGGCGGCTTCTTCCTAGCTTCGCATCTACTTTCATTGATCTATTATTCACAACTCTTTCTCTGTGCCAAGGAAATCCATCAGCAAGAGCCGGAGTTAAGCGCCAATCTAAGAGCTTATGCCCTGAAAGGCATAGGGGCTTCGCTAGCGGCTATCATCTCTTCTGTCGCTGCATTTCTATGTCCTTCCGGGCTTATCTTCTTTTTATTGGTTGGCATTGCTTCACTTACTGGTTTTCTAAATGCCGTGTCAAATTATTTTTCAAGTTTTTATTTATAATTTCAAAATCGTATTTATAGTATCTTTACAATATTTACTGTATTTGGTATAATAATCTTCTACTATTTATGTCTTTTTATATCGGAGAATTTTATGGCCATACCTTCATCAACAGTTAATCCATCTGTTAGACTCTGGGACGTTAGTACGGATACTCTAAGTACCGCTTCAAAATTTGCAAGCGAAACAAAGAATGATCCGGATGGACTTCAATATTGGGCTGATTTGGCTCTAGAATTATCGAAAGATCTACCTGCTCCGGCGAGGACAATCCTTGAAAACGTCACCGTATCCGAAGATGCGACACGTATTGGCCAAGATGCTAACCACTTCGTTAGCGGAGCTTGGAGAACGTCTACTTATTACACAAACTTCCAAATGACAAGCTTTGTCACTCTAGAAGTTTTCGGTACGATAGCTGCTGCTGCGAAAATCGGTCTTTTCTCCATAGCGAGCTGCGCAGATAAATTGGGTGGAGCAGCCTCCACTCTAGGTAATGCGTTCATCGTAGCCACCGGCCTTCCTTTTATCATAGGGTTAACAGCCGCAGGGTATAGCTTTTACGGAATCGATTGCGCCGTTAAAAAGACTTATGTGAAAGGCTTTGATGATGGTAAGGTGGCGCAAGGTTTAATGACTGCAGCAGAAGCTGAACGCCGTGCAAACATTCGCAGTACCAACTATAATCTTTTGATGGCACGCTGCGCTACTAAAGTGGGTGCTTGTGGTCTATTCTTGTTTAGCACAGCTGTAAAAGTCACTCTTTTCTCTCCAGGAACGATTGCATTTACAACGACAGCTCTGATTGTGTCCACTCTTGCCCTGGCGGCATTCCAGTTTTATTACAAGAGAAGCTACGACAACGTAAAAGTCATTGATGATTTCGAAAATGCGCTTAAGGGTAGTGATGTACGCACAGGCAACCCGGAATTTATCTCGAAGCATATGTTTCCGGTAAATCGCAATGCAGGGGAAGATACACTCTTCTCTAAAACCTTCCAGGTTTCTGAAGTGATCGCAAAATCTAACGAGCCTATGGAAAAAGTGGCTAAAGGTATTCCTTCCGTTATTTATTGTACGAAAGCGCTAGCAACTTATGTTGCAGAAACACCATTGGACAACTCAGCCTTACGTTATATCGCAAGCAATGAAGGTGTGACAACGTTTGCAGCGGAAGCCGCGACATTCTCTTCCACCATCAGTGGTTTGAAATTCGGCGACCGTATGAGGGAGTTTGTTACTACTGATGACAACGGTTTCTATGCATGGCAAAATTGGACAAGAGAGAAATTTAACAACCGTACCTGGTTAACAGCCTCACATTTCATGGATTTCTTAAGATTGATCAAGACGACCGGCTTAGTGGAGCTCAGCTTCCTGTCAGCTAAAGTTGTCTTAGGCAGTGTGATCCTGAGCGTTAAAATGATTAAAGACGCCGCTGTTATCGGTGCTGCTTACTGGGGATACCGCAATGCTGATGCAGAAATCGAAAGAAATGATACTAAAGCCAACCAAGCAGGTTCAAAAGTCACCAAATATCAGCTTAGATTACATGCTTCAGAAAATGGTTTTTTGAATGACAAGTATTCAGATGCAGTAGTTCAGCAACAAAGAGACACAAATAAAAAGATTTTGGTTGGCAATAGGGAAGTATCGATTACAAAATCAGCAATAGAGAAGCATGCTCTCTTAAACCAACTCACAGTAGGAAATCCATTTAATGAAGCTAACTTGGATGCTTTCAAAGTGGAAAGATCTAATAAAATTGAGTCATTGGACACATTGAATAAGAGCTGGGATCGCTATTTTAGAGGCACCGAAATCCGTGCTCTTAAGAGAGAAATTGCTGAAATCGACCAGATCCTAAAAGTATATAACTGGTACAATCCTGCGTTGAAAAATTCTTTAACTGTGTATGAAGGAACAGTCATTACTCTTCCAAATAATAATCCTGTTGTGAACGAAGGCAATATCGTTCTGCCGGTAGGTTCTAAGATTCGATTGGGCGATAATGAGCTTATATTGAAAAATGAAGTGTTTTTGAGTGCAGACGGTGTGGGAGTTGTAAATGGCGTTATAACCTTAACGAAGGATACACAGCTTTCCATTGAGAATGCTACTGTAGAGCAAGCTTATCAATTTAAAAACATAGGCAAAGCGATTAGTTGGTATAAGACTCATCAAGCTCTTTCAAATACGAAAGAACTATTGGAAGAGAAGCGCACTATTACCCAACGTTATGAACCGTGCAAAGCTCTTATTTGCGCAGTAGGTCTAACGATTGCGGCAACATCAGCGACCGCTCTTATTCCATTCGTAAACGTTCTAGGTGTGATAGTGTCTTCAATGGATGTATACAAATACGTACGCGAAAGACAGATCGATGACAAAAAGAAAGAGCAGCAATACAGAGTAGCTGCTACTTCAGTCTACTAGAAGATAGGGCGGCCTGGCTTGACAACTTATTCTAAAGTTGGCTAAGCCAGGCCCCTTTCATTTTCGCTAAAGCTTGCCGCGCAAGGTAGGCGACTATTAGCAAATCCATCCCCAGGTTGATATCAAAATAATGCCCCCGGTTAAGCTGCAAGTTAGAGAAGTTTTCGCTGTCATTCTCTTTGCCGGTGTGATCCTAGGCGCTTCTTTTATTTCTTTCGTACGTTATGACACTACCTTAAATACAGAAAAGAGTTCTCTGCACAATGATAATATAACAGCAGAGGTTATAGGGGCTGTCAAGTATCCTGGAGTCTATACTGTCTCAAAACATACCGCTATTCCCCACTTGATAAATCAAGCTCAACCACTGGATACAGCCGCAATATATCCTAATTTGAAGATACAGAAAAATTCAAAAGGGGAGTCAGTATTAGCTATTCCAACACAAGGAACGATCCTAGTGTGTGTGTCAGGCTCAATTTCTGAGGTTGGTTGGAAAACTCTGCCAGAAAAAACACGCATCTGTGATCTTCCTGCCTATCTCACATTTTTGTCTAATGCGGATAAGAAGTTCCTAAAAAGAAAACGCCTTCTACGTAATGGCGAACACCTAAATATACCTTAGGAGTATATGACAGTGAGAAAAAATTAAGATGCATAGTTTTACGGCAGTAAAAAATAGGAAATAGCTTGAGATAAATCTATATCTTTGGTAATCTATTCATTTAAGCTTCAAAAAGTGCCTGAAAAGGGCAGCATCCTAGAAGTAACTGAATCGAACGCATCACGTGCGTACCGCTTCACTCTTCTAGTAAAAGCTCTTAAGCGATAAACGCTAAACAACATAGCTACAAAAGACCAAGCTGTTGGACAGCGCAACTTCACGTAAGGATGTATAGATATGGCGCTCAAACTTAAAGGAAAAAAGCGAGGAATGACTCAGCTTTTTGACGATAAAGGCACTTTAATGCCTTGCACAGTGATAGAACTCGAGCCAAACGTCATCGCTCAAATCAAAACTAAAGAAAATGACGGTTACATAGCTCTTCAACTAGGTTTCGACAAAATCACTACTAAAGATCCACGTACACTTAGCCGCCGCCTTAACAAGCCGCAGTTAGGACACTACGCAAAAAACAGCATTGCTCCTCGTCGCAATCTGCATGAAACACGCGTTGAAAAAACCGAAGACTACTCCGTAGGACAAGAACTCGGCGTCGACCTATTCGCAGATATAGCTTTCGTTGACGTAACTGCTGTCTCGAAAGGTAAAGGTTACCAAGGGGTAATGAAGCTTCACGGTTATGCAGGCGGTCCCGCTTCGCACGGCTCCGGCTTCCACCGTCATGCCGGTTCTACAGGTATGCGCAGTACTCCCGGTCGTTGCTTGAAAGGGGGCAAACGCGCTAGCCACATGGGTAGTGAACAAGTGACAGTGCAAAATATACAAGTCGTAAAAGTAGATAAAGAAAATAACCTTATCATCGTCAAAGGGCAAGTTCCCGGACCACGCAATGGACTAATATCCATAGCGCCTGCAATTAAAAAACGCACTGAGCGTAAAAAGAAAGCAGCGTAAGGTAACAAGCTAGATAGTTTGGAGAAATTAAAAGTGGCAACTCTAAAAAAATATTCCATCGATGGCCGCCAATTGGGCGATATCAAATGCAACGAGACTCTCGCCAATGCAGAAGCTCATGGCCAAATGATAAAGGATTACATTGTAGCCCTGCGTGCCAATGCCCGTCAATGGTCTGCAAATACAAAGACCCGCGCAGAAGTTAACCACACGACAAAAAAACCCACTGCCCAAAAAGGCACAGGGGGAGCACGTCACGGTAACCTCGTTGGTCCACAATTCCGCGGTGGTGGTCGTGTGTTCGGTCCTAAACCAAAGTTTGACCAGCACATCCGTATCAACAAGAAAGAAAGACGCGCAGTAATTCGCGCTCTTCTAGCCGATAAAATTCGCGAGAACAAAATCGTCGTCATAGAAAACTTCTCAATGGATGAGCCTAAAACTAGTTCCGTTGTTAAGTTTCTAAAATCGCTCGAGATGCCACGCCGTACACTATTCCTCGCCGAAAGCACAACGCACGAAATCCCCACAGAAGATGGCTCAGTCAAGATTCACGTCCATAATGATAAACACTTAAACTTTTCCCTTAGCGCACGCAACATCCCAGGAGTAAAGTTCCAAGTGGCTAACACTATCAGTGGTTATGACGTCGCCGTTGCTCATACAATCGTGCTGACAGAAAATGCCCTGCGCGAAATTGAAGAGTGGCTGTGCGCTTAAGGAATATAGGAAGGATTGATCGAAAATGAATAAAAAGACCCCTTACGATATCGTCAAAAAACGATATATAACAGAAAAGAGCACAATGCTCAGCTCTTTGAAAGACAAAGAAAGCAACCCGTCCTTGCGCCGTTTTACACTGCCCAAGTACGTTTTTCTTGTTGACACAAAGGCAAATAAAATTGAAATTGCACGCGCTGTAGAAGAGATCTACGCCCACCTTAATGTAAAAGTGGTCGCAGTGAACACCATCAACGTCAAAGGCAAAGCACGCCGTGTTCGCGGACGCTTAGGGACTACCTCTTCTTACAAAAAGGCCATCGTCACCCTAGAAAAAGACGATGTGCTGGAGAGCGTTTAACGTAGAGGCTAAAAAGAAAGGCATCTAGAGAATGTTACGCAAATATAGACCAATTACACCAGGACAACGTCAGCTCATTCTGCCCGTCCATGAAACACTCACACGGGCAAACGCTGAAACCAACGCCGTTGTAAAACCACATAAGCCCCTCCTGCGCTCCAAAAAAAGCACAGGCGGAAGATGCAAAGTCACCGGACGCATCACTTGTCGTCATAAAGGTGGCGGTCATAAACAACGCTTCCGTGTGATCGATTTCAAACGCGACAAGGAAAATATTCCAGCCAAAGTCGCCTCTATTGAATATGATCCTAACCGTACTGCTTATATCGCGCTTCTTCACTATAAAGACGGCGAAAAACGCTACATATTAGCTCCCCACGGATTGAAAGCCGGCGACGTCGTTCAAACAACAGCAGTGCCTCCTTATAGCGTCGGCAACTGCATGAAGTTGAAAGATATGCCACTAGGTATCACCATCTGCAGTATCGAGCTTATCCCCGGTAAAGGTGGAAAACTCGTCCGTTCAGCAGGCTTAGGCGCACAGCTAATGGCACGCAGCGGCGGTTATGCTACTCTCCGTTTACCTTCCGGCGAAATGAGACTTATCAACGAAACCTGCCGCGCTACTATAGGTCAAGTTTCCAACTTGGAAAACAACCTTCGCGTAGAAAGCAAAGCTGGTCGTATGCGTTGGAAAGGCGTTCGTCCTACAGTACGCGGTACTGCAATGAACCCTGTTGACCACCCGCACGGTGGTGGTGAAGGCCGAAGCAAAGGAAATATTCCTCAAACACCTTGGGCGATTTTCACACGCGGACTCAGAACCCGCTCACCGAAAAAGTCCAATAAGCTTATCGTCAAAGACCGTAGGAAGAGATAACCATGGCTAGATCCCTAAAAAAAGGTCCATTTGTCGACCACCATCTCAGTAAAAAGGTTGAAGGCCAGCGTAACGCCTCCATCAAAAAACCGATCAAAACCTGGTCGCGCCGTTCAATGATCACTCCAGATATGATCGGACTGACATTTGATGTGCATAATGGACGCAAATTTATATCCGTGTTCGTGACAGAAAATATGATTGGACATCGCCTCGGCGAGTTCGCTCCCACACGAACATTTAAAGGACACCCAGTTAAGAAGTAAGGTAGCCAATGCAACTAGCAAAAGCCATAAGTAAATATATTCGTATCAGCCCAAGAAAGGCAAGATTAGCTGCAGGCCTAGCCCGCGGTAAAACTGTCGCTGATGCCACTACCCAGCTTAAGTTTAGCGGCTTGAAAGCAGGGCGTCTGCTTCTCAAAACACTGGACAGCGCTGTCGCTAACGCAGAACAAGCAAACGCACGCCGTGAAGACCTAGTCATCGTCGAAGTTAAAGTCGACGAAGGTCCAACACTAAAACGTGCGAAACCAAAGAACCGCGGCGGACGTCATCCGATAATGAAAAGAACAAGCCACTTCACCGTCGTCGTAGCCAACCTGGAAGGAGTACGTTAATGGGACAGAAAGTAAATCCAGTCGGATTCCGCCTCGTACGCAACAAAAAATGGCGTTCCCAGTGGTATGCAAACAAGCAAGAATTCAGCAAGTTCGTAGCGGAAGATTTCAAGATCCGTCAAGAACTAATGAAGAAGCCAAGCTGCCAAGGCGTATCACGCATTGAAATCCGTCGTATGAGCGACAAAATTGAAGTGACTATTGTCACAGCAAGACCCGGTCTAGTTATCGGTAAAAAAGGACAAGAAATTGATATCCTTAAAGCCGAACTAAGCAAACTAACCGGTAAAGAAGTATGGGTGGAAGTCGAAGAAGTCAAAAGACCAGATCTCGATGCTCAAATCGCAGCTGATGCTATTGCAAAACAGCTCGAAAGACGTATCCCTTTCCGTCGTGCTATGAAAAAGATCATTCAAGCTTCTATGGACGCTGGTGCAGGCGGGATCAAAGTGCAAGTCTCCGGACGTATCGGCGGCGCTGAAATCGCCCGCTCAGAGTGGTATAAAGAAGGCAGTACGCCTCTTCATACAATACGTGCTGACGTGGACTTCGCTTACGGAAGAGCAGAAACCGTGTACGGAAGCATCGGTGTAAAAGTATGGATCTATCGCGGAGATGAAGTTACAACACTTCCCGCTAAGAAGGAGGCCACCTAACCATGGTCTTACAACCAAAAAGAACTAAACATCGCAAAATGATGAAAGGCCAATGTCGCGGTCTTTCAAAAGGCGGTAATTTCGTCGATTTTGGCGAATACGGCATTCAAGTCCTTGGAAGAGGCTGGATTACTAACAAACAAATCGAAGCTGCTCGTGTTGCTATCAATAGATACTTCCAGCGCCGTGGTAAAGTTTGGATCCGCATATTCCCGGACAAACCCGTCACCAAAAAACCCGCAGAAGTACGTATGGGTAAAGGTAAAGGCGGTCTCGACCACTGGGTAGCCGTAGTACGCCCCGGTAGAGTACTTTTTGAAGTAGGTAACGTGCCGCGCGAATTAGCGCAAAGCGCCCTACGTCGCGCCGCCGCAAAGCTAGGTATACCTACCCGCTTTGTAGAAAGAGTTGAACAAGTGTGAGGAAGCAATGCTGAAAGCACAAGAAATTAAAGAAAAATCGATAGAAGAGATTGAAGCATTGCTAAACGATGCTCGTAAAGAGCTATTCGGACTTATCAACAGCGCACAATTCTCTAAAAAATTTGAGAAGCCCCATCTAAAACGCCACAAGCGTAAAGAGATTGCAAGGCTGCTCACGGTACTCCGCAGCAAAACTGCGCAAGCCGAAGCGAGGTAAAAATAATGGAAACGCAAAACGCTACTGAAAGAAAAAAACGCAAAATAAAGAAAGGGATCGTTGTATCTAACAAGATGCAAAAAACTCTTGTCGTCCGCGTACAGCGCACATTGTTGCATCCACGCTATGGCAAGGTGATCACCCTTAACAAGAAATACTATGCCCACTACGAAGGCAACGACTACAAAGTCGGAGACGAAGTGAGCATCATGGAAACGCGCCCGATGTCCAAATTAAAAAGATGGCGCGTAGTGGCTTAACGGAGAGCAATAGAAAATGTTACAACAAGAAGCTCAAGCTTTCGTCGCCGATAACTCCGGTGCAAAACGCGTCAAGATCATCAAAGTCCTCGGTGGTACAAGACGTCGTTACGCTGGCGTCGGCGATATCGTAGTGTGCTCGGTTCAAGAAGCCGATCCACATGGAAACGTTAAAAAAGGCGATGTAGTCCGCGCTGTGATCGTACGTACAAAGGCCGGCGTCCGTCGTAAAGATGGAACAGTCCTTTACTTCGATAGCAATGCAGTCGTCCTCATTGATGAGAAGAAAAATCCGCGCGGAACACGCGTCTTCGGGTCTGTCGCACGAGAGGTTCGCGACAGGGAATTCCTTAAAATCGCCTCTCTAGCACCCGAAGTGATTTAATAAGGAACGGCTTAAGATGACAAAAAAACGCTTAAAAAATATCCGCAAAGGCGACAGAGTCATCGCCATCGCCGGCAACGACAAAGGTCGCAGTGGCGAAGTACTCGCAGTCATAGGCGAAAAAGTGATAGTCCAAGGCATCAATATACGTAAAAAACATATGAAGCCTACACGTGACGCACAAAAAGGCAGCATCCTAGAATTAGAAAGGCCAATTCACCGTTCTAATGTTATGATCTGCACAGCAGATGACCGACCAATTAAACTTAAAGTGCACACGACCCCGGAAGGTGAACGTCAGCTTGTATATCGCGATGGTGATAAACAGGTGGTCTACCGCACAATTAAAAAGAATCAACCATAAGGGACGATGTGACGATGTCTAGGCTAAAGGAAAGATATCAAAACACCGTAAGGCAAGATCTTACAAAGAAGTTTGGTTATAGTAACCAAATGCTGGTGCCAAAGCTTGATAAAATTATTATCAGCATGGGATTGGCTGAAGCTTCTAAAGATAAAAATGCCATACAAGATCATTTGAAAGAACTCACGCTCATAGCCGGTCAGCGCGCCGTACCAACGAAATCCCGCAAGGCGATTTCCAACTTCAAGTTGCGCGAAGGCCAAACTATCGGCGCCAAAGTCACTCTGCGTGGAAAACGCATGTTTGACTTCATGTATCGCTTCTGTAACCTCGTATGCCCACGCATACGCGACTTCCAAGGCTTCAAAGCCAAAGGGGACGGCAGAGGTAACTACTCTCTAGGTATCGACGACCAACAGGTTTTCCTGGAATTAAACCTAGATGAAGTAAAGCGCGCACAGGGGATGAACATTACCTTCGTCACCAATGCTAAGAATGATGAAGAATGCATCGAGTTGCTTAGACTCCTCGGTCTTCCTTTCAAGAACTTAACCATCTGCGTAGCCGCATAAAACAAGGAGACGAAATCATGGCAATAAGCGATCCCATCGCCGATTTCCTCACCAGAATCCGCAATGGCGGCAGAGCTAAACGTCGCTTTGTCGATGTTAACTGGAGTAAGATGAAGGAAAGCCTCGCCGAAATCCTAAGACAACAAGGGTTTATTGAGAACTTCCTCGTTAAACACGATACCCCTCAAAGAGGGACCATCCGTATTTTCTTGAAATACGATACAAACCGCCTGCCTGTAATTAAAGACTTGCGCCGCATTTCCAAACCAGGCCTAAGACGTTATGTCACACATAATGACATACCTTACTTTTACGGCGGACTTGGATTATCTATAGTATCGACGTCGCAAGGCGTCCTGCCAGGTGTTGAAGCAACTCGTCGCAAATTAGGCGGCGAACTGCTCTGTATGGTATGGTAGAAAACGAGTATTAAGGAGTAATTCAATAGATGTCTCGTAAAGGTAAACAACCCATCGCCCTTCCAAAAGGCGTAGAAGTCAATGTGCACGACGGCAAGATTTCTGTTAAAGGCCCTAAAGGTACTTTGACACAAGATCTAATTGATGGCATTAGCATTAAAATCGAAGACGGTCATATACTGGTCGAACCCGATGCTACGAAAAGCGATATGGGAAAATTTCACGGCCTCTACCGTAGCTTAATAAGCAATATGGTAGAAGGCACTACTAAAGGGTTTGAAAAGCAACTCGAACTGATCGGTGTCGGCTACCGTGCAACCGTACAAGGCCACTTCCTCGACCTGCAGCTCGGATTTTCCCATCCCACAAAGCTAGCAATACCTCAGGGTATTCAAGTTAAAGTTGAAAAAAACATCGTCACTGTAACAGGCAATAACAAGCAGGAAGTAGGACAATATTGCGCCTCCATCCGCGCTGTGCGCCCACCAGAACCCTACCAAGGCAAAGGTGTACGTTACAAAGACGAGTATGTCCGGCGTAAACAGGGCAAATCCTCAGGCAAAAAGTAAAGTAGGGTAGTTAGATAGGTTACCTATGCATAGCGAAATAAAAAATAAACCACAGATGAGACTAAAGCGTGCTCAACGTGTTCGCGTTAAATTAAACGGAACACGCCACAAACCGCGTCTCTGCATGTTCAAGAGCAATAAGCACATTGCTGCTCAATTGATCGACGACGAAGCAGGCGCGACACTCGCCCACGTCTCTACCTACGCTAAGGCCAAAAAAAATACCCCCCAAGGTAAAAAGTCTAAAGCTACTGCTGAAGCTCTTGGCAAGGAAATGGCTGAATTAGCGCACAAACACCAAATCAAAGAAGTAATCTTTGATAGAGGTTGTAATAAATACCATGGCGTTCTTGCAAGCTTTGCTGATGCAGTGCGCGCCGCCGGAATTCACCTCTAATTAGCAGGAAGACCAATGGCTAAGCAAAGCGACCAACATAAAAAAGAAAAACCTGCGTCTGACCTGCAAGAGAAAGTCTTGCACATCAACCGCTGCTCCAAAGTCGTCAAAGGTGGACGCAAGTTCAGCTTCAGCGCCCTTATTCTTGTGGGTGATGGCAAAGGCCGCATCGGTTATGGCTTCGCTAAAGCGAACGAACTAACAGACGCGATTCGTAAAGGCGGAGAGTCTGCACGTAAAAATCTGCGTAAATACGCGACCATGGGAAGCACTATTCCTCATGAAGTCAGCGTAAAGCAAGACGGCGCAACCGTCTTCATGGCCCCAGCTCCAGAAGGCGCAGGTGTCGTGGCAGGATCACTCGTACGCTCTGTTCTTGAAATGGCTGGCGTCAAAGACGTCATGGCAAAAATTCTCGGCGCAAACAATCCGATCAATATTTTGCGCGCCACATTCAAAGCCCTCGAACAGCTAAAGACGCGCGATGAAATTAAACAGCGTAGAGGAATATCATGACAGACCTATCCTTTCTACATAACGTCAGCCGTCCTACACAATCTCGTAAAAGAGTAGGCCGCGGCGCAGGTAGCGGTCTCGGAAAAACTTCCGGACGTGGACAAAAAGGTGCCGGTGCTCGCGCTGGTTATAAAAGACGTTACGGCTATGAAGGCGGACAGTTCCGTACCTTCATGAAAATGCCTATTCGTGGATTTAGCAATGTACGCTTCGCTCGTAGATTAAAAATAGTCAACATCAATCAGATTGAGGCTGTTTATAACGACGGTGAAGTTGTCGACGGACAATCCCTATACGAAAAAGGCTTCATTAATAGCCCAAATGAAAAAGTTAAACTGTTAGGAAACGGTACGTTGACTAAAAAAGTTACATTCAAGATCGATGCGATCTCGAATGGTGCTAAAGAAAAGCTCCGTAGCCATAACGCATAGTTTATTTGTACAGGCCGGCGTTGCCCATGCCGGCCTGATTTATATTATAAAGGGTCTTAGTGAAATTGCTGTGATTGTTCCCTAATATTAGCATTCGCAACCATTTGACAAATCACCCTTTAAGCGCGGGACAATATACAGCCGGGAAAAAAAATGTTCCACAACATCGTACGCGTATTCCAAGTACCTGAACTGCGATTTAAAATTCTCTTTACCCTCCTTATGCTTGCCATATGCCGTATCGGGGTATTCATTCCCGTCCCAGGCATAAACGGCGAAATCGCCGTAGGCTTCTTCCAACACCTTACGGGGGGCGCTCAAAGCTTATTCACCCTCGTCGGAATATTTTCCGGTGGTGCGTTTTCTCAAATGACGGTTGCAGCGCTGGGCGTAGTTCCCAATATCTCTGCTTCGATCATTGTACAGCTGCTTGTTGCCCTTTGGCCATCTTTCCAACGTGAAATGCGTGAAAATAATGTCCAAGCACGCCGTAAAATGAACCGTTATACTCGTGCGCTAACAGTTATACTTGCCGTGCTGCAGTCTTTCGTTTACGCGAAATACGCCCTTGAAATGAACTTGTCCAGACCGGGCATCATTTCTAGCGAACTGCTAGACATCCAGCTTTTAGGAGCCCCTTGGCTGTTTTATCTGCTTACCATCACTACAATGACCACAGGTACCGTTTTCCTTATGTGGATTGGTGAACAAATCACCGACCGCGGCATCGGTAATGGTATGAGCATGATCATCGCGCTAGGCATCCTATCCCAATTGCCCTCCGCTATCGGGATGGTGTTCCAACAACTTAACCTAGACTCGCAAGAGCCAGGACAAATGAATTTCGCCTATGTAACTATCATGCTTATTGTCTTCGTTCTCGTCACAATAGGTACGATATTAATCATTCAAGGACACCGGCGTATCCCTTTGCAATACGCTCGCCGTGTCGTCGGACGTAAGGAAGTCCAAGGCGGAAATTCGTACATACCTCTTAAAATCAACTACGCTGGCGTTATCCCTGTTATCTTCGCCTCTTCTCTATTAATGTTCCCTGCTACAGTAGGCACATTTTTGGGAAGCGGTAACTGGCTGGGTCAAGTCGCTTCCTGGGTCTCCCCTGGACAAGCCGCTTACAACGTTTTCTTCGTTGGTTTAATTTTCTTCTTTACCTATTTCTGGACAGCGACACAGTTCCGTCCTGACCAGATCGCGTCGGATATGAAGAAAAACGGTGCCTTCATTCCTGGAATTAAACAAGGCAAACCCACCCAAGATTACCTTGAATCTACAATGAGCTATATCACTTTGCTCGGCGCATCTACGCTCGCTGCAATTGCTATTCTCCCTAATATTATAGGTTCAATATTGTCGGTTTCTCCTACAATAAGCTACTTTTTTGGTGGTACAGCCCTGCTAATCCTTGTGGGTGTAGTACTGGATACAATGAAACAAGTGGAATCTCATCTTCTTATGAAACGCTACGAAGGCTTTATGAAGCGCGGACGCGTACGTGGACGATAAGAACACCCTGACTCCCCGGGACATCCACCGGGAAAAATAATAAAAGTTCCCGCAGATCCTTGTGTGTTAAGACAAGCTGTGGTAAAGTTATAGATCCTTATTTGAATTAGGAGCCTTAAATGCCTAGAATAGTAGGTACAGATATACCTGACAATAAACGCTTAGAAATCAGCCTGATGTACATTTTCGGCATCGGCAGACACCTCTCCAATGAGATTATTAAGCGCTTAAACCTGAACGCTGATATGCGCGCAAACAAGCTGACGCAAGACGATATCGCTCGCCTAAACCAACTTATTGCAGCAGAATACATCGTTGAAGGTGACTTGCGTCGTCAAGTCCAAAATAACATTAAACGTTTGATCGGCATTCACTCCTACCGCGGCCTGCGTCATAGAGTAGGTCTGCCTGTACGCGGACAAAGAACACGTACTAACTCCCGTACTAGAAAAGGCCGCCGTAAAACAGTCGCGAACAAGAAGAAGTAATACTTAGGAGATTTTGACCTTGTCTAAACAAGCAGCAAATACAAAAAAAACAGTTAAGACACGTAAAAAAATCGTGCACCAAGTCCCTCAAGGGATCGTACACGTTAAAGCTACGTTTAACAACACCATCATAAGCATAACCGACCAATTAGGTCGCATTATTGCCTGGTCCTCTGCCGGTAAAGTTAACTACTCCGGTTCAAGGAAATCATCAGCATTCGCCGCTACTGTAGCAGCTCAAGATGCTGCTAAAACAGCACAAGCTTATGGTGTAAAAGAAGTCAAACTTGAACTTAAAGGCCCAGGTGCTGGACGCGAATCCGCAGTAAGAGGTATCTTAAGCTCAGGCATTATGATTACTGAAATACGTGACGTTACTCCGGTAGCCCACAACGGCTGCCGTCCAAGAAAACGCCGACGCGTATAATCGCTAGGCTGGAAGAGCCTTATAGAACAAAATTTAGGAGTTAATCCATGGCAGTTAAGTACGGCACATTTGAAATGCCGAGCAAAATCATTATCGACGAAGACTCAGCATCTACCACCTTCGCACGTTTTATTGCTGAACCGTTTGAGAAAGGATTTGGCCATACTGTAGGTAATGCATTAAGACGCATATTGCTTTCCAGCCTAGAATCACCGGCGATTATTTCCGTTAGGTTGGAGGGGATACCTCACGAATATATGGCTATAGACGGTATCGTTGAAGATATGACGAACATCGTCCTCAATTTTAAGGGAGCTCTACTCCGTCGCCTAACTACTGACGACGTTCCCGACTCAAGAGAAGAAAGAATTTTGACCACTATGCTTGACATTTCGCAAGTCGATCTCGATAAGCATAAAGGTCTAATTCAAGTTAAATTGAAAGATGTCATCAAAGATAGCCGTTTTGAAGTCGTTAATCCTGAACTGCATCTGTTCACTGTCACCAAACCGATGACCAAGCAAATAGATCTCCGTGTCGCTATCGGTCGTGGGTACGTTCCTTCCGAACGCCTCATCATAGCTGATCGTACAGTAGACGAAATTTTGCTAGATGCTAGCTTCTCTCCTGTCCGTCTTGTTAACTACTATGTTGAGTATACTCGCGTAGGACAAGACACAGACTTTGATAGACTGATCATTGAAATTACTACCGATGGACGCGTCACTCCAGTTGAAGCTCTCAGCTTTGCCGCTCAAATCGGTTTAAAACACTTTGAAGTATTTAACCGTCTCCAATCACATATCATCCTCTTTGATGAAGGCGATGGCGATGGCGATGCTGACCATGACGAAATCATGGTGAAATTGGCAATGCGTATCGATGAGATGGAACTTTCCGTCAGATCGACTAATTGCTTAGCCGGTGCAAACATTGAAACGATTGCTGAGCTGGTAACGATTCCAGAGCGCAAAATGTTGGAATTTAGAAACTTCGGTAAGAAGTCCCTTAATGAGATTAAAGCAAAACTCACCGAAATGGGACTCTATCTCGGAATGGATCTCTCCAAGTACGGAATTAACCATGATAACGTACGGCAAAAAATTTCTGAATACAACGAAGAGCGCCACAGCCGTAAAGAATTCTCTGATGCATCAGTAACAGAGTAAGAAATATAAAAGGATTTTCATAGAATGAGACACTTAAACCATAAATCCAAACTCAATAAGACGAGTTCGCATAGACGCTGCATGCTAGCTAATGCTCTTAAGTCACTGATTGTGCATGGACGCATCGAAACGACAGAAGCAAAAGCAAAAGTTCTACGCAGTTATGCTGATAAATTGGTAACTTTGGCTAAGAGTAATACCCTAAGCGACCGTCGTAAAGCTGTTGCTCAACTGATGGTTCGTTTTAACACGCTTACGCCTAAACAACAACGTGAAGTTAAAGCGGGCAATACAAGCAGCTATAACGATGACCGCGTTGTCATTAAAAAACTGTTTGAAGAAATCGGCCCACGTTTTACAGCGCGTAATGGCGGTTACACCCGTATCATTAAAAATCGCCAGCGTGTAGGTGATAACTCATTGCTCTGCTATTTGGAATATCTTTCCGAATAATTAATTTTTCTTTTCGCGGAGAGGCTCCCCCTCTCCGCGAAACCTCTTTACTCAGATAATCAACATCGCTATCATCACTATTGACTCATTCGCGGAGGTTCATGTCATGCCTATTCCTGTTGCAATTAATGGTTTTGGACGTATCGGTCGTTTAGTATTCCGTATCCTTAGCCAACACCCTGACTATCATGTCGTCGCTATAAACGATATCGTTCCCGTTGAAAACCTTGCCTACTTATTAAAATACGATACCGTTCACCGTAAATTTCCTGAGGAAATTAAGGTAGAGGGCGACTACCTGGTCGTTAAAGGAAAGAAAACATTGGTATTAGGTGAAAGAGATCCAACTAAATTACCTTGGGCCCAACACCATATTGAATACGTCATCGAGTCCACGGGATTATTCACCTCTCATGAAGATGCAAGCAAACATCTGCAAGCAGGGGCTAAACATGTTATTATTTCAGCGCCAGCTAAAGGCGATATTCCCACATTTGTAATGGGTGTTAATCAAGAAAAATACAATCCCAAAACCGACCTCATCGTATCCAATGCATCCTGCACTACTAACTGTCTTGCTCCTATTACCAAGGTTTTGTTGGATAACTTTGGCATAGATGAAGGTCTAATGACTACAGTCCATGCAATGACAGCTTCTCAACCCTCTGTAGATGCTCCTTCGAAGAAGGATTGGCGTGGCGGAAGAGCTGCTTCGCAAAATATCATCCCCTCAACGACAGGGGCAGCCAAAGCAGTGGCCTTATGTATTCCTGAGGTCAAAGGAAAGTTAACGGGGATGGCCTTCCGCGTTCCAACCATCGACGTATCTGCAGTTGACCTTACAGTGAAACTTAGTAAGTCGACGAGCTATGAGGCTATCTGTGAAGCAATGAAAAATGCTTCTGAAGGTTCAATGAAAGGATTCTTAGGTTACTGCGACGAGCAAGTTGTTTCGTCCGATTTTATTGGCTCCACTTACTCCTCTATTTTTGATAAAGAAGCTGGTATAGCTCTCAATGATAAATTCTTCAAGATTATTGCCTGGTATGATAATGAAATGGGTTACGCTAGCCGCGTAGTCGATTTGATGATATTCATGCAGTCTAAAAAATAAGTGTGTTTTTGATGGGTTTTAGGGAGTTTCCCTTGGAATCTGTCTCTATACCATTCCTGAACATTTTTTAGAGTCCAGTCTCGCCAAAATCCAAGGAGTTTGGCGAGATAGCCCGCTTCAAATACCTGCCATGCTTATTTATCAAGGCTCTTTTATCTAGGAGTCGAATATTGCTCGCTATTCTTCGAGCAGTAGGTCGTAATCTAAGGCTCAAGCTCCGTAGGCGCTCCCTCAGTTTTTTTTCATATCATGTATGACGGTACTCCCTTTTTTCCTTCCTTTTTGTTACACTATTTAGCAGAAGTTACAAGCAGCGTATGAGTGTTGTGGCTGAGGATATGATTCGAATTTTGATCTCTTTTTTATAGAGGTCTCTTCCTTATGCGCTGGCTTCTCGAACCCCATAAAAGGATTTACAGAAAGTGGACTTTACCCGAGAACCAATTATAGAGACAGTGATTACTCCTAAGGAAGGGTGCAAGCTCGTTGTCCGCAGCAGCAAAGCTTCGGGCCAGGAGGAATTCTTTGTCGATGCAGTAGAAGTCGTTTCTTTTGGAAGCGCACTATTTTTCCGTTCAGTGGAAAAACCTAAATCATTTCTTGTACCAACAAGTGATTATGAAGTGTTGGAAGTGCGTGAAGCACGTATGGTATTAAAGCATGTCGGCGTAGAAAGATCGATTAAGATCGGCGGCGGCAGAGAACAAGGACGTCAAAATCGTGAGCAGAATGTTGAAAGGATAGAAACTCCGCCTGCTCCTATTGCCGTAACGCCTACAATCAGCGAAGCTCCTTTAGCAACACCGGCAGATGCTCCTATTGCAGAAGAACAAAGAGGCGATGGTCGTTTTGATCGCAAGCGTGATCGCAGAAGACATTATCGCAGAAGACGCGGCGGCCGTGACGAGGCTAATAAAGAGGGATGGAGCGAGACGGATGAAGGCTCTGAAGGGGAAGAACTCCTCGAAGAATCTGATAAGATTTCCTTAGTACCGCCTAACGATGCTGAGTCAGAATTGGTATCGCCTCATACTCCTGCGGCAGTTTCAACTTCACTCCTCTCTTCATTATTACCTCCTCCTCCTACACTCATTTCCGAGACGATTGCAAAATATCGTGAAAGCGATAAATTTAAAGATGCTTTCTATTCTCGTGAACAGAGAGAAGCTGCCGGTGAAGCAGAGGGTGAAAGTGAACCTCAAGCCGAGGATGTTGCACCGAGTGAACAGGCTATATCTATTGTTACAGAGGACTCAGAGCAGGTTATTGAAGTAGAACATGTTGAGGAGAATTTAGCAGAGCCTATTCCTCATGCAGTGGAAAATACCCGTCAAGACGATGATGAAGAACCTATTTCATAGGGATCTTTAATAGACGTTATTAAAAAGGGGAGTTCAGCGACTTGTCGCTGAACTCCCCTTTTTCATTTGAGTTTTATCACTAGATATTAATGATAAAAGAAAAGATCGAAGCATTCGATGCAAATAATCAAAAGCGTAAAGAGCATAAGAACTACCAATAGAGGTTTTCCACCCCATAGACGGCATGCAGATGTTAATCGCATTTGGTAACGCCCTATCCAAACCATTAAAATAGGGATCATTCCATTAAGGATGGCCTCCCCAAAGCCGCCGGCAACGCCAATGGCTTTTAGAAAGATCCCCGGATATATCCAAGCTAGGAAAGCAGGAGGTGTGAACGAAATCACACATAATGCTAAGCGCATTAATCCATCCCGCCGTACTTTAAGGGCGTCCCCCATAAAATCAATCATGGAAAGCCCTACGCCTAGAAGCGAGGTCACTAGGGCAAAAAGGCCGAAATATGTTCCTGCAGTACTCATCCAAGGAGTAGAAGTAATGGCTTGAAGAGTATCTGTAATGGGCATTCCGCTGATCGCTGCCGCCTCCAACTCTACTTCGTTCAGAGATCCAATAATAAGCAACTGCCAGATGTTATATACGATGTATGGGATCGTCGTCCCTATAATAACCGTCCATTTTAGATTACTTACATTGCGTTTCAAATATGTTGCAAGAGAAGGAATAACGTTATGGAAACCGTAAGCGCTAAAAAGCGTGGGGGCGGCAAGCCACATATAATTCCATTCCATCCTTTGCAAGAGTTCTGCTTGGATAACGTCTGCCCCTATAAAGACAATGAGAAGATAACTGACCACGAGACCGATCATTAAAACGCCGTTGACCCGGTCGATCATCCGCGGCCCTAGCCATACGATAAGGCCAAAAATAATTGTAAAAATGGCGATTAGTTCGCCGCCTGGGACTGTTATCCCCGTGAAGTTATTAATCAAGGAACGGCATAAACCTGATCCTGCGGAAAAATAGGAAATAAGGAGGCAATAATAAAGGAAAATGAATGAGGCACCCCCGGCGATCTTTCCTAGTTTTCCAAGGAAATGTCCTGTGAGCGTCATTACGTTGGCTCCATCTTCCAGCCATAAAGTCGCTTCGAGAAATAGCATGCCTGTACAAAGCATGAACAGCCAACAAAGTGTGCTGATGACGATAGCAGGTAAGAATCCTGCCATTCCGGTGATGACAGGGAGAGCCAGCATTCCGGCTCCGATACATGTCCCTGAAACAATAAGAATACCGCTTAATAAACTTCCGCCATGGTAATTGTCGGTATCGGGAATGGTATTTTGTTGCATAGTGAATTGACTCCGCGCCATCAAAAAGAAGGCTGAAGTATATCATAATCAGCTAGATGATAGCATTAAAAGTTTGTGCAACGGCTATGGTTGCGTTTCTACCGTTACACACTCAGGGAAAGCTGTCGCGTTGCATTCAGGTAGGGGTTCAATCGCCTGTCTGCGATAGACTTTTCTATAGCGGACACAAGGTTCTTGAACACAATGACGTATCCTCTTATGACGTATGCGCATACGTGGTTGAATCTCGTAATCATAGTCGTGTGAATATCGATTGTAAATGTGTGCGCATTGGTGACGTTCCATGCGGCAGCGTCTGCTTTGTTTGAGCACGGGCACACCTTCTGTCACAGTGGAAAAAGAATAGCGGGGCTTAGTGTAGCAATAGGGTTCGTAGCATATGGCAGTGCACACGCCTTCACACGGCTCTTCGCACTGAGGATCAGCTGTGCATTCATATTCCTGCGCTCCTAGGGGGCAAGCTAGAATGAAAAATAAGAGGAATAAATATTTAGTCATGAATTTCAATCTTTAGGCTTTTGGTCTTCCTTATATTAAGGAACGTCAAATCTTGCAAGGCTTGGGATAAAAGCTTATGATGGAATCCTAATATATTTCCGGAGCTTACCCCTATAATGAGTTCTTCTGCTTCTTATTCTCCTTTAAGTGTTTACGGTTCCTCACTGGCATTATTAACTGATTTATATCAACTTACGATGGCGCAGGCTTACTGGGCAAATCAACTGACCGAAGTGGAATCGGTTTTTCATTTATTCTTTCGTAGGATGCCATTTTATGGGGGATTTACTGTTGCTGCCGGCCTAGAGTCTGTGATCGAGTGGGTTAAGCGCTTTGAGGTAACAGCGGACGATATTGCCTATTTACGCCAATTGAAAAATCCGGCCGGAAAGGATTTGTTTGAGGAAGGGTTTTTACATTATCTGAAAAATTTGCGTTTTACCGGTAATATAGATGCAGTCCCTGAAGGGACCGTTGTTTTTCCCCAGCAGCCACTTATCCGCGTACAAGCTCCCTTGATTCAGGCGCAGCTGTTTGAGACAGCATTGCTTAATTTGATAAACTTCCCGACACTTATTGCAACTAAGGCTGCAAGAATGCTCCTTGCAGCTCAAGGAGAGGAAATTCTAGAGTTTGGGGTAAGGCGCGCACAAGGAATTGATGGAGGTTTGACAGCAAGCCGTGCAGCTTATCTTGGGGGATGCAGCGCAACTTCGAATGTTCTTGCGGGGAAGCTGCTGGATATTCCTGTGAGGGGGACTCATGCTCATAGCTGGGTAATGGCTTTTGATGACGAGTTAGCCTCATTTGAAGCCTATGCGAAGGCTATGCCTGATAATTCTTTGTTTCTAGTGGACACCTATAACACTCTAAAAGGTGTTGAGCATGCAATCGAGGTTGCAAAACGCATTAAAGCTAATGGACATGAATTTCTGGGAATCCGTTTAGATTCCGGAGATTTAGCTTACCTAAGTATCCAAAGCCGTACATTACTTGATGAAGCCGGCTTTAAAGATGCAGTCATTGTAGCTAGCAATGAACTAGATGAGATCCTTATCAGCGAATTAAAACGCCAGGGTGCCAAAATTAATGTGTGGGGGATTGGTACCCATCTTGTGACAGGCGGCAGCCAGCCTGCTTTGGATGGTGTCTATAAATTGTCTGCCTTGAGGAATAAACAAGGGGAATGGGAAGATAAAATCAAGCTTTCCGAACAGCCAATTAAGGTGACAACTCCCGGTATTCTGCAGGTGCGCCGTTATAAAAAAGGGGAAGAAAACGTAGCCGATTGTATTTATGATATGCGCGATCCTCCTAAAGACAACTGTACAATTATAGATCAGCACGATCCGACAAAACCCATTTTGGCTAAAGCGGATTGGAGCTATGCCGACTTGCTCATACCGGTGTATAGAAATGGTAAATGTGTATATGCATCGCCTGCTCTTAAAGAGATGCGCGAAACTACGCTTAAAAATTTAGAAGGATTTGCCGTTGGAATAAAACGTTTTTTCAATCCTCACATATATAGTTCTGGACTGGAATCATCACTCTACTATAAAAAACTAGGATTAATTAAGAGAATTCGCGAACAGATTTCTTCCGGAGTATAACATGGGTGCTAATGCTCTGATCGTTGTTGATGTACAAAATGACTTCCTGCCTGGTGGAACCTTAGCCATAAATGAGGGCCATCGTATTATTCCTGGCATAAATCAATTAGTCACACTTCCCTTTAATGTCATCGTAGCCACAAAAGATTGGCATCCTCCTAATCACGGCAGTTTTGCTGCAAATCAAGGCAAGCTGGTGGGAGAAACGATATATCTAAATGGGATCAAACAAATTCTTTGGCCTACTCATTGCGTACAGGGAACTAAGGGCGCGGAATTTGCTCCTGAACTCGATGCAGCACATTTTCACAAAGTTTTCTATAAAGGAGTAGACCCTAAAATCGACAGCTATAGCTGTTTTTTTGACAATGGCCATAAGCAAACAACAGGCTTAGGTGATTATCTAAAGTCTAAAAATGTAACTAAAGTTTACTTTGCAGGACTGGCAACAGATTATTGCGTAAAATATTCTGTCTTTGATGCCGTCCAACTAGGTTTTGAGGCTTATATTGTGAATGACGTTTGCTGCGGCATTGATGTGCATGCTGATGATTGCAGTCATGCTCTTGAGGAGATGCGCCAAGCTGGGGCAAGAGTGATAAACTCATTAGAGCTTAAAGCTATGTTTGCATCTAATCTTGTATAACAGAGGATTTTACCCCGTGATTGTATCTAAATGCAGAACGGGACTTTTAAGCTCTCTTTTTGAAAAAATATTTCTTTAAGCTCTTTCCAGCTCTCGACGATACTGTTCTCTTCCTTTTGTATCGGGTAGGTTTTGTGTATATAGTCTGAAGCTGATTTCCCGATGCTTATAAAATCCTCCGGGCCTGTTTCAAATAAATTCGCAAGTTCTTCGACTTTTTTCACATATGCAAGAATGTTTCCGTGCTCTATAGGATAGGCGTAGGGAGCCTTAATATATTCTTTTCCCCCTTCACCATGGTATCCTATGACGACCGCTCCGCATGCCATGGCTTCTGCAGGCGGCAATCCAAAACCTTCTTGATAAGAAGTGCTTAGATAGATGGCAGAGTCTTGAAGGGTCTGAACAAGTTCTTCCTGAGGCATGCCTGTAAGCGGGACTAGATTCCAGTTATCTAGATGACCTCTCTGTTTTAGCATGCAGAGGATTTGCACGAGATGGTCCTCGCACTTGCGGGGCATAAAAGCGATCTGCTTTTTCTTTTGGGGTGTATAAGTGAACTGCTCAAGATCTATGCAGCATTGGCAGACATATACCGGAAGAGACTGAAAAGAATATTTCAAATACTCCTGAGAGTCTTGTGAGCATACGAGTGAGCCTAGAATATTCTCTCCTCTATGATAGTCTATTCTGCCCGAATTCTGCAGTACGTCTTTTAAGGTTAGACTATGGTAGATGAAATAGGCGGTGAAATTCAATAAGACGGTGGGGATGTCATTGAAGTAGGGTTTAAAATAATAAGATAAGTAATCCGGAATAACGATGACGTCTTCTGAACAAAATTTTGGGAGGCACTTTTTTAATCCGTCCGGGTTTGTAGTGAAGATGTGCGTGTTTTTAAGCAGCATTTCCCAACCCAGTACTCTCTTTTCCTTGATGCGGAGCAAATGGATTTTTTCCCTGAAGGTTGAACCCCAAAAATCATATTCGAAATAAGCTAAAGGAGTGTTGTTGGGTCTCCAAGGATAGCGGAAATTTTCGTCTTGATGGAGAACATAGGCCGAAAATCCATTTCGATTTAGGACGTCCACATGCATATATATTTTTTGTACTCCTCCGCAAGGAACAGGCGTACAAGGACAAATATAATAGATATTTCGCATAAGGGGTTAATAAGCTCCATTGGAAGGAAAGTATTGAAATGTTAGCATGTGTCAAAATTACACTTTAGAAGTTTTTTTTATGAATGATAAATGGAATCCAGAGCAATACCAGAAGTTTTCACAAGAACGTAAGCAGCCCTTTTACGATCTTGTAGAGCTGATAGAACCAAAAATGGGAATCTCTATTTTGGATCTGGGCTGCGGCACGGGTGAGCTGACCGAAGAACTTCATACTATGTTTAAAGCAAGCTATACTTTGGGTATAGACTCTTCTCCATCTATGTTGGAAAAAGCTGAGAAGCTTGTTAAAAAAGGATTGGAATTTCGGCAAGCTGATATCTCAAAATTTACTCCTGACCGTAAATTCGATCTGGTTTTCTCTAATGCTGCTTTACAATGGATTCCAGACCATGTCGGATTATTCAAACATCTTTTTATCCTAGTTGCCGATAAAGGGCAGCTTGCTTTTCAGATCCCCGCAAATAATGAGTATCCTACACATGTTATTGCACGTGAATTGGCCGAGGAACCCCCATTCAATTCTTATTTTGACGGTGGGAGGCCTTTGTATGCGTTATCCCCTGAATCTTACGCACAACTTTTAGTAGAGGGAGACTTTCATAAACAAGCTGTGAGGCTTCAGATCTATCCACACATCCTGGAGTCGACAGAAAGCGTGTTAGAATGGGTAAAAGGAACGCTATTAACCTATTATCAAAGCCGTTTGCCTCCAGATGTATTTGAAGAATTCCTAGCAACGTACAAATATCGCATTATTGCTTATTTCGGGGAGCAAAGGCCTTTCTTCTATCCTTTCAGACGTATTCTAATGTGGGGAAGTAAAGGGTAGAAATGGAATACGGAGGCAAGCCTCCGTATATAATGTATACTAAACTGCTGGTACGATTTCTTTCTTATTAGTCGCCCAAGAGACAATGAAGATACTCAGGAAGCTAAGCACAAATCCTGGCACCATAGCCGGTATCTCAATGGCCACATCCACAGGATAAAAGTAGTTCCATAAAGCAGCTACTGTACCACCCACTAGAATGCCGGTAATCGCTCCATAACGGTTAACCCAAGGATAATATAGTGCGCAGAGGATAACGGGACCGAAAGAACAGCCTAGACCTGCCCAGGCGTATATTACTGTATCTAGGACCGTGGAGGAACGCATAAATGCCACGCCGAGGGATATCAATGTGATTAAAATAACGCATATTCTGACAGCACGTAATAGTTGTCTTGGGGACGCTTTAGGATTAATAAGTTTTCCATAGAGGTCTTCACTTAACACGGAAGAGCAAACTAAAACTTGAGAGTCCATCGTAGACATGTTGGCTGCAATCAGTCCGCATAGGGCAAATCCTGCTAGGAAAGGATGAAAGAGGTTTTTAACCATTTCAACGAACACTAACTCAGGATTATTGATGCCTACAGGGAAGTAAGCTATGGCGACCAGGCCGCAAAAAGCAGCTAAGCTAAGCGCTATAAGCTGCCAGGTCATACCTAGATACATCGATTTTCTTAATTCTTCCGGGTGGCGGATGCCCATGAACTTTGTCACAATGTGCGGCTGACCGAAATAGCCTAAGCCCCAACCGAAAGCTAGGAGGATAAGATTGGCAATAGATACAAAGGATAAGTCTGCCAGGGGACTAAGGGGAATGTTATTTGCTTGCGCCGTGCTGATGACTTGGTCAATACCGTGGTTCATCTCGGATAAGGCTGCAAAAGGAACCAAAGCAATCATGATGAGCAAGAAGATCGCTTGAAAAAGGTCCGTCCAAGCAACCGTAATAAAACCACCGGCGAAGGTGTAACCCATGATAACTAAGGAAGAAAGAGCAAGTCCCCAATAGTAGTCAATGCCGAAGACAGAATCTAGGACAAAGCCCATAGCGATCAAACCGGCGCACAGATAGTAGCTCATAAAGAATACAAGCATGATAGCGGTTAAGATACGAATATGTCCGCGGTGGTCATGAAATCTTTTTTCAAAAAATGCAGAAAGGGTATTAGCTTGGAAGTTTTCCGTTGCTTGTCTGAGTTTTAAGGCTACAAGCTTCCAGTTGAAAAACATGCCGAGCAATAGTCCAAGTGCAATCCAAATTTTGGGCATACCACCCATATATAAGGCGGCGGGAAATGCCATAAAAAGCCAAGCGCTCATATCACTGGCATGTGCTGATAAGGCTATTACCCAGAAATTCAAGCTGCGGTTGCCTACAATAAAATCCGTAGAGGTGCGCATCGTTTTATGGGAAACGACGGCGATAATAATTAAGAAGGCGAAATAAATCGCAAAAGCTAAAAGCATTGGTGTACTGACCACGGAAATTAGCGTCCTTTTGAAAAAAAAATCCATTCTTGCAGAGAAGATGTCAAAAAGTCAACAGGATAGTGGAATAGATAAATGAGGATTAAAGCGTCATGCTGCATCGCAACTATTTTAATATAAGACTGTTAATGTTATTTCGGTTTTTTTAAATTGGATAGTGCCGGACCGTTAATGACCTCACCTTCCTTTGTAAAGCGTGATCCGTGGCAAGGGCAATCCCAAGTTTTTTCTATGGCATTCCATCTCACCAGTCCACCCAAATGGGGACAGATAGCAGAAAGTTCATGCGGGATGCCTTTATCATCCTTGTAGATAGCCAATTTCATTGCACCTATTCTTAATATGGCTCCCTCGCCGGGTTGGATTTCCTCTAATTTATCTACATCAGATCTTGTGACCCAATCGGCATACTGTGTTAATGTATTTAAGTTCTCAGCGCCAAACTTTTTGAAGGCTTTTAAAGTCTTTCTGTGAGGATCATATAAGTTTTCCCACGGATTTTTTTTACCTAATATCAAATCCGTGAGAAGGATTCCGGCTATGGTTCCGTGGGTCATTCCGTTACCTGAATCTCCTGTAGCAATATAGGTCTGCTTGTGGGTACCCCGCCCTATAAAAGCGAGTCCATCCATAGGCTCTAGAATCTGGCCAGACCACTGATAGTCTGTAGATGTGTAGGAAGGAAATCTTTCTTTTGTCCAAGCTTCAAGGCGTTTAAAGACTGTTGCAGGATCTTCATAAGGGTATTCTCCTGTGCGATGATCTTCCCCGCCCACTATCCTTTGCCACGTTGAAGAGCATAAGAGATATTGCTTTAAGATGGAGTTTTATTTAAATTTATTTGAGTTAATACGTGGGAAAAGAAAAATTAAATTTTCAAACTTATATTCTTATAATAAAGAAAACTTTATTCCACTGAGGGTCTTAAAAAGTAAGCTTAACTTATTTGCCGAACCTTACAACATTGAGGATGTTCAATTTGAAAAGACGATGTTTTGCAGCCATTATACTCTTAGCGTTATCATTCAAGCTACTGTAAAAACTTACAGGCATTTCAATGGGGTAGCATCCACTTCTACACTAGATATGTCATTTTTTGGCTTTAATCCTTCTACACGTTCTGATGAAGTGAGTCCTTCCCTTCTTAAAGAAGCTTTCTTAAAACAAGAGATAATACGTCCTTTAAATCCTAATAAGCACATCCCTTTCGAAATATTTGTTCAATAGTTATAAAATTTATTGAGTTGAATATTAAACTTTTTTCAATAATATTCATTTACTTTGGCATAGATATTGCAACTTTAAGACTAAATAGACTTAAAAGGAGCATTTTATGCCACCAAGAATTACAAGTTCTACTTCTGGAGTTCAATCCCATGCCGGAATTGAATTACCTCAGGAAAAAAGCGAAATGCCCGTCAAATCTCAACGCTTTTCCAAAAGAAATTCTGTAAGAGATTCTATAGTCGATTTTTTAAAATCTTTGGTGTCTTTTAACGGCGCAGAGGAGCACTCGAAAAGCTCCAAAACTCTTGAAGCTATTCCTATTGGGCAGACTATTTCCGGTAATGTGAAAAATAGAATTAAAAATTGGATGGTGAAACTGAATATCATCAAAGTGGGAGACGCAGAAATTTCGAAGCTTAACGCGCCGAAAGCTAAAGATGTGTATGATAAGGTAGGTTCTCCAGATCGTCATATAATCATTTCAAATGTCCTAAGTAATTCAACAGACGCTACGATTGGGAATATTCCACTCTATCTATTTAGAGATGTTACCCCAAAGGAAATAGCTCAAATACCGGATAAAGCCTTTGTCGTTTTAAATGAGGAACAATTTTCCCGCCTACCGAAAGATGCTCAAAAAGCCTACATCCAAAGATTCGAACGTGATCCTTTGTTAATGTCTCATGTAGATTTATATGCACTGAATCAGCTTCCAACTGAAGCTATCAAACATATGACACCTGCCCATTTAGATAATGCTTCAAAAGATGTTCTTGTTAATCTTACGAGTGATCAGGCTTCATTAATGCCTAAGAACACTCTTAAAGCATACTCAGAAAAAATGAATGGGGAAGTTAATCATCGGACTAAAGACCAGCTACTTAATATTAAAGAAGAACAATATAATGCTTTAAGCGAGAGTTCTAAAATTGCTGTTGCTCAAAAATTAGTAGATATCCCTTTAAATGATCCGAAAATGTTATCCCACTTTAAATCTTTACCTGAAGGTTTAAGGAAAACTTTGGCTGCAAATGCATTTAAGGTATTAAAAGACCACAGCGTTGAAGACATCCCCCTAGCTGTCATGAGGGATGTAACTCCTCAAGTTATTAAATCGTTATCTGATAAACAACTTATTTCCCTTACAGCGGATCAGGTGAAGAGATTTCCGAAAGAAACTCAAAAAGCATATCTTAGTAAGTTTTCAAGCAAACCGTCTATGATGAATTCTGTTGCAATGACTAATTTAAGCACCTTGCCGCCCGCACTTTTCTCAAAAATGACACCTAAGCATATTGGAAATGCACATCTAGAAGTTCTTTTAGATTTTTCCAAAGAACAATACGATTTATTACCTAAGGCAGCTCAGAAGGCCTATGCTAAAGTTGTACAGGAAAAAATAGGGGACGTGAATTTTAGGCAAATTTCCCCCACAAAGATTAGAGTGCTTCCAGAAATAGCCTTTAAAGGGCTTAAATCCACTGATTTAAATCTATTGCATCCTGATTCATTCCTCTCCATCACGAGTGAACAGTTCCAAAATATGCCCAAGAATGTTCAAAAACATTATGTAGATAGGTATTTCGAAAATTTTGTAGCCTCCAACAATAATCCAGAATCTAAAGCCGCCTTTTTATTAGCACTCCAACCGGGAATGTTTGTCCATCTTTCCAAAGATCACATTAATCAATTTCCAGTTCCGGTATTACAGCACTTTATAGAGATAGATAGAGCTGCCAAAATTAAAGAGAAATTCCTTAATAAATTGGATGATACAGTTTTTATTGCGTTTCATTTTAAGGCCAATCCCGCTATTCAAAAGGCCGGTCAGACCATTGCCGGCTTTACTGAAGCAGATTGGAAGAGCATGACAGTAGCTAAGGCGCAAAGTATGCCGGTAGCGTCTTTTGTGGGACAGATTTCATGGGATAGTTATAAGAGCATGAAGCCTGAAGTACGGGATTATATTTTGGGAAGCCAGATGCAGGCAGGACATATTAATCCACAAGATTTCTACGGTATAGGCCAAAATATTGGCCCGGATGCACAAGTCCGCTTGTTTTCAAAGATACCTCCCCATCTCTATCTTGAATTTCTACCTGCAATACATCCTGATAATCTAAAAGAAAATGCAATTCTTAAGTACCAACCACAGCATATCAGTCTTTTAACCCCTTATCAGATAAAGAATAAATTTGACCCGCAACTAATTAACCAGCTGGAAAACCAGCAGATTGAGGCCCTTACGCCCCGTCAAGTGTCTAACTTGTCTGGCGATGCGCAAGTTGCTTATTTAAATCGGATGATGGGTAGTGCCGTCTTGGAAAGGACTCTTTCCGCTCTGAACGGCTCTGTATTAACTAAGGAAGATATTGAAAAACTGCCCCCTCCCATATTTTTAGAAATTACTCCACTCCAATTGAATCTTATGGATGACGATGCCTTTGAACTGTTTGAGAAAAAAATGACTAAATTAAATGAGCACATTTTGTTTGATATTGATAACCGTAGGGTTTTAGACAATATTGAGCGATTGCATCCAAAATATCTGACAATTGCAGCAATAAAAAAACTGACTCTTTTGACATTAAATAAGCTGTCACCAAGGCAGGTGGAATATCTGCGTACACAAAATGCTCCGGCTCACAAACAGTATTTAGACAGAGTGGCTAATATTGCCAAAACAGATAATCTTACTCCCGAATCTGTCCAAAGAATGGATATTAATCAGACGCAAGCCAGATTTACTCCACAGCTTATGAGGCGACTAGATATAAGTCTATTAAAGGCCTTAAGCCCACAACAAGTGGCAGTATTATCTGAGGAAGGTAAGAGGACGTATCTAGACCGCATGAAAAAAGAACAGGCACTAGAAAGAACAATTCATGCCATACCTACAACACTTTTCACAGTTGAAATTCTTGAAGCCTTGACCGTTCCTGCATTTCTAGAATTAGCTTCAAATTTCAACACTTTTGGAGATGAAGAATTTCAAGTCTATCAGGAGATTTTTAATGAGATTAATGGTGAAGTCTTAATAGATATTGAGAATTCAAAGGACATGCAGAATATAAACAGGTTTCATCCCAAATACTTGACTCTTAAAACGATTGAGCTTTTAGATTCTTCAATACTGCGCAAACTAAATCAACAGCAAGTATCTTATCTTAATCAAAACAACCTAGAGGCTTTCCAAGAATATAACCGCAAAATGCGGACTTAATTTATTTAGTTTGTGTTGACTTGCAGGACCTCTTTGATACCGTTTTTGTCCACTATCAATCTGAATTTTTGATAGGTGACTTTGGTTGTAGTGTCGTTTTCGGCATAGGTATTTTTGAGGATGATGTTGATATGATAGGTTTTGGGGAGTTCTATCTCGACAATTTTTTTTGTCTCTGGATCAAAAACGTTGTAAACAAAGTAAGGATCGCCTGCTTTCCAAAAGAATTGGCTGATATTAAAGCGTGAGATAATGTTCAGCCTTGAATATTTGGCAAACAACGAAGTAAACATACAGACGCTTTTCTTATAATAGATGATTTTCTCAGGGCGTTGGAATTTCTCCAACATGGTATGAAAATGTTTATTGCGAATTTCCATAATCTTAGGATCCGCATCCTTTTGATCTAAAAAGGTAAACAATTCCATCAAGGTTCCCATTAGTCGTGAATTGTCAGGCGATCTTATTTCCGTTTTATAGTTAGCAAGCCACCCAAAGCCACGTATGGAGGGAATTGAACGTAACCCCTCTTTTATGCGGTCTTTAAGGATATAAAATACAACAGTCAGAAAGATATAAGGCTCAGAGCTGACAACGAATTGACTTGCTTGAGAGACAAACAACAATAGGAAAACAAGCATAGCTATACCTGCTGCAATACTGCCGATAAGATTTCTATGCTTATTCATCAAGGCATCGCGGTTAGACACTAAATGCAATACATCCATTACGAATTTGTTCAGTAGGCTCTGGCGATAGGGGATTTCTTCATCACGTGCAGAAGGATCCTGCGGATTAGCATACAAGGGGAAGTATTTAACGCGTATTTTTAGCTCATCCGATAGTAGTTCACAGATGAGTGCATCACATGCCGACAAGGAGGCGTCGTTCAGCTTTCTTAGGTATTTCAGCAAGCCCACAAAATAAAAATCAAAGGTTCCACTTAGAAACTCATCTACATAGGCTGATGTAACTGCAATGTTAGATCCATTGGTTGTATCTAGAGAGATAATCGTCTCTTTAAATTTCTGACGGAACACCTTCCATTCAACGCATAGCTGAGTGACATTTTTCGCGAAGAGCTCCAAATCGAGGGGCTTTTTCCTGTCTTTAAGAAAATCCACCAGTTGATGGACTTCATCACGTAACTCACTTCTTACAATATTGGCAAGCAGCTTCAGTTCGTAAGTGAATTTTTTCTCTTCGACTAAACCTTTTTTAAATCGTGTAAGAGGAGAGTTTTCATTAGACTCATCTAGCAACTCTTTTAAAGTGATTCGTGGCGTTTTAAAACGGATAAAATTGTTTTGATCTTTGAAAAAGTCATTTACAGTATAGGTTTGCGAGTTTATCAGAAGCGAGTTGGGAACAAAGATGTAGAATTCTTGGCGATGGTTTGATTTTGGATTGGCTGAGGTAGCAGCAAATTCTGATTTTAGCTCGAACTGCCACCGGTCTCTAAATTGAATGTCGCCTGTCTGTAATTCCTTCCAAAATTTATCCACGTTTTATTTGCTCGGTGTCGTATGTTTATTATTTTATTGAAATTTATATAAATTTATATTATAATGAAATCAACAAAATTTAATAGTTATGTTATTTTTAATTAAAGCCTTATTTAATCCTCTCCTAAGCCTCGTCTTTGTGGTCCTAGCAACCGCATATTTTGTTACTTTTACGACTCTTTTAATTAAAAGCAATGGACATAGCGACCAAGTGGTAGGAGCAATGCATTCTGCCTACTACGGCGGAATGTTTATCGCAGCTTTTTTTTGCGAATTCTTTGTGAAAAGGATAGGCTACAACAATACGTTTATCTTATCGACTCTAGCTACAGCTATGACTGTTCTGGCTATGGGAGGCCTTGACTCTTCTTTGCTATGGATCTCTATGCGTTTTATCGCAGGAATTTGCATGGGTTTGATCTATATCGTCATTGAAAGTTGGCTCCTTTCTTTTAGTACTGCAGTTACAAGGGGACAGATTTTAGCTATCTACACTGTTGCCCTTTATTTTTCGCAAGCCATAGGCCAATACTTTATAGATTTTATACCCTCGAACTCTTCCCTACCTTTCATCCTATGTTCCGTATTAACAGCAGTAGGTGTTTTACCTCTCTTATTCGAAAATAAACCGATCCATATGGAAGAGTCCACTGCCGATAATAGCTCCATTTCCCAGTGGCGTTCGATGTTTCTAATTTGCCCATTAGGAGTATTTGGCAGTATTTGTTCGGGAATTATCCTGAGCGGAGTCTATAGCTTCACACCGCAATTCGCGGTGGAATATGAAATTTCTCCTTCCATTCTTCTTAGTGTCACAATCTTTGGCGGAGTGTTGCTGCAATGGCCCATTGGTTGGATTTCCGATAGATTTCCTAGAGATAAAGTATTGATTGGAACAAGTATGCTTATACTTCTTCCCACCCTTTCGATTTTCTTTTTTCCTGCCTATTGGAATGTTTTAATTAACTCGTTTGTTATGGGCGGATTAGCTTTTACTCTTTACCCGCAAAGTATCGCATATATGGCAACTGCTATGCCGCATGTTTCTTTCTCTTCTATAGCTGCTTTGTTATTAATGACTTATGGCATAGGCTCTACCATAGGCCCTATGATGGCGGCCGAATTTACTAGCCGCTTGGGGAGCATAGCCCTCTTTGTTTTTTTTGCTATCTGGGGCACAGGGCTAACACTCTGTGGATTTCTAAAAAAAAGTTCGCCTCTTCTTTCAGAGGAAATTTTGTAATAATATCGTTTATGTTAAAGTAAATATATATAACCGCAACCCCCGGAGTTGCTATGCGATTTATATTTAATTTTGTGTTTTTTGGGTTGTTATTCTTTGTTATCTGGAAATTTTTCCCGGATGCATTTACTACCCTAGTGGGATGGGTGTCCGCATTGTATAATTATTTACATCACCTGTTTCAAAGCTTAATTGACAATGTCAATAAAGCTACAGAAACAGGCGAGCATCCAGTCAAACAGACAGCAACTATGCTGCCTTTCTTGTTTACACTTTGGAAGAAGTAGTAAGACGACTTCTTTCAGGCTCCTCTCTTAGCGCTAGGTAAAAGCCTGCGCTAAGAAGGGCCGCAAAAAAGCACCATACAGAAATAAAGTTATAGAAATAAATATAAAGCGTTAGTAAAAACGCTCCAAACATCCCTACTCCGACCCATTTGAATTTTTGTATCGACGTAATGAAGAAGGGCAGAACAGTGGCGACTACATAAGGAAGTGTTAAATCGGGAACGGTTCCTAAATATCTTAAACTTTGCCCCCACATAATCACATTCAACGTTTGGGAAAATCCCGTATAAGCAAAGGTAAGGGATGTAAAAGCTCCTAATACTGTGATTGCTCTCAATACGTTCAGCCTCCAGCCAGGAGATTCTGCATAGGAAAAGGCAAAAGGAATCCAAAACGGCCATATGATGAATGCAAACAGAAGAAAGATGTATTTTACTGCAGTTACAAATAATTCGGGAAAAGAATAACTATAAGACAACCAGATAAAACCTTCTGAGAGTTGTTGTAATGCAAACATAAGTGGTATGATCGCAATTAACTGTAAAGAAGGTTGTAAGGAGGTTTTCTTAAGTGTAGCGTAGCCAATAATTCCTAGAACTGCGGCTCCTCCTAAACTGGCTTCGGCGGAAAAACACATAATAAAACTCCTTATTGAATATGATGAAACTATATGAATAAAAAAATTATTTTCAATATATGCTATCAATTTCCTTAGAAGACACTCAATGTAAGACGCTTACTGATTTCCTAGAAGAGCTTATTCTAGAAAGTGAGAAAGCAGCAAAGAAATCCTGCCGGTATACCATTATTAAAACAGAGTCTAATACTCTTTGCTATGAACTGGTTACCCCAAAGTTAAGTCAGGCCACATATGCCGCTGAAAAGGATTTAGTTTCCTTTTCTTGGAAAATCTATAGGGATCTAACCTATTTAGAATATGCTGTACGAGGGCAAAAGGCCCTGAATAGAATCAGAGAGCAGGATGTTTTTACCCGCAGTATAACAGAAAATATCTACATGACTTGCATCGATTGGCTTGGCCTGACTGCCTGTGTTCCGCAGGTAAATATCGGGAATATGCTGGTTAAATTAGAGGAGAGAATCGAAATAGCCTTTACAAGGCTAGAGAAAGCAAAAACCAAATTCATCCATTGTTATAACGATCAGATGAAAGAACAACTTGAACTAAGTACTGCCACATATAGCTTAGCTATGAGTAAAGGGAAAAAAGCCTTTCTAAAAGTACACCCCGATAAGAATCTTGAAAACCTGCAAGACTCCCATAATGAAACGTTAAAGTTCATGAAATACTATTCAAAATTGAAAGACACCTTATTAAACTATGGGATAACAGCAGCAAAAATGGACGAGCTTTCTGCAGGGAAGTGATTTTCTGCTAAATGCTAACCTTGTCCTAATAGGGGAGTGCGGCGACTTGTCAAATCTATCACCGCACTCGGATCATTACTTAGATCCAGAGAATTAGAATAACACTGCTGATTAGCAAGCCTACAAGATAGTAACCACTTGTAATTGCCCACCATCCACAAGGTTTTCTTTCCCAGATAACGCTACCTGCTAGGGTTGTAGCAACAAAACCTAACCAAGCCCAAAAGGCCAAACAGGCGCCTTCACCAAGAGTATGAGCATTAGTTTGTTTTATGAAATAAGCTAGGGCTAGAACATAAAGGAATGATACTAGGAATCCCCAAAGATAGCTGAGGCCGCCACAACTTTTAATATCTTCTTCCTTGATATTGCAGCATTTCATCCAAGGATATCCAAAAAGGGCTGGGGAAAACCACAGAGCGCCTAGAAGAAAAAAAACAATGGCTGCAACAATCACTGCCCAATAATTTATAAGGTGTAAAACTTCCATTTGATCTCCTGCAATAATTTGCATTTGTTTGTTCAAAATCAGGTATAATTAATTAAACGTTTTTTTGAATAGATAAATGAACTGCAATATACCTCAGATCTCATCGGTTCAAAGACAATTATCCAACAGCATCCACTTCGATCCGCCTAATGACTTATATAAACTGACATATTCAAGTAACAGCTCAATATTAATTTGTAGCAGCTCTTCCTCGGAGCTATATAATGCTTGTTGTATGGTTAATACTTCGAAATAACTGTTAAAACCTTGGTTATATAAATCAGAAATTGAATAGAGAGCTTCCTCATCAGATTCAAGGGCTTTTTGTAGATAGGATTTTCTTTCCTGTGAAGATTTTAGTGCTGCCAAAGCGTTTTCAACTTCTTCAAAAGCATTTAAAATCACTTTGTGGTATTCGAGCAAAGCTATCTGTGTTTCAGTCTTACTCATCTCTACGTCTTTTTCCAGCATACGGCTGTTAAATAGGGGAAAAAGCAATTGCGGAGTAATAAAATAGACCCCGCTAGACCCACATTTAGTGCTAATATCGCCAATAAATCCTTTAATGGAAAATCGTGGGTAAAGGCTTGCTATGGCACTTTCTTCCAATTCCATGGCAGCAGCTAAGTCCTGTTCAGCTTTTCTAATATCTGGGCGATTACGGAGTAGTTCTGTGGGTATGCCTACAGGTAAAACACAAGGAAGTTTCGGCAAGGGAGCAAGAGGGGTTAGTTCGCAGACTAATTGGGAAGGATATAGGCCCGTAAGAATGGAAAGGCGATGGATCGACTTCTGAATAGCTAGTTCTACTTGAGGTTTACGGGCATTCATACGGTTGAATTGTTCTTCGGAAATTTTTCTATCGGCGGTGTTCTTAATCCCTATCCGCACTAGTTCTTCCGTTAAAACGACATTGTCTTGGTTGGCTGCAATGAGGTTTTGAATGATTTGCAGTTGCTTTTGCTGTCCACGTAACTCAATATAGTTGCGCGCAATTTCAGCTGTTAGTGTACACCAGAGATTAAAATAGTTTTCTTCTGAGGCATGAATTCTAGCTTCCAAAGCCCCTATCTTATGTTTGTTGACTCCGAAAAAGTCGATTTCCCAATCGGCATCAAACCCGGCCTCGAAAAACCCTACATTGGCTGTACGGCTTCCAACACAGGAACCAAGTGCCTCTTTAAGGATTTTTCTATTAAATCCTAACTCGCCTACAGATACTGATGCATCAATATGGGGTAGAGAAGCTCCTGACATGCCATTACGTTCTAAACGCGCTTGTAAAATACGCAAGGCAGCGCTATTCAGGTCTAAATTCTTTATCGAAGCCTTTTCAATCAGAGAGTTTAATATAGGATCTTCAAGAGCATCCCACCAGACAAAATCTTCCAAAACACTTGGCTCCATGTTGCAGGTGAGGGGGGATTCCCATTGATTGGGAATGTCAATTTCCATCTCGCAAGGGCAAGGACGATGACAACAACCCCCTAGGAGGAATAATAATATAAATAGCTTACGCATTTGAAATTTCATCTTCGTGCGAAATTGTGTTAGGGGTTGGATTAGGATTTGTTTCAATGAACACATCCATTTGCTGTCCTACAAATATGCGATAAGGGTTATTTACAAATTTATACACGACTTGCAGGACACGTGTATCCACTTTCTCTGAAATATCGTTGGTAATATTTTGTTTATTGACCAAATAGGGGTCTAGGCGAACGAATTCTAACGGTACCTGTACACGTGCATCGCCCTGTAAAAACGCTACCGAAGGAGCCTTAGGATCAAAATAAGAGGCGTTGTATTGATTAATGCTGACTTCTAGATGTTTTTCATCCGTATTTCCCACAATCATAATGGGCGTTCTGGAAGTGTCAGCAGGAGGCAATTCTCCTTCGTGGATTTTGATTTGCAGTACTTTACCATCAATGGGTGAAAGAACAGTCGTCCGATTAATCTCAGTGTTGACACGTTCCACATTTGTTCTAGCCTGTTGCAACTCAAATTTTGCAATGCTTACATCAGGTTTCCAAGTGCCGGACTTTACTTTATTCAGATTTGCCTTGGACTGGGTAAGCTTAGCTTCCGCTTGGATATAAGCGAAATGACGGCGATCGATTTCCTGTTGGCTAAGCGCACGTGGATCTTGTAGGTTTTGGACCATCTCATATTGTTTTTGAGATTGCTTAAGTTCAGCTTCTGCATTAATCACATCGGCATTAGCAACCGCGATATCTTCTTCTCTGGGAGCTTGTTCCAGTTTTTGGAGTTTAGCCGCAGCAATATCGTATAAGGCTTGTTGAGTTTTAAGCTCAGCCTTTAAATCGCGGTCATCTAATTGAATTAAGGGTGCGCCTTTCTTGACGTTTTCACCCACACTGACCATTACCTTGCTTACAATTCTATTCAGTGGTACTCCGATCGAGATGTTCTCGCTGCTGGCCTCCACAATTCCAACTGCTGAAATATAGTTCTTGAAAGGGGATACGGGATGAAGTGTATTTCTTTCCGGAATGACTACTTCCTGATTTTCTTTCCACATCGAAGCTATTATCAATAATAGACCTAGAAAAGATAGCGTTAGGATAACTTTAAAATAGTTCTTTTGCATCTTTTAACCTGAAGTAATTCTTCCGTCATTTAGTTCAACAATTCTATTAGCATAGGGAAAAGTTCTCTGGTCATGCGTTACGACCACAACGGCACAGCCTGAATTTTGAGCTATGGCTTTCAGCAGTTTCATCGATTCTGCACCAGTGCTTTCATCAAGAGCGCTTGTAGGCTCATCACAGACTAGTATTCTGGCATCGTTGACTAGTGCTCTAGCGATAGCAACCCTTTGTTGCTGTCCTTTAGATAGTTCTTCTGGAGGATCATTTGCTTTCTGGCCAATATGCAGCTGATCTAACAATGACTGCGCTTTTTCCAGAGAAATATTTTCTGCTGTTCCGGCAATCGTTAAAGGTAAGATCACATTTTCTATGACCGAAAGGGAAGGAATTAGAAATAGCGATTGAAAGACAATACCCAAATTCTGATTTCTAAATTCAGCTTTTTCATCTATCGACATAGTGTGAATGTCTTTATCAAATATGATTAATTCTCCCTCGTCAGGAGTTAAAATCGTCATTAATATCGACAATAAGGTTGTTTTACCTGAACCCGAAGGTCCAACGATCAAAGTCAAACATTCAGGATAGATATCCAGATCAATGTCTTTAAGCGCCTCTACTTGATGGTCGCCAGAACCGTAAGTTTTTTTTATCCCTTTGCATGTGATGACAGGCTTATGCATGCTAATTCCCCAAAAGTACTTTAGGATCAGCACTTAATACACGATGAATGCTTAGCAGCGCTGAGGATAAGCAGATGACTAGAATAATTCCTCCTGTAAATAAGAGAAGTTGCCAAGGGAAAAGGAAAGCTAGCGTTGTATTTTTGATGGTCATTCCCCAAAGCATTGTGGCACTGGTTCCTAATATAAATCCTATAGCACCTGCGAAAAAAGCTTGCAGTAGGATCATACTCAATAGGGTATTGCGTTTTCCCCCTAAGGACTTGATTAGGGCGTAGTACTTTAAATTCTCTACTGTGAAATTATGAAAAATTTGGCCTGCAATCGAGAATCCTATGATGATACCTAGGGCTACTGATAGACCGAAATTGATCAGAATACCTGTTTTTAGAAAGAAATCTCGTATTTTGTTCTTAAGTTGTTCCCTCGTCAACGCAGTAATATTTTGGATATTATCTATTCCGCGGACGACTTCCGAGACCTTAGCCCCAGGGGCCGTTTTAACAGCAATATATCCGAGCGCATTTTCACCTAAACCTGTATATGCTTTATACTGCGAAAACGTAGTGAAAATTACCGGCTGAGGAAAGAATCCTGGGGTAATAGAACAGATTCCTACAATCACAGCGCGTTGTCGATTAATTTCCAGGGTGTCTCCAATTTTCACGGGAATAGTTCGTCCGTCAGGAAGCTTTTTAGCAAGTACGCCATTTGCTGATTGCGTATCCACTATAATGCCTCCGGGCCGCCTTAAATCCTCAATCGAACCCTCAAGCATAATTACGGGAGCTCCAATCAGCGTGCTATCATCGATTCCATACACCTCACCCATTTCAAATACGCCTTCTTCCGAAACAATAGGGAGAATTGAAATGCCGATAGGTACAGCCCACTCCACCCCTGCTACGCTGCGAACCAAAGATAAATTCTTCAGGGACATATTGCGTAGTTTATCATTGCTTTCTGTTGCCGGGTCCATGACCCATACATTGGGAGCTGAAATATCTGTTACCATTCTATAGGAACGTGAAACCAGTCCCAAAAAAATTGCAGACTGCTGGGAAATCAGTAATGTGGCGAGAAAAATGCCGAAAATAACCCCTAAAAAAGATGATTTATTGCCCACAAGCATTTTGAGAGCTAAAGTTAGCATGAGTAAGCGTTGTAAAGTTTTTGTAATGTTAAATAATTTTTATTATAGATAATACCTTATATTGATCAATGACTTAGAAATACTAACGGGAGAAACTCATGTATAAGCTTTTGGCAATTTTATTTTTCACTTGTTGGCTGGGATCGGTAAATGCTGAATTAGCATTTGAAGGTGCAGAAGGGTTTGGAGCTAATTCAAAGGGAGGTAAGGGCGGACAGATAATAAAAGTTACCAGGCTCGATGATAATCCCAATAATCCTAAAACAGGTTCTTTTCGATGGGCGGTAAATCAAAAAGGACCGCGTATTGTCCAATTTGATGTTTCGGGCAACATCTCACTCCAAGACAGGCTCGTTATTGAAGAACCATTTTTGACCATTGATGGATCCACAGCACCAGATAAAGGAATTTGCATTAAAAATTATGGACTTGAATTTTCAGATACCCATGACATCATTGTACGTTATATCCGTGTCCGTCATGGGGATGTTAAAGTATTAGAGGAAAATAAAAAGGAAGGACGTTCACGTCCTGAAAAATCCGTTGGATTGGATTGCATTAACATCGATACATCAAAAGATGTCATCGTAGACCATTGCTCTCTTTCCTGGTCTTGCGATGAGGTTGTCAGTGTGACAAGAAGTGAGAATGTCACTATCCAGTGGTGCTTCATTACAGAACCTTTAGCTAATCCTAAAATCCATCCTTATGGCGATGAACACGCGTATGGATTTAATGCCAGTGCTAACACCCTATCCGTTCATCATTGCTTGTTTGCAAACTATGTTATGCGTGGGCCTCAGTTTGAAACGAATGATGTCGATGCTAATAAAAGGGACTATGACATCAAGATGGAAGCTGTAAATAATTTAATTTATAACTATACACGTTCCGGATCCAGGTACACAACAGGAGTAGATAATCCCGATCAACTAGGTGACGTCATATTCCAATTCCAATACATCAATAATTTGTATGTTAACAAAACGGACGTAAAGCCTGAAATCAATGTAGAGGATAGCACCACCGCAAAACCGAATTTAAAAGTATTTATTTCAGGAAATATAGGTCCGATCCGTTCAAGCCAAGCAATGGGCCAGTATGTAGGGGTGAAAGTGGGCAGTGGGAGTGGAACACCTATTCTCGACTCCAAAGCGAAAATCCGCGGTCGTTTAAGTTATGAGCAAATGTTTTCTGCTGCGGTGCCAATATCGACCTTTTCAGCGGAGAGCATTTATCCCATCATACTTGAAAATGCAGGGTGCAATTTGAAGAGAGATTCTGTGGATGAAAGAATCATAAAGAAAATCAAGGCATTGAAATTCGAAGACATTCTCAAATCACAAGAAGATGTGGGTGGATGGCCTGATTTAAGTTAGGAAAATGCCAACCCGATTTGGCTTCAAATAAGCTGAGTCGGGTTCTATTAAAGAATAGGTTATTGTATCCCCATTGGAGGCAAATAAATCGCCGTTATTATCTGCTTGCATTGCTTAAGGTAATGGTGAAGGTAACAGTTGAGGTGACGCTGTTACCCTCACTAATGGTGGCGTTATTCTGATGAGATAGATCGCTAATGCTGCTCGTATTGCAGCATCAAGAACCGTCCTTTCTTCTAAAGGAGAGAAGTTATACTGCTTCATAAGGAACTTAATTAAAATATTAAGTACCTGTTTTTTCGTTTATAATAACATTAATTAAGATTATTTATTAATAATATTAGATTTAATAATCAATAACATTAGTTATAAGTGATTAATTTACAATTACTTGAATTGTGTTAAATAAAATTTTCAATGGAAAAATTTTCATTAGTTGTTTAGTTTGGCATGTGATTTGTAGGTAGTTTACGGAAAATACCGGTAATGAAAATTGGGAACGATTAATAGATCAAATTATTAGCTCATACTTCTGCAAAGTCGCCTGCTTGAAAACTCATTTATCCATTGCGCAAACTGATTTCTTACTCATTTTTTAAATAATCTTCTATACATTTTGTCAATGACTCAGCCGTAGCTTGATCTGATGTGTAAATGGTTCCTGAAAAATAACCGGCTACAGTCAGCCTCGTGTAATCGCCGATACAAAATGGTACGATACGTTGATTTTTATAAAGCTTACTCTGGAAAAAATGATCAGCTGTAGAAGAGCTTGTAAAGATCACTAAGTCATTGTCCTGAATAGCAATGGGCTTTAGCTTGGGAGAAACGGTGCGATAAACGCTCAAATCGCATACCTTGGCACCTCTGGCTTTCAATTCTTCTGGCAATGTTTGGCGAGCAATTTTAGCCCTAGGAATTAAAATTTTTTCTTCTTGGAGATTTTCACTATACAGTTTGAGTATGGTATCACCAGCAAATTTTTCAGGTATCGCATCAGGGATAAGTCCGAATAATTTCAAACTTTCCGCTGTTTTCGGTCCGACAGCAAAGATTTTTTTGTTAGCTAAGATTCTGATATCGATTTCATTTTCGATGAGATGATGAAAGAAAATAGTAACGCCGTTGCTGCTTGTAAAAATTAAGCTAGTAAAACCGGAGATAAAAGAAGAGGTCAGACGCTTAAGCGCTTGTTTATTAGGAATAATTTCGATCATAGGACACTGAATGACATCCAAACCTAACTCAACAAGATCATTTAAAAAGCTTTGGGATTGATCGATGCCTCTTAAGACAATTGCACGGTTCTTAGGCAAAGGGAAATCTTGTGAATTATCAGAAGAGATGCCTGGAATGAGTGTATACGGAAATTGCCGATTGTCCAAAAGAGCATTGATGACTTTAGGTTCAGGTGCTCCAGGGATAAGAAAAACGACGTTTTGATTTATATCGAGCTGTTTTTCTAGCTTGGAATGGAGTTGTCGTTTACTTAAAGAGGATATAGAAACCCATTTAGCCTCTTTAGAACTTAAAAAGAACAGATTGGGATGTATTTTGGAGTCGTAAAAAATGAGGTTGGCGGATTGCAAATATTTTTTAGCCTCCAACGTCAAGTGCTCGGGATTTCCTCCGCCGAAACCCACAACATAGATTTTAAATTTTGAAGGTGTTGAGGTTGCATTCATAAAATTACTTGGATCTGTTTCAAACATCTGCTTTTCATCATAGTTAGAATATTTACCGATTTTTGTCTATATAGGAAAAAAGGAAAGGCTGAGAGATTATTTAATAATCTTTATTTAAAGAGAGGGTTATTTGTATCAAATAATGATGAATTGAAGAAAAAAATATTCATAGGTTTTGAACATTTGCTTGGAAATGAAATGTAGCTTATGGAAGATATCAGAGCGATTTTTTTGAAAATGATAGGTGTTCTAGTAAATTTTCCCGAGTTTTTTCAGTAACTTTACTTTTATATCTGGCTAAAGTAAATGTTGTAGCAAGAACACTTATTAAGCCAAGCCTTCCTAGCATGAATTTTCATTACACTAATCATGTAGCGACATATCCCTTGTTTCATGCTAGATAAAAAGCTTCGACTATATTAGCAAATATGCTCTAAGTTTTTTTACTACACCCTGAAAATCAAACAGTTATGCCGCTTATACGAATAGTGTAATATAATCCATGAAGGCCTAAGCAGTGTGTATATTTGCTTAGTCTGAGGAATGAGATTTTAGAGTAAAAGCTAAGATAGATTGCAGTTTAAAAAGAGGCAGCCTACTGTAAAGCAGTCTTTGAAAAATGTGATCTGAAAGAAAGTGTTAAATGTATAAAAAGGAAGTACATATGGCTGATTTTAGAAAAAATTTTACTAAAGAAGAATGGGAAGAAATCTCAACTTACTACGAAGAAAAATCTTATGAGTCCTCAGAGGAAATTCTTAAATTCGGAGAAATTAAGCGTGATTTCTATTATCTGAAATCTGGAGTGGCCGACGTTTTTATTACTAATATTGAAGGGAATGAAATCAAATTAGGGGATATTTCGGAAGGGACTTTATTTGGTGAGATGGGATTTCTTGATGGACATCCTGCTTCAGTAGTTGTTAAAGCTCAAACAGAAGTGATAGTAGATACAATGGATAATGCTAAGTTTATGGAATTAAAATCCAAAAATATAGAGCTTGCATTTAAATTTCTTTGGTTTATCTCTTGCTTGTTAGCCAATCGCTTGCGCATTACTAGCTCCAAGTTGAAAATAGCTTCATTGGAACAGGATAAAAACCAAAAGTATGCAACAGCAAACAAAAAAGAGCACGTTGAAGGCCGCTAAATAGTAATCAAAGCAAAAGAGTCTTCAAGAGAGACCTTATCTTGAGCCGATTTACCTATAGAGGGCCATAAATCGGAGTTATAAATTACTCGTGAGGTTTCTTTAAAAAGTAGATAAGAAGTTTAGACAAATAAATCAAGCTAAGCTATTCAGAGAGTATAGAGAACGACTAATTAGGTTTCCTTGTGGCTCATAGAAATCAATAGGAGATAAAAAAATGGCAGAAAAAACTTTAAAAATGGTAACCGAAGAAGAGGCAATCATTCGAACACACGTCGAAAATATTGAAACCGCTTGGAACAATAAAAATGGTAAAGAGTTTTCGGATCTATTTGAAGAAAATGCAGATTTCATTACCGCTAATGGATTACATATAAAGGGGCGTGAGGCAAATGCTCAGAGCCTTCAAAAACTTTTTGATACGTCCTATAAAGATGTAGATTGGAATCTCACTGTTGAACAAATTCGATTTTTGCGTCCAGATGTGGCTACTGTACATATTCGTGCTGAATCGGTTTTACTAAAGGACCCTTCCAAAACGATTAATGGACACATGCAGTTAGTGATGAAAAAGAATAATTCTAAATGGGACATTACGGTCTATCAGTTCACCCCTTTTAGGAAAATATAGCCAAGCATTTAAAAAAGTATTTTCTTGGATTCTATCAAGGATATAACGGAGGATCTAAATTAATTAGGCCGCCATGGCATATCCATAAAGATTATTATCGAAAATATGGAGATAAACATGTTAAATAAAAGTTTAGAACCTGTGTCACGTGCAGCGGAAGAGGACGAAGTTGGAATTCGTGCTATTGTCAACCAAATGCAACAAGGATGGAACTTAAAAAAGAGTAATGAGTATCTAAAATTTTTTGCCGAAGATGTCGATTATGTGCCATTAGAAGGAACGCTTTTGAAAGGACGCAATACCATTACAGAGCTTCTTCAAAAAATATTTGATACTATTTATGTAAATCTTGATTCAAATTTTATCGTTGAAGACATTCGTTATTTGCGTCCTGATGTCGCCATTGTGAATGTTACTACAGTAAGTCATTTCCAGAATAATCCCAGCGCACTTTTCACAATTCTCATGCTATTTACAGCTACAAAAAATAATGGGAAGTGGGAAGTATCAAGCTATCAGCTCACTAAAAAGTTAGGTTAGCTTAGGCTAAAGAGAGGCTAAAGTACTGTTCAACTTAAAGAGCCATAGGCTCCTTAAGTTGAACAGTACTTTACTACATTATCTTCAAAAAAACATTTTGGACCATGAGACCTCAAAGATCACTTAAGGTTTAGCATGTATAGTAATTAGATTACTAATTTGTGTGACAGAGGTGATTGCTGATTCCACACAAGCCTGTAGTCCATAATAATCCAGCCTTACGCAATCCCCAGCAAAAAAAATAGCTTTTGACTGCTGATTATACCTGTCAATTACATTTTGAATTTCCTGAACCCGCATACCATCTTTGGATTTTTCTGGAAGAACAAGAGGGTACCCACCTCCACTGGGGTGACTTCCATCCCAAAGTGCTGTGTGAATAATTTCAAAATTTCCAACAAAATTTCCAATAGCCTTTTTAATTAGCTCCTCAAATTCATTCTGAGTGAATTTATTAATAATGGAGAAGTTAATCGCGACTAAAGCATATTCCAAGCCTGGGTAAACGACCATCTGGTTGACTAAACTATTATCCTCTGGATAAAAAATTATGCGCATTTTGATGTCTTTTGGCTTTTCCAATTTAATCAATAACTTGCCTAAATTTGCCATTTTAATGTGGTCAAAGGCGTTGATTAAATCTTTAGGCAGCTCAGGTTCAATATTGATATGATTATTAATCACAGCTGCAGGAGGAGCCGTGACAATGATAAAATCAGCAGTAAAATTCTCGTGTGTATCTGTTTGCACGGTAACTTTATCATCTTCAACTTGTATGGCCTGAACTTTACATCCCAAAATAATTTTTCCGCCCTTTTCAGGAAGCTGTAAATACTCAGCCATTTTTATGGCAAATTCCTCCATGCCTTCCTCTGGCTTTACCCAAGGAAATTCATTTTTCAAAAGACGTCCTGCCCCAATCATTCTAAATTTAGCAAAATCTGCAGACAACTGTTCCGCATCATACGCAAAAAAAATACTTGATAGGCTTGAGCGTATGATATCTTTAGCAGAAAAATTTCTTACCCGTTCTAAAAACTGGCACAGAGACTCATTAACCTCAGGAACTTCTTGCATCATAGCTAAAGTAGGTATAAGGGAAATCGGATCCCCATTTCCCATCAGTTCTCGATCTCCAGTTAAACCAGGAATCTTATCAAGCTTTAATGCGGAAAACATTTCATCCGCATCAGGGGTACAATAAATGGTCTCGCCACCTAATTCAATTTTATCAATGGTTAACACGCGCCCGCCTACACGATGATCTGCTTCCAGAATCGTGATTTGAGCTCCAGGGATTCTTTTCATGGCAAAAAAAGCAGCTGTTAATCCCGTGATGCCAGCTCCAATAATCAAAATGGATGGTTTTTTCATAGAGTACTCCCTTTTATTCTAAATTAATGGGATCAAGTCTTATGATGATTGAATCGATATAATCGAGAGGAAAAAACTCCATAAGATGACCATATTAGCACCATTGCAAGGTGTCCCAGAAATGTCAATCTTTTTTTTGATGCAGCCAAAGTACTACGTATTTTAGAACACTCTCTATCAAATTTAATTCTTGTCTTTTCCTGATTATTCATTTAAATGAGAAATAGGATAAAAAAAAATCAACGATTCCCATTTTGTTGAAATTCTGGCAAGCAATAGCAGCCTTCTATTTAAAATCAGAGTTGTGATAATGGCCTATGAAATTAAAGGTAGTATTATGAAAGCGCACAAGCATCGTGTGATTGTTATTGGAGGCGGACTTTCCGGTTTAACAGCTGCGTTTCAATTAGAGAAAGATCTCCCTGAAGCTAGCGTCACTGTACTTGAGGCAAATTCGTATCCAGGCGGACGTATGCTAACAACAGAATTTGGCGGTGAAGGGGGAGGCGAGGCCATTGGCTTTTATTATACGACCTTACATGCCCTGGCTTCTGAAGTAGGCATCAAGCTAACATCTGCACCTATGAGCATTTTAAATAAAGCCTTTAATATCGCATACTACTTTAAGAATCAAAACGAGTGGGTCAAGCAAAAAGATTGGGCTGAATGGCAAAATAACCCTCTGCCTATAGACATTCAAAAAATTACCCCCATGATGTTGCTCAGGTATTATATCGCAAAAATCCCAAAGCCCAGCTCTTTTGAGCATGTTTTCACAGATCCATTCTTTACAGAGCTTTCACAAAAATCTTTAGAGGCATTTCTTAAAGAGCAGGACGTTCCAGCTGAAGCGTTATCGATTATTAAAACAAATTCTGAAGTTGATGACATTACTAAAGTTTCCGCATTTAATATTGCTATGAAAACTTGGATTACTGAGAGTGTGGTATTTTCAAATTACTATTTTGTACATGGCGGACAACAAAATCTTCCAAAAGCTATTGCAGCAAACCTTAAAGATATACATTACAATACAAAAGTTACTTCAGTCAAAAAAATGGGTGATCAATACGAGGTTCAAGCTGAAAATGGAGAAATATTTATTTGTGATTCAGTCGTATTTACTGTACCTGCTGGGCCCATGCGATCCATTCAGATGGATCCCCCCCTCACCGGTCTGCAAAAAGAAGCCTTTGAAAAAATTCAATATACGCCTTCAGTAAAAACGTTTTTTCGTGTCACATCTCCCTTTTGGGAAAAAGATGGGTTGCCACTCTTTATGTGGACGGATACCGATATTAATATGGTTGTGCCTGTCTATAATAAAGATACACGTGAAACTCCTTTAAGCGGTCCAGATGTATGGGGAATTTATGCTTTTTCAAGTGGTCAAACCGTTGAACGTTTATATCAAGCTGAACAGAAGGATAGGATCTCTCTGGCTGATCACACCAAAAGCATTTTAGAAAAAATTCGTCCTTCAACTCAGGGGTGTTTAGAGTTTGTTGAAACAGTAGATTGGGGAAGAATGGAAACCGCTCAAGGCGCATTTCACTACTACCTTCCCTCAGCTAAAATCCCAAGCTATTATGAGGCTATCAATCAACCATCATTAGGCAGATATTTTGCAGGTGAGCACACAGAGTTAAAAAGCCGTGGTTTTGATGCCGCTGTCTATGCAGGCATACGCGTCGCCAAAGAAATCTGTCAAGATGTCATCCTTAAGCATAAACAATGAAATGCGCTAAACTGCTAGAAGGTTCAGAAATAGAATGAAAGCATAGCCAGAACTAGCTTGAAAAGGACTAGCCTACACTTAACCAAACCTCCAGGATCGAAACTTAAAGGCATAAATCGATATGAGTAAATCTCCCCTTATACCCCTCATTTTTACAATCGTATTAGATATGGTTGGTATTGGCATTCTTATTCCCATTCTACCGCAACTTTTTGCAAATCCGGCATCGTCTCATTATTTGCTAGATCCTACTGGAGAAAATATCACAACTGGGTATCAGCTACTTGGACTTTTAATGGCCACATATTCAATCGGCCAATTTTTTGCAGCGCCAATTTTCGGACAACTCTCAGATAAGCTAGGGCGTAAAAAAGTACTGCCTTGGTCAATTGCAGGCACAGGTGTGGGCTATATCATTTTTGCAATAGGCCTACACTCTCATAGCATCGGGTTATTATTTTTTGCGCGTGCCCTCTCAGGTATGTTCTCCGGAAATATTGTGGTAGCCCAAGCTGCCATTGGAGATATCTCTCGACCCGATAATCGAGCCAGAAATTTTGGACTTGTAAGCGCAGCATTTGGCGTTGGTCTAATTTTAGGACCAATCATTGGAGGCATCCTAGCAGACCCAAAAATGGTCTCTTGGTTTTCGGCTGCAACACCTTTTTGGTTTGCTGCCTTACTTTCATTTTTCAATGTTCTCTTTATTGTGAAAGTACTCCCTGAAACTCATGCCAAAAAAAATCCCGATATCACCATTGTTTTTTCTAAGGCCTTACATCGCATATTTGGCGCTTGGCATTTCGTAAGCCTTCGGACTTTATTCATCACTAACTTTCTTTTCATGTTTGGTTTTATATTTTACACTTCCTTTGCTCCTGTTTTTCTAACGCACCGCTTTCAATATTCTGAGGGAGACATCGGAAAATATTATGCGTTCATTGGGCTATGTATTTTAATCAGTCAGGTCTTCTTAACAAATTTTGTAAGCAAATTTGCTAATGAAGAAAAAGTCCTTAAGTTCAGTATTTGGGGCACAGCCTTTTTTGTTTTAGTCTTTGTGAACATCTATATATCCAAATATCTTTATCTTAATGCCCCTTTCTTCTCAATGACTTCAGGATTAACAATGGCTAACCTTACGGCTTTAATTTCCAAGCGGGCAGGCAGAGAGCGGCAAGGAGAGGCAATGGGATTAAATGGAAGTGTCATGGCCTTTGCCGGGATCCTTCCTTTGTTGGCTTCAGGATTCTTAGCTGCGTCATTTTCTCCAGAAACCCCTATCTGGCTGGCATCATTAGTCATATTTCTCGCTGGGGGAATATTTATAGCTATAGGTAAAAATCAGCCCTCATTAAATTACTAGAGGATAGATTTTTTTGACCTAAATTGCAGTTGACTAAATTTTATTTTTGAAATGCTTCTTTCTCAACCTAAGCGAATTTCGAAAGAAGTCCAATAGGGAGAGATACGGAAGAGGGATTTTAAATCTCCCTCCTTCGTCAATTCGGAAGTATTGATTCCTAGGTTTACACTTATCTTTTCACTTTCATCGTGGCTGAAGAATTCAAGTAGGTCTCAATATCAACATTGTCTGAATCTAAGTCTCTGCTTAGCTCTAAGCGACTTATATAGCCACCTAATTTCGAAGCAATGAATTGATCTGCAGCTGAGTACAAATTAAATAGGTGTTCATAAAAGGGTACGCACAGCAAGTTTAAAGCCTCCATGTTAATAAGCTTCATATCTGAATGACTTAATGAAGGGTTCACATTGTGAGGTACTCCTAAGTCGACTATGAGCTTGGTTTTCACTGAATAGACATCTTTTGAGGAACTGATAACATAATTATCGGTGGTTACAGCGCAAATGATGATATCAAATTCGCTCCACTCCTCAAGACGTTCCCATTCAATGTATTCCATTTGAAAGGCTTCAATAGCGTGTTTTGCATTTTCAGCAGTACGATTGGTCAAGTAGTTATGGTTTTTCTTAATTTTATGCACATGCCCCATGATCTCATGGTTGATTTTAGAGTTTCCAACAAAAAGCATTTTTCTGCTGTGAAGATCTGAAAAAATCTTTTCAGCTTCTTGTAAAATGGCTCTTGAAACAATGGAAGGAATATCATTCAAGCCAAATTCATTCCTTACATCTTTAGCGATATGCAAAACTTTTTGGAAACAAATGTTTAGCTCTTTAGAAATTTTCTTTTGGTCTAAAGCCTCTTGATAAGCCCTTTTTACTTGAGCACTTACAGCGCTTTCTCCGAAAACTGGGCTGATCAATCCGCTGGCTAGTCGACATAAATGTGCGATACAATCGTAATCATATAAACTGTAAATCTGGCAGTCTTCTGTAATTAGCTTATGTTTATCCAAAAATTTTTTTATTTTAATAGAATCCTGTTTTGGATTATCAGAACGAAAATATAGTTCTATTCGATTGCAAGTATGTAATAAAATAATCCCCTCGACTTCTTCTTCAAGTTCACTTAATCGAGAATCTATATGACTGCCTATTTTCAGAAAACTTTCGAAATTCTGTAATTGAGCATTTAAGCCAACCATTGCTACTTTCATAAAATATCTTCCCGGTTAATTTTTTTTATAAAGACAAGGAAAATTTTAAAATTAAATAAAATGCATTCTTTTACTTTATTATAAAAACCTCTATTTACTAACTCCTTTCTTTATTATTACCAAATGTAATAATAAAATCTATAACTTTAAATTAATTTATAAGAATATTAACGGTAAAGTAAAAAAATCAAAAATCTATGTTAAATAAAATTTGCGTCTAATTTAAGTACTTTAATTCAGTGGAGATTTGCAATAGTTAATAAAAAATCTATAGTCAATTAATTTAAAAGTTGTGGTTCATATATCATGAAAAATAATATGTTTAAAATTTAAATGAAATGCTACCTTCTAATCAGCTGCACTAGGCGCTCAGAACAGTTGTTTAGTAGGTAGCTTTCTATACATAACATTTTGAAAAGGATTGATTTTCATATTTAGGGAATTATTTATAAGTTACTTAAGATCAATGGTTTATTTGTTAATCGGGCTCACGCCATGGTCTAGATATACAGCCGCGCTACATGATTAGCGTAATGAGAATCTATGCTAAGGTGCTCTGCCTAGTTGTTTGATAATTCCCTTTTTACGCCTAAAATTGGCTTGTAAAAAGATATTTTGATTAAAATAATAATGGACTAACATCTCAAATAAAAGTTTCCTAAAATTCCATACCCCATAGGTCGGTTATGATTGAAAAAGTTAGATTGGGGACGCGCGGATCCAAATTAGCGCTAGCTCAAGCAGAAATAGTGAAATCAAAATTTGAATCTTTATTTCCAAGTATCTCCTTTGAAATTCAGGTTGTCCATACTACCGGTGATCTTGATTTAGACAGTCCTCTTTGCGAAATTGGTGGGAAAGGAGTCTTTATCAAAGAATTAGAGGTAGCGTTGAAGAATCGACAAGTCGACATTGCTGTGCATAGCCTTAAAGATATTACCAGCGCCATTCCTAAGGAACTCAGCCTGGCAGCTTTTTTAACGCCTGAAGCTGTCACGGATGTTTTGATTTTCAACAAAGCCTTAACGCACTTCGATCAACTTCCCAAAGAAGCTGTCATTGCAACAGGGAGTTTACGCCGCCGCGCGCTAATAAAAAAATTGCGTCCTGACATTCAATTCATCGATTATCGCGGTAATGTTTTGACGCGTCTGCAAAAATTAAAAGAAGGCAAAGCAGATGCCCTCCTGCTTTCAGAAGCTGGCTTAATCCGACTTGGACTGCAAGATGTCATTTCTTACCGCTTTAGCCCTTACATTTTTTGTCCAGCACCAGGCCAAGGAGTGATCACTTTGGAAACTCGCAGGGATGACCCTGAACTTGTAGAAATTTGCCGTGCAGTCAATAGTCCAGAGCAAGAAATCAAATCAAGTACAGAGCTGGCATGCTTAGAAAAAGTAGGATTTGATTGTCGCATTCCGCTAGGGATATATTCTGAATTGAGTCCTGACTGGAAAACTATTACGCTCATAGTCTTTATATCTTCCTCTACGATGGATCAGTTCTTTGAAGAACGAATTAAGTTTCCTGTCGAGGAGCGTCAAGAAGCTGCGGCAAAAATAAGCACTAAATTGCTTGCCTGGAAGGAGCAATACGATTAATAGTTGCGTCTGGAACCTAATTATTATTTAAAGGATTTTTATGTCATATCCAGAGTTACGTATGTTGAGGTACCGACAAACACCTCAATTGAGAAAATTATTGGCCGAGACGAAACTCAACAAATCGGATTTCATTTTCCCTTTATTCGTTCATGAGAGCAGCCGCGAGAAAAAGCTGATCAAAAAAATGCCCGGCGTCTACCAACACTCTCTTGCTTCTTTGCTTCCTGAAGTCGAGCGAGTTGCTAAATTAGGCGTTGAGTCCGTGATTTTATTTGGAATTCCCTCTGAAAAAGACGAACAAGGCTCCAAAGCCTATGCTTCTGATGGTGTTGTGCAAAAATCAATAGCTATGATTAAAAAGAATTTCCCGGAAATTGTCTTAATAGCTGATTGTTGCCTTTGTGAATACACCTCCAATGGGCATTGCGGCATTATGTGTGAAGGGCATCTCGACAATGACAAAACATTAGAGAGTTTGCAAAAAGTGGCCATCTCTTATGCCGAAAAAGGAGTAGACATTGTTGCGCCTTCAGGAATGATGGATGGCATGGTTCAGGCTATTCGGCAGGCACTTGATCAAGCTAGATATCCTATGATTCCCATCATGTCTTATGCAGCTAAATTTGCTTCACAGTTTTATGGTCCTTTCAGAGAAGCTAGTTCAGATGACATTTTTATAGGCGATCGTAAACACCATCAAATTCAACCTTCGCAAAAAAGGGAAGCCTTAAGAGAAGCTTTGTTAGACATTGATGAGTCCGCGGATTATTTGATCGTCAAGCCAGGCTTGCCATATTTGGACATCATCCAAACATTACGTCAAGAGACATTACTTCCGATTGTGGCTTATCAAGTTTCCGGAGAGTATTCCACTTTAAAATATGCTGCAGATAATGGCTTAATTGATGAACAGGAAGCATTTAAAGAAACTTTAATTTGTCTAAAGAGAGCAGGCGCTGATTTAATTATTACATATTACGCTGATAGGATCGTATCTTTAATCTGAAGCTAATTTTTGTAGGGAGAGATAATGAACAACAAGAAATCGAAAGAACTATTTAAATCAGCACAAAAAATATTGGTCGGCGGTGTTAACAGTCCCGTACGTTCATTTGGAGCTGTAGGAGGAGATCCCCTTTTTATCAGCAGAGCTGAAGGCTGCTATCTTTATACAGAGGATGGAGATGCTTTCATCGATTATGTGCTTTCATGGGGCCCCATGTTATTTGGACATGCCAATCCCATTGTCTTGAAAGCCATCCAAAAAGCCATGGAACATGGCACAAGCTTCGGAGCTCCTTGTAAGCAAGAAATTGAGCTTGCCGAATTGATCCGTCATTTTTTCCCCAGTTGTGAAAAGGTCCGCATGGTCAATTCTGGAACAGAGGCTACCATGAGCGTCATTCGACTTGCCAGGGGATTTACAAAGCGGAAAAGAATCATTAAATTTAAAGGCTGCTATCATGGACATGTGGATTCTTTGCTTGTACAGGCTGGATCAGGAGGGCTCACACATGGATATCCCGATAGCGCAGGCGTTTTACCCGAAGCTGTGCAGCATACAATTTTGTGCGACTATAACCAGATCGAAAGTGTAGCTGAGGCTTTCAAATCTTATCCTGAAGATATTGCTGCGCTTATTGTGGAGCCGGTCCCAGGAAATATGGGAGTCGTCTTACCCCAGAATAACTTTTTAAATGACATTCAAAAGCTTTGTCAAAAGCATGGGACGCTATTGATTTTTGACGAAGTCATGTCAGGATTTCGCGTCAGCCCAGGAGGCGCTCAGGCTGTCTTCAAAATAAAACCAGACTTGACCTGCCTAGGAAAAGTTATTGGTGCCGGCCTTCCTTGTGCGGCTTTTGGAGGGCGTGCTGAAATTATGGATTTTCTTTCCCCGTTAGGACCAGTCTATCAAGCAGGAACTCTCAGCGGAAACCCTTTAGCCATGGCTGCAGGCTCGGCTATGCTGCAGCATTTAAAAGATCACCCGGAGCTGTTTACTGCAGCAGAAAATATGCAAAAGAGATTGGTGCAAGGCTTTAAGCAGGTCATGCAAAAACGAGGAGCTCAATTTCAGATTAATAGCATAGGCACGATGTTCACCTTGTTTTTTACATCTAATCCTGTTAACAGCCTAAAAGATGTACAAACCGCTAATAAGGCGCAATTTGCTAGATTTTTTCAGGGGATGCTAGAAAAAGGCATCTACCTTGCCCCTTCTCAGTTTGAATCCAATTTCCTTTCCTCGGCGCATCATGAGAAAGAAATTGATCAAACTGTGGAAGCCTTTGAATCAATATTAGAATCAATACAACAAGTAGGTCAAAAATGACGACAATGGCGACAACAAAAGCGACAAAAATAACGCAGGAATATTCATATATCCAAGCTGCAAAATGTCAGCCAGTCCAACATTTTCCCATTTGGTTGATGAGGCAGGCTGGGCGGTATATGAAAGCTTATCAAAAGATGAGAGAAAAATACTCCATGAAGCAACTGATCACTACTCCAGAACTAGCCTGTGAGGTGACATTGCAGCCCATCGAAGCTTTCCATATGGATGCTGCGATCATATTTTCTGACATTTTGACTGTACCTGATGCTTTAGGGATTGGAATCGAATTTATCGACCAAAAGGGACCTGTTGCAAAGCATCCAATCAGATCCCAAAAAGATGTCGATCGGTTGAGGCCAGAGGAAATATCCGTCACTACAAGCTATGTGATGGAAGCCATTAAGCTTGCCAAAGAGGCCTTAAAGCCTCATAAAACCCCATTAATCGGTTTTGCCGGCGCTCCATTTACAGTCGCATCCTACATTGTAGGCAAAGGAGAAGGCCATGACCTAAACGAATTTATGGGCCTTATTTCAAATCAGCCTGCTTTGATTAAATCGCTGTTAGATAAGCTGACAGAAGCTACTATTATCTACCTAAATGAACAGATCAAAGCTGGGGTAGATGCTATTCAAATATTTGAATCTTGGTGCAATGTTTTGTCGTGGAATTCCTTCAAAGAGCTCTCTTTGCCTTATCTCAAGCAAGTGATTAGTCGTTTAGATAATCCTAATAACATCCCTGTGACTGTGTTTGGCACAACTTTTTCTGTTTTTTATCCTTTAATTGAAGGCATCGGGGCTGATGTAATTAGCATCGATTCTAGGATAGACATCTCTAATGTCAGGAAAGTTGTGAAGCCAACGATCGCTTTGCAAGGCAATTTGGATCCTTATTTCCTCTTATGCAGCAAATCTGTATTGGAAAAAGAGGTGATGAGCATTTTGAAATCGATGCAAGGAACTAAAGGATATATTTTTAATTTAGGTCATGGTGTTACGCCCAACGTACCAGAAGATAATGTCAAATTTTTAGTGGATCTTGTCAAAAATTTCCCTGCGGGTTAGATGAGATTGAATGCAGCCGTCTTAATCATGGATTTTCATTATGCTAAACAATTAGCGTAATGAAAATCCATATTAGTGGTGCTATTTTCTACTCATATCCTCAATAGGGAGACTTCAAAAATATATTCAAATCCATTTTTTAGGGTTTTTAATGACTTCCATTAATTTTCCTTCTGGAGATCCAGGCTGAAATTGATGTTTGAATTCCCATGCCACATAAGGTGGGAGTGACATCAAAATATTTTCTGCATTGCCTCCAGATTTGAGCCCAAAGTGCGTGCCTACATCGTATAATAAATTGAATTCGACATAGCGCCCTCTCCTTATTAATTGCCATCTTTTTTGAGCTTCGGTATAGGCATCTTTTTTGCGTCTATTCACAATAGGAATATACCCTTCAGTAAAGGCGCGAATGCAATTTTCAACCCATTGATAAATCTGTTCTGCAGGCCTTCCATCCATGCGTAAGGAAAAAATGCCGCCGATTCCTCGGTGTTCTTTGCGATGGGGCAAATAAAAGTAGCTGTCGGCTTCTTGCTTTAACTTTTCATACAATCCCTTTTCACAAGGGTCACAGGCATCCTTTAGCGTCTGGTGAAAATGCACTCCATCTTCATCAAACAAATAGTAAGGAGTCAAATCTGTCCCGCCGCCAAAAAACCAAGTTACGACTTTACCTTTCTCATCTTCAATCTCAAAATAACGGTAATTAGCATGGATGGTTGGTACCATGGGGGAGTTAGGATGCAAGACAATGCTGATGCCTGTAGCAAAGTAGCTAAATTTCGCAGGATCAATTTGCTGCTCGATGGAAAGCATTTTTACCATATCTCCAAAGACTTTTCCTCGCACCGTAGAAACGCTCACACCGCCTTTTTCTAGAACGGCTCCATTAGAAAAAATATTGGCAGAACCCTGCCCATTAAGCTCTGTAGAAGTCCAAGGATGCGGTTCAAATTGCTTTTTGTCGATTTCACTTAAAGCTTGACAAATGTTTTTTTGTCCTAGGGTAACGCATTCTACCATCCTATCTCGCATTGCTTTCACAGGCCCTCTCCTTTAAGTAGTTCTAATATTTTGTTATACGTTTCAATCGAACCATAAAAAAAAATTCATGTAAAGAATAAAGAAATATTAGTTATTTAGTTTGCATGCAATTCGCAAAGGGATTAAGTCCAAATTAATTACAGGGTTAATTGTTGATAAATGTAAGCAAGTAAGTGAATTTTCATATCGACTAAAATTCCAATTTAGAATATCATTCTAATTGTATGAGGTGAATATGAAAACCAAGCAACTTATCAGAGCCATTGTAAATTTATTTTTCCCTTTAGTGGAGGCAACTTTTTTTAATGCTAAAGACGGGGCGGAGGAAATCATTAATTCCTTCTCTTCACATAAAGAAGACCAAGAGATCAACCGAAACTATTCAGAGAGTCCCAGCATAGAACAGCTCAAAAGCGGTAAAAAAGTAAAAACAATGTTGTATTCCTTGGAGGAAGGGTGTCTGCGTTTACGTATGGATTTAAATTTCTTCTTCGATTTGCACAAACAACTAGAATCCGTGTTGATCACAGAAGCTGATATAGGAAATACCGGTAATGAAAATTGGGAACGATCAATAGATCAAATTATTAGCCAATACTTTAGAAACAAAGAAATAACCCTTGAAGCGGCAACACAAAAAGATAAACGCGAATTAGTCGTATTATTGCAACGCCAAGGACTCTTTGATTACAAAGAAGCTTCAGCATACATAGCCTTAAAAATCCAAACATCACGCGCTACCGTCTATAACTATCTCAAGACTGCTACAAGCCTGAAAAAAGTACAAGTACATCAAGTGGATGCATTTACTGATAAGCGCTTTGGAGGAAACCCTGCAGGTGTAGTGTTAGATGCAGAATATCTAGATGAGCCCACGATGAAAAAACTCACACGCGAGTTAAACCTTTCAGAAACAGCCTTTGTCCTCCCAAGCGAGGCGGGAGACTTTCGTTTACGTTATTTCACTCCTACAGGTCATGAAATCGGATTTTGTGGACATTCGACTGTAGGCGCCCTTTTTACTATAGCCCACGAAAAACGCTTTGGAATCGAACAAAAAGGCATACACAAATTTCTCGTTGAGACAATGTGCGGGCTCTTACATATGGAGACCATTGCTGAAGGGGAAGATAAAATTTATGTCGCCTATGAGTCTCCCAAAGTAGATCTTAAGATGTCTAAAATCACTCCTAAAATGATCGCGGATGCGGCAGGCGTTTCAGAGGAAGTTTTTGCCAGTTATCCTGTGCAGTATGATGCAACAACAAAAATCCTATTTATTACTGTAAAAGACTTAGCACTATTAAAGACGATTGAACCTAATCCAAAGTCCTTTGGTACTTTCTGTAAAGAGCATCAGTGTGTTGTTATTTGTATGTTGACACCGGAAACATTCGATATGAAGCATCAGTTTCATATGCGTTGTTACGCCCCCATGGTAGGAATACCCGAAGATCCTTTTACCGGATCTGTATTAGGAGGTTTGGCAGCATATGTCCATCAAAACAAGCTCTTGAAAAAAGAAGACACAGTTTTCTGGGTGGAACAAGGGCATTTTGTAGATAGACCGGGATTTGTAAAAGTGGAATTTTCGGTCGAGGATCAGAATTACAAGGTAAAGGTGTATGCGCAAGCAATCCACTGTTTTACTACAGAGATAAATGTAAGTTAAGGAGATGATAATAACATGTTTAATACAAAACTAGTCGCGATTATTAATAAACAGATAGAGCCCGGTGTAGCTATGAATGCCTTAGCCCACCTGTCTTTGGGCTTTGGAGCCGCCCATACAGCAGAAGAGGTCCATTTGATGAATTTTCAAGATGCAGAGAAAACCATTTATCCTAACATTTCAAAGATGCCCTACATCATATTGCAGGCAAAAAATTCTAATCAGCTGCAAACACTTTTTCAACATGCGCAGGAGAGGGGAGTTGAGTATACTGTATTTACCGAAACGATGACTCAAGGAACTTGGCAAGATCAGGAAGTAAGGACCCAGCAAACGAAAAAAGAACAATTGCAGTTTTACGGAATGGTCTTGTTCGGTCCTAAAGAGGTTATTGCTGAATTAACCAAAAAATTCTCATTGTGGAGGTAGAAGAATGGAACAACGTTCACTACCTCAAAGCGCTCAGAATGTTCAGGATTATCTGAGACAACGAGGATATACCTATCAAGTTAAAGAGCTGCCGGATACGACGCGTAGTGCAGAAGAAGCTGCTAGAACAATAGGCTGTTCAGTTTCGCAAATCGCAAAATCCTTAGTATTCAAAGATAAGAAAACACAAAGACCGGTACTCATTATCGCTTCGGGATCAAATCGTGTAGATTTGCAAAAAATTACGCATGCTACCGGTCTCGAGTTGGAAAAAGCGGATGGTAAGTATGTGAAAGAACGCATAGGTTTTGCTATTGGAGGTGTTCCGCCAGTAGCGCACCAAGAAGAAGTTATTATTTTCTTAGATGAAGAATTAAAGAAATATGAACTTTTATGGGCGGCTGCTGGAACGCCATTTTCAGTATTTCAATTGCTTTCATCAGATTTGCAGCCATTGACTAATGGAAAATACATCGACCTAAAACAGGCTTAGAACACGGTCTTAAAAAAGCACTCTCTCAAAGAGAAGGGATGAGAGAGTGCTTTCATGGGCTTAATATTGACGATTCAGCTCTTGATTCAAAAGATTTGAATCTCTGTTTAGGTCTTGATTGAGCTGATTCTGATTATTCTGCTGATTTTGATTGTATTGGTAATTTTGGTTTTGGGCTGAATCCGGATTTGCATACTGTTCAGCATTGTTTAGATCAATGGGCTGAACCCATCCGTTGCCTCCATTATCGTACCATCCGCCATTGGTATAGCCTTGGTTTAAGCCTTCATCATAACCTCTGTTAACTCCTTGATTGTAACCACGATTGTAGTTTCGGTGGTCTTGATAGGAGTTATTATAGGATCTATTATAATTTCCCGATTGTTGATGGGCAGGTGCAGCTCTTTCAGCACCTTCTAAATGAGGATACTGAAGAGTTAATCCGATGACAGCAGCAAGCAGAAATTTATTGAGAATGTCCATAGGGCCTCCATGTTTTTACAACTCAAACTCTTAAACCATTATATATTTTTTGACCTATGGATATATTTTTCATCTTGAATCTAAAAATATTTAGCCTAGGATCTAGTCTTTTTTACCTAGGATAAGGCCATTTGCCTTTCTATATTAATTAATATTTTATAATTATAATAAAGCGTGAAGGTTAATTTATTATTATTGGAGGATTTATGAAAGTAATTAAGAAAATATTTCTTTTAAGCGCAGTTCTCTCCTTATTTTCCGTTCTCCCAGGATCCTACTCATCATTATATGGCTTTGAAAGAGGCGGCGGCGGTTTCAATCGTTCGGACGGTGGTAATTTCAATCGATCTAACAGCAATTTCAATCGATCTAACAGCAATTTTAATAGGGGAAATAGTAACTACGATAGGAATAACCACTATAGTGGGGCATATCATGCAGGAGAGAATGAAGGGAGTAGCAACAGCGGCAATACCTATGTCCAACCAAATGAGAATTTTGATCAGTTGATGCAATATTCAAATCCAAATTCTGCACTGAACCAAAACAAGAAGTATAATCAGAGCCAGGGACAATAACCCAAATGAAGCGTTCCCTAGTATAGGAGTGCCCTCGAAAAGTCGCCGACACTCCTATACACTAGGACAAGGTTACCCTCATGGCATATACGAGATCAAACAGGAGAAGGATTTAGCTCTTTAAAACCTCGCTGATGCCAATAAGGATAGGGGAGTGGAAGTGCGCTTACCTTATCTAAACGGGAAATCTGCTCTGCATTTAAATTCCATCCGATAGCGCCTAAATTGTCTTTTAGCTGTTCTTCAGTCCGGGCTCCCACAATAACATTGGCAACTGTAGGTCTTTGTAAAAGCCAGTTAATGGCAATTTGTGGGACTGTTTTACCTGTTTCTTTAGAGATTTCTTTCAATACGTCCACAACATTGTAAAGATACTCTTCATTCACTGGCGGCCCAAATTGCGCTGTATCATGCAGCCTGCTGACAGCTGGGGGGTTGGGATGCTGTCTATCAATCTTACCTGTCAGCCTTCCCCAGCCTAAAGGGCTCCAAACTAGCAAGCCTATACCTTGATCTATTGCTAATGGCATAAGTTCAGATTCATAGTCCCTGCCTATAAGCGAATAATAACCTTGATATGCAATATAACGTTCCAGTCCATATTTTTCTGAGACTGATAAAGATTTCATGAGATGCCAGCCGGAAAAGTTGGAACAGCCAATATAGCGGACTTTTCCACTTTGAACTAAATTCTCCAAAGTGCGCAGTGTCTCTTCCACAGGCGTAAAAGCATCAAACCCATGCAACTGATAAAGGTCAATGTGGTCCACGCCCAAACGTTTAAGGCTTCCTTCACAGGCATTGATCAGGTGATGGCGTGAGGAACCTACATCATTGGGGTCATTATCGCTGAAACGGAAAGTTGCTTTTGTCGAAATGAGAATGTTTTGAGTGCGGCCCTTGATGGCAGCTCCGAGGACTGCTTCAGATGCACCCCTGGAATAAATATCGGCAGTATCGAAGAAATTTACACCATTTTCCAGACAGATGTCGATAAGACGGCTGGCCTCTTTGACATCAGTCTCACCCCATGCTTTAAAGAGCTCGCCTTGGCCCCCAAAAGTTGCTGTTCCAAAACTTAAAACAGGTACTTTGAATCCACTGCGGCCTAATTGTCTGAATTCCATAAATACCTCTTTTTTTAGGGAATTCATGGTCATGCCGACAAATTATTTCTTTGGCAAGTAGGTATTTACTCTTTATATTTGCGGAATAAATTAGCCACTTCTTTAAGTGTAATCGAATCATCATTAGAAATGAGCTTACAGAGAACAGTTCGTATTTCGGGGGGTAAAAGAAGAAACGCTGTATCTCGGTAAGCATCCGGATGGGGTTTAACACAAACAGTGTAATTATTTTGGTGATTGAGGACCGTTTGAAAATACCGAGGAAGCTCAATCCCTGTAAGGCGAAAATATAATATTGCCCCCAATGCAAAATTGTCTGAGCCCTTTACTGCAATGTGATAAGCATAATTATCTTCTGCGAGTAAAGCAACAGTTGTTGCATTTATTGCTTTTTCAGAAATATATGTTTCCGTGCCTTGGGAAAGGCCCGGTGGATTTTTATTCGCAAAAATAAAAGGATTTTTAATATAAGAATGTAGTTGTTGCGCGCTATATAAGTCGCAAAATACAGCTTTAGGTCTATCCGAGGAAGTATTCGTTATTAGTATGTTTTCAGGTTTGAGGTCGCTATGTGTAAAGGAAAGCTCATGCAGGATGGCTAAAGCAATAATTTCATATAAGCAAAGACCCATGATTTTTTTTTGACGTTTTTGCAGTATCTCTTTATGCAAAGAGATTTCATCTGCTCGCATCAAATATAGCTCTTTACCGGCGATAAATAATTTATTATTAACTGTCTCTAACTGGATTTTGTAATATTGTTTACGCATCAGATAGTCAGAATAGCTAAGTTTATCTTCTTCTAAATTTCTTTCCAATTCGGTTAATTGTTTTGCAATGCGCCGTGTAAATGTAAGGATGTCGTTGCTTAAAGTTGTGTAGTTTCGTGAAAATTTTTGGATTTTATCGTTAAAATAAATGCATACCCCTCTGGAATCGGAATCGCATTTATCTGTGATCATCTGATGGGGTTCCAATACATACGTATGAGGATTCGATTGTATTACAATGATTTTGGGGCCTTTAGGATCTTCAGAAAATGCTTCAGGGTATTCTTTTCTTAATTCGGCTTTATTTTCTTCCACCTTTGCGTGTATTTGTCGTGTTTTAGCCACCTCGTTAATGACGAATTGAGTTCCGATTTTATCACTTTTTAAAGCAATCCATTTACCTGTAGATAGTTTTATTCCGAAATGGACCTCGCTCCAACCACCCCGTTTGGGAGGGCTAGTCATGGCATAGATCTGAGTGGTAATTTTCAGGCCTTTACGTACGTTAACTGCGAAGAGATTTAGAGTAGGTGTCAGTTCATGAATCCAGATTTTCCTTTCAAAGGGGCATGTGGCCAGAGTATTCAGAGCTAAAACAGTCAATTCATCCATAGTTTTTGAACTTACGGGCAAAGACGTGTTATGTTTGAAAAAAATGATTTCGTTTTCTGATTTCTCACCGAATCGCTTGTATCGGCTTACATCATGTACTATTTTAGGAGTAACAGGTGATAATGGGACAAATTTTTGCAAAAGCTGAACAATATGCGATGCTGTGAGGGAGTCGATATCAAAAAATATTTTATGGAACATCTCTTGGATATCAGGTGGAAGTAAGAGAAAAAAAGGGTCTTCAAAACTCTCTTTTTTTACAATAATACCTTTTTTAAACATCTTTCCGCAGGTCGTCGAGTTATAATCATATCTGACTCCGCAACCGGTTAGGTATCCAAAAAAAAAGATTCCAAGACAAAAGAGATCCTGTTTTTTTAAAGCTAAATTATAAGCGGATTCGTCTTCATTGACTAAAGCTATATTTAGCTTTTTAAGAAGGGCAAAGCTTGTCGTCATAAAGTTGGATGCGGGTAAAGGATCCCTTTCTTTATTAATTTTGAGGGGTAAATTGGAGTTGTGTAAAAGCTCAAGCCCCAAAGCTTCATTAAGGCAGTAGGGAAGGATTTGCAGTTGTTGTGTTTTAATTTCAGAAACGCTATCGATTGAAATAGGTAAGGATGCAGTGTCAGGAGCAGCTTGCTCCACTAAGGATGTTTTTTTTATTTCATCCATTGCAAGATCTTTCTGAGTTATAAAAGAACCAGTAGACGAAGATGCAATACCTAAAATAGCTGACATAGAATAATCCTAAAAAGACGTCATTATAACATTTAGTAACGTTTGATATAAATTGTAATAAATTAATTGTCGCGCTTCTTATAAGAAGAACTATTATATCGTAAAATAAATCGCTATGTTACATCTTAAATAGATTATATTAACGATATTTTCATTAAAAAAGAGCTATCAAGAGCTATTGTGAGCGGAAATGTCAGAGTATCTGACACTTAAAAAATCACCTTGATTTGACAAAGAAAGAAAGATAATGACATTCTTAAAAATGGATCGGTGAGTGTCTAAGATAGTCGGAGGAGAGATCTATGAATATCGAAACTTCAGTCGCCATAGCAGTAATATTTTTCGTCTTACTTGCTATCACCTTCATTTATACCCTCATTTTGTTGCAAAGGCTCCTAGTAAAAGTGGACCGTACCCTTTCTGAAACTGAAAGGAAATTGAGTTCTTTGGATCCCACCCTGCAAGCCATTACAGATGTTGGGGAGATGCTCGAGAAAAAAACCAAAAAAATCAAAAAAGATAGAGAGATAATAGAAGCATACGAAGAACTGGGGAAAAGTGACCGCAAAGTTGAAGCTAATATTAATCGCAAAGAATCGTACACAGACGACTTAGTTGAATGGTTGATCGTTAGTATAAAATTAGGCGAAAGGTTTTTTAACCGGAGGTAAGTTATGTATCACGAAAGAAATAGCATTGGATTTCTGAAAGGGGCTCTACTTGGAGGATTAGCTGCCGGTATTACCGGTTTACTCTTGGCTCCAAGATCAGGTAGAGAACTTCGTAATGGAATCGTTGATGGATATAATTCTGTCTCACAAAGTACAAGCGACTTTGCAGATGAGTTAAGAAAAAGAGGCCATCATTTATTCCACGGACAAGAAGAAGAAACAAGCTCCAATTCTTCAATGCTTATAGGATTAGCCTGTGGTGGTATTCTTACTGCCATCGTAACCCTATTATTGGCTCCAGAATCTGGAAGCAAGCTTAGAGCTCGCTTAGGAAATCAATACTGCGATATCCGTGAAAAAGCGGAAGACTTCGTACATCAAGTAGGTGAAAAAGGTCACGATGCTGTAGAGCATCTAGAAGACTGGAAAGATACTTTATTAACAATAGTCAATAAACTCAATTCAAGTAGTGCTAAGAAAGGCAAATCTGAAGTTCTAGAACAAATAATGGATTGGGCAGGTCTTGGCTTAAATGTTTTGCACCAGTTGCAAAAAAGGAGATAGCTATGGCTATTGAAAATAAGGAATTTATTATAGGAGCACTCATAGGTAGTGGTATTGCCGCCGCTACCGTGCTGCTCTTTACACCGCGTTCAGGGGCTAAAGTCAGGGAATTCGTACAGGATTTAGTCGCAGGTGAAATAAATAAATCAAATAATGGTCATCGAAGCACAAGGTTTGCTGCCAATGGAAAAAAAGCACCTACTTCACATAGTAAAAGTGTTCATAAAAAACATCCTGTAAAGGATGAACATCATGAAAAACACATTGCGAAAAAAGCCCCAAGACGAAAACCAGTAGCCTAATTTTCCTTTTAGGTTCTGCGGGCAAGAAGCCCGCAGAATATTTGCTTGTTACCGAAATTAGGAAGCACTCAAAAGGAAGAACATTTCACTCTTCGTATTCCAAGAAATCACTTTATTGTAATTCCATATTCCTGTTTTCTTATGAAATGAATCAAAGGAGACAGCGCATGAAAGTTCATTACTACATAATTTTCTTAGCATTATTTACATTCAATTTGAATGCCCAGGGTTATACTGTAGAAAAACAAGGTAATATTACCTCCATCAACAATAATGCGGATGTTGTATCCTACACAGGCAAGAAAAATGATCCTAACTATGTTGTTTCTTTGAAAACTAAATATAATGGTTTAAAAGATACAGCCAAAATCGATCAGCTCCTTAAACAACAAAATTACATCGAAGTTCTCAACCACCTTTGGACGGAGCCGGATGCAAATAAACGCCGTCAGTGGTTAGAGGCAAGAGTGAATCAAGGCCATCCAATCTTGATGTTTGAACTGGGCGAAGAGTATTATGCACAAAATCCTACCATCCAGACCTTTGTCTTAAAAACAATGCCTTGGTTGATGTCAGGCACTCGCCGTACCTTGATAGATGCAGCTTGTACATCAGACCAGAGTGTAATGGCAGCGCCAGAGTTACTTTTAGTGACTTATCGCGATAGGGTCCTAAATGATTTGCTCGTGAAAAATTCACAAGAAGATCTGCAGAAATTTATCACTGAGAACTCGAAAGAATTTCAGAAGAACAACATTGCCATATTGAAACAAGTATTAACTCCCTTAGTAGGACCTAATGCCGACTCATTACCTTCGGCAAGCTGGGTTTATCCTCATGGACTAGCAGCTTTCACTGGTTCTAAAAATACTATTCCCGCAACGCAATGTACTGAATTACGTAAAAAAGAGGCGCAACAATTTCTAGATCAAATTAGCAAGATGGAAGAAACTCTAAAAAATTAATCCTATTCCCTAGGGGGATATTTATCCCCCTTCTAATAATAATGGATCAGTTGGATAAAATATTGTTTATAGATTACTATTTAGATAAAGATATTAATCTAAGGGAGGGGAATATGAGAGCTATCACACTTTTTGCCTTCGCGCTGTTATTATCAGTCATCCAGACACCTAACTTACAAGCGTTAAGACAGATGGAACAAGGGCATTTTCAAAACCGTGAAAATAATAACTCAGGTAACTATAACTATAACAATAGTAATCAAAATAATGGGGCAGATGAGGAAAGCAATAATGAAAAGATGAACTTTATCCCTATCTATAGTGAAGATGTAAATGGAGTAGAGACATTCTCCACTACGCCCTTTGAAAAGACCGAGGCTCCACAAAAGACAGCTCCTCCACAGAAGTGAATAGTTACTAATAAAAAACTAAATACTGCTTTTTTATTCTTTATATGCTAAAATTCAATAAATTTTAGTATGTATATGCCATCTTTAATATCAGAAATATCTAGGATCATTATCGATCCAGTAAAAAACGTATTTGAAATCGCTGCAGAAGTAAAAGAAACAGCGAAGAGTAAGATAAGTAAACTCACTGCCCAGCGGTTAAGTAGGTTATTTGCAGAAATAAAGAACATTATTGAATTGGGTAAAATACCTTATCGAATGATCAGTAAGGATAATTTCTTTAAGCTGTCAGAAATTGATTATAAAGACGCCAACCCTCTCATCGATAGAATATTGTACATTAAATAAGATAGAGGAATACCTTATCCTAGTATAGAAGTCATCATATCATAATGTATGGATGCGCTCATTCCACATTGGATCTACAGAGCTGCCCAGAAAAAGCTTTTGATCATGACGAATTCAAGCCATAAGGTGGGATTACTATCAAAGATTGAGATGTCGGATACATTGGCTAGGCGCATAAATTTGAAGCTGTTGCGTGGGTTCTGGGAAAGAATACGCTCTTTTACTAGGAAATAATCTTCATAGGAGTGTTTAGGAAAATATACATGCGTAAAGAAAAGTTTTTCCCCGGATAGACTGACATACTCATACTTAAAGCCTAAATAGTTATTGTACAGATAGAAAATACCAACAGGATTACCATCCGAGGTTTTAAAAAGCAGCACTCTACTATATTTTGAATCCTCAGACGGATAAACTTCAGCTATTAACTTAACATTTCCCTCAGAATCTTTTAAAAGCCTTTGATCATCTTTGTATTCAATATAACCTACTAAATACTCAGATTGGTCTTCAGATAAATATTTGATTTTTGTTTGGAGACTACCCCATCCAGTGCCGACCCAGAAATTATTAACTGGAGTATCTATTGTGAGAGCGCCGGCATTTAAGTTATATGAGAAGAATAAGACTAATATTAAGAGGACGCGTGTAATGTAATGCATGTTTCATATGCCGGAATTATTAAAATATATATAATTTTATTATAATTAGGTTAGTTTGTAAATGTAAATGTTATGTTTAGAGGCGATATATGCCTCTTCGACCTTTGCCGATGCTTGAAATAGGGAGATTAGTTAAGAGGATTTAACATTTCTTGCAATCGAGTATTTAATTCCTCCATCGTAGGCCTATTTTTAGGATTTTGAGTGAGAGCATCCTTGATAAGCATATCCATAGGATTATTTGGATCTAGGTCTGCTATAGGTTGTCTCATCTCTTGGAAAGCTTGATATAATATTTCTTCGGAAGGCACGTCATTTGCCTGATTCAATTCCACATTTTGTTGCCATTCAAGTCGTTCGCCGTGTGTGGTTTGGTAGCATAAAAGTCCAAAAGTCCACACATCATTTGGCTCGCGTATATCCAAAACATATTTAGAATACTGTTCGTACACTTTATCTCTTTCATTTAATAATCCATTCAACTGTTCATTCAATTCGGGATTATCAGGATCATTATCGAGAGCCTCATTTAGCTCTTCTATTCCTCTTTCAATATTTTGATACTCAATAATTTTTAGGGATACTACCGCTTTCTCTGGTGAAAATGTGCGAACAGTACCTCCAGTATTATTTATGACTTCACCATCCCTCACCCTTTCAGTTTGGCCAAAATCAATTAACCGGGTACTCCATTGAGTAGGGGAGGATGGATCAAATTTAAACATCACATTGTCATCTTTAATATCATTGTGGATAATTTTGTGAGAATGGAGATCAGCGAGAGTATGGGCAAGGTTTGCAAGATAAAAAACTTGATCTGTCATCGTATTTGATTTAATTGCATCTTTAAACGTTCCGCCTTCACAATAAGGCTGCATGATCACTAGCTGCCCCTCGCAACTTGCTATTCTAGTAGCGCCACAGCATCCTGCAATATCATTGATCAATGTCAGACCTGAAACTTCTCTATCAATATTCAGTGGATTAGTGTGTTCTGGTTTAAGGATTGTAACAGCCACTATGTCGTTTGTTTCTTGGATAGTTCCAACACTCATTGTTTTGTAATTTCCTTGAGTACCGGAATTGTTGTCTAAGACTGTAGTTTCATGGAACGTATTTCCATCACTATCTTTAAGAGTAAGAAAAATGCTGTGGATTTTTTGATTCTTTTCCGTGGGATCCTGAGGCTTAATTTGATGATTTTCCAGAGAAGGGGATGGGGAAATATCATTATGAAAAGATAATTTCATTTCGACTACGTGACGCGGATTGACATTAGGGAAAATGCTTTGGAGTTTATTAATTCTAGCTTCTTGCGGAGTTGTAACATGGGAAGATTTTGTAGGATGACTAAGAGTATTTACTCCCTGTGATTGACTCCAAAAACGTTTATATTCGTTTTGATCTTGGTTAACTGCTTCATTTTCACTATGTGGACTAACTGAGCTAGACCCTGGGGGTTTTGGGGTTGTTACTTCCCCGTAGGCATCCACATTTGATTTTTGTACAGGGGCAGTTGCAGGAACATGGAAGGATTCAAAATGAGGTGTAGCGCTTTGCCCGCCAATTGTACTCATGCTAACCTTTTTAATAATTAATTAATGTATTATTAAAAAATTTACAAATAGCCTTATTATTAAAATAACACATATTAATAATGATTAAAAATTATTATCTTACTGAACGTGATAAATCTAAATGTAAATATATGAAGCGCTGTGTCTTCAATAATCTGAAAAATTTTTATATAGACTAACAGAGATTTACAACATCTTAATTTTAATGATTTAAAATTAAGTTGATAAATAAAAATGTGGAGTTTGTATGTTAGTTACTGAACCACAATATTCCTATCCTTCAGAAAATGATCGTATTATTGAAGGTATTTCGAATGATTTGAATTCCGTAGAATATTCTATGTCTATTTCTTCTGTAATGTGGGGAGAAGAGGGCTTAATTCGCTTTGGACATGCTGAACATGATATTAACACCTGGTCGTGGACTCTCTCTAGTTCATTGGATAAATTAAATTTAATGGAAAGTGAAAGTAGCTCTAAATATGATTGTTTAAATAAAATTATCATACTTAGGGAAAAAATTTATTCGTTCCTATAAATAGATAATAGTTATATAAATGGTTATACTTAAAAGGCTTTTACTATCCCTACTTAGAGTTAAGTAGAAGAGCACTTTAGAGGCAAAACAATCTTTAGGATAGAGGGACTTGAAATTGAAAATCAAGTCCCCGAAATATTTTCTATGCAAAACACTTAGTTAGCACGCTCCTATGGAATACGTGAACTAGAAGGGTGAATGTGCGTAAGGCTCAAGAGATCTTTGCAGGCAATGTTAAAATAAACCGAGCGCCTTTTCCAATACCATCGCTTTGAGCAACCAACTCTCCACCCATCTCTTTAGCAAAAAGTGCACTGCTATGTAAACCAAAGCCATGCCCATCCATTTTTGTCGTAAATCCAAAAGAAAATATTTTTAATAAATTACTCGAATCAATACCACAGCCACTATCTTCAACAATAAGTTGTACAAAACCATTTTCAAGTAAATTTATACGAATTCTTAAATTTCTTTGAGTCTTTACTGTCAATAAGGCATCTATAGCATTGCGTATCAGATTTTCTAAAATTTGTAAAAGTTTGCTTCTGTCGGTCAAAATGTTTGGAATAGGAGTATAATCAAACAACAAAGCTATATTATATTTTTGTAAATCTTTTTGATATACCAAGAGCAAATTATCTAAAATTAATTTCAGATTGATGCTTTCGTTCATATTAGTCATTCGACTAGAGGACTGCTGGATATTAATAATACTTTTTATATGCTCTATTTTTTTAGAGATGGCTTCAATTTCAAAATCAGAACTTTTGCGTTCATTTTTCCAAAATTCATCTAATGTCACTATGTAATCAAGTAAGTATTTGCCTTTTGGATCTTCCGTTAAAAAAAAAGTTAGATTTTCCTTATGACTTTTAATCATAGAAGCCAATTTTGTTAGCTTTCCCTCCTCTGAGAAATAAAGGCTTTCTTTAAGCTTTGTTAGGCCAATATTAACCGAGTTTAGAACATTACCCACATTATGTAACACACTAGTAGCAACTTGCATCATTCCAGCTTCTCGTGCTGATGTTACCAGCTGCTTTTGTAAATCAATTTCTCTTTGTAATGCTAATTGATGCTGCAAAGCAATTGTAATATCTCTTAAAACGCAAATTTTATATTTTTTCTGACTTAAGGATATTTCTGAAATAGACAATTCAATAGGGAGGCTAGATCCATCACTTTTTAATATTTGAAATACATGTAAATTCCCTTCTTTATGCAAAGTGATATCAGAAAAGGGTGGTGTTGTCTTAAAAATAGATATATCTTTTCCTATAAGTTCTTGTTCGGTTTCATTAAGTTCAAAAAAAGTTATGACAGAATGATTGCAAATGACTATTTTGTTCTCATTGTTAAAAATCAAGATACCATCCGATGCAGCCTCTAAAATGAATCTTAAACGAGCTTCTCTATCAGTAAGCTCATATGCAAGTTCCCGAAGCTCTTCCGTACTTATTTCTAAAGACTGCTTTCCAAGATGGTGATCACGCTCATAGTGTTCATAAGAACGGTTCACTGCCGCTAAAAAATCCTGCCATGCTGGCGTGATCATTGATGGGTTAGTATATCTTTTTAATTGTCGCTGCAAAAGACTTGTAAACATCATCTCTCAGAAATCGTAGTAATTGTCATCGTTTGGTTGTGAAGTTCACAGCCAGTCCCCATACGAGTAGGAGCAATTTCACCATAGGAATAAAATCCTATTATTTTGGCATTTCCTATTACATCACGCACGCCTTCAATTTCTTCTTCTGTTCTCTGATCGAGCACGTTGCGTCTCCCAACACAACTTATGAGTACTGCTAATTCAGGACTTTCGTTACCAATCATTTCATAGCTTAAACTCGCTGCTTCAATTGCACCATCTACAAGCCTGTCAAAATTAGCTTTCATTAGCTGTGCATACCATCCTTCAGGGACATCTCCAGCAAAAACCATGCTTTGCTCTTCTTCGTTGATTCCTAAAATGGTTCTGACTAAAGGCTCTGCAGTTAAGTTTGGCCGTATTGCAAGTGGAAAAAGCAAGGCTGACCCGGGAAGATCCTTGGATTGATCGCCAAGATATTTTTTGTACAATTCTAAAGCCGATTTGCCATCCAGTTCGTAAAGAATATTACCGGATGATTTTGTAATTTTCCTTTCAATCCCAAATGGATCCCAGCCACCCATAGAGCCCACCCCAAATCGCAGATGGCTTCCATAAAAACCAACAACTATAATTTCTCCCACTTTAGGTGGAGCGTCTACTCCGACAATAGTTTTTTCAAAGCGAGTTCCATCCCCAGCTAGACCGCCTGTAACTAAGGTGGTTATCGGTACTGTTGACAATAGTCCCTTAACTAGCTCTGTACCATTAACGAGATGTCCGTCTGATAGCAAAAAAATATGCTTTAAGCCATCTTTATGTAAACGGTTTCCAACGGATTCACCCGCTTCAAAGCTATTTGCAACTTCATTGATATTAATACGTTGGATTTCGATATGAGAATCTTTTTCAAAAACTATTGAAGTCGCAATAATCGAGAGATCTTCTATATTCAATCCTACAATATTTCCAGAAGTTGATGAAAGAGCAATATGAGCGTTAGGATATAAATGTTTTAGTTCCTGAAATCGCTCTTCCGTTTCCAAAATGAATCGATCACCAAAAGCTAAGACAAAATCAGCGTTATCATTTTGTGCAAATTCAGAAAAGGTTGTTTGCCAACCTTTAGCTTCAGACCATTTTTTTTGTTCTATTTTCATAAACGCCCTTTTTCTACCTCAAATAACATTTTGACATAGAAAAAGCTACATGATAAGGAGCTTTATAGAACAAAAAGGGAATAAAATGACTAATCATCGCATTTTAGTTATTGATGATAACGAATCTATCCATTCGGATTTCAAAAAAATACTAACGCCATCAGTAAATCCTTCTACAGAATTACTTCAGGAAATGAACGCAAAACTTTTTGAAGAAGAAGCGATAGAAAAACCTGCCCTTCCCCCTTTTATCATCGATTCATCCTATCAAGGAGATGATGGAGTTTCTCTTGTAAGAAGCTCTATTGAAAAAAGTAAGCCTTATGCTGTTGCCTTTGTGGATATCCTCATGCCGCCTGGTAAAGATGGAATCGAAACTATTAATGAAATTTGGGACCTAGATTCAGAAATACAAACTGTTATTTGTACCGCTTACAACAAGTATAGCTGGGGAGAAATCATTAATCGCCTTGGAGAATCCGATAGATTATTTATATTGAAAAAACCCTTTGATCCTATTGAAATTATCCAACTTGCTAGTTCTCTAACAAAGCGGTGGAATCTCAATAGAGCTATTCAAAATGAATTTTCGGCACTAAAAAGAATGCCAAAAAAAGAAAATACAGACATGAAAAAATCATTAGATACCTTGGAAAGTGCCGTTAATCATCTTAAAACGGTAAATGAAAAACTCAACAAACAGATCAGAAGGCAGTTCTAACACGCGCAGAAGTAGCTACTCGCTATGCTTTAACAAGCCCAGAAAAGAGTACGGCTTTAACGGCCGTACTCTAATTAGAATCATCTATTCAAGTGTTATTCCAGCACTAGCAAATCCACTGACTGTATTTGTTAGCGAAATCCCAGTAGAAGTTATGGAATATACCATAAGCAACCGCGTTTGAGATGTTACAGGTATAGATAGTCCCGTGGTTATCCCGTTACTAATTGTCCCGGTACTTACTATTCCCGTTAAAGGAGGGGCTAAGGTAACCAAAGCTCCAGGAATAGGAGCGAATGTATTGTCCGGCGTCGTTGACGAGTACAGCTGTGCTGTTATATCGATGGTAGTACCTACAAGATTTAATGGAACGTTAATGCTAAAGAAGGCTGACATTGAAGTGATTGTGCCATCTCTAGGCATTGAAAAGGCGTAACTACCAAGCGTAGTAGAATCAATAAATCCTGTGGAAACATCAACACCCGATAACGAACTTCCAAAACCAATGAGAGCGCCTGTACCGGATGTTCCAGTAATAATGGAAGTCATAACAGCAGGATCTTGTCCCGAAGCATAGGAAATGATTGCACCAGGTCCTGAAGGACCGGTTGCTCCCGTTGCTCCAGTTGCTCCCGTGGGGCCTATTGGACCATCTGGACCTGTTGCTCCGGTTGCGCCCGTGGGGCCTATTGGACCATCGGGTCCTGTTGCTCCGGTTGCGCCCGTGGGGCCTATTGGACCATCGGGTCCTGTTGCTCCGGTTGCGCCTGTGGGGCCAATTGGACCATCGGGTCCTGTCGCTCCGGTTGCTCCTGTGGGGCCAATTGGACCATCGGGTCCTGGGGGTCCTACAGGTCCAATGGGACCTTGCGCGCCTGTAGCTCCGGCAGGGCCAACGGGGCCTTGAGGACCTGTTGGACCAGCAGGTCCTGGAGGACCGACAGTAGCATCTTGTTCTTGAATAACTTGTAATGTTCCTTCACTACGGCTAGGAACTGAATTAGGAAAGGCGTGTACACCTTGAGTTGTCAAAACAAAGGTAAACATGAAAAAAGAGAATAGTTTTTTCTTCACAGAGTCTCCGGTTTTTTACGTGATGCTCGAAATCTTTTATTTTAAGTTTAAAGGGCTACACCAACAGACAATATTCCACCATCAAAGGACAAATCACCACGATTTGCGCCTAGATGATTATGATTGAAGTATTGATGGTGTTCGAATCCAAGCTTTACAGCTAGCTGATACGACTCCATGAAGCTTGTCTGCCAACTGACGCCTAATGCAAGATCTACGACACAATCGACAGCATGCAGACGCTTTCTGATTCTACTGATCACTTCTTGCGAAATGGGTGCAGGAGTCGAACCAGAATCGTCGAAATCTACTCTATAGTTACCATAGAGAATGCTTGTAGCTGCACTTCCATAAACGCCAAAACCGCATCCCACATCCCAGTCAAGATTCAGACCCAGAATAGGGCCTAGTCCGCGAAAATTTTGGGTATCGTCCAAAAATCTACTTTCTGTAATAACCGTCGTCGGAGCAGCTAAGGTAATCTCCGTAAATAGCTGAGCGCTTATACTTTGGTGGATTTTTGCAGCACGGATTCCCAGAAAAGGTTTCACATTGAATGAAGAACAGAAACATGTGTTATAGGCAACGACAGCATCGATCTGATTCAAGTGAGTTCTGCAATGACCATTATTCGCAAATTCTCCCACCGATCCATCTCTATGGCTGCCTTTTCCCTGAAAGTGAGTCCATATGGCACCGATCTGCCAATTGCTGCAAGCAAATTGATAACCAGCACCAATCCGATATCCAGCATTCCATTTAAAATTCGGATCAACATCTAATTCATTGGCTGTGAATATTGTAGTTCCATCAACAAGTGCTTGTGAAAGGCTCAAAGTGCCAAAATCGAGTTCCAACCCTGAAATATACGGTTTCCAATAAAGCAAGTCTGCATTTACAAAGAAATGTCCGGAAGGAGCTTCTTCACAACATGTTTGAGCGCAACAATTGTTATCAGAATAGGCGGTTACGTTATCTCGATAAGGATAATCTGCATGTAAAAAACCTGTCAAAGAGGCCATGAAGACTGTAAATACTGAGATTGTTTTTTTAAATTTTTCCATAGATCTTCCTGTTAAGCTGCGAGTGAATTAAATAAAATATTATGTAATTATGTTATAAATCAAGTTTGAAAGGATTCGACGGGATTCTCTAAAGTGAGTAGGGTTAGCTCAATACTTTAGTTGTTTTCGATTACTGTTTTATGATTACGGAGTTTTTTAAGCTCATTTTCAATAAAGTGTTGGAAAGATCTTTTATAGTATGACGGCGCAAATAAAAATCCAGAGGGTCTTTGACGCTTTGGTAGAGTATTAGTAGGTATAAGTGGTGCAAATTATTCACATACTCAAACAGTCAGGTCGCTTAAGTGATGACTTTATCACAGTGATAAAAAAATCCATTCGAAGTACTTTCAAGAGAGCGCAAAAATTAGTCATAGTCCCTTCATTAGATATTGTTGTTATGGATGACCCTCAGTCAGTAGTTCCTGAACTGGGAATCAGTGGTTATGCAAAGAATCCCACCACAATTTTTCTATCTATTGATCCTTCCTCATCGTATCTTAGGGATAACCTTAAACAAGGGATTGCAAGTACTGTTACACATGAGCTACATCATGTCATGCGCATGTCAGGCGTCGGGTATGGTAATACATTGCTTGAAGCACTTGTTAGTGAGGGATTAGCGGATCATTTTGATATTGAGCTGAACCAAACTGAACCCAAGCCATGGAGCATTGCACTTAAGCATCATGAGTTAAAAGCTCTTTCTCTACTGGCTGAGAAGGAACACCACAGTCGTTTTTATAATCATCAGGATTGGTTTTTCGGTTCTAAAGATGAGAAGATCCCTCGTTGGGCAGGTTATGCGATTGGGTTTGATTTAGTAGGAAGATATCTAGAGCATAGGGGACTTCGTCCCTCACAACTGATTGATGTTTCTGCAAATGACTTTGTATTTAATTATAGTGGAGAATAGATGGGAAAATTATCACCAATTTTAGAAAACTACTTAAAGCAAAGTCCGCTTTTACCGAATCTAGAAACTCTTTCTATTCCTGATTTGAGAAAGCAATTTAATGACCGTCAAATAAAATTCAATGAAAAGGCTCCAAGCTATGATTTGAGCATTCAGAACAGTACTATTATGAATTTCTCAACTGAAATTCCTATACGCATCTATCGAAAGGATTCTGATAAGCTACAGCCGGTTTTAATTTTTTTTCATGGCGGAGGATTTGTTTTTGGCAATTTAGATACTCTGGAGTGTCATTGTAGAGAAATTGCACATTTTGCTAATTGCATGGTCATTTCTGTAGATTATCCACTAGCTCCAGAAAATCCTTTTCCTGCTGCTCCGGAGGCTTTGTATGCCGCAACTACATGGATATATGAACATCTGGAACAGTGGAATGGAGATCGAAAAAGGCTTTTTGTAGGTGGTTCTAGCTCTGGATCTACTCTTGCGGCAGTTGTTTGCATGATGGTGAGGGATAGAGGAGGGGCTGAAATCCAGGGACAAATTCTTTTGTGTCCAATGACAGATGATAATTTTGATACGGTTTCTTATTTAGAGAATGCGTCAGGGTATAATTTAACGCGAGAACAATGCATTTGGTTTATTTCACAATATGCACCTGAAAAAGAACAGCGCCAAAACCCGTTAGCACTGCCATTAAAAAGTGCAAATTTCCAGGATTTACCCTCAGCTTTAGTTGTTACTGCAGAGTATGATCCTCTTAGGGATGATGGAAGAGGTTATGCAATAAAGTTGCAGGAGGCAGGAGTAAACTGTATGGATCTTTTTTTTAAAGGAATGGTCCACGGATTTCCAACGCTACCTTTGGATTTACCTGAAAAGTCTGAAGTTCTAACTCAAATCAGCAGGTTTATTCATTCCTAATAGGTATAGATCCGAACTGGCCATTTTATCAGGCCTTAGTCAATTACTGAGAGGATCTCCAAAAAGATCGTGTTCAAAAACAAAAGAATTTGTGCGAATGATTTTTAAGCAGCCTCAGCAAGAAGCATACTTGGAAAAATTGCTTGCAGCTGCCTTGCGTACACCTACAAATATAGTATAATGATAATTTCAAAATGAGAGGCTATTATGGGAAATATACAGACGTCGGTTAAACGCCTTTCTTTCTTGGATCGTTATCTAACTCTTTGGATTTTTTTGGCCATGCTAGTTGGAGTTGGCTGTGGATACCTATATCCAAACATTCAAACTGTTATTAATAGATTTCAGTTTGGTACAACGAACATTCCGATAGCAATTGGCCTTATCCTTATGATGTACCCGCCTCTTGCAAAGGTTAAATATGAACGTATTGGAGAGGTCTTTCGCAACTTCAAAATTCTTCTTTTGTCATTAGTCCAAAACTGGCTTATTGGGCCGGTTCTAATGTTTGCGTTGGCAGTCGTCTTCTTACCTCACTATCCTGAGTATATGGTGGGTCTTATCCTTATTGGATTAGCCAGATGTATTGCCATGGTCATTGTATGGAATGATTTAGCAAGAGGAGATAGGGAATATTGTGCTGGGCTTGTGGCTTTTAACTCCATTTTTCAGATTCTTTTCTTTCCAATATATGCTTATGTATTCATTACAATACTGCCCACATTCTTTGGACTAAATGGAAGTGTAGTAGATGTTTCCATAGGAGAAATAGCCTATAGCGTTTTTATCTATCTAGGCATTCCATTTTTGGCTGGGATTCTCACGAGAGTCATCGGAATTAAGCTTAAGGGAGTAGAGTGGTATGAGAATGTTCTGATGCCATTAATCTCACCACTGACCCTAGTTTCACTTTTATTCACCATTCTAGTGATGTTTTCTCTGAAAGGTGAGTTCATTGTGCAGCTTCCCTTGGATGTTTTGATAATAGCCATACCTCTAACTATCTACTTTCTCATTATGTTCTTGCTATCGTTTTATTTGTCTTATAAGGCTGGAGCTAGTTATGAGCAGTCTGCAACCTTGAGTTTTACGGCGGCATCTAATAACTTTGAGTTGGCTATAGCTGTTGCAATAGCTGTTTTTGGTATCAATTCAGGGCAAGCTTTTGCGGCTGTTATTGGACCATTGGTTGAAGTGCCTGTGCTGATAAGCCTTGTGCAAGTTTCTTTGTGGATTAAGAAAAAAATCTATAGGATGGGGAATGAGGTGGGAGGGTGATTAAATGTCCAAGCCTTTAATCAAAAAAATTCTTTTTATTTGCACGGGAAATTCCTGTCGTAGCCAGATGGCGGAAGGGTGGGTAAGAAAGCTTAAAGGGGATGTTTTAGAGCCTTATTCAGCGGGAATAGAAAAGCATGGGATTGACCCTAAAGCAGTGAAGGTAATGTCTGAAGTAGGAGTAGACATTTCAAAGCAGCAATCTAAGCTCATAAGTGAATTAGGTGAAAAAGATTTTGGTTATGTAGTCACGATTTGTAATGACGCCAATGAAAAGTGCCCGGTTTTTTTAGGTAAAGCAAAACGCCTTCATCATGGGTTTGATAATCCGCCTATTTTATCACGAAAAACGAAGTCTGAGGAAGAGTCCTTAGCTATTTATCGCCGTGTTAGAGACGAAATTAAGCAATATGTATCTGAGATGCCTGCTAACTTATGAGAGCTAATGATGTTAGAGCAATAGGCTTTAAATATTTGATAATGCTCATTCGTTTTATGTTGGGTGTGATCTTTTTTCATGTTCACGCATTAGATCTTCCTTTGGTGCTACTTCTTCTTGTTCTATTTGTTTTCTCAGCTTTTTTGGGTGATTCCGAAAATACTAGAGATGGAGAGCTTAGTAAAATAGCCAATTATCATTCGCTGCCTAGAAGTCTCCTTTTATTTTATATTTAAGCTATCCCAACCAGGATTGCAAAACCCAATATCAAAAGCATTGAACCGACAATGATTTGAAGCATTCTAAATGTAATCTTGTGAGTCAGTTTTGATCCGATATACGACCCAAGAAAAGCGGTGATACTTGCTGCGGTTATAATTCCGATCATATTTTGAGAGAGAGCTTCTGTAAACTTTTGGGTGTATGCTGCCCAACCGTAAACAAGTATGCGAATAACATCTACGATAACACTGCATAATACACCCGTACCTATAAACTCCTCTTTGCTTAATCCTGATTTTATTAAAAAGGCTGAGCGTAAAATTCCTTGATTACCTGATACGCCACCAAAAAAACCAGAAATAGCTCCACCGAGAGGGATATAATCTCGGTCAAAAGATAAGTCAGAAAATCGAGGAACCAATTCAAAAATCGAGGAAAATATAACCATGCTACCGACTATTATTCCTATCATAGTTATCTTAAAATCTGAATTGTAAAGGTGATATGAAAAGAGAGGTGGCCAATTTGAAAAAAAACTTAGCAGATATGCTCCCAAAGCTGCGCCTAGAGCGGCTGGAATACCAAATTTAATTACAACACTAGTTTTAGCATATTTTCCAACTAAAAGAGCCTTAAAAAGATTGTTTGCAAGATGGACAACGGCGACCGATGCTATAGCTAGAGGAAGGGGAAAAAATATAGCAAATACGGGCATTAAAACCGTTCCCAAACCGAATCCTGAAAATAGGGTAATGATAGAAATCAGGAAGGAGGTGATGCAAATAATCGAATACTCGATATTCATAAATCCTGTACTTGTGAATGTTTAGCCCATTCTAATTTAAGGCATCTTGTCTTTCTTCATCATCGACCATCAATAAAAAATCAATTTCCTTTAAACATGAGCAGTCAACTTTTAAAGTTCAGCACTTTTTCTTCAGAGCGAAAGAGCCCTTGAGATGAGCAAGGAAAGCTGTTAGATCGCTAAGATAATCGTCGGGTGTATATAACAATCAGCAAAAAAAGAAGTTTTGATGGGGGCGAAGCTTCTATACGGGAGTCCAGAGGGCCTTTGGCGCTTTGGTGGGGATTTTAATGGGTAAAACCCCTTAAACGGAAGAGGAGGGATTTGAACCCCCATCATCTTGTGGTGAATCTATTTTCGAGTCCGATGCCCTGCAGGCATCCCCAACACTAAACAACCAACTTCACAGCAAAAATTGAGAGGCAATGCTTAGTCTATACACTGCCTATTTGTGCATAATTTGCAAAAGAAAATGAATTAAAAAGTAATTCCCTTTGCGCTTTTGATGATGTCATCGTTAATCAGATTTACTATCTCTGATAGAAGTGAGCGCCTCACGAAAAGAAAACCAAGCTTGTTTAAATTGCTCGCAATTTTTGGAATGCATAAATGAGTTGAGCGCCTCTTTGCTGTTTGTTTTAATATTTACAAATGCTTTTGCACGCATGTCTTTCTGAAAAATTTGAACCTTATCAAATTTCCCTATTAAGTATTTCTGCCATCCAAATGCACTTTCCAGATCCTTGCCAATGCGGCGATCTTTTATATAGTTATCGATAATCAGATTTGTTGTGCGATCAGAAAAACATTGTAATAGTTCTTCCCATGATTTGTAATCATCGACAGCGAGCACAGATGGATATGTATTGATAATGTTGATATCACCTTCTGGCATTTGAATGGGACTGTAATTTCCTGTTGTCGCTGCTGCTTTTTCGTGCTTACTTTTTGCAACAGCTTTAAGGTTTGGAGATTGATTTCTTTCTGATGAGAAGTTCAAGCCTAGTTTTTCGCATATATATTTGAACATTTTTTTCTCCAAAAGTAGTTAATTAGAAAACGAGGTTGATACGATGCTCTAGGTTAGATAAAGAAGTGAGAATATCATCAAAACTGGGTGGCGTTGTAAGATACATTTCGCGCATCAACTGATAGTCACGTCGCAACGCGGGCAATCTTTCATTAGGAGGAACAAGGCGAAAGGTTCCTGGTTTGGCCAAGATATAGTTTGCCCATGAGTTGCCAAAGAACTGACTCTTCCATAAAACGACTTGGTTTCTCAGATCGTGGTGATTTACAGCTTTGATTGTCTCAATCTGCTTTTTAAGCATCGCAGTATCCGCGTAATGGCGTGAATACCTATCTGGTATTGGTTTGTCGGGTGGTTGATGGTATTCTGCGTGCAGGATCGTAGCCTTTTCCCAGAAACTTCGTTCTATCTCTAGAGCCATGACCTCACAACGCCAATCGGGAAATGCTTTGGGAAAAATCTCGGCAATCCAAGGCGTTATCGTATGACGCCCTGTTGGTTGCTGATCAGTAAGAGAACCAAATTCTAATTTTACAGAACGTTTGATATAATCAAATCCTGTTGGTTGTAATGATGGGTAGTGAAAAAGAAGTACCGGCGAATTTGAGTTCGGATCTTTCAAAAACTCGAATCGCACCTGATCATCTTCTAGAACGTCTAACACAGAAGCTTCCAGTGCCGGCATGATCTGAGTTCGAACAGCAACTTCACACACAGCTTCAGCGTTTTTCATCCATTTAGCGCCCTGAGTACGAGATGTTATTTCGCCTTCAGATAGTTTCAAAAAAGTAGGGGACACAGAGAGATCAATATCTTCAGAAAAACGGTTGATTGCACCAAATACCTTTGACAACGAGGTGCCACCTTTGAATACGAGACTGTCTGCGAATTCCGACTCAAATAGAATATTTAGCAACCAACACACCCAAAAATCTTTTTCCATGATTACAGGAGATACATTTTTTTTGAATGGCAGCCTGTTCAATGTACAGATGTCGCTCGTTAGGAGATAATTTTAAAAAATCAAGTTTCAAGCGGTCTCCTCTGCCAGTTTCCTAAAAATGGAATGCATCCATTCTGGCGCAAGGCGAATGTCTTTGAGTAGTTCTTGTCGTTTATCAATCGGAAGAACTCGCATTAAATGCTCAAGCCGCTCTGCGGTAACATTTTCTTTGCCCAGTTCGCGGAGAGCCTGAACCAGAAGTCCACTGAGTCGTCCTACCATCGCCATATTTTTTGGGGTTGTTCGTCGAAGCTGAATGGTTATTGCTCCGATTTTTACTGTTCGGCTTGGTCCATCTGTCAAAAATACTACTTTAGCTGGAACCTGTTCGGATAGCCCTAAGATGTTTGCTGCGTAAGCGCCGGTTGGTTGAATACGCGTGCAGTCACGGCCAACCAAAGCCTCTGCTATTTTTTCTGGAGATGGTTGAAGTTTTCCAAGTATCGGATGCTCTTCAGGAAAATCATATATTCCTCTAGCCAGACGGCGAATAATTCCTTTTTGAACGAGCCGGTGAAGAACAATGTCGACAGCTTGCCGACTTCCTAGATCCAAGAACTCCATTGGGACGAATACGGCACCATGCCCACGGATATTTATAAGTTCAAGGATCTGATTATTAATGCTATTCATTTTTTTTTGATTTTTCTTCATGTAAGAAATACTAGTCTGTTTTTCTTACAAATACAAGAGCTATTTTCAAAAAATTCATTTATAAACTTAATCATTTGAATGTCAATGATTTGATTATTTTTATGTAAGGAGTAATGATATGTTTTTCTTACAAATAGGTATAAATTTTGCAAATCGATTGCATTAGCTAAAGAGGATTTAGCTCGTAAATCCAGATGAAGGTAAGTTTAAAGAATTATATTGCTTCCAAAAGTTTCATGGCGAAGATCTTTATAGATGATATTTTTCATAAACTAGAACGAACTTATGTAAATGACGGTTGGAATTGTTATCCTGATTGGTTGGGTAAGTTTAACTAATATTCGAGTTTTTTTCACAATCAGCAAAAAAAAGTTTTGATGGGGGCGAAGCTTCTATGCGGGAGTCCAGAGGGCCTTTGGCCCTTTGGTGGGGATTTTTAAGGGGTAAAACCCCTTAAACGGAAGAGGAGGGATTTGAACCCCCGTCACCTTGCGGTGAATCTGTTTTCGAGACAGACGCAATCGGCCACTCTGCCACTCTTCCAAGGAGGAAAAGTTTGTCATAAAAGGGGATTAAGATCAATAGCACTATATACTTCAAGTAAATATGTAGAGGAGGTTATAAGAATAAATCAAAAAAATGTGAGGAGTCACTTATGAGAAGATTAATTTGGATAGTATTGGTATTAGTTTGTTCTTTAAGTGTGATGGAAGGAAAGAGGGTATTGGTGACGGGTGGTGCGGGATTTTTGGGATCGCATTTGTGTGAGAGATTATATGAAGCGGGGAATGAGGTGATTTGTGCGGATAATTTGTATACCGGTTCATTACGTAATATTTCTCATTTAATTGGAAAGAAAGGGTTTCAGTTTATCCAGCATGATGTTGAGGATCCATTTTCGCAAGATTTGATAGTAGATGAGGTATATAATTTAGCTTGTCCGGCGTCTCCGCCGCATTATCAGAGGGATCCTATAAAGACATTGAGGACAAATGTTATTGGAGCAATCAACGTTTTGGAGTTGGCGAAGAGAAGTCATGCTAAAATATTCCAGGCATCCACAAGTGAAGTATATGGAGATCCTTTAGAGCATCCACAGAAAGAAACCTATTGGGGGAATGTAAACCCGGACGGTATACGTTCTTGCTACGACGAAGGGAAAAGGTGTGCTGAGACGTTATTTTTTGATTATCAGCGTTTGTATGGAGTAAATATAAAAGTAGGTCGTATTTTCAATACGTACGGACCTAAGATGAATGCAGATGATGGGCGTGTTGTTTCCAATTTCATTGTGCAGGCTTTAGAAAACAAGCCGATCACAATTTATGGTGATGGCCAGCAAACGCGTTCTTTTTGTTATGTGGATGATTTAGTAGACGTTATATTATTGCTTATGGACTCACCTGACGGTTTTCATGGTCCGGTAAATATTGGCAATCCTAACGAGTTTACCGTCAAAGAACTAGCCTTGAAAGTCCTAGCGATGACGGGTTCTACCTCAGAAATAATTTCGTTACCATTACCTTTGGATGATCCTAAAGTAAGAAATCCTGATATTAGTTTAGCGAGAAGGGTCTTGAATTGGGAGCCGAAATTCCAGCTTGAAGATGGATTGAAATCTACGATTGAATATTTTCGCGCTAGCTTAGCCAAGCCTTCCTAAATCTTCTATACCCCTTGTGAAGAGGGGTATTTCATTAAGTTTGACTTTATTTTTGAAATGAATTAGTTAATTGGTATTCATGAGATTTCTTTGTACTCGTTGTTGTAAGCATTACTTATCTTGATTGTCACGTTATATATTTAACATTCACAAAAGGAGCCAGTTATGCCATCGCAACAGAAACCCTATAATTCTGAGAAAAATCCTACTGCAAAGCTAAATGAGGAAGGAAATCGCACAAACACTCAGCCTAATCTTGGAAGAGGAACGCAAAAAGAAAATACAGTTCAAAAGCCTGCTAAGTCTAATTCTAAAGAGGGATTTTATCCTCGGATGGACGAAGAGGAGAAAGAATCAGGCTTAATTACCGGAAGCAGCGCAAGAGACTATAATGAAGGTTCAACGAAACCCCAAAAGCCTTCCGGTATAAAAGAAAATCTAAATCCTGTTCGTCTAGAAAAAAAAGATCTAAGCCCTAAAAATCATCGTGACGACGACGATGACGAGGATGAGGGCGATGATACAGACGAAGACGATACAGAAGGCAGAAGAAGTTCAAAGAATGCCAAAAATGTACGTTAAGCATTTCTAGCAATGAGGCATTTGCTAAGGCTAAAAATCTAACAAAACAAAACTAAAGAGCATTTCAATAATGTATACACTACTGAAATGCCTTTTTAAGCAAAGTTTGCCAACTACCTAACATTTGCAGTGTCAATCTGCACGCTCCAGACCTATTTGAAAGTATTAACACATACCCATTCAAGGAGTGATTATTTATGAAGCTTATTTATGCTATCGTTTCAGCTGTTGCTATTGCCCCATCCCTGCTCGGTGCAGCATATTATTCTTGCCCAGCTTGCCAAAGCGGCGGCTATGATCAAGGCGATGTAGGTTATTACCAGGGTAACTATTATCCTTCTAGCGGATATTACCAAGGTCATTACAATTATGGTAACTACGCAGAAGACCAAGGCTATACTGGTCAACGCGGACAGAACTATGGCGGACAGTATGGTAATAGCCAAGGCTATGGACAATACAACCAGAATTATCGCGGACAGTCTAGAGATGGCCAAAGTTATGGTGGACAATATTACCAAAATTCCAGTAACCCAAATCGTAACAATTCAAATGGGAATTCTAGAGATAACCCGAACTGGGATTCTCGCAACAATTCCGGACAGAATAATCAAGCTTTAGCTGCTCAAGATGCATTTAAAACTCAGGAAGATCGTGATCTTCTGAAAAGAATACGTCAGGAGTTGAGCAACAGAAGAGAATTAAACCAGAATAATGTCACCATTATTGTTGTGGATAAGAAAATTCAATTAAAAGGTATTGCCGGTTCAAAAGATGAGTCAGCAAAGTTTGAAGAAACAGTAACTGCTATTGAAGGTGTTAATGGCGTAGACAACCAATTAGACTATCCTAATAAGAGTACTTCTTGGTGGGGCGGGTCTAAAACAGAAGCAGATCAATCCGGCAACAAGGACAACGATCATATCCTTTTAGAAAGGATACAAGGAGTGATTGACAATGATCGTGATGCAGGTAAATATGACGATGTCGAGATACATGTAGAGAAGAATATTGTTATTTTAAAAGGCAATTTAGATAGTGAGCAAACAAGAGCTGCTCTGAAAAACAGAATTCAGCAGGTACAAGGTGTTAACCAAGTTAATGACCAAACAAGTGTTAACAACAAAAAAAGTTCAGAGTTAGCTTTTAGTAATACTGCACCTTCTAACACAAGTGTTTCCGACCAAGTTTTAAAAACTAATATCGAAGACAAACTTCGCGGTGGTTTTTTTAGCAAAGGTTTTGAGCAAATCGAAGTTATTGTGAATAATGGTTCTGTAATTGTTAGAGGGGTTGTTGACAGCCCATCTGATATCAAAACACTATCTGACCGTATTCAAGGAATTGATGGTGTACAGTCAATAGATAACCAAGCGGTTATTAGAAAAATTTCTAAGTAAATTGCAAAGGAAGAGAAGGTAATCTTCTCTTCCTTAATCTGAGAGAGTGTTTTATAGGCGAAGATGAAATCATATTTTCCTATAAAGCACTCTCTCAGCGATGTGTGTGTTTACCGGAGAAGTTGGAAACAACTTCTTCGGTAATTTCTAGTTTGCGGATTGAAGTAGAGCAGTCTTACGCTCATATAGATACATGAGTGGAAGCATAGTCAGGATTATTCCAATAACCATCCCAGAAATGGGGTAAATGGTTTCATTATAGAACAGATTGACTAACCCGATAACGAATACTGTGATCAAGAGCCTTAGGCTAGTTAAAATGCTTGCCGCAACCCCTTTAATGTCTGGGAAAAGTTCCATGGATTCAGGAAAATAAGTGGAGAGAATCCAATTTATTCCTGCTGTATAGATCATCATGGATGCGGTAGGGATGTAGGTGCTTAAGGGATCTATGATCATACCTAAAGCGAGTCCAATCCCGCCTATGACTATGAAAACTGAGGACATTTTTTTCATAAAAGGTGCTCCCCAGTGTTTCATCAAACGGGAGCATGTAATGCTAGCAATAAGCCAAGCACCTAATAATGCGCATTGGTAGAAAGGAAGTATATCTTTGCTTACACCAAGTTTCGTTACAAAGAAAACCGAAATGGAAGAAAGAAAGGCGATATAACCTGAAAAAGCCAGGTTAAAGATGAGGGTAAGCTGCCAAAAAGAGGCGCTTCCCAGAACTTTTGCAAAATCTTTTCTGAATTTAGTGAAGTTAAAGGGAGCTCTTTGTTGGGGAGCGAGTGTTTCTTTAAAGCAAAAAAGGCAATATAGCAGACTGAATCCAACTAAAATTCCAATCGCAATAAAATTAGAACGGAATCCATATTCACTGTTCAGGAAGCCACCAAGCATAGGAGCGCCTGCCATAATAAATGGGATGCTAAAGTTGAGATAGTTCATCGCTCTCATTGCATTTTCTTTTTGGAAAGCATCGAATATGACGGCAGTTCCAAGTGTGAAGCATCCACCGCTTCCAATACCTTGCAGGAGTCGTCCTGCTAAAAGGATGTTGTAATTATCAGAAATGAAGGTGAATATGCTTCCAATAAAGAAGATAAGCAATGCCCAAAGAAGGGGGAGTCTTCGTCCGATCGAATCGGAAAGGGGGCCATAAAATGGACCGGCGATACAAATACCTAAGAAGTTCCAGGTCAATACTTGTTGGATTTCGGTTTCTGATACCTGAAAAAATGCCATCATATCTGGAAATGCAGGAAGATATATATCTGTTTCTACACAGGCGGCAATTATTATTGCTATAATTAGAGTGATATATTTTAGTTCTGTTTTATTCATTTTAACTCTATAAAAATTTGGATTATTTTATCAGGATCAAGTTTCTTTATCAATATGTAAAACGACTTGTTAAATAAATGATTTGACAGTTTGATCGTTTATTTTTATAGTCCAAATTTTAAACTGAACGTGATTAAGGAGATTTTTTATGAAGTTACGGAATTTATTTGTTTACTTAATGCTAATGGCCTCTGTGACTGCTCCTACGCAAGTCATGGGTTGGTTCTGGGATAACTGCAACTCCTGCTGTGAAACTGTGGATCCTTGCTGCTATCAAGGTCCATTATGTGAAGGTGGTTGGAGCATACTTGCAAAGGGCGGTATTGATCCAATTCATTGGACTGAAAGAGGCAAAGTGTGGTTGACAGTACCTGCAGCAGTTCCTGCGGTATTCTCTGTTAGCAGAACAGCTAAGTTCAGAAATCAATTTGAACTTCCTTATATTGTAGGCGGCGAGATTGCTTATAACTTGTCAGATAATGCACAGCTTTTCGTTGAGGCTAACTATATTCATGGTAAAGGGAAAACATTCAACTTTATTGCAGGAACATTTGTTGTTAGCGAAGTGAATGATGATTACGAGGCTTGGTCGGGTTATATTGGCGGCAGATATTATTTTAGCCGTAGCTGGATTTGCGACCGTGTATCACCATTTGTTGGTCTTAAAGCAGGCTTTGTAAACCATAGACAAGTGAAATATGGCCTCTCATTATTCGGTACGTTTATTGAGAAGGACCCATACTATGTCGGTAAGAGTGGCGTCAGTGCCGGTGTTCAGCTCGGCTTTGATATCCTAATTACAGATGCACTATCTGCAGTTTTGAACTTAGAAGCTGTGGCTTCCCAAGGACCTAGAGCGAATAGAAATAATGAGTTTGATCCTGTCTTAACAGGTGGATTAACCAACGTGAATATTGGTCAAGTTGGAACAGAAGTTTCTTTCCCAATTACACTTGGACTACGTTATACGTTCTAATTCTTTCTTAACCAAGGCCTGAAACCTCAGGTCTTGGTTTTTTTAAAAAATACATCCACACACCTATCTATTGATAAATTGTAAAATACTTGCTATAATTAGCAGAAAATTTGTGCTTATGTCTGGGTAAAAAGTCGAAAGTTATTCATTCCCTGCACCTACAAGGCTAAGCATTACAAGCATATTCAATTAGCTAAAGGTAATGTGTAGACTATGGAAGACCTCACAAGTATATTAACAGTGGGAATAATTTCACTAGTCGCAGCAATAAGCCCGGGACCGGACTTTTTTATCGTGTTGAAAAATAGTTTAACACATTCTAGAAAGGCTGGCTTTCTGACAGCCTTTGGTGTTTCCTTGGCGGTCTTGATTCATTTAACTTATACTTTAGTGGGAATCGGGGTTCTAATCATAGAGAGTCCGATTTTGTATGGGGTTATCAAGTATGTGGGTGTTGCATATCTATTCTATATAGGATTAAAGAGCATTATTTCTTCTTTCGGGCATGCAACGATGAATCTTGAGATGGCAAAGTCAAAAAAGAAAATAACAACCTTTGGAGCCATTTCACAAGGGTTTTTAACAAATTTACTTAATCCTAAAGCAGCTATATTTTTTATAAGTTTATTTTCTCAATTTATCGATCCGAATACGCCTACATATTTAAGAGTAGAATTTGCCATTATCAATTGGGCAGCATGCATAGGCTGGTTTTTATGTCTTTCCTACATCGTAACCATAAATGGTTTTACGGAACGTCTGCAAAGATTTCAAAACCCCATCGATAGAATAATGGGGGGCGCGTTGTTGTTGCTAGGGGTGAAGTTGTTATTTGTTTAAGCCGATAAGCCTGCCAAACCTTGTAGAAAGTGGACTATTTTACTGTAGAGTGTATGTGGAAGTGTTTTCAAAACTTATGCATGTTCTATTAAGTATTTTTCAATTATTCGAGCAAGAAGTTTTATCTTTAACAGGGATTAAATCTAGGCGTTCAGGAATAGAGTAATATAACGGTTTAGAGCACTGATTTTCTCTTTCATAATTACAAAAAAATGGAATTGTTAGGGACACTAATATGCCTGCAGTTCTGCTATGAAAAATGGGATCATAGGAAAATAGAGTTTTTAAGCTTATGATTTCATTAATACACAAATCTATGTTAGCTAGGACTCCATAGCGATTTCTGTTTTTTCTGTTAGATATCCAATAAGGTCCGGCAAGTGCTGTAAAATATAAGTCGACGCAATCACATAGTTCATAATTAAATTTTCTTCCCATTAACAAAGAAGCCATTCGACAGGGATAAAGAGTTTTTGTTGTATGAAATACAAAATCGCCCGGGTAAGAACTTTTCTTTTGTGAATAATGCTCTATAGATTGCAGGGGTATATATGCATTGAAGCGGTACTCCCATGGACATAGCCAACCTTCTAGACCAATTTGAATTTGACTTAGATTGGTAGAGTGCATATTACGCCAATCGTAATAGAGATTTATCCCGCAACCTCTATGTATATCGCCAAAGCGTATTCCAGTGCCCACGTTAAGTCCATTACCGCCATTTGAAATATGGTGGAACCTACCGTCTAAAAAATATAAGTAGTCTGACTCTTCCCTGAATGCCCAAACGCCCATTGTTGAATAGCTATCATCAACTCCTATCATTTTTCCAAAAGTCATTCGTGCGTATACTTCAGCACATGTTTTTGACATGGACTGAAAATCTTCACAGCGTTCTTCCTCAAAATACAACTCATTTTCTTCTTCAATGGCTTCGGAGGGAAGAAAAACTATTAGAAGTGTTGTTAGTAGAATTAATATTTTATTCATTCTAGCCAGCGGGATAGAGTAGCGTCATTTCTAAAGCAATGGGAGAGGCCCCAGAACCTGCAGGAGGTTTTGGAGTTAAATTTACAGTTGTTTGGACGTTAATGATTTGAACAAGATCATTAGCGTTAAGACGCTGTACAGGATAATTTACCGAATTAATCTCATCGGATTTAGCAATTAAGGAAGGGGAGCATAACAAGATATAAAAAGGGGAGAAGGGAATGATATTTTTCATATTTACAAAAAGTTAAGTGTAAAAATATTTGCATAAAGAGAATGTGATATTAATACAATGTAAATAGCTATAGAAATAGAAGGTAGGAAGGAGAAAAAAGATCGGAAGAGGTAGGATTCGAACCCACGGAGCCCTTGCAGGCCCTTCTGTTTTCAAGACAGACGCAATCGGCCACTCTGCCACTCTTCCAGATGCGAACTTTATACCATTTACCGTAGGAGAGTGTCAATATCTAAAAGCGAGTAAGCTCACATTTCATTCACAGTGAGACCGTATTAAATTATGATTTGACAGTTTGATAGTTAGCTCCTATAGTCAGAAATTACTAACTATTTACTGTTAAGGGGTTTAATCCATGAGATTTAAAAACTTATTTTTAACATTTGCAGTCTCTATCTTTCTTCCAGCAGGATTAATGGGATGGTCGGGAAACGATAGCTCTTGTTGCTCTACTTTCGACTCTTGTTGTGTTGACGAATGTTGTGAAGACCCTTGTTGTCCTTGTGGACCACTTTCAGAGGGTAGCTTCAGCTTGCTTGTAAAAGGCGGTGTCAATCCGACGCACTGGACATCAAGAGGTAAAGTATGGCTGACAATTCCTGCAGCTGTTCCTGCGGTGATTTCATTCAATAGCGGACCAAAATTCAAAGATCAATATAAGCTGCCGTACATCGTAGGCGGTGAAGTTGCATATAATTTATCCTGTCAAGGCCAAGTATTTTTTGAAGCTAATTATCTACATGCAGATGGAAAAAACCATGGTGTCGTAGGAAGACTTCCTGTTGGATTTAGTTTTGATGATTACCAAGCTTGGTCATGGTACCTTGGTGGTAGATATTATTTTTCCCGCAGCTGGATTTGCGATCGTGTTTCGCCTTTCGTAGGTTTGAAAGCAGGCTTTATCAATCACAAGAAAGTTAGATATGACCTGACTGTGGATGGTGTGTTTGTTGAAAACGATATCTACTATCATGGCAAAAGTGGCGTGAGCATTGGAGCACAAATCGGGTTTGATATCCAAATCTGCGATAATATCTCGGCAATTGTTAGTTTTGAAGCGGTAGCCTCGGGCGGCCCAAGAGCTAACAGAAACAATGAACTGGACCCGGCTTTGACGGGTGGACTAACAAATGTTAACTTGAGTGAAGTTGGGACAGAGGTATCATTCCCAATTACATTGGGCTTACGTTATACATTTTAATATAATGTCTTTTAGCTTTTGCAAAACTCCGTTTTGCAAAAGCTAAAATGCATAGAACTAGCTGGGTTTTTTGCGATTATTTTTATCTTGCTCAACTCAATTTTTTATTAAACTTGATACATCTGTCAAAAAATTGCCTACTTCTTTGCAGCCTCATTCCGTTTGTTTAAAGAATCGCCGCTTGGCTATCATGAACCGAAGCCGACGTAAAATTGCGCTAATAGGCGCACTGCCATCGTGTTTTTAAACATTTAATCGTGCTTACATTATACCCTAAGAAAGACCTTCTGTGTTCAAAAGATTCTCTGTAAAATTTCGCCGTCAAAAAAATTAGCTTTTTATCGAGTTAAGCAAAAAGTTCTTGATATATCCATTCTTTTTGTGATAAGCGCAGATTTGAACTAATATAAAAATTTTTATTATAGGACGCAGACTATGCAGTCATATGCTACAAAAGAAAGAATCCAAACAACATTGACCGCTGACGAAATAAAATCCTTGGCGCGTGAAGTCTATCTCTATGCTTATCCCATTGTATTGATGGATATCACCATGAAACAAGTAACCAACGTTCCAGATGCGAACAGCATTCCTATGCGCGCACCTGTCAATCAGTTTGCACATTTTCGTAAATATCCAGATGCAAGCTCCAAAGATGTGGTGCGCTTCAATTTTGATACACTGTATTCTTTTGCCTGGCTCGATGTGAGTAAAGAGCCCATTGTGTTGTCGGTACCTGATACGGACGGGCGTTACTATCTAGTTCCAATGCTGGATATGTGGACCGATGTATTTGCAGTTCCCGGCACACGCACTACTAGTGGAAAAGCGGGAAACTTTGCGATTGCATCGCCAAATTGGCAAGGGAAACTACCCGATGGCGTGGAACTTATTCGCGCGCCGACCCCGGTTGTTTGGATTATGGGCCGCACTCAAACAAATGGTCCTGACGATTACGAACAAGTTCACAAAGTTCAAAATTCCTACAGGTTGACGTCTTTAAGCCAGTGGGGCAAAAACCCTGTTCAACTAGCAAAATCTCCTACAGATCCCAGTATTGAAAACAACACTCCACCTCTTGTCCAAATAAATAAAATGACAGGTGTCGAATTACTTAATCGATTTGCACAACTTTTGAAGATACACCCATCTCATGGAAATGATTATCCGATTCTATTTCGTATGCGCCTTCTCGGCATACAGCCTGGTCAAGAGTTTGATCTTGCAAAACTTGATCCGCTTACTGCCCAAGCGATAAACACTGCAGCAAAAGAGGCTATTGCAGACCTCCAGCAAGTGATAGCCCAAGGAAAACTAGGCGAGATAATCAATGGCTGGAACTATACTCTGGGGGGCATGGGAACATACGGCACAGACTATCGCATGCGCGCCATGGTTGCCATGGCTGGCCTGGGCGCCAATTTACCTGAGGATGCCATCTATCCAAACGCCTTTATCGATGGGGATGGCAATCCAACTACTGGCGAGCACATCTATGTTTTGCATTTTGAAAAGGGAAAACTCCCGGCTGCAAATGCCTTTTGGTCGCTCACCATGTATGATAAGGAAGGGTTTCAGGTTCCCAACCCGATCAACCGGTTTGCAATCGGCGACCGCGATAAACTCACCTTTAATGCCGATGGTTCGCTGGATATTAATATCCAGCATGAATCTCCTGGGAAAAACAAGGAATCAAACTGGCTTCCAGCGCCCAAAGGACCTTTTCAGGTGATGTTAAGAATGTACTCTCCAAAACCCGAAGTTTTGCGAGGAGAATTAACAATACCTCCTATCAAAAAAATTCGCTAACCTCATACAAGTGCTTTAAAGGAGTTTTTCATATGAAAGTAATGCTGCTGGCAACATTTTGTATCGCAATGCTGGGAATTTCAACTTCAGACGCTGCACCACAGAGTATTTCACCTGAAGAGGCCAAAGAGATAGCTTTAGAAGCCTACATCTACGCTTACCCAATAGTGCTGATGCAAATCACCCGAGATGTTGGCACCAATGTCAGCAAACCAACAGAACTGCATGCTCCCATCAACCAGTTAGCTCATGCGCGAACGTTTCCCGACCCGTCTTTTACCGACGTTGTTCGGCCTAATGCGGATACACTTTATACTGCACTAAACTACGATGTCTCTAATGAACCTCTGATCGTCTCTGTGCCCTCCTCCGAAGGCCGCTACTTTTTATTACCCTGGTTGGATTGGTGGACTGACGTGTTCACAGCTCCAGGAAGCCGCACTACAGGCAACGATGCACAGATCTTTGCCATCGTCGGCCCTGGTTGGAATGGAACGCTTCCTGATAAAGTCCGGGTGTACAGAAGCCCGACAGCTTTCGGATTATTGATTGGCCGGACTCAGACGAATGGCAAAGGAGACTATGAAGCTGTACACAAGTTCCAGGACGGTATGCAAGCAGTACCCTTGAGTTCCTATGGAAAGCCATATTCTCCCCCGAAGGGCATAGTAAATCCAAACCAGGATATGAGCTCCCCTCCGGAACAGATCGACAAGATGAATGCTAAAACCTTCTTTACCATATTTACCAACCTGCTGAAAGCCAATCCTCCTCACGAAAATGACTACCCTATAATAGACCAGTTAAAACGCATTGGCATTGAGCCGGGTAAAGATTTTTCATTCGATACCGCTCCGAAGGATGTTCAAGATGCACTTAATGCAGCCCCTTTAGTTGCTCTTAAGCAGATAAAGGAAGTATTTTTAAACTCCGGCATAAAGGCTAACGGATGGCGTACAAATCTGACTGCGATAGGTACCTATGGTACGGATTACTTGCATAGGGCCGGTGTCGCCTATGCAGGGCTTGGCGCTAATGTTATCCAAGATGCTGTCTATCCGACGGCTTTTTCTGATTCAAATGGTGAGCCGTTTAATAGCGACCGCCAGTATGTACTTCATTTCGACAAAGCCCAAATTCCCCCAGTGCGGGGCTTTTGGTCATTGACCATGTACGACCAGCGTCAGCTTTTTACTCCTAATCCTATAGACCGGTATGCCATAGGAGATCGGGACAATCTCATCTTTAATCCCGACGGCTCACTGGATCTTTATATTCAACGAGAGTCACCAGGAAAAGATAAAGAATCAAACTGGTTGCCGGCGCCTTCGAGTGGGCCATTCACAATGAATCTAAGACTCTATTGGCCCAAGTCCAATGCATTAGATGGTTCTTGGGTGCCTCCTCCAGTGAAGCGCTTGGGTTGATAAGGAGTAAAAAGGACCTTGTTGCATAAATGCCCTGTCGGGAATTTATGCAACAAGGTCCTTCCTTATGCTTTTTTCTTTTTTTAGTCTTTCTTTATTTTTTATTTGTATGAATTAATGTGTATTTATTTATTTGATTTTCAAATTTATATTTAAAACTGTAATAATAATATTAAGAAGTTTACTTGCTCATAAAAACTACAACTGAGTTTTTCATATGGCGACTAAAACAAAAGATCAGACTAAAGAGTTAACGTTAGTAGATGCAATAGAAACTCTTTCTAGTATTGCGGAGTTGGGAGCGGATAAAAAAACAGGGGTTGTTGAAGAGCAGCAGCTAAAAATTAAAGAGAAGAAGATTTCTTATCATTCAGTCAGATGGCTGCATCATAGCGACGGAGAAAGTACGCTAGCGGTGATAAAAGATATATTCCGCGTCATTTTACAATATCTCATCGGTTTCTACGAAAAAGGCTATAATGAGGTCAATGACAAGCAGACGGCAGAAGAAATTAGGACTATTATGGTCTTAGTGGGGGAAGCTGCAAAAAATTTAGATAAATATGGAAACTTGTTTACTCTGTCGCATCAGCCTATCAGTGTAATGGAATTACAAGAGTACCAACAGCTGCAAGCTTACTATTTAACTAAAGTCGCACCAAAAATTGACGACGGCCATATGGGCAAGTGGATACTTGCATTATCAAAAGGGCCTTTAGCGGCAAAAGCGCATTTAAAGCTTAAACATTCTGCTAATGATACAACCAAGCATGTGTTTGTTGATTTACATTCTGTAAAGAGAGACTCTGAATATGAGTTATTTTTCATCCGTAAAGAGGATGGTTCCCGTTTTTTCAATCCTAGGCTAATTAGAAATTTGAAATTGGTAAGTGATTTGGGGCATTTTTTCCGGAGTCAAGAAAAACGTCACACTTTACCGCGCTTAGATATCTGGCTGGACAAATACATCCAGGCAACAGCTGCTTCCATGATAAACTCGCTCAAAAATAAGCTGGATATGTTTTTTAGGGAGGCTGTGCGCAATAAAGGTAAGCCATTAGTAGAGGATTTGACAAAAACTTCGATGGCATTGCTCCTTAGCGCTAGTCCCAAACATTTACTGAGTGAACATCCTTCGAAAAGTTGCCTTGCATATTTTAAAGATTTCCAACGTTTTCTTAGAGAAATACTTCACTCTAAAGAGTACCAGAAACTACTAGTTTCCTCCACAATCGGGAACAATAAAATAGGCGGACTTATTCGCGAAACGACATTGGGATTATGTAGAGGTCTTTATATCCATGCAAAAGGCCTGTCTATCTTGCAAACGCTCACCAATGATCTTATTCATAAAGGTAAGAAAGGATCCAAAAGTCAGGATCGTCTAGTGGAATTGATGGAATCTTATGAAGAGCTGCAGCATCTGATACAAGTGCATGCGCATGGGCCGCTCAATAAAATGCTGGATATGCTGCTTGATGGTGAAAACGATGAATTTGATCCGATGGGGCAATTGAATTTACCTTCACCGCTATATGCAGCTTATTTTAATGATAAGAGATTACTCTATATCCGCATGCCAAGTCCTACGCACCAAGAGTATGTTCATAAAGCATTTGTGAATGAAGAGTTTAAAAACTATCTTACCTCTTGCGAGACGGGCAGCGGCATCAAGAAACATCTGTTAATCGTGCTGCAGGATAAAACAACTTGGAAGGAAGCTGCTCGCTGTCAAGCTATTGAGGGGTTGTTGCATCACAAAGACTTTTCAAACCACCTTGAAGTTTGCACTTTCACTTATGATACAGATCTCTACCGGCAGACAGATCATTATCAGGATGAAAATGAGGCAGAGAGCTTTAAGAAAATACTTTTAGAGCATATGAAAGATGATCATTCAGGTTTCTTTTTTCCCCCGCATCTGCAAAGGCCGCTCTATTCAGAGTTTTTACCGCAATGTATTGAGGCAGTCCACAGTCTTTTCTTCGAAAAGGCCACCCTTTTGACAAGGGAAGAAAGACATGCTTTTATTGATTTGACCTATGTTCTTACTACTTTGAAGATAGTAGAGCTGTCTCAGGCAGATGCTTTGAGTTTTTGTTGCAAAGATGGAATTGATACGGGAGCCGCATTTTCTGGACTTTTGTTTGCACTTTTTCAATGGGTCTCGCCTAATTATAAAGATGTTAAAGGGGATGATTTTCTTACATATCTGCTCTTTGCTCCTTCACTGTTATGGCGGGAGAGGGCATTGCGGCCTGAACAGTTTTACCGTTTGATGAACGTTTTAAAAGTTTTGGAAAACTCGATTCAGAAAAAGGGCCATGCCAATTTGCAGCATCAATTACGACAAGAGTTTTCAGGGATATTCTCGCTTCCATTATGGAACGCTGAGGTGAGCTGGACTTGAGAAGTCTAATGAGCGATTAAAAAATTACGCCAAGAAACAAGATTATACGTCTGTTTCTTGGCGTTTCTTTTTTATGCGTAAACTTCAGTATACTTAGCTGTCAGATACTGAATGTAGGGGTCTGCCGTAAAGGGCTTTTTACCGATATTTTCTAGAAGTTCAGGTCCGTCAAATTGCCTGCCATATTGGTGGACATTTTTTGCCATCCATTCATTGATGAAAGCAAGCTGACCGCCTGCCAGCCTAGCCTCCCAGTCAGGTGTTTGGGCGGTGAAAGCTTCAAGCATATATGCAGCGTAGGCATTACCCATCAGATAGGTGGGGAAATATCCAAACCCGCAAAAGGCCCAATGTACATCTTGAAGGCATCCCATGCTATCATCTGGAGGTGTGATGCCTAGCAATTCTTTCATTTTACTATTCCAGACTTCAGGTACATCTTTAACTTTCAATTGATTGTTGATAAGGGCCTGCTCGATCTCAAAACGGAGAATGATGTGGAGGGGGTAGGTGAGTTCATCCGCTTCCACTCTAATAAAGCTCGGTTTAACTTTATTGACCGCTTTCCAAAAATCCTCTAGCTGGATGCCGTCTAGCTGAGGCGAATATTCCTTTTGTAGGACAGGAAGGTAATATTTCCAGAAGGGTTTGCTTAAACCTATGCAGCATTCCCACCACCGGGACTGGCTTTCATGGACAGCCATGGAGATAGCTTCTCCTAACGGAGTACCCGCTTTATCCACAGGAAGCTGCAGGGCGTAAAGTGCGTGTCCTCCCTCATGCAGTACAACTTTAAGATTGCTCATGAAGTCATTGATTTGAATGCGAGTGGTGACACGGCAATCGTTTGCGCCAATATATTGGCAGAAGGGATGCGTAGTTTTGCTTAAATTACCTTTACTAAAATTATATCCCATTTCTTCTAAAATGGTCTTACCCATTTTTAGTTGTTTATCTTCTGAAACAGGGTTTTCAAGAAATTTAGTATTTAATTGTGGACGTTCTGTAATATTTTTAAGCAGTTCGACAAGAGGCTGTTTGATAGAATCAAATAACTCAGTTGTCGAAGCTGTCGTTGCTCCCGGTTCAAATTGATCTATGAGGGCGTCATAGGGATTGTCTTTAAAGCCTAAGAACTCTGCTTGACGTTGGGCCATCTCTACTAAAGTTTCTAGGTAGGGAGCGAATTTATTAAAGTTTTTTTCTTTTCTTGCTTCCTTCCAAGCTTCCAATGAATGGGAAGTGAGTTTGGCCAACTCTTCTACAAACCAGCCCGGAAGGGCTACAGATTTTTTGTAGTCTCTTCTCCAACGGATGAGGGCAGCTTGTTGGTCGACAGGCAGGTTTGTCGCTTTTACTTCGCCGGTTTCGATACTTATTAGAGCTTCAATAGCAGATTTAAGCTCCGTTGATGTGGATGCGTTATGCACTAGGGAAGCGATAGTTTTATGCTGCTCCGCTCTGAATTCAGCTCCTTGAGGAGGCATATATGTTTCCTGATCCCAGTGTAGCAGAGCTTCGACACCACGAAGCACATACTTGTTTTGCGAAGCTTTGACAAGGTTTTGGTAATCTTCTTTACTATCCATATTATGCTAGTCTAGTTTGGAGATGTTGTTCTAGTTTTATTGAGTCTGCAGCGAAGCGGCGGATTCCGTCAGCAAGTTTTTCTGTTGCCATTGGGTCTTCGTTCAGAAGATAGCGGAATGTATTTTCGTCGGTTCCGATCTTATCGGATCCTAAGCTAGCGGCTTTAGCGGTGTCGAGTTTGCGTTCAAGGTCTCCGGTCAGCTTTTCCAATTCTTCTAACAATTGAGGGGCAATGGTTAAAAGGTCGCATCCGGCAAGTTCTAAAATCTCATCCACATTGCGGAAGCTTGCACCCATCACTTGTGTTTTATAGCCGTTCTTTTTGAGATAGTAATAGATTTGTCTTACTGAGATTACCCCAGGATCTTCGCTAGGTGCAAAAGAGGCGATTCCACGGCGTTCTTTATGCCAGTCTAATATACGCCCAACAAAGGGGGAAATTAGGGTGGCTTTTGCTTCTGCGCACGCAGCGGCTTGGGCAAGGCTGAACATTAGGGTGAGGTTCCAATGGATATTTTCTTTCTCAAGAACTTTAGCAGCTTGCACACCTTCCCAGGTGGAAGCGAGTTTGATTAGGATGCGGTCTTTGCTTATTCCGGCTTCTTCATAAAGTTTAATGAGAGTATGAGCTTTTTCAATACTGCCTTGAACGTTAAAAGATAGACGTGCATCTACTTCGGTTGAGACTCTGCCGGGGATGTTTTTCAGGATTTCCACGCCGAAATTGACGAATAGGATGTCCATCATTTTTTCTTTTTTTTGCTCTAAAGAGCCGCCGCTTTTTTTTGCTCTATCGAGTGCATTATCTATAAGATGCTGATACTGAGGTTTTTGCGAGGCTGCATAGATAAGCGATGGATTAGTAGTGGCATCTTGAGGGTGATACGTTTTAACAGCGTCGATATCACCGGTATCGATGACAATAGTCGTCATCTTACGGAGTTGTTCAAGTTTAGACGGAGTATTTGCGGACATGGGCTACCTCATTTTTTAACAGGCATTTGCTGGGGTTCAAGTCGAAAAGCAATAATAACCTCATCTTTTCCCATTTGGAGCTTTAAACGGGAGTTAAAACGGGTCAGTAAAAGTTTAAACGGGATCTCTACGGCGTGTGATCCCACATTAATCCCTATCGACGTATTGCTTAGGATCTCTTCAGAGGCGTGAATTTGACGGCAAAGGTTCTCGAAGAGGCGAAGTTGATGCAATAGTTTTGGATCATTGAAAAGATAGTTTTGTTCGCAGTGCGTACATTGGAGCTTTCCTTGCGTAGAATCAAGTTCGAAAACCGAGAAAGTGACATCCTTGCCACAGTGAGTGCAGGGGAACTCTAAATCATGTCCCTTCTGAAATGGGATAGTTTGTTCTTTAGACATATTACTTTGTATTTGATGTGGATAATAAAAATTTTAATTTAAGTGAAGTCATTGACCACGAGAGAGTGGAATTTGAAGGAAATCGTAAGGTCAAAATCTCAATTTCGAATTCACCTGTGCATAATCATAGCATGTTTGGGAAAATTTGCTAGACGTTTTCTTTTTTCCCAATACCTGTTATTCAAAAAGAATATTTTCTAACCAGGGTGAATTTCATGACTTGGCAGGGTATAGATTTCTTAGGGATTTCCCTGAACGACGCTTCCTTAGTGCAAAAGCTAGATGAATTCTTGAATTCTCATGAAGAGTATATTTCCAAAGCATTAGTGCTCGAGATAAAGAAGTTTGCCAATGAAGCTCAACCGGGGGAGTCGTCCGCAGGCAATTTTAGGAGTGCTGCTAGAGAAATTGAAGGAGTGCTTAAAGAAATTCCTGAAAGAAAAGAGGGTTGGCAGGATCTCATCAGGACTTATAATACGATACTTTGGGAGCAGGTTGAACTGTTAGAAGGCTTTGTAAACGAGCTCTTTCATCAGCTTTCTTATGCCAGCATTACCAAATGGAAAGTCTCTTTGAAAGAGAGCTTGCAAGGATTTTCAAAGGTCTTGAACAAGCATATCAAATTAACACGAGAAATCATTGCATCGCTAAAATTAGCTCTCAGTGGCTCCGGCAATGAAAAAGCATGGTACCAGCGCTTTTTAAGTCCCTGGAGTGGCGGACAAGGGTTAGAGGAAGAGCTTGAGAGCGATTTAACAAATTGTGAAAATATTTTAGAAATGCAGACAAACCAATTCATAGAGCGGTTTGAAACTTATCAGAAAGTGGCCGAAGATGTGGATAAGCAAGTGCAAAAGCTTAATGGTTACGAAATTCTAAATGACATAGGCACGGAGTATTCCCAGCAGTTTGAATCCCTCTATTTCTTTTTAAAATTATGGGAGGGACTTGTTCCAGTCCATTCAGCCTCTAATGAGTCCGTCTTAAAATCTTTCCAGCAGTTTTCAAGGGACAAGACCTTCACCCTGTTAAAAAAGTATCATAGCGCATTGGAAACAGCGTTATATGATAAGAGTAGAACATTGAAAGCCTCGCCTCGGCATCTTTTTACAGAATTTCAAGGGCGATCTTTTTTACTAGAAACGGTCAGAGGGTATCAAAAAGAAGTCCATACCTTAGGAAGTACCATAAGCAAGCTACGTGATTTCCTCTTGCGTTCACATCCCGATCCTTATGTAAGAGCGAGATGGGGATTTGCTGATTCCCCTGTGGGGGAGCCGCCTCGTTATGCTAAGATGTTAAATGATTTGAACCTTTCGGTTGAACAACTGGATTTGCAGTATAAAAAGTTAATAGGAGCACTGGAAGCAGGCCCTACAGTAAATGACAAAGAGAAGACAGAGCATATTGAAAAGCAAATATCCCGTGCATTACATACTCTTGCGCAGCCGTTAATCTCTTCCCAATATTTCAAGACGCATGCAGATCATGTATTGGAGCTTTTGGATGAAATGAATGAGTTGGGAGCTTATGGACGCGAATGTGTGGACTATACGCGTTATGTAATGGGACGGCTGCTTCGTGCAGATTGGAAGGATCATTTAATTACTTCCAATCAGGATTTTAAGCGGCTATATTGGCAGCACAGCGGTATTATCGGTCCTTCGATAGATCAAGGGCATGATAAGCGCATGGAAAAATTCCAACAGTTATTACGCCAAGTACGTTCTAAGATTCGTCAGGAGCATCATAGCGGTTATGATGTTGAGTACGATATTAGTGATTTAAAAGGATATCTTCAGGATTTCTTTGCTACTTTGCAGCGGGCAACCAAAGATCAGAACATTGGTCCTAAGCGGGCACGTCGCCATGTTGAGGAGGGCGCTCAGCAATTATTAGAGTATCGTTACCAGTTCGGAGAGTTTTTTATGCATCTTAAAGAAGAGCCTGAAGGATATTATATCAGGCAGCAATTCTTTTTTGCAGATCAATATTTTGAAGCGATTGAAAATACAATTTATGAAATGCGTCTTCAGAGGGGGCTTGTGACGGCTGACGATCCATAAGGGCTGTTACCCAGGTTTATTAGGGAAATGCACCTTAATTTTACCTGACGGATGATAGAATAAAGCGGCGGGCAAGCCGCCTGTTCCTAAACTATGATATGCTGTGTATCTATTGGACGGGTGTCTTTTCGGCTATTTGCAGAATGCAGTATAGGCATCATAAAAACCTTCTAGTGGCAGGGTTGAGCAATATCTTCCCATTTTAACAGTGACTTCTTGCTGATTAAGCAAAGCTTCAATGAGGGTGATGGAGTCATCCGGGCTAAGAAGTACTTGTTGTCCACCTTCAAAAACTATTCCTTCAATCATTTTTTCTTCGCAGTCTATAGAGATAGAGATTGAAATTGTACGTTCAGTGCAGTCGCAGGGTATTAAGGGTACGCTTTGTACGATGAAAATCCCTCTCCAATCTTCTCCTGTGCGAATAATTTCAAATTTAATGTCCCTAAAGGGATTACAGATTATATTTGAAACTTTTGCAGAGTAGTATTGCGGGCATGCGGGAGAGCTACACCAAATATCCCAAGATGAGCAATTTTTTTGACAGCAGGCTGCAGTAAGGAACATTAAGATAGGAAAAAGAACCCAAAGGCTCTTTTTCCGTATAGATTGTAGAGTCCACACAATTAATGTGAGTGACCGCTATTGGAGTTTTGAACTGCAACAGCAATAATAGCTACTAATGCTACTGCGCCTAATGCGATCGCAGGTGTGATGCAAGGTGCGCGACGGCAATCTTCGTAGCAATAGCCTCCCGTGTCAACGCAGCAGTCTTGTGCGTTCAAATTGGAGGATGAGCTGAAGAGCGCCACAGCCAATCCTAAAGCCATCAATTTCTTGACTAATTTCATTTCTGTTCTCCTTATTGTGTCGAAAAAGATATGTGTAAATTGTTCTTTTCAATTCTCTACATGTATTGCATACAAAAATATTTTGCGCAAATTTTTTCTCTTAGAGATTATTATTTTTTTTCTCTCATCAATTCGTTTTGTGTCGACTCGACGATTAAAGATTTCCAGGCATCACCCATTATAGCATAATCACGGTCCAAAGTTTGGGTAAAAGGGTTCCAATATTCCATTTGAAAATTCGAATTATTAAAAACTTTTTGTTTAATAGTCTCTTCATTTTCAGATGGATATGAGCTTTTCTCTTTAGCAGCTAAAGTATTAAAAGCAGATTTTACGGTTTGAATGCGATTAAGTAGAGCTTCTTTTTGGGCAGCATTAGTGATTAAATCAATGGGTGATCCGTTAAACCGTAAAGACTTCATGCTGTCAAAAAAAGTTTTATAGTGCTGAGGAAACTCGTCTTTCTTTGCTGCAGCTGTTAGGATGTATATGGTTCCTTCTTTTTGAAGGATGACATGCATCATGCGGATTTCTCCCCACTCTGTTTTGGAGTCTACTTGTGAAAGACTAGCATCACCCGCTGCGGTGCGGACAGTTCCGAGGTCTTTCCATTGACTTCCTTGGGAGTCATTGATAGCTTTGATAATTTTTAAATATTGCTTAATCGTTCCTGTATACGGTTCCATACCTAAATTTATGGAGGGAGGGAAAGCACCTTTCCCTTTTCCTATTACCATTGCTTTTACACTTGGAGGAAGGCTGCTTGGATCAGCTGCACCCCATCCGGGAGGAGGGGTAAATTGTACGATCATCGGTTGCGGAGTGGGAGGAGTGGGGGAAGAAGGGACCTGTTTATTGGGTCTAATTTCTATAGGATTTGCCGCTTGTAAAAAGGGAGTAATTAAAATTGTTTGAATAAGAGTTAGTAATAGTAATCTTCTAGTTAGTGCGCGCATTGCAAAGCTCCTTTTATTATAGATCAGAGACGACTTGTTAGGATCATATAACATAGAATAATTTTTTTTGAAAACAATAATTACTGCATAATAGAGGGCAAAATATACTTGCAAAAATACCAATAATTGGAAAATAACGAGTATTCCAGAGAAGAAATTAACACCCTCTAAGGATATATAGTCATTATGAAAACGTTAGAAGACGGAAGAACACGCATCCAGCAAATCAGTGACGAAATCCGTAAAAATGTGATCGATCCATCTAAGAAAGAATCACAGAAGATCATCGAGGAAGGGGAGCAGCGCAAGGCTGAACTAATTGTTGAAGGGCAAAGAGAGAAAGAGCGCCTTATAAAAGAGGCTCATAATCAGATTGCGCAAGACAAGAATATTTTTGAGTCAGCTTTGGAGCAAGCATCCAAACAGTCTATTGAAAGCTTGAAGCAGCAGATTACCCATCTATTTAATAGCGAATTGCAGAATATGCTTTCAGATAGCCTTTCAGAACCTGCAATTATCGCTAGCATAATAGGTGCGCTCGTCAAAGCTATTGAAAAAGATGGTTTAGACACTGACTTAGTTGTTGTTGTGGCTAAGTCTGTCAATGCCGAAGAAGTGAATAAACTGTTGGCTAAAAGAGTGCTGCAAAAATTGCAAAAGCAATCTGTAGAGGTGGGTGATATTTCTGGAGGAGTAAAAATTACTGTACAGGGTAAAAATATGAGCGTTTCTTTAACCCAGGACGATATCAAAAAACTGCTTGCAGAACATTTACGCAAAGATTTTCGTAAAATGATTTTTACAAGCTAAACGGTAGGTTATGAATCGTTACTACTTTCCTGCTTCCGCTTTGCCTTCGCTAGAGTTAAATGCTCCACCGGAGATTTCATTTGAAGAACTTATGATTCTTTTCGAAGAGAATTTGTCTGCCGAAGATTTGCATAAAGTCAAAGTTTTGCGTCGTTATTACGATGTGGAGAATGTGCGCAACATGCTTTTGCATGAACCCTTCTCCCCTTATGGAAATTTAAACAAAATGCAGATGGAAGAGGCGTTGAACGGCTTTAACGGCCTTCCACCCTATTTCTTTGATTATTTGGAAAAATACCAGACCGCTGAGGATCGCTTAAAAAACTTCTCCTCATTGCTGGCAAACTATTATATCTATGAAATTGACCATAGTGAAGGGTTTCTTCGCAAATATTTGCAATTTGATCGGGAGTGGAGACTAATTTTTACAGCAATGCGTGCGAAGAAAATGGGGCGGGATTTATTAAAAGAACTGCAATTTGAGGATCCTTCCGATACTATCATTGCTGAACTGCTTGTTCAAAAAGACTCCAGCAGCATTGTTCCTCCTGACAATTATTCAGAGCTGAAAAATATTTATGATGAGTATGCGGACTCTCCCTTAGAATTGATGCAGGCAATGCTAGAGTGGCGCTTTATAAAAATAAACGATTTTCTAGGCGTAGATCTATTTTCTATAGAACGTCTTTTAGGTTACTTCATGCAGCTGATTGCTTTGGAGCGTTGGTTTGAACTCGATAATACGAAAGGTTTAAAATTTGTGGATTCATTTATTAAGGAACCGTCATGAAAAACTCTACTGAGGATAACGTACAAACCTCTTCCCCTAACGCAGAAGGAAAAGTCATTACCGCTTTCGGAAACTTGCTATTGGTGGAATTTGATGGAAATATCAGGCAGGGTGAAGTGGCAATGGTGCATGTCAATGATTTGCTATTAAAAGGCGAAGTGATTGAGATCAGCAGCAACCAAGCTAAAATTCAGGTCTTTGAGGATACGCGCGGAATAGCGTTTAATACCAGGGTGTCTTTTACCGGTGAATTGCTAGAGGCTGAGCTGGGGCCAGGACTTCTTACTTCAATTGTAGATGGATTACAGAACCCGTTAGAGGAAGTTGCACAGCATTCCGGCTATTTTCTTCCGCGTGGAATATACCTTCCTCCTTTAGATAGAGAAAGAAACTGGGACTATCAATCTTCCTCTAAGGTAGGGGACGTATTAAAGAGAGGCGATGCCCTCGGGTTTACTCAAGAAGGGCGCTTTCATCATGCGATCATGGTGCCATTTAGCTTGTACGGTCAGTATACAATAACTTGGGTGATCAAACCAGGTTCATACAATATTGATACGGTTGTAGCTAAAGCTAAAGATGAAAAAGGCCAAGAGTTTTCCTTCACAATGGTTCAACGCTGGCCCATTAAGAATAGTTTATTCGAAGGCGAGAAAATCAAGCCTACCAAAATGATGGACACCGGATTACGTATTTTAGATACGCAGTTCCCTATCATGAAAGGGGGCACATTCTGTACGCCGGGTCCTTTTGGAGCAGGTAAAACAGTTTTACAACACCATCTCTCAAAATATTCTTCAGTGGATATCGTTGTGGTTGTAGCATGCGGCGAGCGTGCAGGGGAAGTGGTAGAGATCTTGCGGGAATTTCCACACTTGATTGATCCCCATACCGGCGAGACCTTGATGACACGTACTGTCATCATTTGCAATACTTCTTCCATGCCTGTAGCAGCGAGAGATTCATCTGTCTATATGGGGATGACTATAGCAGAGTATTATCGTCAGATGGGATTGGATGTGCTATTACTAGCAGATTCCACTTCTAGATGGGCACAAGCTATGCGAGAAATGTCAGGACGACTAGAAGAAATTCCGGGGGAGGAAGCGTTCCCTGCTTACTTGGCATCGCGTATTGCAGATTTTTATGAACGCTCGGGCGTTGTTTCGTTGCATGACGGAAAAACCGGTTCTATTACAGTTTGCGGTGCTGTCTCACCGGCAGGGGGCAACTTTGAAGAACCCGTGACACAGGCAACTTTAGCTGTTGTCGGAGCCTTTTTGGGGCTGTCGCGCGAACGTTCTGATTCACGCCGCTACCCATCCATCGATCCGTTGATTTCTTGGTCGTCTTATACTAACAAAGTTGGAATGGAATTGAACCAGCTTTTGGATGATTGGGGTCGTAAAGTACGGCGCGCATCGCAACTATTGCGCATGGGCAGTGAGATCGGAAAAAGGATGGAGGTTGTAGGTGAGGAAGGTACTGCCATGGCAGAATTCATCATCTACTTAAAAGCAGAATTATACGATTTCAGCTACCTGCAGCAAAATGCTTTTGATAAAGAAGACGCATATTGCCCTATTGATAGACAAGTAGAACTTTTTAAACTTATTAATGAGATCTTTGACCAAGAGTTTAAATTCTCTTCTCATGATGTGGCGAGAGAGTATTTCTTGAAGCTGCAAAACAACATAAAGAACATGAACTTCATGCCGCGGGACACCAATGAGTACCGCAATAAAATGCGGCAGATCCATAGTATGATAGAAAATCCTGAAGCAGTGAAATAAAACCCGTTATCGATGAGTGTGTTATGAAAATAGTATATGACAGAATATTAAAAATGCGGGGAAACCTGATCACAGTCCGCGCCAAAGGCGTGTCGATGGGTGAGTTAGCCCGTATTACACTTAAAGATGGAAGGGAAGTTTTTGCCTCTGTGTTAAGGATCGAGGAGGAGGAAGTCACATTGCAAGTTTTTCAAAGCACGCGTGGGATTTCAACCAATGACCAAGTAACCTTTTTACGCCGTCAAATGCAGGCTGTATATGGCGATGCTTTAATGGGTAGACGTTTAAGTGGTTCAGGTAGGCCGATAGATGGCGGTCCTTCTATTGTGGGCGAATCGATAAATATTGGCGGTGCTTCGTTTAATCCTGTTAGAAGGGTTATTCCCCGTGAGTTAGTGGCAACGAATATTCCTATGATCGATATGTTTAACTGCTTGGTTAAATCACAGAAGATCCCTATTTTTTCTATTCCGGGTGAACCTTACAATAAGTTGTTGATGCGTATTGCGAATCAGACAGATGCTGATGTGGTGATCATCGCAGGGATGGGTCTGACTTTTGCTGAATATCAAGCATTTATTGATAACGCGGAAGAGTCGGGCACAATGAATAAAACCATTATTTTTGCTCATCGCTGCACAGACCCAGTAGTAGAATGTTTATTAGTTCCGGATATGGCTTTGGCATGTGCGGAGAAGTTTGCAATCAATGATAAGAACGTCCTTGTTTTGCTGACGGATATGACTGCATTTGCGGACGCAATTAAAGAAATTAGTATTACTATGGACCAAGTCCCTTCTAATAGGGGATACCCGGGATCATTATATTCCGATTTAGCCTCCCGCTATGAAAAAGCTGTCATGATTGAGGGAAGTGGTTCGATCACGATTATTGCTGTGACTACAATGCCGGGAGATGATGTTACCCACCCCGTTCCGGACAATACCGGATATATCACTGAAGGGCAATTCTACTTGCATAATGGGAAAATCGATCCCTTCGGTTCGCTCTCGCGTCTAAAACAGTTGGTGATTGGTAAAGTAACGCGTGAAGACCATGGAGACCTTGCCAATGCGATGATTCGTCTTTACGCAGAGGCTAAAAAAGCCAGGGAAAGACAAAGCATGGGTTTCAAGCTTTTTAAATGGGATGAGCAGTTGATTCGCTACGGGAAGTTGTTTGAAGATAAGATGATGGACCTTGAAGTTAACTACTCTATCACTGAAGCATTGGATTTAGGATGGAAAATACTTTCGGATTGCTTTGAGCCCGGACAGACGGGTATTAAACAAACCTTAGTGGAGAGATACTGGCCGGCGGAAGTTGCTCAAACGGTGCAATAAAGAATGGCAGAGATAAAACTTACAAAAAACGATCTGCGTAATCAGCAAATCCGCCTAGCCCAGCTAGAACGGTATCTGCCGACTTTGCAGTTAAAAAAAGCCATGCTTCAGGCGCAGGTGCAGGAGGCAAGGCAAGAGATTGAAGTACTCCAAAATTCTTACCGTCAACAGCACCAAAAAATCGAGTCTTTTTCTGCTGTGTATTCCTCATTTTCTAATATCAACTATGAGCAAGCTGCAAAAATAGATAAAATCCATCGCCGTTTTGAAAATATTGCAGGCATTGAAGTTCCTTATTTTGAGAAAATCGATTTTCGTCCCTACGAATATGGTCTTTTTGAAACGCCCATCTGGACCGATAGCGCTATTACAGGAATACGGAATTTAGTTTCTTCCAGTGTAGCTGTCGACGTTGCCAAAGAAAAAAAAGAGATCTTGGAGAATGAGCTGCGCGAAGTTTCCATCCGTGTTAACCTCTTTGAGAAAATTTTGATTCCCCGCGCTTTGCGCAATATCAAGAAGATAAAAGTATTCTTAGGAGATTTACAGTTGGCAGCAGTCTCTCAGGCAAAAATAGCCAAAACAAAGATTGTCAAGCGGCAGAAGAAACACTTAGAAGTGTTGGTTGCCGGGGAGGATCCTGATGCGTAAAGATGTGAACAAAATGCTCTTCGTAGGTTCTATACAACAGAAAGAAGTATTTTTTAAAAGTGCACAGGATTTGGGTATCGTTCATTTTATCGATATGTCCGGCGTAGGTACACACGATATCCCTGAGGATCTTGAGCATTTGACAAGAGCTCTAAAGATCATGCGCAGCCTTCCTGTCATAGAACAAGAGGATACAGAGAACTATCAGCTTGTAGATAGCATAGTCAATGAGTTTTTAGAATTGCACGAACGTATCGAAAAGCAGGCTGAGTCTTTGCGCATCCTGAAATTGGAAAGGGCCCGCGTTGAACCGTTAGGATTTTTCTCTAAAGAAGACATTCAGTACGTCGAGAAAGAAGGCGATACCAAAGTATTTTTCTATTGGGCCAAACACGGTACTGTCAGAGAGCAGGCCCTGCCGCAGCAGGTTATCTATATTAACTCTGACCATGGCATCGATTATTATATGGGAATTTCTAAAGAGCCGCTTTTTGTAGCGCCTTTAGTAGAGATGGCTGTAGATAATAGCTTGGAAGATCTGGATACAAAAATCCATGAGACAGAAAAAGCCCTTGCAAAAGATGATGAAAAACTTAAATCTTTTCAGAAATATTCTACTTTTCTCCACCACGCCTTAATTCAGAAGCTCAACAGATACAATCTCTTAAATACCCAAGAGTTTGTCGAGATGGCGATGGATGACGAAGTCTTTGCTATCGAAGGCTGGGTGCCTGAAGATAAAGTGGATCAGTTAGAAAAACTTTCCAAAGAATCAGATGTCTATTACGAACAGATTGCACGGGAAAGTACTGACGTAGTCCCTACGTATTTGGAAAATGAAGGTGTAGCACGTGTAGGTGAAGACCTGATCAATATTTTCGATGTACCTTCCAGCAAAGATAAAGACCCTTCCTTATGGGTGCTTTGTTTTTTTGCTCTTTTCTTTGCTATGATTATTGCAGATGCAGGCTACGGTCTTATTTTCTTAGGCGTTGTCCTGTTTTTACGTTTCAAATATAAAAAGATGAGCGGATTAGGACATCGTATATGGCTTCTAATAGGTATCTTAGCGGGAACATGTATTGTCTGGGGTACTCTCTCCAATAGTTTTTTTGGAATACCTCTCCCTCCTGACAGTCCTTGGATGAAGGTTTCAGTCATTAACTGGTTGGAGCGTAATAAAACGGATTACCATTGGGAGCATAAGGATGCTGTATACCAGGAATGGGTCAAGAAGTATCCGCAAATTGCAACGATGACAGATCCGACGGAAATTGCTATGACTGCGGCAGAGAAAAAACCTAACGGCCATATGTCCTATGAATTATATCATAAATTTACAGATAACATATTGATGGAATTGGCCATTTTTATAGGTATGGTCCACATCATTATTTCTATGCTGCGTTATATCAAACGGAAACCTAGCAATTTTGGATGGATTCTCTTCATCATAGGCTGCTATTTCTACATTCCAAAATACCTTGGCGCTACGACTTTGATGCAATTTCTGTTTGGATTTAATGTGGATACAATGGCCACAGATGGGATTTATCTCATGATCATAGGGTTTTCGCTTGTTTTAGGAATTTCCATATTCCGCCACAAGATTTTTGGCTTACTGGAGTCCCTAGAAGTCATACAAGTCTTCAGCGACGTCTTATCCTATTTGCGGTTATATGCTCTAGGTATGGCCGGAGTGATTATGAGTGAAACTGTCAATGATGGAGCACTTGCGATCGGGGGTATCATTGGAATAATCATCATGATTATTGGGCATACCTTCAACATTGTTCTCAGTATTATGGGTGGTGTGATACACGGCCTTCGTCTTAACTTCTTGGAATGGTATCACTACTCTTTTGAAGGCGGTGGTAAGGCCTTTAAACCATTAGAAAAAATGAAAATTGAATAATTAAGGAGACTGACTATGGAACTTGATATGATAGGCCCGGCCCTGCCCCTAGCCTTAAGCTCTATTGGAAGCTGCGTGGGGTGCGGTATTGCCGGCATGGCCTCGCATGCGGTAATGAGCAGGGTGGAAGAAGGTCACGGAAAATTTATTGGTATGGCTGCAGCCCCTTCATCACAGTCTATCTATGGCTTTTTGTTAATGTTGCTGATGAGTAGGGCAATTAAGGCAGGCACTTTAACAGGGATTGCAGGAATTGGTATCGGAGCTGCTACTGGCTTGGCGTTCATGTTTTCGGCCATCTATATGGGCATGTGCGCAGCGACAGGTATTCAGTCTTCAGCTAAACAGCCTTCCATCTACGGTAAGTGCTTTGTGGCATTGGGGATTATCGAATCATTCGCGTTGTTCACGTTTGTATTCAGCTTGTTGATCATATAGTATTTGGGGAGTGAGGCGGTACGCCGAACTCCCAAACTATGGGGAGCAGTATACATATGTTATCCTAAAGGATTGTCTTAATCCCCGTATCACAAGTCGGTACCTTCACCTACAGAAATTGTTTCATTCCAAAGAGTTTGGTTCCAGTAGCTGAGGGGGGTGCTGTCGCTCATCAGTACAGCCTTATACGTTGCAATCCCTCCAGTAGCAAGAAAGTTCTCGTTCATCAACTTCCACGAAGATGTGCCGCTTCTTTTACATAGGGGCAGATCTATTTCTTCTTCTTTTCCGGATTGATAGCGTAATGTGACTAGGATATGAATGCGTCCATAACATAAATACTCTGAGGGAAGATCCCATTTGACCACAAGCATCTGCCCGAAGTCAGGATTGCATAACGCAGGGTCAGGCGTACCGATATAATAGCTGGCGTATTGCTCTACCCCCAGGAATTCCGTGTAGAGTTCTAATGTGTTTTTGCAGCAACCTGCAAGCAATATGCAGAGCGCTAGTAGGAATGCCCTTATTGAGCCAGACATGATCGCTTGGATAAGGTATGTGTTAGAAGACGCTCATGCATTTCGAGAAGCATTGCCTCTGTTTCTTCCCAACCTAAGCACGAATCGGTTACAGAAACGCCATAGGATAGGGGTGCTTCTGCTTGCAGAAGCTGCTGCCCTTGTTTTAAGTGGCTTTCTAAAATAATGCCGCAAACAGATGAAAAACCTTCTTCGGCAGTTTCTAATAGGCTATTTAACACGTGTTTTTGTTTCTGCGGATTTCTTTGGCTGTTTCCGTGGGAACAGTCCACAACAAATCGTTTGACTAGATTGGTTTTCTCGAGTTTTTGTGCTGTGATTTCTAAGGAGGCTTTATCGAAATTAGTTCCATTTTCGCTCCCACGTAATACCACATGGGAAGCGGGATTTCCGCGGGATGTAATGGTAGACACCAGCCCTTCTGCATTAATACCTAGAAGCCTGTGAGGCAGGGAAGCTGAAACTGCCCCATTAATGGCGTTATCAATGCTGCCATCTGTGCTATTTTTGATGCCGATAGGAAAATCTACTGAGGAGGCCAATTGACGATGTGTTTGCGAAGTGGATGTTCTCGCTCCGATGCATGACCAGCTGATAAGATCTTCTAAATAAGGGACGGTCAACGGATCCAATAATTCTGCTGCTGTAGGGATGCCTTTTTGAGCGATATCAAGAAGAAATTTCCGCGTCTGTTTTATTCCCTCTTCAATATCTTGGGTACCGTCAAGGTTAGGATCATAAAGCAGCCCTTTCCAACCTCCGGCAGTGCGCGACTTTTCGTAATAAGTACGCATGACAATAAATAAAGTCTCTGAAGTCTTTTGAGCTAGTTCACGTAATTTGGTAGCGAATTGCAGTCCTGCTGTGATATCGTGAATAGAGCAGGGGCCTACAATAACAATCCAACGTGGATCTTCACCCTGTAATATCCGGCGAATTTGCTGCCGGGTATTCTGAATAAATTGTGAAATATGCCCATGGGCTGGTAGCAACGTTTTTATTGCTGCTGGAGAAGGTAGAGGTTGGATGACTGGCATAATTTCTTATTAAATTGAATTAAGCATTTACTTTATCAAAATGGTGTTTTTTGCTCGATGGATAAAGCAGATAAATTTCTTAAAACGCTTACAGACCAAGTAAACTTTCCTTCGCTGGAAACTATATATACCCCCAGCAGCGAGCAAGGGTACATAGCCGAGTGTTCACGCGGTAAAATCACTTTGCGCGCTAAAAATTCTCCCGAGCTAATTCAAGGCGTTTGTCAGTCCTATTCTTTATGGAAATCAGGATTCATTTCGGAATTAAATCAGAAGCACACCCCCATTTTTACTTTACGACCTTTTTGCCTGGAGAAATCTCCTCTCATCATAGAGTTTTTGGATGCAGCAGCCCCCGATATACAAAACCGTATCGATGTATTGTGCGAGAATATACTTGCCTTAGGCTGCAATGCTTTGTGGGTTTCAGATTGGGATAAAGAACAATTGCAGTTACCTGAGGAAGTCTTGCAAAGACTAAGTATAACCTCTCAAGACTATGGATTGAGTTTCGGAAGTGCTAGGAATAATGAAATTGTGATGGATCATGTCATCCACTTTGCAAAAGAATGGGAAACCCCTCTTTCTCGTGAACTTAACGATAGGGGAATCAGCAAGTTGGATAGTATCCTTGAGGATGCTGAGCAGAGGGCTTCTGATTTAAAACCCAAACAGAAGTTAGTTTTGGTCTACCCTAAAATACATTCCGAGATTAGTTTTTGGGAGAAATTACTTGCTAAGCTTCCACCGCAGTGCTTAATAGGCTTTTTATGCCAGGATGCAGCCGCTTTTCTGAAATTGTGCAGGGGATTAGGAGAACGCTACCGAGGGATGTTGATTCCGATTATCCCTACAGCAGGTTGTGGCGGGGGGTTATGGCCCCATCTTTATGTAGAAGGGATAGATGAGATTTTTTCTTCTCCTCTACTACCTGTATGGCATACGATCGCTTTTTCAGGAACTTATCTTCCTCCGCAAGGAACTCTTTATCACTGCCTTCTCTGGTCCCTTGCGCAAAGGGTATGGAAACCAGGGCATTCGTTGAGCCAATGGGTAAGGCAGTGGTTTAGCACCTATAACCCTTCCTTGGATTTTGACCAGATGTATCCACATTTGATGGCGTTAACGGCATTATCTTATGATGTAAAAAGTTTTTATGGAGCCGGACAACAAGCGGATTACGATAAGCAAAAATCTTTTATTGAGATGTCCTTAAGTAAAATAAAATATCTAAATACTATTCCTTGGCCGGCAGAGGTGTCTTCCGCTGTTTGCCATTGTCTAACTGACCTCCGAAGGATGCTTTTACAGCATCTGCTCAATGGCCAAATCTCTCTTCCTCAGATTGTCGATGAACAAGATTTGAAAGGCGGGTATTGGACCACTATGCATGGCAGCCCAGGACAGGCCGTTCGTTCCGGGGTGACGATACGATTTCTTGACATTCCGCAGAACTATTCTAAAGAAGATGTGCACTGGTGGAATTCCTCTATCTTTTTGAGCTGATAAAAAGAATGCTACAGATCTTTTTATCAGGATTCTAACTTGATTATATTCATAATAGTTAAATTTATTAAATTATTTCTTAATGAAATATTAACAATCAAATGTTATAATTGATTTTTATTTATTTTTAGGTGTTAAAATGGCGAATGTGGGCATATATACGGTTGTTCTAGACAAAACAATTCATATAGATCATGAACTGCTTGATAAGTTTAATTCTGTAGACTCTAAAACTAATAGAATAGGTTTTTATGTTCTAGGAGATGGATTTCATCTTACTACAGAAACTTTGGCTAAGGATCTTAATGTTTCTTTAAACACTAATCTCGCTTCCCTTTCAGCACTTTTCGCTTCACCTAATGCCCTTTTGGATGGTGTTACCGGTGAAAGAGAATTATGTGGGAATTTCTTACCCCATCATGCAGTGGGTGCGGCAAAACTCTTTAACTTTCTAAATCAGAAAATAGAAAAATATAACGGAAAGATCCACGCTATCTTTGAAAATAGATTTATTCGTTTTTTAGCTGCAATACCTTTAGTTGGATCCTTCGTAAGATCGTTTTTTTCAGAGGCTTTTGACCTCAAAGAAATGGAAAAAAGATCTATCAAAGCTTTTTTTGTTGTGGGTAAGACCAATATTGCCACGCAAGAAGATAATGACAATATTACTAACCTAGTCACAGAGCGTAACGACACTACGGAATTAAATTATCTAGAAGTCTTTAATCATTTTCAAAAGATACTACCGTATAGCCTCAACGCTGAAAAATTCAAAACTGAGATGAATGACCCCACTATTGTAACCCGAGAGCTAGCTTTAAGAAAATTCATTGACCTGACAAATCTGTATAATACAGCCAAAGATAATCAAAAAACGAAACTAGACCTAACTGAAAAGGTCAATTTCAAATTAACTGATGAGGAATGGAGTAAACTGTCCACTCATGCTCAAGAGGTTTATTATGAGCGCTTAAGACAGCTTATCCCTCAACTATCCAAAGCAAAATCCATTCGAGAAGGAAATCTACAAGAAGCTGAAGAGGACTCATATACAGCTTTAAGGGACAAGTGTAATCAGCTTTTAAGAGAGCTTGCATTAGAAGATAATATAAAGAGAGAACTCCCGATGATTTTAGTCGAGGAGGTTGAAACTGCGAAGAAAACTGTACTAGACGCTTATGGCCGTTGGCAAGCGAAGAGGGTAGAAAAGCTAAAGGATCAGTCTGTCGAAGATGTGCTAGGATCTAAAGATTTTTCTGAATGCCAGAAAAGGTATCGAGCTTTAATGCTCAGATGGGGTAGTAACCCATCCTATGAGTCCAGCAGAACAATTCTTAATAATGCGTATTCTAAAATTTTGTTGGGCCAAATGGTTTCATTACCTTGCAAAAAGTCAGAGCATAGACTCCCTGAGGAATTTATTGATGCAATAAGTTTGGAGGAACTCCAATCGCATAATAATCGTTTTTTAGAACTGTTAAAGGATTATAAGAACCTACCCACACCTAAGCAGTACCGTCCGGCAGATGAGATAAGTGCTTTTGTAAAGGAAGGGTATGAAAGAACCAAGGAGCGTTTATGCAAAGCACTCCAATGCGTGCGGAAAAATAAAAAAGAATTTGCCCTATCAAATAAAGAAGCAGAAGCACCTAAAGACCCTAAAAAGCCTTTGCTATTAACGTTTGGTACAGATAAGCCCAAGTCAGTCAGTATTGAAAAATTACAAAAAATGTTTTCATGTATTGAGCAAGTAATGTGCGAACGTGATGACCAAGCTGAGAGCACCTCCATCAATACAGATTTGGGAAAGGAAATATACGCAGAAATAAATAAAACTCTGCAATCTCTTTGTGAACAGTTTGTACAACACTATGCAGAATACCTTAAAGATAATTACCAGCAAATTATGGATCTTACTGTAAAGGCGCTTCCGCAGTCAAATAATCCCTTCGTAAGGTTTCTCGATACAATCCAAGCTGCTTGGAAAGCAAGATTTGAAGAAGAAAAAGCGAACTTTGAAAGGGCTGAACGGCAGTTTAGTATCGTTCTCTTCCAAGAAAAGGCAAGCGTTATAAGTTATGCTAAAGATTATAAATCTAAAATCATAAAAGAATTGATTCTGCCCTATATGGATAAGAATTATGTCGATATGTTCATGGATAAAGAAGATGCGTATAAGCGTTCATTAGCATTAATAGAGCTTCATAAGATGCTGGAATCGGATGAGAGACGCTCCATTGTAGATATCTTAGATCCTAATAAAGAGTTGAGTGAAAATCTTGAGCTGTTAGAAGAAAAGAAAATTGCCCTTATGAATGCTATTGCTACAGAACTTAGGCAGAGAAATGAGAAAGAAGATCCTGTCACCGTAGCAAAGATCAAAAAAATTCAAGCCTATGTTGAAACTGAATGGAATAAACTTCTCAAAGAGAAGTACCCCGTCCTCTTTGAATACTGCAATATAGTGATCGATATGAATGTTGATAAAAGCGTATCTGCTTCATTAGATCAGAAAAAACTAATTCTTGAAAAACTAGCCGAGTATAAAAAAACGGAAAACCCTGCCTCAATCAAAATGAAAATAGTCTATGTAGAAACACTCTTTGCTATTGCTGAGCAGTTAGGGCTTGCTAAGCAAATATCATCAATGGGTAACTTTAGTGAGGATTCAACACAACAGATCCTTAGAAACCAAATTCCTAATTATTACAGTGCTTCTGACGAAACAATTCGTAAACATTATGTTACGCTACAGTATGGGATTCCATTCGCTTCAACTCTAGTGCAAATCAAAAAACGTTATCGTCACATCAGTATAATCCTGCACCCTGATAAAAGGAGCTATCCTGCTGAGGTAAATGTCTCTAAAGAGGTTTTAGAATACATCGAAAACAAGCATAAGCTTTTGCCTAAAGAAAGTTTTATTGTGGATGGGGAGTAATCCTATTCGAGCTGTAAGAAGATAACTTTTAAAGTTCTTGATTAGAAATAGTTTAACGTTATTAAATTGTGGGATTATTCGTCGCGACGGAGAATTTCATGTTAATTATTCATTGGTTAGAACTACTTAATTCATGGCTTTGGAGCGGGCCCTTGCTGCTCTTGCTATTCGGCACAGGTCTTTACCTGACTATTATTCTTAAAGGATTTCAGTTTCGATATCTAGGGTACGCTTTTCGCGCCGCAATAGCAAAACAACAAACTCAAGCCAAAGGTGACATTAGCCATTTTGAAGCATTGATGACTTCTCTTGCCGGTGCGATTGGAACCGGATCTATCGTCGGGGTTGCTACAGCTGTTGCCGTGGGCGGCTTAGGTGCCATTTTCTGGATGTGGGTTACAGCATTATTAGGAATGGCGACTAAATACGCTGAATCTCTTCTTGCTGTAAAATATCGTCATATGGATGCCCGCGGTGAGATGATCGGCGGCCCCATGCAATATATAGAAAATGGTCTGGGCTGGAAAAAGTTTGCTATATTGTTCGCTGTCTTAGGCGTGATCGCAACTTTTGGCACCGGTAACATGGTTCAAGTGAATGCCATAGTCGAAGGGGTCGGACATGTCTGGAATATCAATCCTCTTTGGACAGGGCTTGTCGTATTAGTTTTCACCGGTTTAGTTGTGATTGGCGGTATCCGCAGTATTGGACATGTAGCAGCAGTTCTCGTCCCTCTTATGGCAACTTTCTATATTATCGCAGCATTAATAGTCATTGGGGCTCACATCGAACATATTCCGGCTGCCTTGCAGCACATTGTTTCAAGTGCATTCACCGGACAAGCGGCAATAGGCGCCTTTACAGGTTCAACGGTTGTCTTAGCTTTGCAGTTGGGCATTTCAAACAGTATTTTTTCCAATGAATCCGGACTGGGTATTTCAACGATTGCCGCCGCCGCAGCAAAAACTGATAGCCCCGCACGTCAGGGGATGATTACAATGACCGGTGCGCTGATTTCCACAATGATCGTCTGCACTATGACAGGGTTGGTTTTATCCGTAACAGAGGTTTTAGGTGCGACTACACTGGAAGGGCAAATGTTAAACGGCGCTTCTATGGCAATCACAGCCTTTAAGAAAACGATTACCGGCGGTGAATACGTTGTAGCTATCGGCCTTATATTGTTTGCCTATACTACAATTATCGCATGGGCATATTACGGTGAGAAATGCTTTGAGTATCTTTTTGGCGAAAAATGGATCTATTTCTATCGCATCATCTATATTCTTGTGATTTTACCAGGCGCTATTTTAGATCTTGAAACCGTTTGGTTGGTTGCCAACGTGGCAAACGCTTTAATGGTTATTCCTAACCTGATAGCAGTTTTAGGTCTATCTAAAGTCGTTGTATCTGAAACAAATAAACTCATCGAAGAAACTAAATAAGGAGTATTGCAGTTGGACACAGTGTTATCATGGATGGATATACTTTATGCTTGTATTTGGAGCTGGCCTCTTCCACTTCTCGTAATGGGTGTGGGTTTATATTTCACAATCCGTTTAGGAGGAATCCAATTTACCCAATTGCGTTATGCACTCTCTTTAGTCTTAAGGCATGAAAAATCACAGGCTAAGGGAGATATTTCGCATTTCGAATCCTTAATGACCGCCTTGGCAGCCACTATCGGCATAGGTAACATCGCAGGTGTGGCAACAGCTATCACTGTGGGCGGAATGGGTGCGCTATTTTGGATGTGGGTAACCGCAATTATCGGCATGGCTACGAAATTTGCTGAGGCAGTGTTAGCCGTAAAGTATCGTACCATGGACAAACGTGGCGAGATGAGCGGTGGACCTATGTATTTTATCGAGCGTGGTCTCAATTGGCGTTGGTTAGCTTTTGCATTCGCTTTCTTTGGTGCCATCGCAGCTTTTGGCGGGGGCAACATGCTTCAGGCTAACTCTGTTGCTGACGTCATGAAGGCAACATTTAATGTGGATCCCAACTGGACAGGAGTTGTTTTAGCTGTATTGGTGGCACTGACACTCATAGGGGGGATCAAAAGCATAGGTAAAGTAGCCAGCGTATTAGTCCCTTTGATGGCTATCATCTACATCGGTGGCGCCCTTGTTGTGTTGGTCACGTTTTGGGAGAACATTCCTCAAGTATTTGTAAATATCGTGACAGCTGCATTTACTGGTCAGGCAGCTTTTGGCGGTTTTATGGGTGCGACTATTGTAATGGCAATTCAAGTAGGGGCAAGCCGGGGGTTGATGACGAGTGAAGCTGGATTAGGAACAGCTTCTATTGCAGCAGCGGCCGCAGTGACAGACGTTCCTTGCCGTCAAGCTTTAGTCTCTATGACAGGTGCTTTTCTGGCAACAGTCATCATGTGTACAGTCACGGGCCTAGTGATTGGGGTGACCGGGGTGTTTGGCAGCGTGGATGAAGCCGGAAAGCTGATGACAGGCGCTAGTTTGACATTAAAGGCTTTTAATATGGCTATTCCAGGTGGACATTATATTGTCACGGTAGGTTTGATTCTTTTCGCTTTTACCACTATTGTAGGCTGGGCTTATTATGGCGAAAAGTGCATGGAATATCTGATGGGTGAAAAAGCAATCCCTTGGTACCGCGCCTTATTTACACTTGTAGTTATTCCCGGAGCTATTTTGGATCTTGAGATTGTATGGAAGCTTTCTGACATCACAAACGGGTTAATGGCCTTCCCTAACTTGATAGGACTGATTGCATTAGCAAGTGTTGTTTTTGCAGAAGCGAAAGAGTTTGCGCAACAACGCAAGCTGGAAATCGCTGCAGAAAAAGGGTAAGGTAAGCAAACCCTGTCCTAGTGTAGGAGTGCGGCGACTTGTCGCCGCTTTCATAGCCCTCGACTTGTCGAGGGCATCATACAATGTTTTTAAAAAGATCGTTTACTCGCTTCGCTCATTCGCTGGCTAGCTTCATGTAGCCATTTCGTGGCAAAATACTGCTTCGCAGTTATTAGCTACTATTCTACAGTGACGGACTTAGCTAAATTGCGTGGTTGGTCAATGTCCGAACCGCGGCTTAATGCTACGTAGTATGCAAATAGTTGGGCAGCCACAGTGGATAAGATAGGGGCTAATTCATCAATTGTAGAGGGCACAAGGATTACATCATCCGCTATCCCTTCAAGACCTTGCATTCCTTCTTCTGCAATTGCCAGGATAGGGCCATTGCGTGATTTGACTTCCATGAGATTGCTCATGAATTTGTCCGCAGTTTGCTTATTAGCGCAGAATGCCACTGTGGGGCAGTTCTCTCCAATAAGCGCAATAGGGCCGTGTTTCATTTCGCCGGCAGCGTATGCATTGGCATTGATATAAGAAATCTCTTTTAGTTTTAATGCCCCTTCCATTGCTGTGGGGTACATATAACGTCTTCCTAGGAAGAAGAAATTCTCGTAGTGGGAATATTTCTCTGCAAGTTGTCGTATGCCTGAAGCCATCGATAGAACTTTTTCAACTTGCTCCGGTAATTTTTCAAGCGCAGTAATAAAATCCTGTCCTTCTGTTTTGGAAAGATGGCGCATACGGGCCATTTGAAGTGCGAGAAGGGTCAGAATGACTACTTGGCTTGTAAAGGCTTTAGTGGAACAAACTCCGATTTCCGGGCCTGCGCGCAGGAAAAGGGTGTTGTCTGCTTCTCTTACTAAAGTAGAAGAGTCAATATTGCAAATGGCTAGGATGTTGGCGCCTTTTGCTTTCAGTTCGCGCACTGCGGCTAGTGTGTCAGCTGTTTCGCCTGATTGGCTTATCGCTATGACTAATGTTCCAGGAACAACGACGGGATTTTTGTAGCGGTATTCTGAGGAGATCTCTACTTGCGTGGGGATACGGGCTAGATCCTCAAAAAGGTAGGTTGCAAGATAGCCTGCATGCCAAGAAGTTCCGCAAGCTAGTATGAGGATACGTTGTATTGACAACATGTCGTTGGGATTCATGCGCAGTTCTTGGAATGAGGCAGTGCCATATTCTTTAATAATGCGTCCTTCAATAGCGTTGCTTATGGTCGTTGGCTGCTCAAAAATCTCTTTCAGGGTAAAGTGCTCGTATTTTCCCTTATTGATTTCGCATGCTGAAGCTGAAAGCTGTTGCATTTCGCGTGATATGGGGGCAAGGTCTACGCTGTATAGTTCGATTTTATTTGCATCGATAACAGCAATTTCATTGTTTCCCAGGAAGGTTACTTCACGTGTATATTCGCCGAATGCTGTGGCATCGGAAGAGACAAAGGCTTCATTCACGCCTAGTCCAATTGCGAGGGGCGCATGGTGGGCGAAGGCAAAGATTTTACCGGGGTAGTCTTTATGAATGAGTGCGATAGAAAATGCCCCTTGAATTAGTGTCAGCACATGTTTTATTGTTGCAAGCAAATTGCCTTCATAATTTTTTGCAATAAGATGCGCTACGACTTCGGTATCTGTTTCCGAAGTGAATTTCACACCTTTTTCTATCAGCATACTGCGCAGGGCTTGGTAGTTTTCTATGATGCCGTTGTGGACTAGCGCTAAAGTTTTATTCTCATCCAAATGGGGGTGGGCATTGATCTCGGAAGGTTTGCCATGGGTAGCCCAACGTGTGTGTGCTATGGCGAGATGGGCATTGTCCGAGTGGCCATTCAGCACTTTTTCTAATTCTGCGACTTTACCGCGCTGTTTGTTGAAGGAGATGTTCCCATTTTCTAAAAGAGCTATCCCGGCAGAATCGTAGCCACGGTATTCTAAGCGTTTTAGCCCTTCAATAGCTATCTTTGCAGCTTTACGATGACCTGTGTAACCAAAAATTCCGCACATAAGTATACCTATTTAGAGTGAAGCAGCTCTGTTTCTAAAGTTTTAGCGATTTCAGTAGCATATTGGTTGACGAGCTTTTGTTTTGGCCCTTCTACCATGATACGGCAGATGTCTTCTGTTCCGGAATAGCGTACAAGGATCCTGCCGCTGTCGCCGAGTTTGACTTTGATGTCGGAAATGGTTTCCTGAAGGCCTGGAAGAGAATCTAAGGGAGGTTTATTAGTCACTTTGACATTGACATAAGCCTGAGGATATTTGTGATAGAGATTACAGAGGTCTGATAGTCTGGAACCGGTTTCGATCATAATGCGCAGCACTTGCAGGGCAGCAACTAGGCCGTCGCCGGTCGTATTGTGATCAAGGAATATCAGATGTCCGCTTTGTTCTCCGCCAAGGTTAGCGCCGTATTGGAGCATGCTCTGGATAACGTAGCGGTCGCCGACAGCAGCTTGGTGGACTGTAATGCCCATTGCTTCCATGGCTTTGATAAAACCGAGATTGCTCATGACAGTGCCTACAACTTGATCATTTGCGAGGCAGCCCCGTTTTTTCATGTCGGCAGCACAAATAGCGAGGATAGTGTCTCCATCGACAATTTGGGCATTTTCGTCGACCATGATAACGCGGTCAGCGTCACCGTCAAGTGCAATACCAATATCGGCATGTTTTTCTATGACAGCTTTTTGGACATTTTCAGGATGGAGAGAACCGCAGCCTAGGTTTATGTTTAAGCCGTCGGGTTTATTTCCTATGACATAGACAGAAGCATCTAATTCGTAAAAAACAAGGGGAGCAACCTTGTAGCCGGCGCCGTTGGAGCAGTCGAGTGCGATAGAGAGATTTTTTAGGGAGAGGTTTTTAGGGAAAGTGGCTTTTGCAAATTCAATGTAGCGTCCGTCGGCATCGATGATTTTGCTGTTGCGTCCGAGATCTCTATCTTGAGGGAGCGATCCGCTGAAATCATTGACGGAAACCCATTCTTCAATCATTCCTTCCCATTCGTCAGGTTGTTTGAAGCCTTCTGATGTGAAAAACTTAATGCCGTTATCGTAGTAGGGGTTATGTGAGGCAGAGATCATGATGCCTGCTGCAGCGCGATAGGCGCGGGTGATGAAGGCTACGCCAGGAGTGGGAAGGGGTCCAACCATCAAAGTATCTATACCCATAGAGCATAGTCCGGCGATGAGCGCGTTTTCGAACATGTAACATGATAAGCGGGTATCTTTTCCTATAACAACTTTGGGGCGGTTATATTTTTGTCGCAGAGCTTTCCCGGCAGCGCGGCCTAGGGCCAGGGCCATTTCGACGGTCATGGGCAGCGTGTTAGCTCTGCCTCGGACGCCGTCGGTGCCGAAAATTTTTTGGGGAGAGTGGTGCATGGGGACCTCAAGGAGATATACTTTCAGTATAGCTCCCAGTTAATTAAAGCTTAAGGATTTTAGTGAGGAAGAGTCACTTTTCAGTTTCTTATAAAATGAATCTTTTAACTCGCGATATTTCGGATAATTTCACTACTGCAAAGAGAAAAATTTAACATTTTAGAGAGGAGCACCCCCTTTAATTTTTTGCATGGCGCGAATAAAAAGTTCTGGATTTACGGAACCCAGGTGTTTTTTAAGAGAGTCTTCTATGTCTTTTTGAATTTCGGGTGATTGTTTCGCAAAATATGCAGCTGTGACTTCATATTGATCGGCCGTCATATTAGCAAATCCGATATGTAGAAGAGCGATGAATGCTTCGGCCTGATAATAAAATTGCGATTCGTCGTAATCATTTAAAACTTGGTCTTTTAAACCTTTCATCGCCCGTGCTGAACCCAAAAAGTTTAATTCTAAATCACCTGTAGCATTTGCAGCAGGAAGAAATAGACTGAAGTTGATGGGTTTAAAAGTCCTATTTTGGGGATTAACTTGTGTAAACTGCGATGCATTATGTTCGCTTAGAATGTAATTTCCTTCACTAAGGAGATCACACATTACAATCCTTAGGTCACCTGTATCATTTTCCGCAAAAAGGAGGGCCACATTTTTTAAATTAAGAGGATTATGCTTTAATTGTGCGGCCAGCCTTTCAGAGAGGACGCACCTATCAGACCAAAGATTTATTCCAATTTTAGCGAAGGTTTTCTTCCCGTTCCTCACATGAACGTCGAATGCTATGGGGATTGCCTTTCTGAAATCATTTTTTTGCTCCATATCGATAGAATTAAAGACATCATCATCTACAGCGCTAAAAAATTTTCGCCCGTTTTGATCTCTATTGTTATTTGCTGCTTCTTCAGAAGTAGACTGGATTTCTTGTTCTTGTTGTTCTTCGGCTTCAGCCTCGGATTCAGAGGTTTGTGCAGACTGGGCGGCAGTAGCAATGGTGGGCTTGAGCTCGGTTTTAATCTTCGCTGCTTGAGTTTTGATGCGTTCGATTTCATTTTTAAGTTCACTGCCGGCAGTAAATAGCTCTTCAAAAGCATCTAAAAAAAGTACTAATGGATATCTTTGAATTCGTGCCACAGTATTGAGTTGATCTAACTTATCTTTAACGGATAAGTCAGTGTCTTCGAGTTTAGATAGGAGGTTTTTCACATCGCTTTGAAGTTTCTCGTCCTCTTTAAAGGGAGGATAATTAAATAGTGCATTAGTCAAACCTGATTGGATTTCCAATAATTTATTCTGCCTATTTGTAATCTGACCACGTAGGTAGTCGGGAGTGTCTACAGATAAGCCTTTTTTACCTTGGGAACGTAGAGAACCCATGTAAGCCGTTGTGCTTGTATCGTTAGAGTAGATTGCCTGGAAGACATCTATGATTTCAGAGCAGATATGTTGGGGTTTTAATTTTTCATCTATAAGTTTTGGAGCTAAGCCCCGAGTTTCAGAAGGCGATTCCATCGCATATTCTGTGCGTAGGCGTCTGCGTATACGGTCGCCCGCTTTAACGAGGGGTGCAGTAATACGGATGATATAAGCATCTTTAGCTTCATCAGCTTCGTCTTGATAGGTTTGTTCATGGTTTTTCTTTAGAAGATGTTTGAGTTGGGCATTGCCCGCAAGTTTGTGCTCTTGTTGGAAGGTCGAGTTGTCTTTTTCTGAGATGTAGGGTTTTACAGTATGTCCGACACCTAGTTTACGAGCACGGTAGAAGGCTTGATCCCTGTCGTTCGCATTGACTGTAGGGGAGAGAAAAATCGTTCCTTCAGAACCAATGGGAATTGAGAAGTGGGTTCCTCTTGTATGTTGAGTGTGGTAATAGAAAAGTCCCTCTTCCTCCACCTGCTTCATTTCTTTGGGAGTAAGTTTATCCAGTTCTTTAAAATTACCATTGATCCATACGGATTTGCGTTTTGTTGTCACATCTACATGTACGATAGGCCGTAAAGATTCCGTATGGAGTTTTTTTACTAACTCTTGCGCAGTGATATGGTCGCAAATACCTGCTTGGTTAATGATGAAACGTTCATTTTTATCTTTAGCCTTTTCAATGAGTAATCCTAATTGCTGATTTCTATCTGAAGGATATGTACCCAGTACAGTATCCAATCCTTGGGGTAAACTTGCGGCAATGCGGTAAATGACTTCAGCAGTGCTGCTTTTCCCGGTTTTGGTGACATTGTCCATAGCGGTTTCACAGCCTGTGGCTGTAACCAGGTGGCTGATATTACGTGTGGCAGTGCCGGTAAATCCAATAAGATTACTACCCCAGAAAGCTGCCTGAACAGGGCGTTGAATTTGTGTTGTAGATGTATATACCAATCCGGAAGAAGTTAAGGCTTCGGAGAAAGTTTGTCTGACAAGTACCTTCCAAGGTTCTTTACCCTCTAAATTATGGGCCATGGGCTCTTGCTGTTCATTTTTTTTCTCATAAACACTGTTTAGATTTGTAATAGCCTCTTCATAAAGTTTAATCTCTTTCTCTAACCAGGTTTTGGTAGGGGTTTCTTCGAGATCTTTTTCTAGTTGGGCTTTAGTATTGCGCAAAGAAATAATCACTTTGGAAGCCGTAGCTGTAACATATTCTTCCCCTTGAGGTTTATATGTCGCTATCATTTGACTTACACATAGCTGCATTAATACATCCGAATACTTGGTTGTTGCATTCGTTGCACCTTGTGTAGCAGGTACTCCCAAAGCTTCAGCATTAGGGTCGAAATTGGTATTTAAGCCAATTTTAAATCCTAGACATGTACGTAAGGCTTGATGCAGTGCCGCACGTGCGATAAAAAGCGTATCGGCGGAAACGGAATCTAAATCGCGGAAAAGTAACTCTGGGAAGGGACCTCCCGAAAACCAATTAAGCAGCTGATTATTTTCGTTGGATCCTTTAGTTCTGAAGGATTCGGGTAGATGTTCCCCATATTTTTGAAGCCATTCGTCAGCAATAGCCTGAAGAGCCATATCAATAGATTCCTTATTGTTCAGGGATATCTGCTCGTTCGATAATAAAAGAGTGTTGAGGTTTGAAATAGCGGGATTTTCGCTGTCGCGAATGATACTGAAAAGTTGGTGGACAGGTTGTGTGAATAGGGGAGGAGGAGCGGTTTTCTGGCCCATTTCAGCATTGACGGAGTAGTTAGAACGCAAAATATAGTCGATCTCATCAGTAAGAACACGTGTCATCGGATTTTCAAAAACCCCTTGCACGCGGTATAGCATCCCTAAAGCGCTTTCAGTGCGTTTGATCTGATTGAATAACTCTGATTTCTTATCCTCATCTTTAGGCTTTAGATTTTTAACTTTATCTAAAAGCTTGGCTTGCTGAATTTCGAGTTCGGCTATTTTATCGTCTAAGGAAGCTTTAGACTCTGCCGTAGTAAGGATGTATTTGTCCTGTGTGGCGCAGCTTTCTAAAAAGCTTGCACAACGTTGTGACAGGACTGCTAAGGTGGCCTCACTGATGGGGAGTTTCAGTTGATCGCGTGCGAAGAGAAACTCTTGACCGGCATATTGAAGAATGCTGCGTGTCGTTTCATCCAGCTGCTTCATATCTGCACCGAACTGTTCCCTGGGCAGGACACCAACAACATTATGGCCCATCTGAAGCAGTATACCTAGTAGGAACGGCATTAAAGTGGATGTTTTGCCTGCACCCATAAGTAAAGTTAGAACGGTGGCATTCTGACTTAAGGCGGTATCTAGGTTTTCAAATTGATCTTGGCGCAGGACTATCCCCACAAGATGCTGTAGATAGACGATAGTTTTAAGATGCGGCTTCAAACTTTCGGGGATATTCTCTAATTCCAATGTGCTTTGGCAACGGTCTAAATAGTCGATAAGCCTGCCCGATTCGGCTCTCCATTCTTTTTCAAGCGCGTCTAATTTTTTTAATGCTGCAACCCTGTCTTTGCTTTGAGGCTGGAATGTAGAAAGTTCTTTTCTCAATTGAGCAAGCTCCACCAGTCTAGTTAAGGAAGCTTTAGCATTGTTTTGACCTGAAACAAGGGTCTTTAAGGCTGCACTTTCTACGCAATAGTGGATGAGTTGGTTTTCTAATTCAGGAAGATTAGATAATTTGTTCCGGCTATTTAAATAGAGAGCTTGCTGAAGAATTTCTTCATCCGTAGCTTTAAGAGCACGTAATTGCTGGAGCTCTTTAGGAAGATTTTGGAAAGGACAGGATTTGATAGTTTGAATGGCATCAGCACTTAGAGAGGTCAGTGTTTGTTCTTTTGTTAGGACTAGATTTTGGAATTTTTCATAGACCTTGGGTAGGCTTGCAGCAGTAATGACATTGTTGATAGGCAGAGGATTATTATCTTCCAAATTATTAAGGGCGGTTGTTAAGTCTTTGCTATATTGAGAATCAGAACTTTCAGAAGAGGTTGGTACTGTTTCTTTGATAAGATTTTGGATTAGATTCTTATGCTGCTGTTCTTGCCATTGCTTATAGATCGTTTGGAATCCTTCGAGCAAATCAGCAATGTTGCTACGGCCGATAGCAGCAATCTCTTTAATTTGTTCTTTTCCTAACGATGAGCGCATATCTCTTATGCCAAGGATATAGGGTGTCAAATCCTCTGTCCAATATGTAGAGGGGATTTCCGCAATCATTGCTTCGAGGGATTTATCCTGACTGAAGATTTCAATGAGCTCGAGAATTTTACTTGGCTTCACAGTACTGGGAAAGAGGGAAGTGAATTCCTTAAGTTGTGCCTCTGTCATTCTCAGCTTTTGAGCTGTATTTGGGAAAGGGATAGCATTCATTTGCTTTGGTACAGTATTTCTTCGGATTTGTGATGAATTGCTGTTAATGGATTGGATTGCATTTGAAGTTTGCATCATTTCGCTAGCCATTTTCTCGGAAACTTTCATTACATTGGACAGTTCTTTAAGAAAGGCTTTTCTTTCATTTTTAGGTGTTGAAGCAAGCTTTTCTTTAAATTGTTCAATTTCAGTATCGTTGAGATAGCTCGAGGCTAGCGCTTCATCAAAATCTTCAATAGGATTTAAGCTTAAAGGCGTTTGAGAGCTACGGTTAGCTTCCACATGTTTTTCATCCATCAAGGCATTGGATGTTACCAAAATACCGGCAAGAGCCGTTGTGAATTTTTCTGCGGTTTCAGTGACACCCGACTGATCTATCTTATACATATTCCACAGGAATTTAGCGCCTCTGATCAATCCAAGTTCATTGATAGCCCAGCGAATCACACCGATTTTATCCTCTTGGAACACTTGGGGATTATCCTTCATTTCTCTAAGGAATTCTTTTGCTAGAGCTTTTTCACTATCTCCTGAAGGCATTTTAAAATGAGGATCAGTGACAAAGTTGTCATTTTCAATCTGATCAAAAATAACTTCAATTTGGGCAAGCTTAAGGAGGGCTATTTGGCTGCTTTTAGCTTTATCAAGGAATTTTTCAATCCCCTCTTCCTGAAGTTTAATAGTAGTATAGGTGTCTTCCAAAGTTTGAATATTTTTTTGATAACTTTGAATATTTTTTAGAATTTCTTTTTTGGATACGCTCTTATTACTGATGGGATCTTGATTAGAGGAGGCGTTCAGCTCATCTATTTTGCCTTCGACTTTTTTTAGGTTCTCTTTGTATTCTTCGATTTGTATTTCAAGATCCTTTTTTGTTTCCTCATCCGTAGAGATATTCAGAGAATTTTGAAGTCTTTCTAGTTGTTTAGAGATAGTTTGCTTTTCGTTATCAAGATGATTATAGGCTGTGGTGAGATCGGATAAGAAGTTTTTGGCGGCTTCTTTTGTTCTATAAACTTCTGAACGGACGTTATAGATGGCAGTTTTAAGGGAATTGACTTGCTTGACTAGAGCATTTATATCAACAACCGTCACATCTTTTTCACCTACCTTTTGAGTAGTAGTCTCCACTTTTAAATTCTTCATTTCAGAGGTAAAACGATCGATCAAACCAGCTAAAGGGTGTGCATTGGACTTCATTTTGTCTAGCATCTCTTTAGTTGCAGGAGAAGACATACTGTCATCAAATTCTTTTTTAGCTTTTTTTAAAGATTCTTCCATCGTTGTTTTAGGATCTTTGGAAAGCACTGTGGTTTGCATTTCGGCATAGGTTAAGAGAAACTGCCTTGTCTGTAAGTCAATGTTTTTTAAGCGATCTTTTTCTTCGGGTGTAATGTCCATGGGCAATGTAGAAGGTTCCATCAGGATAAGAAGATCACTAGGAGAGAGTTTATTATTTTTTATGACAAAAAAGTACGACCAGAAGTTTTCTACAAGTTCATGGATCAGTAGGGGATTTGTACGGTGTGTCAGTGCTAAAGGGGGGATATTTTCAGGTTTTTTTGCTGCGCGGATGAGGGCTAATAGAAACTCTGGAGAAAGATCTGTGGGGACGGGAATGGAAGTGGGAGGCTTAGAGTCGAAAACGGTGGAGAAGTAATTACCGCTTCCTTCAACACCTGTCAACAGGTTCTTCATGAAAACACCGACAGTTTCTAATAACTTAGCATTTTCTTCCGGTGTGAGATCAAATTCTGCTCTGAGTAATTGAGACGGGGTCGTTTTATTTGTGGAGGGTTTGATTTGCTGGTAGGCTTCGGTAAGTTTGAATGTTGTTTCTAAGCTCTCATATTTCTCGGCAGGGGTAAATTTCATCACTGAAGAAGCGCCAAAACCTTCTTGGAGTCTATGGATTTGCAACCTCAATTTTAATGCGAGTGACAATACAGATTTAGACGGCATTTTGGGTAGGGTTATCGGAATTTGTTTTTCTATATCCGAGAGCATTTTAAATAATTGAGCGCGTTCTTCGGGACTTGTGGGTGGGTTCTCTTGAGTGATTTTAGTAAGAAGTTTCTCTGCCTTTAAGCAGTAATTGCGAGATAAACTTGCATCTTTAGTGTTATTTGCCTCTAGAAGCATTTGATTGGCTAGATATAATGAAGCTGTGAGGGAACATTGCAATGTCCCATCTTTATTTATAGTGATGACTTCAGGTTTAGCAACTTCTGAAAGAGAGGTTTGATCCGGATAGACTCCTTTTCTAACTGCATCATAGCTTTGACGATAAGGGATAAGCACAAATTTGCTGAGTCCACTTTCAGTTTCCAATGGTACTATATATTGATCCCAGTGGCTTCCAAAGTTGTTCTCGCAAAAGATTTCATTCTCTCTTGCAGGGAGACCTAACTTGCCGATTGCCGTTCCATTCAACGTGCATTCCCACTGTTTTTCTGCCGCTTTTTTGGTGAATTTTAGTGGAGTATTTAGAAGGCGCAATTCGCTTGCGGAACTATTGTCATAAATAACAATCGTGTTAGACGCTGAAGCAAAGAGGAGGGGGGAGGCCTTAGAGACAGGAGAACCCCCTACAAGGTTCTTAGTGTCCATGGATACTAGTCTTCCTGCTGTATTTTCAGCATTCATATCTAGACGGAAGGATTCTGCTTCCGTGGGGTTTTCCATTCCTTGCGTAAACACAAAGGTATTTTGTGAGTTAGTAGAGCGCCAAACACCGTATTCAGATAGGATCTTTCCGGCCATTGTGGAACTTGCTTCTGCATCTAACGACACAGTCTGGAATATGTATTCTTTTCCCTCTATTTTACGTGTTATTTCAATACGCGATTTTGGGTCTCCTGATTCCAGTTCCCTAAGGGTAAATTCTTGACCATCATGCGACCACTTAAAAACTGTTTGCTTACCTTCAGAAGAAGATAGTGTAGTGATGTTTACATCTCCCAGAGCTTGTTTGACATCTTTACGGCTAAGAAGGTGATAAGGGATTTTTCTAGGTTTTTCTTCAACTTCTTCTATGAACTCACCTTTTAAGAATGTGGAGGGGCTTCGGCTTAAATCTAAAGTTAATTGACGGTTTAGATGGTCTACAGTGGAATAAATGCCAGGAGGTTTAAATGTCCAGGGTTGTAAATTTGTAAGTTCTCCTGAGGATACATTAGGAGTTAATCGTAAATAGGTGTTGGTAAGCTCTGCCTGGACTTCGTCATCGTTTAGATGTGCCTCTAGATATTCTCCTACGTTCTTTTCTAGCCAAGTAACAGCATTTTGGTTTCTTACTGTATTGAATGCAGGGTTTTTTTGGTTGGCCAGTGTATTCCAAGCGGAGAGCATGATAGAGAGATCATGAGGAGTTGCATCATCTTTTAGTTTACTTAATCCGCCTTCCATTCCATCTTCGGATAAAAAGCGTTGATATTCTTCCACTAGGTTTAGATAGACCAAGACCTGTCCGGGTAATGCGAAGCGGTCTATTTTCCAGACGTTATCATCCTGGGATCTTTCAAAATAGGACTCTTTGAAAGCTTCGATTAATGTCGTGCCCATTCCGTTTATATTGCCTAGCAATCTATCTCGTAAGATGCCGAGTTTCAACGCATGCGCAACTATGGGGTGTGAATATTCTTCCGGCAGCATCTTTGCGGTCGTAATATCATCAAAGTCAGTTTTTGATAAATCGCCGTATTTCCTTGCCATTACGATGTTCAGGCCATGTGCTGTATGAACGCGTCCTTTCCAATTAGGAAGCATGGTATAAGAACTTCCGGCAATTCCTCTTTTCTCCACATCTTCCAGAGCAAAATTCACCTGCTCTAATAACTTTTCCATCACGGTAATTAGAAACGCCATCTCGGCTACTTTCCCATTTTCAAGGCAATAAGACATGCATTTTTCCAAAGGATCCATTGCATTCACAATATGGGGCAAGTGTTCCACTAAGCCTTCTTGAGCAACAAAGGGACCGAACATGGACTCTAATAAGAATTTTTGGACATAGTCATTGTTTAAGGTGGCAACATTTTCTATATGGCAAAGGTAGTCGATCGCGTTGGGGAGTGTCGAGGACCCATAACTTGTACCGTACATTCTATCGGTATCCCCGACAATTTGTCTGATGGACAGCAAGTTTGCTAAGGTGTCTGAAGGTAAAGCTGTAGGGGATTTTGTGCTTTGCTGTTCTGCGTATTCTGTCCAGCCGCTAAAGGTTCCGTGGTGTCTGCGATCGATGAGGAAAGGTGCAAGATCAGATTCATAATGGAACATAACAGGTAGGTGTACTTGACGTTGATTGGTTACACCATTCCCTTGGACGTGTACTTCAGCGATTGTGTCTCCTCTAGTATTGGTAATTGTCGGAGTTTTTCCATGATGGATTTCTACTTCTCCTTCCCTGAGTATCGAATCGGGGTGTGTTTCCAGAAAGGATTTTTTCTGATTAGGGTCTTTCAAGGTGAAATTAGGGTCTGAGACGGTTTTATAGTATATGAAGCTGCTTAATAAGCGTTTAGACCATTCCGCACCTTTACTTCCCTCGGGGATGACTCCAGAGAATACTTTTTCGTTCAAAGATACTTGGGAATTCACCGGTTTTTCATTAACATGAAAAAGTGTGAAATTTCGATGGGTTCTATAGGAAACATCAATGTTTTGATTCCTCCAAATAAAATCGCCGGCCCCATAATGCAAGTCCTGTATCAGATAGTGAAATGTGGCGGTTAAGTCTCTTTGCGCATTTTCACCTAATGAATTCAAGTTTGTCAGGTCTTGAGTAAAATTGAAGTTATATTCGTAGAGAGGAAGGGTATACCGGTCTACAATAAGCATTTCCACGGGAATATCTTCACTGCCATTTAAATCTTTTATATCGGTCAATAGAACTTCTAAGTGACCTAATGAGAGCTGACTGAAATCAATTTTTATCTGGGCGGGGATAGGGTCTTGTCCTGCCAGGATGTTGAGGCTTTCAAGTATTTTTCTGGCTTTAGTTACGGTCCCGGGGTCGGTGCTATGCGATGCACTCTGTAAAAGTTCCTGTACTGAATTTTGAACAAATTGCACTTCTCTTCGCATTAATCCTAAACGAATGGCTTGGGTTTTAATTTGAAGCAGCGAAACATCCCCCGGCGCTCCGGGTACTCCTAAACGCATGTAGTATTCCCATACAATTTTTTCGAGAGTATCCAATGCATTCGTAGCAATTGCAACTTCTTCCCTGCTGAGATTGCTCCAAGGAGATGCCACTCCGGTCACTCTTTCAGTACCCATCGGAGGGATGGTCTTAAGCAAGGTAATAGCTTGATCATACCCCCGTTTCATAGCAGCTTTATCTTGGACCTGCGCGGCTGACTTAAAGATTGCAGCAGACTCATTAGCCAAAGTTGCTACACTGTTCACGATAGAAGTGGAAAGTTGATTTATATTCTCGACAGCTTCTAGAGGCGGAAGATCGTCAAGGTCTTCTTCTTTTTCAATGACAAGATTTTCCAGTAACTCATTAGACGGCATATTCAAAGCAGCAAGGTTAGAAAAAGTCTCCAATTTTCTAAATCTTTCAACAGTATCATCTCTTGGAAGGTTAATCAGTCCCTCGTGAATTACTTTTGCTTTTTCAACAAGTTCCTGAAGTTGAGCTGGATCCTCCGTATCCTTTACCCTTTCAAAATCTACTAGGAATTGTTGTAGATTTTGATGGATGGTGGAAAATCTAATAATAGGCATTTTGGAAAGTGCCTTTAAATGGTCTAGTAATTGATTGTGTTGAGAAGGATCACTAAATTTTTCATATTGAAGCTCTAGTGGAGGCAAAGAATCTAATTTTTTTCCAATTTGCTTGGATTTTTCTAAAAAATTACTATATTCAGCAGGGCTGTATTGAGTGTGATTTTTTCGGAAATCTTCTAAAAGGTCTTTGATCTCATGATGAAGTTCTGTATCTGCAATAACGTAGAGTGACTGTTCAAGGGCTGAGAGCTTATCGATTAAGTCCGCCTGAGTAGCCTCTCTTAAAGCATCATTGTAATCATTGTCCATTTGTTCAGCAGTGTACTCTTTGCGCTGATCTGCCGTAAGTAGGTTGGAAAGCTGGTTGGATGCTCTGAAAAGATTAACCAAGGGCATGTACTCATCCGGAAAGACCGTCTGCGGGTCGATCATATGAATGAGCCCGTTATATTCTCCCGGAGATACTTTAGGCAATAACAATGGAGAAATAACTAACCGCGTTGCTGTGGTTTTAAAATTTTTAATATAGATGCTTATGTCTTTGATGCTTGTATCGAATGCTGTGCGTGTGAAATGTTTATTTGACATTGCTCTAAAGAATTTCTCTAGGGCAGCATCGTCCACTAACGCAAGCAACCTTTCGCTGATCTCTTTGAATTGGTTGTCATTAATGAGCGTGTCCAATTCAGCTTCCAGTTTTGTTACCTCTGCAAGCTTTCCAAGGGGGTCTGCTTTTTCTAAGGCACTTTTGGTGGTTGCCAGCACACTATTAATTTCCGCAATGGCTTTTTCTTTTTGTATGGAAGGTTGTTCGTAGTGAGCAATAGAACTTTGGAGTTTAGGATATTCTTCGTTCCAATGTGCTTCTGCTTGTGAGACGTCTAAGGTGCCAATAGAATATGTAGCCTTGGTTTTTTGCACGGAAATGTCTGATAGAGGAGCTAAAGAAATTGGAATTGTGGTGGCAGTAGGTCTATTCAATGCTGCCATATTGCCTTCAAGACTTGTTTTGCGTATCCCTTCACCAAGACCAGCTATCTTCAGTTCGCATTTTTCTTGCAAAGCTAATAAACGAGGAGGAACAAGTATGGTTGCTTTGGGATCCCCTATGATGGCGGGGGCTATTTTGGTGCTGGCATGCTTAATTTGCGCTAAGCAATCTTTATAGATGCGCAGTTGTTCTATTAAGGGGGTTTTAGCTGTAATTTGGTCCATTTGTCTTTTGACGGATGTTTCTGTCATGACATAGAGGAGAGAGGATTTTTCGAAGCTTGTAAGCTTTTGGTTTTCCTCTGTAAGCAGGCTATCCATCCATTTGATATGGCGTTGTTCAGCTGTTTTAGAGGCTGTGATCGTTGGTTTAGAGTCGGTAGGGTTTTGTACTCTTGCGTTTTCAGCAAGAGGAAGTTCTACTTCATCGTATAAATCAAAACCCACACCGGCTCCGTCGTCCTGAATATCCTGCTCCCGCATAGCAGCCGGTCCTGGTATAGCCTGCTTAGGAAATGAAAATAGCGGTTGATCTTCTTCATTTGTTTCAATATTTAATAAATTTATCAGCCTATCAAAGGTCATAGCTTGTGCTGGAGTTTTCTCTTTATTTGCTGGTGGTAGAGCAACCCCTAGGCTATTTAGATCTTCCCGTTTCTTCTCTTCGACTATCTCAGAAAAAGTCTCATCTTTCTTGGCAAAGGCAGGCAACCCTTTTTGCGGGTCTGAGGGAAGAAGCAAGTTGAGGAAGGGATGGATGAAATTGTCTGTAAGTACATTTCTGCTCATTTCGATTTTGCGGGTCTGCAAAGGATTGATTTTTTTCCCTGCTTCAGGGGAATCGCAATAAATATCTACAAAAAACTCATTATTTACTTTGTAATAGCGGACCATCACCGGCTGTAAATTCTCCTCACTGTTTATGTAGCCTGTGGCAAAAATAAACTCTTCTCCATTAGCCATTCCTTTAATTTTCCCTGCCCATTCATGGGAGAGATGAAGTATTTCCTTAGAGGGATCTTTGGATAATAGGGCAACTTCTATAGTTTTTGTGTTATCGAGAGTTTGCGTCAGCTTTTGGTTTAGATCCCCGGCGCGGTCTTTTGATAATAGTGATTGCCCTGCGGATAAAGATTTGCGCAGTGTGCGGAAATCTTGCTTGATGATTTGACTAGGTAAGCGCTGGCCTTTAGGGGGAAATTTCTCTTTATCATAGAAAAGATGTTTTATGGTGGAAAAAACTTTGTGGAATAACTTAAAGAACTTGTTCTGGAGTATCTTTTCTTTTATGACTGTAACTTCTTTGCTGTCAGCTTCTTGTGTATTTCCAACACTTGCGACATAAAACTGAGAATTTCCTATTTTTAAGCGGTACTGATGTTCTCCTACGAGAGTAACTTTTAGATTTCTTTTTTTGTTCGTATCATTGGGGATGATGTTTTGTGTTTCAAGGTATTTAACTATATTCTCCACTTCATTAATGTGAATGTTGTCAGTTAATTTCTTGTTTTTATTGTCAACTATATCAATATTATATCTGCTTGAAATACCATCAGGTAATAAAGGTTCATAGCTAGACATAATATTTACCTTTTTATATAAGTTCTATTTTAGTTTAAAACTAATATTGTTTAATTTTCAAATTAAAGAGTTTATTAATACCATCAATAAACGGATTATTAATGTATTAATTTTAAAGAGGGACTCTTGCATTTTTTTTGGGACCGGGAATTTAATAAGGCTGTATATAAGCAATTTCATATTCAGTAAATATACTTGAATTAATTGCTCTGGGGAAATATGCTTTAGGTTGAATAAACTCTATGAACTTCTGTATATTTTTAGTTTCAACTCGACATGCAATCATCCCAAGCCTCTAAAAAACCTCGCATCTACGATTTTGCTAAGCATCAAATCGACCAAGGACTTATTGATCCTGATGCCTTATTCGTCGTTAAACGCCTGCGTGAAACTGGGTATTCAGCATACCTAGTCGGTGGCAGCGTCCGCGACCTGCTTTTAAAGAAAACCCCCAAAGATTACGACATTTCTACTTCAGCACGACCTGAAGAGGTAAAAAAAGTTTTCGGTAGATCCTGCCTGCTGATAGGGAAGAGATTCCGGCTAGCGCATGTCCGTTTTGGACATAAAATTATGGAAGTTTCGACATTCCGTTCAGGCGAAAATGAAAATGACCTTATCGTCCATGATAACAAATGGGGGACAGAGGAAGAAGACGTTATCCGCCGCGACTTCACTATCAATGGTCTATTTCTTGACCCGCATTCAATGGAAGTTATCGACTATGTGGGAGGGTGGGAAGACCTTCAGGAACATACTTTACGGACAATCGGCGATCCGATGATACGTTTTAAGCAAGATCCGGTCAGAATGATACGACTCTTAAAGTTCCAAGCAAGATTTGGATTTAAAGCGAACGATAATTGCATTAAAGCGCTCAGGAAATGTTCTCATGACATTACAAAAAGTGCTCCTGCGCGTGTATTGGAAGAGTTTTTCCGTATGCTGGAATCGGGAGCGTCTGCACCATTCTTCAAATTAATGGCCGATACAGGCCTCTTAGAACTCATCTTTCCTGGCCTGAACCACTTTTTGCAGGGACCTTATGGCGTCGAAGTCTTAGAGTTTCTAGAGAAGGCGGATGAATATAATAAGAAAGACCTAAAGCGTCCTCTAGATCGTGGTGTTTTGACTGCCTGCCTGATCTATCCGATCCTTGAAAGGGAAATTGAAACACAATTTTTAGACCGTGACCATTTGCCGCATATTGGCGAGATACTTCACCTGACCGATGCGATGGTGGATGGTGTCGTTATATCCTCTTTTTCACATTTTCCAAAGCGGATCAGCTCGATTGCTTCATTCGTTGTGTCTTCTCAATATCGTATGACACCGTTATCCGGAAAGAAACATCACCGTTCCAAATTAATGCAGAACAAGGAATTTCTTCTTGCGCTGCAATTTTTAAAAATAAGGTCTCAGGTGAACCAGGAGCTAGAAGAAGACTACCGCTCTTGGCGTAATGCACACCATTTATTAGAGCATCCAGGATCAGAACACCGGCATCAAACTCCGCATTCTCCTCGGCAACGTAACCACGGGCAGAGGCAAGCCGATGTCAAACCACAATGACACGCCGCTAGAGTTATTTCATCGAGGACTTCCTTTTGATCATGGGGCTTGCCCTACCCTGCTTTATTTTGCTGCAGGGGGAAAAGAAAGTTTAAATGAGGAGCCTTTCTGCCAACCCGTTGATCTATTCCTAGACGGAAAAACTCGCATACTTACAGTAGACCTTCCCTTTCATGGCGAAGGATACGATAAAATGAAAGCAATGGGGCTTTGGGCTCTTTCACTTGTTGCAGAGGATGATTTTATAGGAAGATTCATCACGCAGGTCGGACAGCTATTGGACAAATTGAAATCTGAAGGATTGATTAATCCTTCAAAATTTGCTGTAGCAGGCCTTTCCCGAGGGGGATTTCTCGCAACACTTGCCGCTGCCGAAATTCCATGGTTGAACAATGTCTTAGCGTTTGCCCCAGTCACAGTTTTGCCTAAATTAGAAGGCTTTGAAAAGCTATCGGACAATAAGATTGTACAAAAGTGGTCCCTGTCACATAAAGCAGAGCTTCTAGCACAAAAGAAGATACGCTACTATATTGGAAATTACGATACGCGCGTAGATACGGACTCCTGCTATTCTCTTGTAAGAAATATTGTGCGTAAAGGCAAAGCGGCCAGTTTGAGAACAGTCGATACAGAACTCGTTATTTATCCTTCAGTTGGGCAGAAAGGACATGGGACACCTCCGCATATTTTTGAGGCAGGGATCACTTGGCTGAAAGGATTTCTTGAATATTAGAAAAATTAGGTGAGGGATATGCAGCAAGTTAAATATAGCGTTGTCATTCCGATGAAGAACGAAGAAAATAATGTCGGCGAGCTTATAAAAGAGCTTGAGCCTATAATGGAAAGCTTGAAACAGCCTTGGGAACTCATCTGCATTAATGACGGTTCCACAGATAGTACTCTGGCAGTCCTGAAAAAGCTTATGCAAGAAAAACCTTACTTGCGCATCCTCAATTTTGACAGAAACTATGGACAATCCAGCGCTTTTGATGCGGGCTTCCGCGCTTCAAGAGGGGAGTTCACCATTACAATGGACGGTGACCTGCAAAATGATCCGGCTGATATTCCTAAACTATTGCATATTGCTGAGAATGCTGATTTAGTCTGCGGTCAGCGGGTAAAACGCAAGGATTCTGTTAATAAAAAAGTCATCTCTTGGCTTGGTAATGTTGTCAGAAGCCGCTTCTGCCAAGATGGAGTTAAAGATACCGGATGTTCATTGAAAGTCTTCCGTACGTTATGCCTAAATAAAATAAAAATGTATCAAGGGATGCACCGCTTTCTCCCGGCTCTATTTAAGATTGAAGGCCTGCGCATCACCGAAGTTCCGGTCAACCATCGCCACCGCAAGCATGGAAAAACCAAATACAACCTCTTCAACCGTTCTTTCAATACTATTGCAGATATGCTCGCTGTCCGTTGGATGCGTAATAGGCATTTGAAATACAAAATCGAGAAAGAAGTCGTATGAGCGAGGAGCTCCGTACTTTGCTATATCCCCTTGGGGTTCTTCCACTGTTCTTTTTTTCAGGAAGATTCCTCGTACAGTGGCTGATGAGCGAGTGGGAGCACCGTTGTGTCGTTCCTAAACTTTTCTGGATACTTTCTTTTGCGGGCCATTTTCTGATGATGTTCCATTCAGGTATTCAGCTGCAATATCATGTGGGCGTTACACAAGCTTGCAGTGGTGTTATTGCCTGGCGGAACTTGAATCTCATGGGGCCGGATGAAAAGAAACTCAAGACATCTTCTACAATGCTAATTTTCGCTAGCATTGTCTTTTTAGTCACACTCTATTTTTGGATGGAAGGGGTCTGGTTCCGCTCACCACAACTACCTGGAGGCTTTGTTACAGCTGAGCTGACTTGGGGATGGCATCTTTTCGGTACATTAGGCTTACTGCTTTTTAGCGCACGTTTTGTTGTCCAATGGATACAGGCAGAATTTCTGCAGAAAAGCGTGCTTTCTTCCACTTTTTGGTGGATCAGTATTGTGGGTAATTCGATGACCTTAGTCTATTTCTTCTTTCTCAAAGATCCGATCAATTTTATAGGTCCGCTTTTTGCAATGGTTCCTTATATACGCAATCTTGTCCTTATAAAGAGGAGTACTTGATTGATGTCTAAGCTGTTTATTGTCACAGGGGAACAGAGCGGAGATGCTCATGCAGCGGATCTTGTCAAAGCGTTAAAAGATAAGTGCGGCCCCCTAGATTGTTATGGCGTAGTCGGTTCTGCACTGCGTGCACAAGGTGTAAAAGAGATTGCAAGGGCTGAGGATCTCTCTGTCATGGGATTTACTGATGTTATAAAAGTGTTTCCCCGCTTGGTACGTATTTACAAAACGGTTCGAGATTCCATTTTAACACTCAATCCTGACGTCGTATTGATGGTGGATGCAACAAGCTTTAATCTTCGTTTAGCTAAATCCCTCCGTAAAAACGGATTTAAAGGGAAGCTTGTCCAGTACGTCAGTCCGTCGGTTTGGGCTTGGGGGAGTCATCGCATACAGCTTATGGCGGATACACTCGATCTCCTGCTGACTATTTATCCCTTTGAAAAAAAATGTTTTGCTGAGACAGGCCTTAAGGTCGAATATGTAGGCAATCCTGTTCTAGTCAAAGCCAATAAGCACTCTTACGATACTGAGTGGAGAGAGAAAGCGGGCATCCCTAAACATGAGGACCTGATCGCGCTTTTCCCGGGAAGTCGCCAAGGGGAGATTCTACGGAATTTACCCGTCATGATAAAAGCGATCGAACAGCTGCCTCAAAATACGTATTCTATCGCTGTGTCCTCTGCAAATGCTATTTGCGGGCCTTTAATTAAACAATGCTTGGAAAAGTCAGCCCTTAAAAGCTATATAGTACCTAATGCCGTTGCCCATCAAGAACTCATGGCAGAAAGTGCTGCTGCGATTGCAAAATCCGGTACTGTCACCTTAGAGCTGGCTTTGCAGCAATGTCCTACGATCGTAGCCTATCAATTGACAACACTAAATCGTCTTGTTGCTAAATATGTTTTGAAGGTCAATCTGCCTTATTATTGTATTGTGAATATCTTATCAGACGAGCAGGTCTTTCCTGAGTATATTGTAAATAAACCCACACCAGAAAATTTAAGCCATAGCTTGTGGCAGCTTATTAATGATAGTAGTGAAAGGAAAAAATGCCTTGAAGGATGCCTTAAAGTCCGTCAACTTTTGTCCACTGATGAACTAATGAATGAAAAGTGTGCAAAGCTTTTAGCGGAGGAGTTTAAATGAAGCAATTGTTATCAAAAATCGGCCATTTCTCTCCTTGGTTTATCGTAAAGCTATATAAAATAGTCGCTTTAGCTTTGTTATCCACTTGTAAAATTGAAGTAGAGGGTGTAGACCATTTTAAGAATGCAGCGTCAAAAGGAAGCTGTTCTCTCGTTTTATGGCACGACCGACTGGGCATTCTTGCTAAAATTTTGTATAAATTCGCCCCTGAGTTTGATTATTTAGCTGTATTAAGCAATAGCAGGGATGGACGCATCTTAGGGCGATTAGCCACTTCATATAAACAATGCGGAACACTCTTTGTTCCTCATGATGCCCGGGAAGTAGCTCTAAGGAAAATGGTAGGAATCCTTAAAAATGAGAATAAGGTTCTCATCGTCACACCCGATGGGCCGCGTGGTCCGCGGCATAAAGTGAAACCGGGGGTAGTATTGGCTTCTATTCATGCAGAGTCTTCGATTATTCCGTTAACTTGGGATTGCGATACTTGCTGGGTATTGAATAGCTGGGATAGAATGGCCTTTCCTAAACCCTTTTCCAAAATCAAAGTGAATTTTGGCGAGGCTATGGCGTTTTCCACTAGGGAAAACTTAGACGGAGCCATGGCTAAGGTAGAAGGGGCAATGCAGCGTCTATAAGCCTTGATGGTTAGGAGATGTCTAATGTTCACACAGCTTATCTTTATCATCATCCTGCTCTTGCTCACCTCATTCACAAGAACTAACGACGACTATTTGCAATGGGCAGCAGGATTAGGGGCTTATGTATTGCTTTTAGGGCTGATTGCATATCAAAACTATGCTTATAAAAAATCTTCCTCACATAGAAAAGAAGCTCTTAATTTCCTGACTAGCGTAGAACTGACGGCATTTATCGCCCTTAGCTGCATTTTCATTGGAGTTCCCAAAACTTTCTATTTTCCTTCCAGCTCGCTTGTGGTTTATAATTTCTTCCTCTATTTTTTCGGACTCTTCTTTTTCCACTATACTTATCCAAAAAAGTTTCCCGCAGCCTCCAGTGCAGCCAATCAAATTATTATCCTTGTTCCTTTTATTCTTCCTCTCCTTGTCTATACGTTCATAAATGACTTACTTCTACTGGCAGGATATAACTTGGAAGCCCAGTCCTTCGTTGTCATAGCCCTCTTTGGCTTCACTTTTGCCCTTGTACTGCTGATGTTGATGCCGCCGGTTTTGCTGTTATTTTGGCGTTGTAAGCCTCTCAACGACATTGCATTCGTTCAGCCCTTTCAAAGTGTTTGCGCTAAGGCGAATTTCAGGCACGGAGGTTTTAAAGTTTGGACTGTTTTAAACCATATTCCCACTGCTGCTATCATAGGATTGATCTCTAAATTCCGCTATGTGATGTTCACACGCACTTTACTGAATCGCCTCTCTATTGAACCCCTAAAGGCTGTTCTAGCGCATGAAATTGGACACAGCAAGAGGAGGCATTTGTTCAAGCTCCCCTTTGTCCTTTTGGGAATGGGCGTGACAGCAACACTTATCCTCTCTTTTTTTGAAGAAGGAACGGTTGTTTTTTTTAATCATTTAGCAAAAGTATTCCCTTTTCACTATTGGCGAGAAATGGAAATTGTTTTTCTTTTTGTCCTAACTGCCATAACTGCAGCTTTATATATCCGCTATGTTTTTGGGTATTTTTCCCGCCTTTTTGAAAAAGAGGCCGATCTCTACGGAATAGAGATCGGTTTGCCTGCATCAAGCATGATTGACGCATTAGAAGGAATAGCAGTAGCTACGGGGAATTCCCATGAAACCCCCAGCTGGCATCATGATAGCATTGCGAATAGGATAAGGTTTATTCAGAAGGCAGAGGCCAACCCATTGCTTATTGGAGAGCATAAACGCCGTGCTAGACGATCGCTTATCATTTACGGAGTATGCCTTCTGAGTGGCATTCTGTTTTTAACAGCTCCGTACTATCCTGAAATTCAGCTTTTTAAAACTTTGAATGCTCTTGGTTTGTCTATAGAAAAAGGGTTAACTTCAATGATCTCTTCACTATTCCCATAGTCAAATAAAGCTTGCTTAATGCCTGATTGCGAAATTTTCCTCGCTAAAGGTATAGTGAATTCCTTACCTATCTGCAGGAGAACTTATGCAAACGACTTTAACACCCCTTGCTAAGTATAAAGAATTCTTCGAAAACAATAGGCGTCAGCTTATCGATGAATATTTTGACTTTCTAAAAATCCCTTCCATTAGTTCTGAAGCTGCTTACACTGAAAATGTTAAGCAAGGCGCCGACTGGGTTGCCCATTACTTGCGATCCATAGGCTTTGATGTTGATGTCTGGAAGACAACGGGACATCCCACCGTATTTGCACAAAACCTGGAGGCAGGAACAGATAAACCTACTCTCCTCATCTATAATCATTACGATGTGCAGCCCGTAGACCCGCTCGATCTGTGGAAGTCATCTCCATTTGAGCCGGCTCTACGCGGTAATGAAGTCTATGCTAGGGGTGCCCAGGATAATAAAGGGCAATGTTTTTATACGATGGCGGCTTTAAAAGCTCTCCGCATGATTCATGGTAAATTTCCGATCAATATCAAATTAGTGGTGGAAGGGGAAGAAGAATGCGGAAGCCAGGGTCTTACCGGTATTCTTTCTGAAAAGAAAAAGGAATTAGTTGCAGAGTACCTGGCCGTTGTAGATATGGGCCTTCCTGCAAAAGATATTCCGGCAGTTACACTAGGTATTAGGGGAATTATGACAATGGATGTCACTGTGACGGGGTCTTCGACAGATCTCCATTCCGGATCGCATGGCGGCATTGTGTACAATCCTAACAGAGCGTTAGCAGAGATTCTAGCTAGCCTCTATAACGATGACGGTAGTGTTGCTGTCCCCGGTTATTATGACTCGGTACGGGAACTAAAAAAGGATACTTTAGATAATCTCTATATGGATTTTGATGAGAAGCACTATCTAGAAGCCTTTGGTGCTTTGCCCACAGGCGGGGAAAAGAAATTTCTTCCTGTCCATAGGGCCTGTCTTCGTCCCACAGTGGAGATCAACGGCATGTGGGGGGGATACACCGGAGATGGCTTTAAAACCGTTATTCCCGCCAAAGCCCACGCTAAGATTTCCTGCCGCCTAGTTGCTGATATGGATCCACAGAATTCTGCCAAAAGCGTTGCAGACTACTTAATTTCCAAAGCTCCTCCTGGCATTAAAGTGGAAGTCCATATTCATCAAGGCGGCGGTAAAGCTGTTCAGGCAAATCCAAATTCGCCTGTAGTTAAAGCATTCAGCGATGCCTACACGGAGATATTTGAGAAGAAATGCAGCTATGTTTTTGAAGGCGGCTCCATACCCGTTATCACAGCATTGGCAGAAGCCAGCAAAAGCGCTGTCGTCCTCTTAGGGATGGGTCTGGCAGATGATGGGATTCATGCCCCCAATGAACATTTTGGACTGGATCGCTTAGAAAAAGGATTTTTAATTATTGCACGCTCGATAGAGCTGCTTGGACAAAGATAATTCTAATTTTTTAAGGAGAATAATCATGCGTAAAAGCCTAAATACTTTTGTAGCATTGACAACTTTATTCGCTTGCGCCTGCATATGCGAAGACAGTTGCCTCATAGCATCGACAGCGACTAAAAACGTAGTCCTTGATTTCACGGTCGCTGCAAAAAAAGCCATCCCTGCTGTCGTTTCCATCAAAATCAAAGGTGCTCAAGCTAAAGAAAGTGATCAGGATGACGCTTTCAATAGAATGAACGACTCTTTCTTCCAAAAGTTTTTTGGCATTAATCCTCGCAGCCGTGCATTAGAGACACCTCAAGTCCGTAGTCAAGGTTCCGGTTTCATTATCTCCGAAGACGGACATATCCTTACTAATCAGCATGTTGTGAAGGATGCAGGAGAAATTACTGTCATCTTAGAAGACGGCAGGGAATTCATAGCGAAAGTGATCGGCCAGGATCCGAATACGGATGTTGCCCTCATCAAAATTGATGCCAACAATCTACCTAAGCTTAGTTTAGTCAATTCTGATGAGTTGGAGGTAGGACAATGGGTTGCAGCAGTGGGCAACCCTTTAGGATTGCAAGCGACTGTTACAGCCGGTATCGTCAGCGCAAAAGGGCGTAATAACCTGGATATTGAGAATATTGAAGACTTCATCCAGACAGATGCTCCCGTCAATTTAGGTAATTCAGGCGGCCCTTTGTTGGACCTGGATGGCAATGTCATCGGAATGACTACTGCGATAGCTACTCAAGCAGGCTCTACCAGTTATATGGGAATCAGCTTTGCGATTCCTAGCAATCTAGTTAAGCATGTCATGGACGAAATCTTAACAAAAGGAACAGTCTCCCGCGGCTACTTAGGGTTTACTATGCAAGCAGTGGATAAAGATATTGCACAAGCCTTTGGTGTTAATAAAACCGACGGCGCCCTGATCGTAGAAATTGTCCCCGGAAGCCCCGCAAACAAAATCGGTCTAAAGCAAGGCGATATTATCTTAAGGATCAATGAAAAACCTGTTAAGAATATTGCAGGGCTAAGGAATACGATTGCATTGATCTCTCCGGGCACAACGATCAGTGTGGATGTTCTCCGCGATGGCAGCCCGCAAAAATTTTCACCTGTCGTAGAGGATTTTCCGACCAAAGTGGAAAAGGCGGAACTGACCCAAATTGCAGGCAAGTATGGTTTCTCTGTGGAAACCTTAACTTCTGAGATTGCCAAGAAGTATAATATCACTGAAGAGAAGGGTGTTGTAATCTCCAAGGTGAATTCGGGCAGCCCAGCATCCTGGGCAGGATTGCGCGCCGGTGCAATCATCCTATCTGTGAATAGAGAGGATGTCCAAACTGTGGATGATTATAACCGTATATTAAACGAAGCGGAGAAAAATGCCCCGGTGTTATTCCTCATTAAACAAGGCAGTGTAAAACGCTTCTTATCACTTAGAATAGAATAACTCAAATTATGGAGTCCGGTATGAAGTATCCTATCATCGATCTTCACTGCGATCTACTGCTCTATCTTGCTGCAGATCGCAGGCGGACTCCTATTGATCCCGCCTCCCGCTGTTCTGTACCTCAACTGCAGGAGGGGGGGGTCTCCTCTCAAGTGTTTGCTATCTATACAGATACAAAAAAAGGCAGTACCACTGTTGGTGAAAGGCAATTCCAGCTTCTAAGCGCAATTAAAGGTGTCAATGTCCTGGCCTCTATCGAAAATGGATCTGTTATTGCAGAAGAGGATGAGCCTTTAGAAGCTGGCCTTAAAAGGCTCGGCTCTTTTATCCAACGTAAGGGTAAATTCGCTTATCTTTCTCTCACCTGGAATGATGAGAACCGTTTTGGAGGGGGAAATAACTCCAACAATGTGGGCTTGAAAGCGGATGGAAAAATCCTTCTGGAGAAACTTGCAGAATTAAATATTCCCGTAGATTTAAGCCATACTTCCGATAAATTAGCCGAAGGTATCCTAAACTATATCGACGCAGCAAAACTCAACCTACCCGTTTTAGCGAGCCATTCTAATAGCCGCTCTGTCTGCAATCATTTGCGCAATCTACCGGATGAAATAGCGCAAGAGATCTTTAAGCGCGGCGGTGTCATCGGGCTTAATTTTGTGATGCATATTGTGGGTGGAAATACTTTTGAAGACATATACCGCCATTATGCCCATTTTAAAAAATGGGGAGGCGAGGACAAGGTGTGTTTTGGAGCCGATTTCTTTAGTTCCGACGACTTGCCTGAAAGCCTGAAAAAACTGCATACCGAGTGGTTTCCTGCTGCCTGGCCCAATTCAAGCTGCTATCCGCATCTTCTAAAAGATTGGATAAATAAGGAGTATATCTCAAAAGAAACTGCACAAAAGCTGGCAAATGAAAACGCGCGACGTTTTTTTCTTGAAAAAACTCAAATAACTGATATATAGTAGTTTGTAAAAAATATTCCCTAAAGTCAAAATGCAACATTCATTTCTAATCAAAGTCATCATCGCAGCTATCCTGGGTATAGCAGCCGGTCTTTTCCTACCGCTAACTGAAACATCGCTTGGTATCTATACCATCCTTGGACAACTTTTCCTCCGCGCATTGACCCTGATGGTCGTCCCCCTTGTGGTCGCATCCATTATTACGGGTACAATGCGTCTAGGGGAAGATGGTTCACTTGGAAAGCTTGGTGCTAAAATCTTGATTACTTTCGGCTGCACAATGGCTGCAGCGGTTGCCATCGGGATGATTTGGGTCCTTCTGCTTGATCCAGGCACGACTCCTCCCACCGATGTTGTACAAACAGAATTATCTAAAATTCTCACCAAAGCACCGGTAGAGACGTCCACTTGGTCCAAAATCGAACATATCGTTTTCCGCATGGTACCGACCAATGTTCTAGCTGCAGCATCCCAAGGAGAAATCCTGGGAGTGATCCTTTTCTGTTCTCTTTTTGGCATTATCTCTGCCGAGATCGGGGGCGCAGTTACCACTACCCTTAAGGCTTTTTGGGAGGCTACTTTTAAAGTCATGATCCGCATGACACAATATATCATGTACCTGCTGCCTATCGGCGTTTTTGGTCTGCTCGCTAAAGCCGTTGCCACTACCGGAGCGGAAGCATTTTTAAAACTAGGATCTTTTACACTGACAGCCGCATTGGCATTACTTACCTACGCTTTAGTCTTCTGGCCTTTAGTCCTTCTTTTTATAGCCCGCGTTAATCCGTGGAGGCATCTTCGTGAAATGGCTCCGGCTCTTCTTACGGGTTTTACCACTAGCTCAAGCGCAGCTACTTTACCTGTAGCTTTGGAATGTGTCGAGAAAGGATCCGGAGTATCCAACCGTGTCAGCAGTCTTGTCCTATCACTCGGTGTTGCTGTCAACCTTTCCGCTTCAGCTTTATACGCTGCTGCAGTAGTCACTTTTATTGCGCAGCTCACAGCGACCCCACTAGACGCTGCCTCCATTGCATTCATGTACTTTGTAACTCTATTCACTTCATTCGGTATGGCTGGAATACCCTCTGCAAGCCTGATTGTTATTGTATTGGTTTTGCAGACACTGAACATCCCTGCTGACCATCTCGCATTGATTATGGCAGTAGAAAGATTCGTAGATATGTTCCGTACTGCCATTAATGTCTTTGCAAACTCTTGCTGCGCTGTTTTGGTAGCTCGTCTAGAAGGCGAGCAGACTGCAATCGCACTGGGAGGACAGAGTGCCTAAAACTGTCGCTATAGGAATGTCCGGCGGCGTTGACTCTTCCGTCAGTGCAGTACTGCTTAAACGCCAAGGCTATAATGTAGTTGGAATTTTCATGAAGAATTGGGAAGAATCTGATTCGGAGGGGAATTGCACAGCCATGCAGGATTATGAAGACGCCCTCGCTGTTTGTACGCATATAGGCATCCCCTGTTATTCGGTCAACTTTAGCGCTAAATACTGGGATAATGTTTTTGAAAACTTTCTGAGCGAGCTTAAAGCAGGTAGAACACCTAATCCTGATATCCTTTGCAACCGTGAGATCAAATTTAAGGCATTGCTTGATAAAGCGCTGGAGTTAGGAGCAGATTACCTTGCTACAGGCCACTATTGCCGTACACAAGAGATTGAGGGTGAAGTTGCCCTATTGAAAGGCCTTGATCCGCTAAAGGATCAATCCTATTTCCTTTATACATTGACTTCCTCTGTTTTGAAGAAAGTGATGTTCCCGATAGGCAACCTTCCTAAAAGTGAAGTGCGCCGTATAGCGATTGAAGAAGGACTTGTGAATGCCCGGAAGAAAGATAGCACAGGTATTTGCTTCATCGGTAAACGCGATTTCAAAAGCTTTGTGAGCCAATATATAGCCTATCATCCAGGGGATGTGCTGACGACAGAAGGTAAAGTTATCGCCAAACATGATGGCTCTGCCTACTATACGATAGGCCAACGACATGGACTAGGGATTGGTGGACCCGGAGATGCCTGGTTTGTTGTCGATAAAGATGTTGTAACCAATACGATTGTTGTAGCCCAAGGAAGTGAACATCCCGCCCTATTCAGTACCGGCCTTAGCGCTATTCAGCTAAGCTGGGTTTCCAGCAAAGGAATAAATCCTCCCTATTCATGCTCAGCCAAAGTGCGCTACCGTCAAGCAGACCAATTATGCACAATTGAAAGCGGAACGGAAACCCTACAAGTTACATTTCAAGAACCCCAGCGCGCCGTCACCCCTGGACAGTCCATCGTCTTCTATGCCGGTGAAGTGTGTTTAGGCGGCGGGATTATTTCAAATAAAAGTTAAATAAAGTCATTAGCATGAGAATTATTAGTTTAGATCAAGCTCCGCAGGAACTGCAAAAGATTGCAGTTAACATGAGCTTAATTTCACATTTAGCTGTGGACCTGCAAAAGGAAGTTATAAAAAAATATTTTAGATGATGTGTTAGTAAAGGATAAAAAAACTCATCAAACCTATAGTCTTCGAAAATGGATAGAGATGTACTCACCCGGGCACGTGGATCAAATGATGAGCAATCTTTTTGTACATAAACATAGCTAACATATATATGTTAGCTATGGATGCTGTAATGCTTCTTGAATTTTTCAAACGTATCCAATTTAGGATCTAATTTTAATAGTGCATTAAGCCCATTTGGATTCGAATAAAGATATTCTATTAGCTCAAGGAACTTTTCTTGCACTTTTTCAGAGAGGGTTCCTCTGCTAATCCTCTGACATATGTAATCAATGCAGGTAATTTGAGAAAGGCTTAAGGTTATGTCTGGAGTTGCTTCAAACCACTTATTTAAGCGCTCTGCAATGGGAATATGTAGATCGTAATCATTTTCCTCATCCAGTATTGTAAAAAAACTATTTACACATTGAAGGTTTTGATGATCCGCAAAAGGATACTCACGTGTAATCGGTAAAACCTTCACTACTGCAGTTCGAATATAAAGTTCTTCCTCTTCCTCTTCCAGAGAGTTTAGGAGGGTAGTGAGGCAGCATTCTTTAAAGAATGAGTTTATGTGTTCTAATTGAAGCATGCGTTCTAAGATAGGAATCCGATCGAGTGGTCTAACAATATTCTCATTTAAAAATATAAATATTTGTGCGTGGTTATCCCAAGGGAAGTCTTTGTGGTCTAAGCAGTGGACCATCGCCAAAAAGAGATTTTTCAAAGTTTCAAAAGAGATAATCGCTTCAGTTGTTTTGTCTTTAATGATGTGAGTTTGAATCTGGTGTTGTGCTATTAATAATGCTTCTTGGTGTAATTTTAGAGGCAGAATGTTGCATTGGCCATTTGTTTCAATACAGAAACGCGATGTATACATGAATGCACTGTAAAAATGGCAGAGTAAAGAGTTAAACGGACATTCGCGTTCAAAAGTAATTTGACACTGCACCCCTTGCATAACCAACCTATATAGATGAACAAGCAGGTCTTCTTCTAGTGCGTTTTGAGGATGAAGTTTCTTAACAACTTTAGACATGAAAGTGTTTAATAAGTCTAGTTCGATTTCTGAATTTACTTTCTGGTTTGCCAACAACTTGAGAATCGCTTTCTCTTCATTGGGAGTGTTCACAAATTCTAAAGAAATCAAGGAGGGAGTAGTCACCGGATAGATGTAGGATGAACTTGCAGAAGATCCACACATCGAGGCTGGAGTTGCCATTTTTTTGCTCTGGTTACGTTTTTTTGAATAACATAATGAACTACTACTCGAATTTTGTACAATAACGACCTGCAAGATGGATGGTTATGACATGCAAAGCTTGTCCTATACTAGGGAGCGTTATAGCCGGATTTTAATGTCCTGCTCTTTAGCGTAAAGCTTGATTTCTTCTAATAACTTCCTAACATCGCCCTTAAAATGGACTAAGAGGTGTACAAGAAAATCTGTCTGCTTTTGTAATACTAAATGCTGCCAGGGTTTTATTCCGTTAGCATCAGGCTCCTGAATATTCGCACCATTTTCCAAAAGCAAGATTGCATTGGCCCTGGCGTTAATTGAAAATTGCGCATTTGCTGCCATATATCCGTAAGGTGTTAAACCTTTTTCATCTTTAACATCCACATTATCCATTAGAGTTAAAAGCTTTTTGAATTCTACGGGGGGCAATACAGATATTGCGCTATGCAGAGGGGTTTGCCCAAAAGAGTTTTTATGGTTGGCAAATGTTATACCTTCAGGTCTGGTTAGAAGCCATCGAGCATTGGTGATATTTCCGTTTTCGATAGCTAAGTGGAGGGGAGTGTTTCCATAATAATCCACGACATTCAGGCCATGGCCTTTGGACATAAGATACTCCACAGTGCTAAACGAGCCATGCATCGCTGCCATTAGCAGGGGAGTCATGTTGTATGCATCTTGTTCATAGAGCAGGTATCCAAACCCGTTCTGTTCAAAATAGCGGACCATGCCAATACCGCCTACTGCTGCGAAATGCATGATATTCTGATGTAGTTGTGTTCTTCGGCTGAAATCAAGATTCCTTTGCACCAAATAGTCGATCATTTCATAGGAGTTACCGGAGGCAGTATTAAAAAGGCATTCATGAGTCAGGACCTCATGTTGTCTTACCTCGGAAAGGTGGCCGAGTAAAAATTCAAATAAAACAATGTCTCCATCACGTGCAGCCCACATAAAGGGATTACTGTGAGAATTGGCAGGGAAGGGATCAATGCCTGCATCTAGCAGAAACTTATAGCCCAGAAGGTCTTTACTATCGTATACAAGTTTCCAAGGATCACAAAACTTTGGGTCAGTAAGTGTGTCTTTATATTTAGGCAGCAGACTTTCAGCGATCGTCCATTGTTGCAGTTGGATGGCATGATGGAGCGGAGTCCAGGTATCTTTGGCTTCCAGAGCTGCGCACTCTCCCCGTGTATCCAGGAATTCTTGTGCATTATATCTGACGCAGGCGTGAAAGTCTCCGTAGATGAGTTGCAGCCGCACCTCCGAAAGGTCTCCATAATTATCTCTTAGCAGCTCCAACGTCGGAAATATATCTTTAGGAGAGGGTTTGTAATGTCCGCTTGAATTTGTGAGTAATTCAATTTTTCCTTCTGTGGCCACAATTTCACCTACACCAAGGATGTTTTCACCGCAAAATTCGCTGGAGTGATGTTGGCGGAACATGAGGTGATCATTGATGTAAAGTTTGCCATCATTGCCTAGTATGTACAAAAGAGGGATCTTTTCATTATTGGGAAGAGTTTTAGAATGTACGGGATTGCCTTGAAGGAGAATGGAATGATCCTGAAACTGGACTTCATGCAAAGCACGTTCTGCGGCTGTGTAATAAATAATGTAGTTTTTAAAAGGTGCGAAGCTTCTATTACGGCGATGATAATCGAGTGTTTCAAGAAAGATGAAAAAGTTAGGGACTGACGAGGCATTCCATTCTGCCAGATAGTGAAAGGATTCGTTCCCAAATCTGTGGAGGGGATCAAGTTTTTCAAACCAGAAGAAATTGCGCATGGGAATGGAGCGGCGGATACCGAAAAGTTCTTCTTTGACAGTATATTTCGTCAGGGGATCAGGTAATTTGGTTAGGTATTCTTTTTTAAGGATAGCCCGTTTTTTGAGCAGCTCTATATGTGGTTTGGCAGGTTCATTCTCCAAAACATCTAAAAGTTGGTTTAAAGCCCCGATCCTATTGTTGATATAGGCATGAGGGTCAATTTTAAACTCTTCCCAAGTTTGAGTGAAGGGTGTTGTTTGGTGGAAGGCTTTTAGGGCTGAGGTAATGGCATCAGATTCGTCAGGATACTCTTCCGACCAATCTTCCACTAAAGGCAACCGCATTTGAGAGACGGTATGGAGATTTTCGGAGTAAAGAAAGGTCGATGTAATACAGGTCAGAACAACGATGAAGGTTAGCAAAAATTTTGTCATGGATTTGACTTTTTGTGCGTTAGGCTTTTGCCATTATTATGTGGGAAGGAATTGCTTATTTATTCCCTCCCACAATAACAAAAAGTTATTTTTTAAAACCAGTAAGCAATACCGACTTTAGCTCCATATCCTCTAAGGCCATGTTTCTCTTTTGTCATGGAATTGTTGTATCCAGCGCCGATGTTTACAGAAAGATTTTCAGTAATATCCTTCTCTATTGTCAGTGCCGATACAAAACCTTGAGCCTCAGATTTTTCATTATGGGCGAAGTTCCCAACACTTGTTCTTGAGTTTGCCCAAGCGTACTGCAAGCTTCCACCAATGCGCCAGCCACCACCAAAGGAATAGACAGCATCCAAGCCTACATAAGGGCTATAAGTTCTGTAGGTTCTCTTTGTGAAAAAGCTACCGATGGGGAGGTGCAGGTCATAACGCGTGCTTAAGTAACTATAGGAAAGTCCGACCAAAGGCGTGATAACGATGCTTTCCGATAGGGGCAGTGTGTAACCGAAACCGGCGCCCACTGTATCAAAATGGCCTTTATCGCCTCTAGCAATCATAAACATGGGTTTGATTGTCCAGCCGCCGCAGAAAATGAAGCTGGAGTCTAACCGTGCTGCAGTCATATCTAAGCGGTGTACTGTATTTCCGTTTTCCAAGATGTCCATATGAACATAAGCCGGAGCTATATCTACTTTATTCCAACTGGGAACCTGGGGAATATCCCAGCCATTTAGCCCTGTTGTAACTAGGAGGGTAGAGAATAACCCAAAAAATACTTTTTTTATGATGTTTTTCATAGATTAGAAACTCCAAATCTCTTCGTTATCATCGCCATCGTCATCGTCGCCATCCTGAACCGGTTCATCGGGAACGCCGTCAGTGTCTAGGATATGGGCAGCTTCTTCGTCGTTTTTCCACTCGTTTTTCTCCACTAAATAGTAGTATTGAATGGCAGCGATATCTTCGTTATAGGTGTCGGAGAATAATGTACTTTCTTCGAAATGAATCCCTGTAAATGGGATGCCTCTTTTTGTAAGTTCTTTTTCCACACTACGTAAGTTATTTGTATGGTCGTCCACAAAAATGACTCTGTCAGGGGTAGATCCGTAATGGGAAATAAAAGCTCCTAAGGCCTCTCCTTTTGCGTAGTTTTCGCTAAAGAGCATACCGGAATAAAATACCGGATGCACATTAGGAATGTGGCCCAGTTCTTTTAATTCCGCGTCGGAGTAGTGGGAGGAAATAGGAGTGAAGTCGATGCCTAAGGCATTCAATACTTGTTTACGAGCTTCGGGGAAGTTCTCAAAGATCCCCATTTTCTTAGGGAAGGCTGCCGTGTGTGCCATTACATAAGGTGTGATTTTTTGAAGGTCTGCAATAATGGAAGGCCATGAAGCATCTACGAGTTCGGGCTGTGCAAATTTTTCCACAATACTGATCAGGTAAACAATGTGATCAAATTTTACTTTTTGGATCAGCTTGAAATAGCAACCCATATGGTAGTCTTTTGCCGCAGGACGTAAAACTTTGTCTGTTTTTGTGATTAAGGTGTCGTCAAGATCGAAGATGACAAGGGTGTTGGCTGTCGTTTGTTCAAAGTGGGGAAGCACTTCTTGAATAGTCTTACAGTGGTGAATTTCAGCGTTTATTCCGCTAAATATACAAATGAATGCGCTAAAAAAATATAGCAAAGAACGCATTTTACTTCCTCCAATGAGTTTAATAGGATGCTAATGTAACAAAAACGATAAAATATGTCGAAATAAAACCAATATAGTTAATTTAGTTGATTATCCTTTAGGAAGTTCCAACTTTACTTCTTGTAGATAACACAGTAAGAAAGTATGATGCCCTTTTTACTAAAAAGAGTTGTTTAAAGGAAAAAGATGTCACGTGTGATCGGCGTTCCCAAAGAAATAAAAAATCACGAATACCGCGTAGGTATGACACCTGCTGGAGTTAGACAAATTGTAGAAGCAGGGTTTGAAGTCCGGGTAGAGACCTTAGCCGGAACGCCTATCGGATTTACCGATGATATGTATAAAGACGCCGGTGCGAAGATTGTGGCAACACCGCAGGAAGTCTACGCTTCCGATATCGTGGTTAAAGTCAAGGAACCGCTCGAGGCAGAATTTCCTTTATTAAGGGAAGACCAGATACTCTTTTGCTATTTGCATTTAGCACCGGATCCCGAACAAGCTAAGGCCTTGATTGCTAGTAAAGTGACGGCGATAGCTTATGAAACCGTGACCGATAATAGAGGCAGGCTCCCCCTTTTAGAACCCATGAGCGAGATTGCCGGTAGGCTGTCTATTCAAGTGGGCGCTAACTATCTCCAATTAAATAAAGGGGGAAGAGGAATTTTATTGGGGGGCGTTCCCGGTGTAAGTCCTGGAAAAGTTGTCATTATTGGCGGCGGTGCCGCCGGTGCAGAAGCTGCACGTATGGCATTAGGACTGGGGGCGAATGTGACTATTATCGATATAGACCTTTCGCGATTGCGCCATTTAGATGCATTATTCGGTCCTGCTTTGCATACCCTTTACTCCACATCAACGACGATAGAAGATGCCGTTATCCATGCCGATTTAGTCGTAGGGTGTGTGCTTGTTCCCGGCAAAAAAGCGCCAAAACTGATTACCCGCAAAATGATTTCACGTATGCACCCCGGTTCTGTCATCGTAGACGTAGCCATAGATCAAGGTGGCTGCGCTGGGACGTCCCGTCCGACAACACATGATAATCCTACTTATCTCGTCGATGGTGTCATCCACTATTGTGTGACAAATATGCCGGGTAGCACAGCGCGTACCTCTACAATGGCTTTAACCAATGCAACTTTGCAGCCTGTGCTGGCACTAGCTAGACTGGGATTGGAAGCCCTCAGAAAAGACCCCCATTTACGAAATGGACTAAATGTCTATAAAGGCATGGTGACAAATGAAAGTGTTGCCATCGACTTGAACTATCCTTATGTTAATCCTCTTCAAGCCATAGAATAGCATGCGCTATATTATTGGAATTGATTTAGGTACGACAAACTGTTGTGTGTCGTACGTGGATAGAGAAGATCCCAAAACAGCTATCCGTACCTTCGCTATTCCTCAGCTTGTGGGTCCCGGACAAATTGAAATGAAACCGCTCTTGCCTTCGTTTTGCTATCTTGCAGGACAGGAAGAGTGGGACAAGGGTTCCATCGCCTTGCCCTGGGCTGCTCAGCGCGACTACATGGTAGGTTCTTTCGCATTAAGTTATGGGGCACGCGTACCTACACGTCTTGTTGCAAGCGCAAAAAGTTGGCTTTGCCATAATTCTGCAGCGCGGAAAGATCCGATCTTACCTCCGGGTGGTGATGCTGCACTACGCATCAGTCCTGTCGAAGCCTCATCACGGTATTTAAGGCATATTGCTGCCGCATGGAATGCCGTTATGGCAAAAGAGAAAACCGATGACGAATTCGAGCAGCAGCAGATCATTATTACTGTTCCAGCATCTTTCGATGAAGTAGCCAGGGCTTTGACCATCGAAAGTGCTAAAAAAGCAGGTTTTGTCTCTGTATCTATGCTAGAGGAACCTCAGGCTGCTTTTTATAATTGGATTGACCAGCACGAGAAAAAATGGTCGGATATCCTTGACCCGGGCGCACGCATCTTAGTATGCGATGTAGGTGGGGGCACTACCGATTTCTCTTATATTAAAGTCCAAGAGACCGAAGATAAGCTCTCATTTATGCGTATGGCTGTAGGAGACCATTTGCTTTTAGGCGGAGAGAATATCGATAACGCCCTTGCCCAATATATCAGTGATAAATTAGCTGTGGAGTTGAGTCCGGCCCAGTGGCAGCATCTCTGCCATCAAGCACGTTTAGCAAAAGAAGCCATCTATGGTAATGATGAGAGCTCTTACCGCATAGTATTGACAGGAACGGGTTCTAAGGTAGTGGGCGGGACACAAACTTATAATTTAACGAAAGCTGAAGCCGATGCAATAGTATTAGATGGCTTTTTTGGCAATTCGTCTTGGAGCGAAGCCATAAAGAAAACTTCTACTACAGGCTTTAAAACTTTAGGGCTTCCTTACGAACAAGAACCCTCCATCGTGAAGCATCTAGCCCGGTTTCTTGATAGGCATCAATGCACCGGTGACAATTCACCGACGCATATTTTGTTTAACGGGGGTACTATGCTTCCCGGAGTGTTCCAAGATGCCATTCTGAAATCCCTTGAACAATGGTTTCCTCACCAAAAAGTTGCACTTCTAACGGCCCAGCATTTTGATCATGCTGTAGCAAGGGGAGCCGCCTATTTTGGCAAGGTGAAGCATGGGTTAGGAATTCGTATAGGAGGGGGATCGCCCAGAGCCTATTATTTGGGGATCGAATTGAATGACGGAACGCAAAAGCAGTTTCAAGCCCTTACCCTTTTGCCTCGCGGTACTGAAGAAGACACTTCCTACATCTCTGAAAAGATTTTTCAAGCCACACCCAATCTACCGGTGGCATTTCAAGTCTACACATCCCATGTTCGATTAAATGATAAGGCCGGAGATATCATCCCTTTCAACGAGGAAGAGCTCCATCCATTGCCGCCCATTCATACAATTCTGCGGTATGGAAAGGGAGGGGAAAATACGCAACCTATTGCGGTCCAATTAGGCATACATCTCACTTCTATCGGAATATTAGAAGTATGGCTGCAATCTACAAAAAGTGATCACCGCTGGGGATTGGAGTTTCAATTACGTACTGTCGGCGGTCAAGACAACTCTCTCGGTTCAGTTGGCAAAGCTCGTAAGGATGAGACCTATAACTCGCAGTTTCTGGCAGAGGCAACCGCTGTTTTGCAGGAGGTTTATTCCGGAAAGGGGAGCGTTTCCGCAGCAAAAAGTCTAATGGAGAAACTAGAAAAAACCTTGGATATGCCGCGTAAAGAATGGCCGCTAAGCGTCTTGAGGGGGTTGTGGTCGCCCTTGTTGGATGTTGCTGCGCAACGTAGTCATTCACAACAATTGAATGAAAGGTGGTGGAACCTCGCAGGGTTTTTGCTTCGTCCCGGTAAAGGATATCCATTAGATGACTTTAGGATAAAAGACTTATGGAAAATTATTCTAGGTGAAATCAAAAAAAATAATCCTTCCGAAGTTCTACAGCAGCAATTGATTTGTTTTAGAAGGATAGCCGCCGGGTTGAATCGCGGCCAGCAGCTGCAACTCGCCGGATGGATATTACCTAACATCCTCACTCCCAAAGGGCTAATTTCAGGAAAGCCACCCTATCTTTATCAAGAAAGATTACGTACTTTAGCTTCAATGGAATTGATTGAGATCTCAACAAAAGTTAAGATAGGCCAAGCATTGGTAGATAAAATAATACAAGGCGAGGCGGATCGGGTGGAATACTGGGCACTAAGCAAAATCGCTGCACGTCAGCAATTGCAGGGCACACTCTCGCACATCATTCCACCTGCGCAGTGCAGTATATGGATTGAAAAGCTTCTCAAATTCTCCACTAAGATTCCTAAAGAGAAATTCAAGGCTCTATTTATCCCCATAGCCCGTCTTACAGGACATAGAGAAATTGACCTTCCTCTTCAGCTAAGGCAAAAACTTGCAGATCTTTTTGAAGAGGAGAGCAGAAGAATCTTGCTAGAAGTTGTCCCGATGACGGAAGAAGAGCAAGATGAATCTTTTGGTGAAGCCCTTCCCCATGGATTGCAGCTACAGATACAGGGAGGATAGCCAATGCATGCAAGCCAGGTTCCTGAAATTCTAAGACCTTATTTGAAAACTGCTAAGAATTGGCTCAAGCAAGGCTACGTCCAAGATATTGAATTTTCCGAGCATACGTACCAGGTGCTTGTAAAAGATCCGGAAAAAAATAAAGACTGCTGGACTTTTCTCCAATTCGATGATAATGACACTTTGAAAGATTGTTTTTGTTCCTGCGAAGACACTGAAGAGTTTGGTGAAGCTCAACTCAAAGGATGTGATCATCTTGCTGCTGCTTGGCTTAGAATTCATACTCCTTCCGGAAAGCCCCTACATGCTGCATATAGACGTAGCTTCTGGTATGCAATCAGTCGTTTATTCTGCGAGCGGATCGGCTCTGATCCTGAATCGTTAAAAAAAGTGAATGCAAAAGAATATGCTTTTTATTCAGCTAGCGGAAAGCAGATCTTTTCCATCTCTTCCCTCAGTGCGCAAGGTGAAAAGACGCTTCAAGACATTCTATTTGAACATCCGCAAGAGACAGAAGAAACCTCCATAAAGTTCTCTAACCTTTCGCATGAAGAGTTGCAGCAATGGCGGATCGGACAGCCTAGCCCGCAGCTTGCTTTTGAGCTTTCTTTCTGGAGCGATCTATCTAAATGGATGTTTTTCCAGCAAGAAGATAAGAAAAATTATTCAATTAACATCAAGTCAGAGGGGCACCGTCTTCCCCACCACTTTGGAATTAGCTTTAAAGAACTTAAGTTAGATTTCTATCTTTCCGAAGCTAACCTGCCCATAATTATTCCTACACTGAGTACAGTGAATTCGCCTTTGAAGGTAATTGACAATCGTCTTGAAGGTATCTCAAAAATTGTTTACAACAAGCAGAATTCTTCCCTAAAGATTTTCTCAAGTGATAAGAAACATTCTCCCGACAACGGGCCTATTCAAGATCAAACTAGCCAGGTTATTGATGCCGGAGAGGGATGGAAATATATTGAAGGAGAAGGGTTTACCGCGGGAGATCCGCATCATCTTCTGGAAAATCCTGTACTGACCGGATCAGCTGTAGGCCAACTCCTCAGCGATCATACCTCTTTGGTAAAAAGTTTTCTCGAAGGAGCGGAACTGCATGAGGAGCCTGTCAGCATCGCCTATAAGTTAGATTTCGATCCCCAGTGGACGCTCCATGTATACTCTTATTTGTTTGAACCGGGAGATCTAAGTGCGAAGGGATCAGCAATTCTAGGCCAATGGGCATATCTTAATGATGAAGGTCTATATAAGCTGGAAGGCCTAAAATTCGATACACCACACTTGCAGATCCTCCCCGAAAACGTTCCGAATTTCATACAGCAGCAAAGAAGCTGGCTTAACCATTTCCCTGGATTTCAGTTCCATCTTTCGACCATTGAGGAAAAGCTATCCTATTCTGTAGATGCAGAAGGCAAGCTATCATTCTATAATAGTGAAGATCCCAAGAAATCTTTTGGCCTGCAGCACGACTTTGGCAGCGTTATTTACATCGAAGGTCATGGATTCTATCCCAAAAGCTGGGGTGAACAATACCGTCCAGTACGTGAAGGTGTTGTCATTGGTAAAGAACAGGTTCCATTGTTCATTAAAATGCAAAAAGATGAACTTCAATTGATCCAAGGTTTCTTTGCGATGGAAAACCCCTTGGAATCTGTAGGCCTTTCGATCAAGACAGAAGAGCAGAAACACCTTCCCTCAATCAATATCAAGCCTGTTTACCTTATTCGAAAGGAATTTCAAGATAAAAAAATTATCTTCTACGATAATTATATCTATTCGGAAGGATATGGCTTCTTCGAAATTCCCTACTCTCTAAGACTGCCTGAAGCTTTCCGCAGTGAAGTCACACTTCGCGGCGAAGAGTTGGAGCTATTCATCTCTTATCAGCTTGAGGAGATTATTCCGCGTGCTACTGAAATAGATGAGAAACTGCATCGCCCCCACAATATCCGCTTAGAATCTATAGAGATGCAGCCGGATGGAAACCAACATTTTCAGGCTAACCTTCAGTTTACTAGCGAGATAGGTAGTATTTCGGTAGTGAAAGTTTGGGAAGCCATGCAGCGCCGTCAGCGCTACTTGATCTCTCCGGCAGGCCTTATAGACCTAACAGAAGATCGTTTTAACTGGCTGCGCTCCATCCGCAAGGGGCGTTTCAATGAAAGCGGACAGCTCTCTCTCTCTTCTTTGGAATTGATACGGCTTAATGCTTTTGATGAGATTTCCAATGTTCCGCTTTCGACCCAAGAGAAAAAGGGAAGGAAAAGCATCGTCGATGCTCTAATCGATTTTAGGCAAACCGAAACACCTACTTTAAGATCATTAAAAAGCAACTTAAGGCCATATCAGCTTCTAGGAGTACATTGGCTGTGGTTCCTTTTTCAAAATGGTCTTTCCGGGCTCCTCTGCGATGATATGGGTTTAGGTAAGACTCACCAAGCGATGGGCTTAATTGACGTTCTTCACCAGCACGAGCCTAATACGTCTTGCCTGATTGTATGCCCCACGTCGGTGCTGTTCCACTGGCAGGAAAAACTGCATAAATTCCTGCCCGAAATTCAAGTACACACTTTTTATGGCAATACTCGTAGCCTGACGCATTTTCACCAAACGAGAGGCATTCTCCTCACCTCTTACGGGATAGCCCGTAATGAAATTGAGCAGCTTTCCATGATCCCTTTTGACCTTATAGTCATGGATGAAATCCAAGTGGCAAAGAACCACCAAAGCCGCGTGCACAATGCACTAGTCAGTTTGCAAGGGCGTATGCGATTGGGAATGACCGGTACCCCTTTAGAAAACCATCTGCGTGAATTAAAAGCGCTTTTCGATCTATCATTGCCTGCTTATCTACCTTCAGAGCAGGATTTCCGCAATTTCTTCATAAAGCCGATAGAAAAAGAGAACAACATAGCACGCAGACTACTTTTAACGCGTCTAATTAAACCCTTTATCTTGCGTAGAAAAAAGGAAGATGTTCTTCGTGAGCTTCCTCCTAAAATTGAAGAAGTAGCCCACTGCCCACTGCTGAATAACCAACGCAAACTTTACAATGAAGTCATTACACAACAGCGGCCGAAGGTTATAGACTCTCTGGAAAGAGGCTCCGACCCCATTCCGTATGTCCATATCTTCAGCATCTTGTCGTCCCTTAAACAGATTTGCAACCATCCGGCAGCCTATTTGAAACAGCCCGAAAATTATAAAGAGTATTCTTCAGGCAAATGGGATCTTTTTGTAGAACTGTTAAATGAAGCCCGCCATAGCGGACAGAAAGTGGTCGTATTTTCACACTACCTGGCAATGCTGGATATTATGGAGCTCTATCTGGATGAGCATGGCGTAGGTTATTCTTCACTGCGCGGTTCTACCCGCAATCGTGCAGAAGAAGTACGCCGCTTTCAAAATGATCCTTCCTGTGAAGTGTTTCTAGGTTCCCTCCAAGCAGCAGGTACCGGTATTGATCTCACAGCGGCATCTGTAGTTATCCATTACGACCGTTGGTGGAACGCAGCCAAAGAAGATCAAGCGACAGACCGCGTACACCGTATTGGACAAGCTCGTGGTGTTCAAGTATTCAAACTTGTGACCAAGGATACGTTTGAAGAAAGAATCGACAGGATGATCACGGAGAAAGGTAAGCTGATGGAAGAGATCGTCACAACAGATGATCACCAAATCCTCAAAAGCTTCAACAGGCATGACTTATTGGATCTGCTTAAGACGGTGGAGGCCGGCAAGGGTGTTGCCGCTATCGAAGCTTCTGATGAACTTTAGAGGTCATGTCAGGCTAACCTTGTGCTGCGACTTGTCCTTGCAGTTGTATACTAGGGAACGTTTCGGTTCGCAAATAGAGGTTGAAGCAAAATTAAATTTCTATCTTAGGTAGATTGTACACAGATCTCTAAGCACTTACCTTCCCCAAAGAAATCATTATAAGTTTCATTGTTAAAAAAATTTCCGCAGCTGCTATGGCTCCAAAATTCCCATTGGAAGGATAACGGGCTATAGAATAATGAAAATAATCTTTGGGTATTTGTTCTCCGACTAATCCAATTAGTATCGATAAAAGGAATGAAATTTAATTCCACTAAGGTAAAATTTTTGTTGAGCAAGGTGATTCCACGGGAATCCAAAGATTTTAGTGCTGAATGATAGTCTGCTTCAGGTAAGTTGGCTTTTTGTAATAGATCTTTCATATGATCATAAATAGCTTTAAGAGATCTATTGTGCAATTTCTCAAATGGAACGTGGTACTTATTCAATTTTTCAATATTTATTTTGAGTGTCATTTTTAATAAGTTAAACCAACTGTCGTATTCTTCTTGAGTGAGTATTCGATTCCGAGAAAAGTTCTGAGCTTCTGAAATATATTTATTTTTTACTGCCTCTAGACCTCTCGTGGCAAGCTCGATATACATTGGATGGAAAAAAATAAAATTCATACTATGACCATACATGTTGCCGACACGTTTTTGATTTTGTCGTTTGGTGATATCGAAATTAGTGACATAATAATGGAGAAAGTCGAGGACATCCTCAGACCTCTTTACGGGATATGAAATTTTAGAAGGAATGTGAAACGGCTCCAGTAAGCCCAAACTTTGCCATAAATATTGTGAATATACTCCCGGGTCTTGTTTCCAAGGAGAGGTAAGCTTAGGAGAAGGTAAATTTTTATTATAAGTGCTAATTATACGTTTTTCAAACCTTGGTTGACTAAAGGAGTTAAGAAAATTCTTTACAAAAAAATCAAGGCGACCTTTTAGTAGCTTATAGTCTTTATTCGTTGCATATATACAATTGACAGACTCTATTAATGATTGTTCCAAGAAAGCTTTAAATTTATCGTACGAATTTATATAGGGTACGGGAAATTCATTTATTTTATCTTCTTCCACAAAGAAATTGCATCCCTTAGATTTCTTTAAGTTATGATCGTATAATATGGAAAGCTTATCGATTTTTTTTATTATTTCTTGAATAAGCACACCAGTAAAGGACTCCAATTGAGGTAAGTTTTGATTTCTAATTATCTTCTTAAACGTATATTCCAATACAAAATTCAAAGTATCCGATGTAACTTTTTTTATTTTAAGCATATTGAACTGCATCAATGTGCTTTCCAAAGCCCTTGTCATTAATGGTTCAAAGACTGACAGGTAAACAATAGTGCATTCATATTCCAATTGATCCGAAGAGATCTTCAAAGGGCTTTTAATAAAGTGAGAGGCCTGTAATAGAAGCTTTTTAAGGAATAATTCATGTGTGATTTCATTAACAGGAATAGTTGAATGTCTTGGAGGGATAGTATACAAAGCTGATTTTATCCAAGCTTCAATATCAGCTTGATCAATGCCTAAATACCTGGATAATTTTAGTACTGAAGGATGATCTTTTAATGGAAGTGCGCACGACGTTAGTAAAATATGTGTAGAATGTCCAATTTGATATTTGAAATTACTTTTTAATTGAATCGTATCTACTGTTAAATTTAAAATTGAATCGTAGATTTTATTTTCTTTAGTAATAGAAAGCTTCCCTTCTAAAAGCTTAAGCATGAGTTGAATTGCTTTATCTACATTATTAGTTTGGATATGGATGAGAATACTAGTGGCTGCGCAGGAATGGCGGCTTGCGGCTTGGGATATTTTTGAAAAAAGGAATAACAGGATTCCTCTGATAATATCCCTTTTAGTAATAGGACCTGCAGAAGGGATATTAAGCATCCCTTTTAATAAAAGTGCAAATCTCTCATCCATTAAGATAGTGCTCACATCAATCATTTCTAATGTAAGCTTGAACTGAGGATTTTTGATAAAATTAGAAATATGTGAACCGATAATATTTGAAAAACCAAACTGTTTTAGTTCGTGACTTGCATTAAGCCATTTTCTCATTATGTCTAGATCAATACTGCAGTTCATATTGACGCAATTCGAAACCATATTATTAACATAGTAGTTAATTGCATAATCAGAAGTGATAATATCGGGATAGAAGCTTCCTTCTGGCATTTGTAATAATGCCCTTGTTTGATAAAGGGTCATCTCGATAACAGCCTTATAGGATGTTTCGTCTAATGCTAGCTGGGAATGTATCAGTGCTTGATTATGTACTTGCTCTATATCAAAGTTATAGGGAAGACAAGCCCAGAAATGGGGTGGCAAAGTCAGTATATAATAAGCAGCAAAGATGTCATTATACTTTCTTAAATGGATCATCGCATATTTAAGTGAAAGGGAAGGTTTATGACGGGGATTTGAGAAAGCTTCATTGAAAACATGCACTATGTGGTCTGGGTAAATACCTGATGCAAATTTAACCAAGAGTTGTAAATCTTCAGGGATTTTTTGGAAAACAGTCATCCAAAGAATACAGTTTTCAATGATCCTTTGTTTCAAAGGATCAAAGGGTGCATTTACGTAGACTTTTGCAAAGGCCTCGATAATTTCTGTTTGAGGGGACTGCAGAAAGGCGGCGAGAATATGGAAAATCCTATCATCGGGCACTCCATTTTCAATGAGACGGGTAACAAAAGTTTGTAGCCCGTAGCTTTGGATAAGTATAGTACATAGCTCAATATGCGGATGTTTTGACGGGTCATTAATCCATAACTCTAAGAGTTGATCTGCTAGTTTGAGATTATCACGTAGAATTAATAGATGCAGACATTCTCTAATGTGATAGGGAAGTTGAGCTTGCGCTTGCAAGTAAGGGTTCAGACTTAGGTTAGATTGATAAATTGTTGTGAATGTTTCATTCCATTTTAGATCAAATGTTGAAGAAGACAGCTTAAACTGTTCTAGTAAATGCCAAATAATTATTGCCGTATGGATTGGATAGGTGTAGCGGAATATGGAATTAACTATTTCAAGATTATTATTAATTCCTGACCAAAGCAAATTTCCCGCACAATGGGGAGTGGAGCAGCAATCTAAGAACTTCGATATGGCTGCATGCTCCATTTTACCTTCTTGAAGAATAGTAAACATTTTTTCTAATCTATTTATTAGAAAGTGCGGTGTCTGGAAGGATAGACTACCGACTGAACATAGGATCCTTAAATCTTGCGGGTTAGAGGTTAGATGTTGAAATAACTTAAAAAGTAGTAGAGGTTGAGTTCTACGGATTTCATCTAGATTGTGAAAAAGGTATGGTTTCTCTTGTTTAAAAGAGTTGTTTAGAATTTTAAAAAGTAGAGGTAAGTGTATTAATAAATTAGCTTCTTTCAACCATTCTTGCAGGCTGTTTGTTAAAGTAATAAAATCTATTTCTTGATGAGTATCTTGTATGAACTTACACAACTGGTTTATTGAACCGGGGTAAGATTTCATGAAGAAAATGATATTATGCAAAAAGTCGAGATCACTATTTTTTTCAAAGAGCCTTACCCAAGTGATGACGTGAGCTGGACCTAAACAGACTAATTCTTGAAATGCTAATTGAAGCGGTTGATTTGTTTCAGTATTTTGTACAACATCCAAAAACAGATAGAACTCTGCGGTATTCTGAAAAGTTGCTGAGGATATGCTTTTCATTAAATGTGGTTGAGTTTCGAGTATGGCTATAGCCGGCTCGATGCTCTTTCCAAGTAGCTCAAATAGATCCAAAAATTTATTGTGGGGAAGGGAGAAATCTCTATAGAAACGCAGAGAGAGATCTACAAGATTCGAGTTATTAAGGAATTCAGTCCGTGTAGTTTGTTTACATTTGCAAAAATAGGTATGAAAGTCATTAGACAGGACAGGGGATGAATAGATTTTCAGCCAATTGTTGAATAGATAAGGGTTTTCCCCAACAAAATCATAGTTATTGTCGATTCTTTCATGGATGTGGGGAATCACAAAAGGGGCAAAAAATGCAATTCCTCTGCGCTGATGATAAATATTTATACAAAAGAAAAAGGTTTTCAGTATTTTTGCTGTAAGAGAATTTAAGCTGTATTTTCCAATGAGCTCGCCGGCAACATTTGCATCCGCAATTTCATTATTTAGGACAAGTTTACACCACGTTGTCATCAAGTAGACATGTTCGTTTGAAAGTAGTGATTTGAAATCTAATTTATAGTGTGGACCTAAAATGGATAGGTAAAGATAGAGACGTTGCTCAAAAGAAGTATTTGCTGGGTTATTTTCTAATCGATCCAGTAGTTCAAATAAACTCATGCCATAAGGTAGGCGTTGTACATTTTTATCTGTAATGAGATTTATGTTTTGATTAGCAATATTTTGAATATTTTCATTATAAACTGGATTAAATAAAAGTATTGTCTGTGTGTTATTTTCAGTAAATTTATTAAAATATGTATTATCTACCGATATGTAAGTCATTATTTTGTGTACTTAAAATAGTTATTTGTAATTACTATTATAGTATATTTATGTTAAGAAAGTGTTAATTGAAGTGATTTTATAATGATTAATTATATGTAAATAATTAATTGATTAATATTAAAAAATAGTTTTCTAATTATGAGAAAATAGTAATTGAATGTGAGAAGAAAATCTTAATGAATAAGTTGCTGTAATTATATTCAACTGAATTCAATACTTGAAATTTTTGCAATTCCAAAGATGCTGTAGAGCTAAAAACCGATTCTTAAGTTCAATGGAGTATAGAAAGGAAATGTCTAATAGACGTGTTGCTTGACAGATGATAAAGCGCATCTGTCAAGCTGGATCAGTATGAAATCAGAGTCAAATTAGGAAGAAGTAGGCTCGTCTAGGAATTCATCATCGAATTCTTCGCCCATTTCTTCTTCATACTCTTCCTCTTCTTCAGGTGAAGCTGAATGTTGAGGTTGGTAAGATGGGTTACGCTCTTCTTTATTAACGCGTTTACGGCCTTTAAGGAACATTCTTAGTGGGCAACCGGTGAAGGCATAAACTTCTCTAAATTGATTATAGAGGTATTTTTTGTAAGAATCAGTCATCAAGTTAGGATAGTTGACGAAGAAGATAAATGTAGGAGGTTCAATGCCAACCTGAGCCATGTAATAGATACGCAGTCTTTTTCCGGTAATCATAGGTGGATTGGTCTTCTGAATAGCCGCTATGAGGAACTTATTGAGCTGGTGAGTAGTAATACGTGTTTTGGAGGCTTCATAGACGTTATTTACTTCTGTGAAAATTTTATCGACATTTCTACCTGTTTTTGCAGAAATAAAGATTTTGGGCAGTGCTTTAAAAAGGGTACATCATTCTCGATACTTTTCAAGCAGTGCTCCATACGGAAGCCTTTAACTAGGTCCCACTTATTAAACAGAAGTACGCATCCTTTTCCGGCTTCTTCAATTTCCGAAGCGATTTTCTTCTCTTGTGCTGTAAGGCCTTGCTGGGCATCTAGCATCAAAATACAAAGATCCGCTCTTTCAATTGCTTTGGTAGTACGGATCGAGGCGAATTTATCCACAACTTCTTTTTCGGCAAATTTTCTGCGGATACCTGCAGTGTCGATCAGGGTGTATATTTGATCGTTCAACTCAAAAGGAATATCTATACTATCTCTAGTGGTACCTGGAATTGGGCTGACGATGCATCTGTTTTCGTCCATAAGGTAATTGAGGAGAGAGGATTTACCTACGTTAGGGCGTCCAACGATGGCGACTTTAATACCGGGATTTTTCTCTTCTTCTGAATCTTTGGGAGCGACTTTATTTAATGCAGTTTCTAGGAGTTCAGCAATATGCCAACGTTGAGAAGCGGAAACAGCAATAATATTCTTAATGCCAAGTTCATGGAAGGAATGAAGCTGCCACTCTTGGGAGGGGTGGTCGATTTTATTGACCGCTAAGCAAAGTGGTTTATGGGTAGAAAGCAGCATTTTGGCAACTTCTGAGTCCAAAGGTGTGACACCAATCCGCACATCTACAACCATGATAATGCTATCGGCTTCCTCGATGGCGATTTCAGCCTGTTGCTTGACTTGCTCATTGAAGGGAGCTTTGGAGCGGGGATCAATACCACCGGTGTCGATCACTTCGAATTGGCGCCCAAACAGTTCCGTCTCGCAGTAGAGGCGGTCGCGTGTGATTCCCTCTGCTTCATCCACAATGGCAATTCTCTTATTGCAGATGGCATTAAACAGTGCGGATTTTCCCACGTTGGGACGTCCGACAATAGCAACTTTAGGTAATGTAGTCATAATTAATCTGTGAAAAATTTGCCTAAATCATAGCAAAAGAGGGGATTAAAAGCGACTTTATTGATTTTGAAAGAAAAATGCAGGGGAAAAGGGAGCGCAAAACGAATTTCGCGCTCCCTAAAAACAGTGATTAATCCAGATCCAATACGAAGTAAGCCGGGAAGGCGAACTGGTTGTTTGGACGTGGTGTCGCTTGAACTGTCACTTCCTGCCCTACGTAATCTTGCAGGTTGACAAACGAGCTATACAAATAGGCAATAGGCAGATGGCCGGAGTTCACGAGTACATAATCGCCTGGTTTGTTTTTAACAGGGCGGTTGTAGGGCTCGATTACACCTTTAAGAGCAATAGCTTCAGCAGCTTGTGCAGAATAATAGTCATCACGCGAGCAATATCCGCGTTGACGGCACCAAGCTTGATAGAGTTTATCTTCAGAAGGTTCCCAAGCAGCCATTTTAGCTGTAATCTGTTTTTCTATAGGCTTAGCAACAGGCTGTTCAACTGGTTCAGGTGGATAGACGGGCTGCGGTCTAGACTGTTCTTTAACTCTATTTGCATTTGCACGGAGGGAATCCGCCTTCATTCTGTTCTGATCTTCAAGATAAGCGACTTTCTTTTTCAAGTAGTCTTCTTGAGTTTGTGTAAGCCGTTCTTTAGCTTGGCTGACTTGCTCAGGAAACTCACTGTAGCTATCGATGATTTTTCTGAATCCGGCGATAACAGGCTCAATCTGTATTTGTTCGAAAGGCTTGTTGAGCTGTTCTTCTGCATTATTAGAGGTCTGTTGCAACAAAATGTTGACATCATTTTTACGACGATTGATCGTGGCTAGGAGATTTGCATCGCCCGCTTTTTCGATGAAATCTTTGCTGACAAAGAAGCGTGTACTTGTGGGAGGAACGATTTCCATCCATTTATTATTTTGCCCGCTAATGCGTCCATCTACACGGTCGCCTCCATTTAGCTGTGCAATAATCGGGGAGTCTAGGCTGGGTTCCAATCGGACGTTGACATTGCTGCCTTCCACCACATTATCCAACACGAGTGTGCGGTAAATATAGCCTTTTAGGTCTGTGGGGGGTTGGACTGCGTAATAATCTTCTGTTTCACCCACGACGACGATCATATCGCCTTTGTTGAGTTCGCGTACGATGGCCCCATCTAGGGTAGGCTGTACACGTAATCTGACTTTATTACGGCTAACTTTGCCGGTAAAGGCTTTAAAAGGAGGTTGAGGGGGTTTGACAGGAAGCGGAGGTGCTTCTTTTTTAACAGGAGTTTCGGTGTTTGTGTTGGAAGAAGGGATAGCTTCTTCATCTACAATTTTTACCTCTGCAATGAGAGGCATTCCAAAGGAAAATAAGGTAATAAGAAAGGGAATGATTTTGCGCATTATTTAGTCTCCTGCAGCTCAGAAGGGTGGATTGTATTTGTTATGGCTATTATTGACAAGAGAGAGATTTAGATTTTTAAACTACCTAGAGACAAATTTTTAAGAAGAGGAGGCTGGATTTTGAAGTTTTTTCAAAATCCAGCCTAAGTCGTTGATTTAGAAGCATTTTCTGAACAGAAGTTAACTTCTTAAAACGGCGATGATATGTTCGCATCCATGATTGCCGCAATTACAACCGATCTCTCCGTCTTTGATAAACACTTTATATTGTTCGATAGGGCTTTCTCTGTGATGAACATTATAACAGTTGTTCTCATTGGGCTCGACGATCCAAGGATCGGTAGCAGACAACGGTAGTTCGGCGACTTTATGTTCTGTAACTATCTCAGGTTCATCAACATGAGCGTGCCGGTGGATGGCGCGCGAAACTTGGCAGAACATACAGTTGCAATGAGGTTCGCCCTTGGGCAAACTTGAAACTTCCCTTGGGGAGACGACTTTTGCAATCGTTGCAATCTTATCGATAATTTCCGAGGGCAAGTCAGGCATATGCGCCTGTTCGGGATTATGCTGCATGCTCGATGCCATCATATTTTCCATAGAACCAAAGCCAAGGCGTAAAGGAAATTCCGTGGCTGTCATTCCATCGAGTTCATTTTTTATAGGGCGAAGCTGCCTTTTTGGAGTTTGTTCCCCCAAATAAGCTGCATGCACACTGAAGATTTGTTCTAATAATGAGTCCGGCAGGTTGGGTATTTGTACGATGATCCCGTCTGTTAAATAGACCATCAAGTTTTCATCCTGCATATGAAGAGCGATAACATGTCCCCAGCTGGTTGAAATATGTGGGGGAATGCTTAATACTTCGCGGTTTATTAACATCAAAAACCTCCGCGTTTTGATACAAAGAAAAATTATTATTAACTATATTGCATTATAACGTAACATGTTGCTTAGTGTCAAATGATTTAGCACTTGAAGTGCGAGATTGCTGGATTTATCATAAAGGAAATTTGCTCAATGAAAACATTTGTACTCGATACCAACGTTCTATTGCATGATCCCGAATCAATTACCAAGTTTCCACGTCACCAAATCGTGATCCCTGTCACGGTTCTCGAAGAACTCGATAAACTTAAACGCTCTCCTAATGAATTAGGGCGAAATGCGCGGGCAGTTTTCCGATTTTTAGATTCTTTGCAAACCCTAGGAACAGGCAACTTGCATACGGGAGTGCGTTTACCCAATAACTCCCTGATTCGTATAAAAATGGAAGCGCACCATGAATACCCGCAGCTGTCGCCCGCTATTAATGATAATAAGATCATCTTAGCCGCTTATGAACTCCACGAAAAAGGGGAGAGGGTCGTCTTCGTCTCAAAAGATTTCGCTGCACGTATCAAAGCCGAAGCTATCGGCCTGATGGCTCAAGATTATGAGAATCTAAAATTCGCTTATGAAGCAATTTATAAGGGGATAAGAAAGATCAATGTCCCTAAACATGATATTGACCTTTTTTACAAAGACTCCTCTTTAACACCGCCGGAATCAGACTTTTCTCCTAATGAATACTGCATCTTAACCTCCCCGGAAAATACCTCTGCTGTTGCCAAGTATAATTCAAAGTCCAACAAGATAGAACCTCTGCTGCAAACTAGACCCTTGTGGGGAATCAAGCCGCGCAATGTAGAGCAGAAGATCGCAATGGACATATTACTGCGCGACGATATCAAATTGGTAACGATGATGGGTCCTGCAGGTACCGGTAAAACACTTATTGCATTAGCGGTAGCGTTGCATAAAGTTTTTGATGAGGGGATCTATACACGCATATTGGTTAGCAGACCCATTATGCCACTAGGACGGGATATCGGTTATCTTCCCGGAACTAAAGAGGAAAAGCTTACCCCTTGGATGCAGCCTATCTATGATAACTTAGAGTTCTTGTGCGACTCCACGAGTCAAGAACCAAGTGAGACCTTACGTTGGGTCACGAGCAGCGAGAAAATTGAAATGGAAGCGGTCACGTATATTAGAGGCCGTTCATTGCCAAAAATGTATATTATTGTAGACGAAGCGCAAAACTTGACTCCGCATGAAGTGAAGACGATCATTTCACGGGCAGGCGAAGGAACAAAAGTCATTTTGACAGGCGATGCCACGCAAATTGATAACCCTTATTTAGATAAAGACTCTAATGGATTGACCTATACGATAGGCAAATTTAAAGACCATGCGCTTTTTGGGCACATCTTCTTAGAAAAAACAGAAAGATCTGAACTTGCTGCCTTAGCTGCAGCTGTAATGTAATAGAAGAAAATTAGACTTAATGGACGAGAGTTTCGTCCATTAAGCCTAGAACTTGCTTATGCTTTATTCAAAGCGCTCTTGACATAGGCAACAATAGCAGATAACGCAGCTCCGCCCACACCGCTAGTTGCAATGTTTGCTAGAAGATGTCCGATATCAAATTCTGTGCCGGTTGCTGGAGCAGCGCCTACAGCGCCTGTTGCGCCTACTTTATTGAAAATATCTAAAATTTGTAATAGATAGTTACCGCCTGCACCACCTAAAAGACCGGTGATGGTATTTCCGATCGCGCCTAAATTCTTTTCTTTTAGGCCTGCGCCTGCAAGGTTACCGCCTGCAACACCGCTGATCAAGCTAATAATCAAATTAATGATATCCATTTTCTGAACTCCTTGTTGGGAAAATTTTAAAATAAAAATTTTAACGTTTTAGCGCAAGACAATAAATTTCAATGATTTATCTGGATATTTTTTTGCTTTATTATAATGAATTAATGTTAATGTTTTTTTAAAAAAAAAGATCGAATTTTAATTAATAGGTAGGGTTGTTAGAAATAATCACTTAAATAATTAAATAAATTTATTGATGTCTTTGCCGGATTTTATCATGATGCGCATAAGCATCAGTCAAATTCGGAGGTCTTTATGCCTAAAACAATCGTTGGATATGCAGCGCAGTCTGCTACTTCTCCATTATCTAATTTTAATTTTGATAGAAAAGATCCCGGACCACAGGATGTTGAAATCGAGATATTATTTTGCGGTGTTTGTCACACAGACATCCACTTTGCACGGAATGAGTGGAATAATACGATGTATCCAGTAGTCCCCGGACATGAAATTGTAGGTCGTGTGACAAAGGTCGGAAAAGATGTCAAAAAATTTAAAGAAGGGGAGATCGTTGCCGTAGGGTGCATGGTCGATTCCTGTCATAAGTGTTCCAATTGTAAAGAAGGGTTTGAGCAGTACTGCAATGAAGGCTTTACAGGAACATATAACAGTAAAGATAAAGAAGGGAATATAGTCTATGGGGGTTATTCAACACTGGTCGTTGTAAATGAAGAGTTTGTGTTGCAAGTACCTAAAGAATTCAAAGCGTCGGACCTACCCGGTGTCGCACCGCTCCTTTGCGCAGGAATTACTACTTATTCCCCTTTGAAGCATTGGAAAGTCGGCAAGGGATCGAAAGTAGGGATTGTCGGCTTGGGGGGCTTAGGACATATGGGCCTTAAGTTAGCCCATGCAATGGGTGCGTATGTCGTTCTTTTTACTACTTCCCCAGGGAAGCAAGAGGATGCCAAGCGTCTAGGTGCTGACGAAGTGGTCATCTCTAAAAATGCCGAAGAAATGAAAAAACATCTCAATAGTTTTGATTTCATACTTAATACTGTAGCAGCGCCGCATAATTTAGATGCTTTTGTGGAACTTTTAAAGCGCGATGGGACCCTTTGTCTTGTGGGTTTACCGGGAAGCCCTCACCCTTCACCTAACGTGGGGAACCTCATCTTTAGAAGAAGAGAAATTGCAGGTTCTCTCATTGGCGGAATCAAAGAAACGCAAGAAATGCTGGATTTCTGCGCAAAACATAAGATCACCTCCGATATTGAGATCATACCCATTGATAAGATCAATGAAGCCTATGAAAGAATGCTTAAAAGCGATGTGAAATACAGATTTGTCATCGATATAGCAACCTTGAAAAAGTAATGAAAATACGGGGTGCAGAAATCTAACCTGCACCTCTTCATACACTTGAATTTAGGAAAAGATTTTATGCACTATCTCACAGAAGTCCTTGTCGCTCTGGTTGCTATACTACACTTTCTATTTCTTATCTTGGAGATGTTCCTCTGGCAGACCCCTTACGGCAGACGTACCTTTGGAATGACAGCAGATGCAGCTGCACAAACAGCAGTTTGGGCAAAAAACCAAGGGTTTTATAATGGAATACTTGCTGCAGGACTTGTCTGGAGTTTTTTTATTCCGGATCCACATTTCCAAGCTGCCTTACGCACCTATTTACTAATAAGTATAGTAGCTGCAGGCATCTATGGCGCATTGACAGCAAAAAGTTCCATTCTCTATATCCAAGCTCTGCCAGCTTTTTTAGCCTTGATAGCAGTCTATTTTTATAATATTCTTTAGGCAGCGCTCAAGGGACTGGAAATGAAAAATAAAACAGTGATGATTACTGGATCAAGCCAGGGCATAGGGCTTGCTATTGCTTTACGTTTTGCACAGGAAGGCTGGAATATAGTTATTATATCAAAAGATGCATCCAGTGTAATTGCAAAGGCTGTAGATCAGATTAAAACAACTGGAGGACGTGCTCTCTCGTATGCAGTAGATGTGAGCGATGTTAAGCAGTTTCAGGAAATTTCAAGTGAGGCCGTCTCTCATTTTGGAAGCTTAGATGTATTGATAAACAATACAAGCGCCACAATATTCTCAGACACCCTCAACACAACTCCTGCGCAGTTTGATTCTGTCATCTCGACGAGCGTCAGAGCTGCTATCTTTCTCTCCCAGGCCTGTATTCCCTCTCTAAAGAACTCGGACAATCCGCATATTATTAATATTTCCCCTCCATTAAATATGGAGTCTCAGTGGTTCAAAGACCACTTAGCTTTCTCTATAGCAAAATACTCGATGAGCATGTGTACCTTGGGGATGTCTGCAGAATTTCTTCCCTATGGGATTGCGGTTAATTCCCTATGGCCTCAAACAACAATTGCCACACAAACGATAAAAGATCACTGTATTCCGGAAGTCTATACTGCAAGTCGATGGCCTTCGATCATGGGCGATGCAGCCTATGAAATTGTCCGCAAAACTAAACAAGAGTGGACGGGACATTTCTTTACCGACGAGGAAGTTTTGCGGAAAGTAGGTAAAACAGATTTCTCTCATTATGCTGTAGATCCTCATGCGCCATTAATGCAGCCATTGTTTATTCCCTTGAAAAAAGGCATGAAGCACATCACACGTGAAATGTTTCTCCTTAAAAAAACTTGATGAACCTAGTATAGGGTGCTTCGACTAGTCCTTGCGGTTGAAAACATCTTTTTCTAGCATTATATTGGAATCTATGGACTGCAAGGGCGAAGGACAAGACTAGCCTAGCATGCAACTCATCTTGCAAATACTGCTGCAAAAACATACTCTTGCACAGGAATGCCGCCAATGAGATGCTCTTGTATAATACGTTCTAATACTGCAGGCGTACAGGAATGATACCAAACGCCTTCAGGATAGACAACAGCAATAGGACCCTGTGTACATACTCTAAGACAGTTTACCTTGGACCTGAAGATACTTCCAGAGCCACTTAAACCTAATTCCTTCAATCTATCCTTAAGGTAGTCCCATGAGATCAATCCTTCTTCATAGTTACAACATTTAGGCTTAGTTTGATCACAGCATAGGAAAATATGCTTTTGAATATTGTTTATTCCTAGTTTCTCTACAGCATCCCTCAATGCAGAATCGTCCATCTTAAACGCCTATTTGATTTTATTTGGGGTATATTGTTTTAAAATAATACCATTTCCTAAAATTATGCGCGATTTCATCGGTTTGAGCAAAATAACAAATTAGCTTGGAGATTTATTCATGAAAACCCATCTTAAACAACATTACAAACAGGCATGTTTTCATGACAACCCCATGCAAAGGGACATATCCTCAAAAAAGATAGCTCTCCGAACAACTCAAGAACAGAAGACTGAGACATGCTCAAGATCCCATATTGTTTACTCAAAGGATCAATCACGGCTGTCAAAGCAAATGTCCACTAACTTAAGGCTTCAGGAAAGTTTCATTCTATCTGAGGGGGATATTAGACAAAGTTGCAGGGTGTACGAGTTTACAAGAGCCACAAAATTCAAAGTTTATCAGTTGTGGCTTATTACGGATTTTCCTATTACAAGCGATACTTTACTCCACTCTAAAAATATTTATGAAGTTATTGAAGCATGCATCCCCTATGCCAGTATAGAGGGGCTACATTTACAAAAAGCTCTTAAAATCCTATCTGAAGTTCGGCCGATCGACTGTTTATCTGATATCACAACTTTAGGAGAGATTTGTGATTTGACGACATTCTCTGAAAATCATAAGCATCTTGCAGATAAAATATCCACCTTCATGCAAAACAATATTACAGCAGAAAATATAAATAACTTAGAAATCACATTTCACGTTGGAAATAGACCTGACAAGGGATTAGTAGTAGAATGTGCAGAATTACCCTTGGAGCAGGAGAGTTTCTTTATATCTCAAAATCATATAAGACCGGAATGCAAAGTTTACGAGTTTACAAGAGCAACCGTAAACAAGATCTATCATTTGTGGCTTATTACAGATTTACCTATCTCAAATAAGAAAATACGACGCGCTAAGAATATTCATGAGTTAATTCACAAATACTTGCCTTATGCGATTACAGAAAACCGTTACTTGCAAGATGCGCTAGAAATTTTATCAGATGTACGCCCTATGGATTGCTTAACAGAGACCACAACTGTACGGGAGTTTTGTAATGCAGCCAAAACCTCCCCCGATTATCACAAGCTTGCAGCGGCTAAGGTAAGTGAGTTTATTCAAAACAATTTAAATAAGGATGATTTGGAAAATATGGATTTTGATTTGTATGATGTTTTAGGAAATTTAAAGGTGAAATATGGATTGGAATCAGACGATTCAGAAGAGGATGAAGGCTGGGATTCAATGGATGAGTCAGAAGGTTCAAATACAGATGAAAATTTGGATTTATACGAGGACTCTGAAGTGGAATCAGATAGCTCGGAAGACAAAGGGGAATGCAGTATTCAATAGCATATTTTAAAAGGAATGATGTGTAGATTGCTGCTGTAAAAGCTTTAAGGTGAGTACTAAATCTTATTTTTCTAAATTTGAAAAATCTAAATGCTTGCTGATCAGCTTGCTCAACTCTCTGTAGGTCTTCACACTGCCCGGTGCTGTATTCCAAGTCATAGGTGGGTGCTTGATTAGATCCTGCAAAGGGAACAACAAAAGAACAACATTATCTAAAGAGTCATTTGTCTGATTTAAACGAAATAAGTGTATATGAGCATTTTTTGTGAAAGTGATATAGACCCTTCTAGTACCTTCAGGAATAGCAGGATTGAAGTAAACATTTGAGTAATAGTCGAGCATCTTTTTAAGATCTGCTTCGGAAGGCGTTTCATTGTCCAGCCAAACAGCAAAAAGGTCCCATCCTAACTTAGTGGACTTAGGAACTCCTGCCCAAACTTGAAACTTATCATTGGATTGCGGTTCTTTGATAGCAAGCCAGTTGGATTTGCCTTGATAGGGGTCAAAACCATACGACGTGGCGTGCGGAGGCCTTAAACGGATTTTATCTGCGAATGGCCTTAATATGCCCCAAACAGTCTGAGAGCGGTTATTTCCGCCTGAGCAAGAGGGAAATACGATATCATTTTTATTCAAGGCAAAAGGCTCTACTCCTTCTTCCATGACAATGAAAGTGCCACCCTTGATTCTGAATTGGTCTACCAATATGTCAAAGGAAGTATTTGCATTTGCCTGCAACTCAACATCATATTCAATGGAAGATGAGGTGATTTTAGCAGAGAGAGCTGAAATAAAAACTAAAGCAATAAGAAGATAGAATATTTTTTTCATAATGTTATTATAGCAAGACTTTTATATAAAATCAACTCATAGTTGTTGTTTTGAGTAGAATTCATTTTAATATTTTTAATAATTGAGCTGTATATAATCTACTAAAGACATTACTATGTGATAGGAAAAATTAAGGCAGCTTTGTAAAAAATAATGGCTAATATAAAAGCAACAATCTATTTCGAAAAACAATTCTGGATAGGCACATTCGAACGCACAGACAAAGAGGGATATGCCATCGCACGCCATATCTTCGGCAATGAACCCACCGATCCAGAAATTTATGAGTTCGTCCTTAAACACTATCATACGCTTAACTTTGGTGAGCTGAGAGAAGTTAAATTACAAATTCAGCGCATGAACCCTAAAAGGGTCCAAAGAGAAGTGCGCCGTGAGATGGAAAGGATGAAAGAGACTGCGCGTCCTTCCTCTTATGCTGAGGATTACTTGCGTGAAGAGTTAGAAAAAAAGAAGAAAGAAAAGAAAGTTAAAACTAGTACTGAAAAACAAGCCTATAAAGACGATCAGTTTGAATTAAAGCAGCAAAAAAGAAAAAAGAAACATCTTGGGCATTAGAAAACAATTATACATTTATCGCACCCTGCCCATAAATTAATGATTAAGGCATAAATTAGGGGGGCGGCATGAATGTTGGTGAAAGATTACCCGATGAAATAGCCCAAGCAATGGCACAAAATAACAATTTAACATATCTACCCATAGTTGTAGTACAGGAAGAATAATAATGAGTTCTCTTGAAATTACCCTAGCTTTTCCCGGTGCAGTAGCTACACACGCAGCATCTGCCGGTAATAAAATTATGAGTGTCCTTTACATTTTGTCTGTCGAGGCATTTGCTGTTATAAGGCATGTTATACCGTCTGCAATAGAGTGGCAGATAAGAAAGTTTAATGATGAAATAACAACCATTCCTTTTCCAATCACGCTAGGAAAAATACAGATACATGCGGAAGTACACTTGCATGGACATATAAATATTGAAGAGAACGTTACTTATAATCCTTTTCTCTTTTTTCATGGAGACCATAGCAGGCCAGATCCATTCCTAAATCTTATTAAAGTCGCTCTGAAAAGTAAGGCTTTGGTTTATTCTGTGTATATTCCTACAATCCATAAGGATGAAGAATTCGCTGAGCAAGGCATTTTAGCTGATGCCATTATGAGTATGATTGAACAAATGATCACTGACAAAAAGGGTATTTTTGGCGGTTTTAGAGGTGTGGGCCATTCGAAAGGGGCTATGCTTTTAGCAGAGAGGCAATTTCACTCCGATCTTCCACCTAAAATTCTTGAAACCTTTTGTATTGCTGGACCATTACGTGTAGTTCCGGAAGCAACTAATTTTACCCCTCCTTTAAGTGCAATTTTTGAAGGGATTTATCCTAGAATTCTGAATCTTACTGAGCGTAAAATTGTTCAAATTGTACCTGAAGAAGATTGGTGTGCACCCTATGTATGCATGGCAGTACGGCCGCATGAATATTGCTATACTGTGGATGGAATGCATTTAAGCGGTCTTTTCTCTGAAAAAACAACATATCTTTTTGAAAAATTTGTTAAAGGTGAACTTACACAAGAAATAATTCCTTAAGTTATTAGAGATTAGTTATTGGGAGATGCAATGCCTTGGCCTGCTTGAGGATTGCCTCCCCCAGTGTTTCTTCTCAATCCCTCCTACCCCTATTAAAATGATGAATCTTTGGACGAGAAAGTGATTTTGAATTTGAGAATTCATCCTTATATGATATTTTCGTCTCATAAGGGTAAAAATAAGAAGGTACGGTATGAGCGGCAATGATGGAAACTTTGTAAGTCAAGAAGATGTATTTAAGCGTCTTGAGAAGGATGAAAACGAAGCTAAAGAGTATGGCTTTTATTGGAAAAATATCAACCAGATCCTCTCGCAAGTCCAAAGTGAATGCCGTGAAGTACAAGAAGCTTGGAATAATAATGATAAGGAAAGCCTAAAATCAGAAATCGGTGATTTGCTTCTAGCTTCGATGAGTGTGGCCATTTTTTGTGGCCTTGACCTTCAAGAGACCTTGCTTAAAAGTGCAGATAAATTCCAAGACCGTTTCCGGACTGTACTAAAGCTTGCAAAAGATGACGGCTATGATAATTTACAAGATCAGCCGTTTGAAGTTCTAATCAACTATTGGAATCGAGCCAAAGCGCAGTATAAATAACTTATTCAACGTAATTGGGAGGATGGAATGAAAATCAAAGAAGTACTCCTTAATATGTTGAGCCTGGAAGGTATTAGACACATTTTCATGGTACCGGGAGGGCTAATAGACCCTTTCCTTACAGCGTTTGATAGCGGGATCGACATTACCCCTATCGTAGCAGCGCAAGAAGGGGGTGCAGCGTATATGGCGGATGGGTATGCTAGGGCAAGTAATAAGTTTGGTGTATGTCTCTGTATTGGCGGTCCAGGGGTAACCAACACGATGACCCCCATACTCGCCGCTAAAAGCGATGAAAGCCCCCTCTTAATACTTAGCGGTGAAGTCCCTACTTTTGCTGAAGGCCTAGGGATGTTCCAGGATGCCAGTCTTATCTCTTTGGATGATTTTGATATATTGAAATCAAGTACCAAATCTTCTGTCATCATTGCACACGCCAACCTATTTCATCATCATTTTCAGCATAGCTTACAGACAATGCTGACCCCTATACGTTCGCCTGTACACATTTGCATACCGAAAGATATCCAAGAGACCGATATAGGTAATATAGAATTAAAGCCTTTAGGGCCTGCATACTATAGCTCTAAAGTTCTAGATGCATCAGCTGCTGAGACTTGTTTGGAAGATTTTAAAAATACTAAAGTAGTTATCTTAGCAGGAAATGGGGTAGATACTCCCGAAGGCGCTTTAGCATTACGCCGATTAAGCGAAGCTTTGGAAATCCCGGTTGCAACCACATTGCGCGCCAAGGGAGTCTTGCCTGAAGACCACCCTCTATCTTTAGGTGTTTTTGGATATGCCGGAACGGCACATGCAACCCAAGCATTGATGCACGAGAACCTTGAGGTTTTGATTGTATTGGGATCCGGCTTAAATCAACGCGATTCAATGGATTGGACCAAGCAATTGAGCCCTTCAATACGTTTTATCCAAGTAAACCTGAATTTAGAAGCGAGTTCTAGCCAATATGCCCATAACTTAAATGTTCAGGGCGATTGCCAAACATTCCTGGAGTATGTCAGCTCAAAAAATCTAAAGCCTGTCCCTGCACGAAAAGAGTGGGTTGAAAAGATTAAATCGGCTCCACGATTATATGATAGTGAAAACCAGTTTTCTATGGCAGCGCCTATACACCCTGCTAGGGTTGTCCATGACTTGCGCCAAGTAGCGCCGAAAGACACAGTTCTATTGGTGGATAGTGGCGCGCATAGGGCTTTTTGCGGGCATTATTGGGAGGCGTACCATGCCGGAGAATATATTTCTGCAACTAATTTAGGACCAATGGGCTGGGCAATACCTGCAGGAATTGGTGTAAAATTAGCCGTCCCTCAAAAACCTTGCTGTGTAGTGACAGGAGATGGCTGTATGCTTATGCATGGAATGGAGATTCAAACAGCAGCAAGATATAAAATTCCATTAGTGTATGTGGTTATAAATAACAGCGCATTAGGAAATGTTTATCTACGTGCGGAGAAGGAAGGAAAAACAGCGATGGAGCTTACCTCTTTACCCGACCATGACTGGGCAGGCTTTGCGAGAGCCTTAGGTGCTCAAAGCGAAACAGTGAAAGATCCCAATACCTTGAAAGATGCTTTTAAACGTGCTTTTTCATCCAACGCTACTTATCTTTTAGATATAAAATGCGGAAAAGGATTTTCTACTCCTGTAGAGCCTTTTACTGAAGCAGCAAAAACATGGAGTTACCAAGACTGATGAGCCGCTTACCAGATCCAGTATCTCAATTGCAGGGGGATGACCTTGCATTATTTAATGAGCTTCTAGCTAAAAGAGGAAGCCTTGATGGAATGTACCGTACCCTGTTAAATCATCCGGAACTAACAAAGCATGTATCGGATCTGGGGACTTACCTTCGGTTTAATTCCACTTTAGAGGGGAAATATCGAGAATTCATCATATTATTTTCAGCACATCACCTGAAAATAGGATATGAGTGGATCAAACACTTGGAACCGGCTGTACAAGCAGGTTTAGATACTGCTATTATTGATGCGATAAAGAACGATAAAGAATTGCCGGAGCCCTATCTAACGCTATCTTTGGCGGTATTGCATACTGCTAAGTTGGAGAATATTCCCGAAGCCATACAAAATAAGATTATTACTCTTGTAGGTGTGAAGGGCTTATTAGAATTGGTTGTCCTTGTAGGTTTCTATAGAATGATCGCAGGAATAATCACTTCCTTCGATGTCCCTTTACCCGCTAACGGCCATGGTGCTTAACTTTGTCCTAGTGAGGTGACCCTATGCTTTTTGGAAAAAATCAGTGTGCTTGCCTGTAAAGTAGATCTGCAGATTCAACTTGCGCAGCTCGAGGCATCGCTTGGTTATGCTAAATCCAGCAATGAGAGATTTGAGGCAATTCTTGAGTTTAATCAAGACCATAAAACCCTCCGATCGATTCTAACGAGAGTTTTGCAATTTCTTGAATGTCTTCATCATCATCAACGAGCAATAATTTGTTTAAAGTCCCTTTCGTCATTCCTGCTCCTAAAAAATACATAGGACTATGTATTGTATTATTAGGATCACTATAATTAATTATTATTTTAATAGTGAACTGTTAGGCTGAAAAATACATCTATTGTTAGGAAGGGGTGCTTGGATGAGTCAACTTTTACGGACTATTTTTGTTTTTGGCTGTTTGAGTCTAGTCAATCTGCTTTCCCTTTATGCTCTTCCTCCGTTACTCCTCTCTCCAAATGTAAAAAATATCTCTCCTATTCTTCAATCCCTTATCGAGGAATATAAAATTCCCGGAATGGCAGCAGCTGTAGTCTCTAGTGATAAGCTGATCGCCGCAGGAGTCGCAGGTGTTCGCTCCCGCAATTATCCCAATAAAGTTACCATTGAAGATCAGTTCCACCTTGGTTCCGATACTAAATCTATGACAGCTACAGTCATTGCAAGATTAGTAGAGAGAGGGCTTATAAATTGGAATACAAAGGTCGTTGATCTTTTTCCTGCTCTGCAGGGGAACATAGACCCCCGCTATAACAATCTGGATTTGCAGCAGCTTTTAACACACCGAGGGGGCATTGTTCCAAATCTTCCCTTCCGTCAAATACAAACTGAGGCAGGCAATAATCTGGTCAAAGCCCGTCAAATGGGGATGAAACAAGCCTTAAATAAGGCTCCTGTCGGAAATCCAGGTGAATACCATTATTCTAACATGGGATATGTTATCGCCGGACATATGGCTGAAAAAGTCACAGGAGAGCCCTGGGAACAAATTATGCGAACTCAGCTTTTCTTCCCGTTAGGGATGCAAAGCGCAGGATTTCAAGCTCCAGGCAATGGATTGTTTACACAACCTGTCGGCCACACTGCTGAAGGCAAACCGGTGGGCCTTTCTGATAATCCGGAGATGATGGGGCCAGCAGGAACAGTGCATGTATCCATATTAGATTGGGCTAAATATGCAATGCTCCATTTACGTGCAGCTCGGGGCAATCCTAGCCTAATAACTCAAGCGCTGTTTGACAAGTTGCAGCAGCCGGTGTCTAATCCACCTCCAGCCTATGCTATGGGATGGGGTGTAAGCCATCCACGCTGGGCACAAGGGAAAGTCCTCACACATGCAGGCAGCAATACGTATTGGTTTGCAATCGCATGGATAGCGCCAAAGAAGGATGTAGCCATTCTTGTCGCATGTAATCAAGGAGGGGAAGACGCAAAGGCAGCTTGTAATAAAGCTGCCTTAAGAATTAGACAGTCGTTAGGTATTCAAAGCCCAAGTGCGCTTGTTGGAATATTGGAAAATTCAAACAAAAACTAAGTGTTATTTTGTCGATTCCATAAAGTGGAACATCTCGTCCAAAGCTCCAATCGCCTTTTGCGTATCGCCTGAGGTATTATCAATAATAAGGTCTTGCGGGATTCTAGGGGAAATATAGTAGGTTTTTGTTTTGTCCCTACAATCTTGCAATAACCGGTCTTGGTATTCTTCAAATTGAGGGCGTGAAAGTTCACCATAATTGAATATCTGAGTTTTATAATCTGGAAGCATACTTAGAGTATTTGCAGCCATGCTAAAAGATTCTTCTAATGCAGCTATGCTAACTTCTTGTATTGGATCACAAGAACTATCATCAATTTTATAGATAGAACAAAAACTGATTATTAAATTGCTGACGAAGCGCTTTTCTCTAAGATTTTCATGGATGAAAGCATCACGGTTTCTTTTAAGCAGTCTCTGGTAGGCAACAGGAAAATCACAGTACAACATTACTTTGATGACAGAAACGTCAGGAAAGATCTCTTGAACCTGTTCCGCTGAATAGTACCATGAGTCTAGAAGCACAAAATTCCCTTCTCCTAGTGCTTTTTGAATTAGCTCCACCATTTCGCATCGTATACCCTCATTGACTTCATTCTTCCATTGGATGTTTTCAGTTTGGTTTAACTCATCTTTTATCGTTTTTAAGACAGCTTGAGCTTTTTCGCATTCTTCTAGTGTTGCTGTCTTCTTAAAAAGAACATGTTTTGTGCGCAAGGCATGATAAAGGTTATCTTTAGCAATAGCCTTTACTAGGCAGGCGTATTCCTCAGGAAATCGTTTTTCCACAGCTCTTGGAAATTCTCTAATGACGATAACATCTTCATCTACAATTTCCAGATCCTTCCACTGCAGACTAAGAGAATCTATGAGAGTAGATTTTCCTGCGCTGCAAGTCCCTTTAAAATAGATGATCGCAGGCTTTTGATCATTGCTTGCATAAGACGTAGAAACGAAAAACAATAGGAAGATAGTGAAAAATCGTATGAGTTGCGTCTCGCAATTGCCCAGGAGGGATCGTGGATACTTCATATTCTATGTACCTTTAAACATTTAGAATATGATATTACCGTCCACTAATGACAAGCAACAGCTTTTGTATGAAAGATTGGGAATATGAAAAGAGAGAAGACTTTGGATATTACCGCTAGGAGCTGTTCTTCAGCTCCTAGCATTTAGACATTAGTAGTAATGGTTATTCAACAATAATAACCCCTACAGTGGCTCTGGAAGAGGGATTATCATCTCTCCATTCCTTCATAGCATCACTGCACACTATTGCCTCTTCTAGATCAAATCTAACTTCATATACACCTTTTTCCATAGGCGCTACCAAAGTGAAATTTGCCTTACCTTTTTTATCCCATACCCCTACGGAGTGAGTGATACAACTTTGTGCTTCCTGCCCTTTGATCCCTAAAATCACATGGTACATATTCCATGACTCTAATCGATCAGAGTCAATTTTATATTTTACTGTACCATGAATATGTTCACCCGGCTTCACAATGACCAGACGGCCTTTGTTGGCAAGGTTAAGATCTCTTAGGGTAATGGGGCCGTAAGATACGTCTTTAGCTACCAATCCGATCCATGGATAGGAACTAATCCATTCAGTCAGCTTCTCCTTAGGGGAATCAGCTGCCTGTAATGGAAGGGTGCACAAAGAAGCTAATAAAAGAGAGCCCCATACTGCATTTTTAACTTGTGATAAAAAATGTTTCCGCATAATAGCTCCTTTTGTTTGTTTAAGACAGACTGTAAAGTGTGATGAATTGGATAAGCTTGCTGAAGATCATTCTTAAAGTGTGGTCTTCGTTTCACTTAATCTATCCCACCACTTTCGCATGTCTGTAAGCTCATGATAGGATTACTTAAGTATAAGGGCAAGTTAAAAGGGGCTTTAAAATTATTCTTAGACATTGTTTTAGCCTCTTATTATGTTATTAAGCCTTTATATATATTCCTTAAGTATTCAATAAAATTCGATAGGCTTTAAAAATCATCCAAAATATGAATTTAATGGCGTGTTTCCTCACATTTCTCTTTTTATTAATTTAAGGTATAATCACAAGGAATTTGATAGGGGAAAATAGTTATGAATAAAGACAAGGACCTACTAGAAGCCCAAAAAGCTGTTTATGAACCCCTTGGTTTACATATTAAGCATTATCGGTGCGAATTTGAGAGCCAAGAATATGGCGCCGCTGAGTTTGAGATAGACAGTAAACAGATCAAATACCGAAAAGCAAAAATCACCCCTATAAAGGTAGGTCAGTTTGTTACATTATGGAAACGTGAAGGGACAGGTCCTATAATGCCATTTGATCTTTCCGATCCTGTCGACTTATTCATCATCACCGTACGTACAGAGCAGCATTTTGGCCAATTTATCTTTCCTAAAACCGTTCTTGTGGAAAAAGGAATTCTATCCACAAATGGTGTAGGCGGGAAAAGAGCAATGCGCGTTTATCCCTCCTGGGATTTTGCAGATAATAACAAGGCCAGAAAAACACAGGCTTGGCAGTTAGGCTATTTCTTTGATTTTAACAATCTGAATGAAATGAATCTGGAAGCCATCAAAGCGCGTTTTACTTGCTAACATAGACTTTGATGAATATAGCACCTATTATTTATTTATTTATGTGATAGTTTTTTATGTTTAATATTAACTGTCTTTAAATTTAATTTAAGTTATATTGTTACTTAATTTTAATTTCGCAAGTGAGTTAGTATGTTTAAAATTGCTGATCCAAATAAAGTTGATGAAACATTACAGGATTTACGCAACGAGGGATACACAGAGGATACCGAGGATAATCCGTATTTAGAATCAGGCAAAATAGTTACATATGCCGGCAATTCCTATAACTTCATCTCAAGAATGAAGTATTCATATTCAAACAGCGCATTTCTAATAAGAGGATTTTTAGCCACGCTTGCTATTATCGGTACATTTGGACTGGCCTGGTATTTTGCAAAACCCCTTGTGTGTAATCTATTTCAAAGACAGTTTACAGTTGATGTTGTTTGCCCCATCGCAGAAATCACCCACATTAAAGCTATGGATATTCTTGGGATTTCAAACTCAGCAAAAACAGATTCTCAGGATAATTTAGAAAAAAATAGTAATAAGTCGTCCGCAACAGCACATTCTCCGGTAGTAAAGGCATCTTCACAAACCTTCACTCTATCGACTACTGAAAAAAACTCTTTTAATTCTTACGTAGCCACCATTGAGAACGAAAAATACTCTATCGATACTAAAGAAAAGCAAAATGAACTCATAGAACGACTAAGAGCACTGGTTTACACAAAACACACTAAAATAGAGGTTAAATTCTCTTATACAGTCACAGAAGAGATAGCAAGTGTTTTTAAGGAATTTTTTGATTTAAATAAAAGGTTTTCAACTTTCGAGGTTTTTCCAAAAGTTGCAGAAATTAAAGAGGAAGAAGATAAAAAAACTCTCACTTTTATAGATGGCACAGTCTTATCCACTACTCGAGATGACCACAGTTTTACAGCGGCCGAAAGAAAATATTCTGATGGGACGATTGAAGTAGGTTACTTTACTAAAAGTTACGAAATTGATTATTGGAGTTTTGGCAAGGGGACTAGAACGCATGCTGATGGAAGAATCGTTCATGTTTTTCCCCTTTACCTACCCACAACCTTTTCAAATGAGAATGAGTATCTAACACAAAAAACAACGGAAAAAGACGGTGTAATATCCTACCGAGTTTTAGAACGCTCAAGCAAAACGATGGAATGCGTAGCAGAGAAGACCCCACATCCTTTTGAATCCTATGAAATAGATATGGAACACTATGATAAAGAAAATCCCATTTGGAAAGTCGAAAATTTAGAACAACAAGAAAAGTTTATCCAATATCTTAAAGGACGCGTTCATACACCTCATACATCAGTGAATATCAGAATTGCAGAGAAGGTTGTAAATGGGGAAAAAATCCGATACACGGATAATTATCAATGGAACAGTAGATTTAGAAAACTTCTAGAGAAAGATTTCGATGTTGCAACAGGCTATAATAGACAGCTATGCCTTAGTCCAAAAGTAAAAGAGAAACTCATGAATGTGCCTGGATCCGCTTATAATAATACATGGATATATGAAAATGGAGTAACTATTGAATTTACAAAAAGAGAGGATAATAGTTGGAACGGCATTCGAACGTTTCCTAACGGTGATATAGAAAAAGGTGAGTTTAGAAGTTATGGCGCCCTCCAATTTTGGTATGGTACAAAAACCGTGCAGGGAAAAACCTTATTTGTTTTAAGTGAAGCAGAAATTCAATTTAAGGATAGTGATGTTACCATAGCCCCCGTGCTTCAGGAAGATGGCACAAAAAAACGGCTTATATTGAAGATATTAAGTAAACCGGGAAACTTTACCATTGAATGTGTTGAGGATACCTCTTATACAATAAAAAACCTTTTTATGGAGCACTTGGATCAAGGTAGGCTTTTAAGAGAAACACTCTATCCCGAAAAGTTAATTCTAGATGAAGATTTAAAAACGCTTATACCATTACTTTTCCAAACTTCTGCACGTAATCCAGTGCCTCCTATTTTTAATTATTCTGTTCAAGAAACTATATTTATTTTGAATAAATCGCAAAAGCTTGCAATTACTCCTGACTTTACTGTCAGAGGTAAAATAGAAAAAAGAAAGGAAGAGCCGTTTTTTCATTATTGGGTTAGAGAACTCGCCTTAGTCCAATATTGGAGTGAAAATAAAACCTATTGTATTTCCGGATTAAAACAGCTTTTTGAAATGAACCCGGACTTCCTGATCAACCAAGAAGAAGTCATTTTCCGAATACTGGTAAAAAATAAAAGCCCTGCTTCGACTTCTTTTGAATTTAATACTACTGCTTTTTCGCCGAAAGCGAAATTAATGTATGACCTCCTTCATACACAAGACTTTGCAGAAGAAATGCTCGATCGGTTTTGCACCCTTGCTCCCAAAGAACAAATTTCCGTTATTAAAATGGCAAATAGATATCAGCTCTTATCGTTCATAGAAATGATTGAAGGTATTGAAAATAGAGTTTGGGAACAGGCTGTCGAACTCCCCGCGGTTGTGGAAGGGAATCCCATACAAAGCAGGCCTATGCTTATTTTGCCTACAATGAGCGTTGCAAAAAGAAAAGAAGTCACTCTGCAATTTCTGCAAACCCTAAGAGAGCAGGGTAGATTATTAACTAAAAAGGAGTTCAAAGCCCTTTCCTTAAACTGTTTTGATAAGGGAAGAAATCTCGGCCGTATTTTGGGAAGGGATTATTTGGAGAGAACAATTAAAGCCCTGGGCTTAACAAAAGTTAAAGTCCCTAATAAATTTGCTGTTCTTGACAACTCTAGTGATATAGAAATTAAAGCATTTTCCAATGGTCATGTTGGCGCTCCCCATATAACTGTATATGCTAAAACCGTTATTGCAGTTAACCGATGCCCCTCTTTAGAAGAGATTCTAGAATTGAGTATTTTACTTGAAGCTACTGGATATAAGGATTTAACTATTGGTAAAAAGCTTGGTCAAAACATTATCATAGGATGGGATGGATTATATATTATTGATACAGAGTTCGATGCTTTTTCCTTTATCCCTCAATATGGACAATTAAATTATTTACAGCAGTATTTATTGAGTACTGACGATGCGCAAACTTTTGTAGATGAACTTAAAAAAAGATACGAAAAATTTCGTACTGTTGAAGAAAGTATTAATAATGCAAATAAAGAAATCCAGAAAATAGCTAAAACTTGGAATGATCTTCTGGGTACTCAGCACACCTTTACTTTTAAGTCCTCAATACTTCTCAATGCTAAAAAAGCCTCCTAGATATGGCTATGATATGCTAACCTTGCCCTAGTATAGGAATGCGGCGACTTGTCGCCGATTTCCCATCCCTCGACTAGACGAGGGCATTATACACATTTTATTTGTTTGCTGCCTCATGAATATCATAAACGGAATCAATAATAGCAGTTTTAAAATCCATTAAGAGCTTAAATACAGGTTCTGCCCATTCACATTCCGAATTCTTGTCAGGGTGTGCCAAACATATTGTTTGTTTGGTTCCTTTTATAAAATCTGATTTCTGGTCAGGCAACTTTTCCATATTAAACAATAGAGCAATATTACTACTTTCCTTTGCATTTTCAAGACGTTTGCAAATTTCAGCAAGGTTGTCGCTACCGGGAGCCGCTTTAAATCGTTTGAAATCGAAGTTCTCTTTTAGTAGGAAGGCGTCAATCCAGCCATTAGTACCATTGTTAAACACCTCCGATTCCTTCACAATGCCATTCTTAAAGAACAGCTTTCTTAAAGCTTGATCAGTTTTATAGAGCAGAGATCTGGCATTTCTAAAAGCAGTGAATAATAACTTCAGCTGTATAGGTGTTCGATATTCTAAAAAGCATTCCGCTTGTTCAAGTATGCTATCCATTAATGAAAGTTGAAAATAGGCCTGTTTATAGATGTTTCCTTTATCCATACTCACAAGGGCTTGATCGTTGCCTTCAATTTCAGCGACCTTGACATTCCTCGGCTGTTTAGCATCCCCAGCAAATTTTTTCAAAGCGCCTTTTGCATCGGCAGCAATTTTAGAAATCTTTTCTTTAGCCTTCTCTGCATAGTCATAACCTCGCTGAAAAATAACCTCATCTAAGCGGGTTTTCATGTCAGCAACATCCATGAAGAACATTTGAACATTTTCATCTTGAGATTTTTCTGGAAGCCGCATCCAGAAATCATTCAGTGTAGAGTTCATAGAGACTAATGAATCAAAAACTGCACCGAAATTTAGTGAGCAGTCTTGTTCATACTCTTTGACTTTATTCGAGATTTCTTCCAATTCTTTTTGACATACCGAGAGAAAACGCTCAATTCTGAGACGTTCAATTTCTGAGGAAAGGTCATTTAGGTTTTTGAGTAATTCGATAAGCAACGGATTAGACAAGTCATAGAAAAGTGCCTTTTGAACTTTCTTGATAATATCATGTTTATCAAGGATGATATTTGTAAGCATTTTTTGATATTTTTTGTCCGATAGACTAGCGGCTTCTTGCAAAAATGCAACTTCTAATTCAAACGACCTTTTTAATTTCTCTGCTTTGCTAGTCAAAACACTAGGGGGCATGTCAGTTGCGTTAACAATAGATTCAACAACATCCATAGGTAATGATTCGGAAGTTATTCCTTTTAATAAGAGCTCTTTCATATCTTTATTATCGAATGCATCCTTAGGACAAACCGCGATTACCCATTCTAGCTGCTCCTTGGAGTGAATCAAAGGAAGAGTTAAGAGCAAAAGGGAGTTTCTTTGCTCTATTTTTGGAAGAGAAAAAATTGTTCTGAAAGCTAATTGGACTTGTTTAGGGTGATTATTTGCTAATAGTTGTTCAATAAATTTCACCACTAAAGGCTCTGCTATCTCAGCAAAAAGAGAGACGAGTAAGGAAATATGCCTATTTTTTATACCATTTGAGATTCCAATGACCAGAAGATTGCCCGGTTGGTTCTCTTCATAGCAGATTTTTAGTGCTTCACTTAGTAGTGCTATTGTCCGTATATAATTTGATATACCATCTTTCTTAAAAATAAGCTTGAAAGCGTCCAAAGCAACAAGATCTCGGGTGTTTGAGAAGGTTGATCTTTGGAAATTTTCACTTTCTGTAAAGGTAAGATAGATATTTTTTTCTAAAAAAACAGCGCCAATGTTGCTATACCAGTTTTTTGCTTTTCTAAGTGTTTCAAGTCCTTGGGTAATGGTGAGGGAGTCGTTTTCATTGAGTGTAGAATTTAGCTCTTCATGTACTTTTTGAATATATCTTGCCTCTTTTTGACTTTCCAATTCTAGAATGTCGTCTGATTCAAATAGTTTTCTAAAGCGATCGTAGTTGATTCTTCCATCATCAACGAATATCGGTAAGAATATCTTACGATGGGACGGATCAAGTATTGCTATGAGCTTTTCAATATGATAATAGTGGCTCAGACAGTGAACAAATCTATCGAACCCTCCGCATTCTTTACCTAGATCAAATAATAGAATAAAAGCCTCTCGCAATTTTTCCAGACGAAGATTTCCATAGGAGGAGGTGGAGTAATCCTTATAGTTGATGAAGTCTTCCATTTCAGATTTAGATAATTCGGGAAGAGCGATTTTAAGAAACCATGGGGGTGCATTTGGGAGTATAGAATGAGTAAAATTATAATTTTGCTGAGTAAGAGTAATGAGTTTTTTTATTCCTATAGTTCCCAATGCAGTGGTAAGTTTCGCTTCAAAGGCAGGGTCAGGGAGACCATTCTTATTTAACAAATCACAAATAGTTGAAGTGAAGCTTTCTTCAAAAGGTCCCACTTTTAACCACAAAGCAATAATTTCTGCCAAAAGGCTTTGCTCATAGGAGTAGAAGCCTCCTTTAAAGGTTAAATGTGGAAAGATATTTTCATTTTCACAAAGGAGTAAAATCGCATCTAAACAAGCTTGATCGGGAATTTTTTCAATAACGAGTGTGGGCTTAGGGTGGATATATTCAACCAAAAGCTCAATAAGACGGGAGGGAGAAAGGTCGCCATAGGATGTTCTTGAGGTGAATTTTGAAGGAAGAATTATTTTTTCTAAATTGGTAAACTCTTTTGCAAAGGCGATCGCTTCGGGTTCAGTAGCAGGAACTTTATTCCAAGAAAAATTATATTCGATATCTAGTTTCTTAGTATCACGTGAGATATTATTTTGGTGAAAGATGTATTTCACTGCCGTTTCAGTGTCTTTCTTCCATCTGGCATTATCTAAACCAAAATATGCATCAAGATCCAGTTCAGCAGTTTTTTCCTCTTTGGGAGTATTATTTGTTGTTGTAGGCTTAAGGAGGCTTTTATCTTCGGCTTCACTTTCTTCATCTGAATCAGTATCTGAATCAATATCAGAGCTTGTATTTGTGTCAGAATCTTTCTCTTGAACTTCAACTTCGTTCTTGCCGGGTCTTTCAGCTGATTCTTGTTCAGAAAAACTAGAAGTTTCTTTTTGACTTCGATCTTCGATATCTTTTTTTACATTTTCGATAAGAGCCTCAATAGAGAAGACGGGAGGATGGATATTATAGCGTGAATTTTCTCTTGCAAGCCAACGTTGATAACTTAGGCTCTTAACATAGTATATAACTGTTTCGCCGTTGGTGGGTTTTGATTCCAAACGTGTAGAATAACAGAATATCCAAAAGAAGAATCCCACAACGAAACTATAGGATTTAAAACCGGGTTTTTCAGGGCGCGCTTCTTCGATAGGTAGGTCTGCAAATTTAATCCTAGCTCCATCTTGAACTAACTTATGATTTGTCGTATCGTTTAGCGTCCAAAACATTTAATTATATCCAACTTTATAAAAATAATTACATCAACTATAGCGTATAACCATATATTTTATAAATAATAAAATGAATCTATAATTGATTTAATAGATGGTGAGCAGAGTTAGATATTTTCTCAATTCTTTTTCAATAAACCATTCTGAGTTTATGGCAGAATAATAGTGACAGGATCGCTTTGTAATCCATCCACATCTACAGCCTTAATCTTATAGGTATAGCGCTTGCCCTTTTTGCGATGGTGATCCTGATACACTAAAGGAGCTGTCGATAATATATTACTTATCAGTACACCATCACGAAAGATATTATAGTTTACGACTGCAATACCCGGGCTTTGCGACCAACTCAGGAGATTGACTAGGTCAGTTTGTGTTAAAAATCTGTTTTTTACTTGTGTACCGGCTAGGTTTTGTGGCGGACTAGGACGTGGCGGGGGTGTAATCGCAATGCTTTGTGGTTGGCTCCCGACCGGAACTGTGGCAATAACGGTGTTAGTACTCGTGTGGATGACTGAAACAGTGTTATCTGCATTATTGTTAACATAGGCAAATTCTCCATTGGGTGTAATGGCTACTCCGAAGGGAGCATTTCCGACAAGAATGGTCATAATAAGCGTATTACTTCCTGTGGCTATGACAGAAACGTTGTTATTGTTGCTGTTTGCCACGTAAATGTAATTTCCGTCCGGAGTGATAGCAAGGTATCTGGGGGTTGAACCCACAGGAATTGAAGTCTCTACATTGTTTGTCGCCGTATTGATCTCGGAGATATTATCGCTAAATAGATTGGTCAAATACACAAAACTTCCATTAGAAGCCATGGCGATCCCAAAAGGACCATTGTCGACCGGAATGGTCGCTACGACAGTATTATTTGTCGTATCAATGACCGAAGTCGTGTTTTGATTATTGTTGGTAACATATGCGTACCTTCCGTCAGGGGTCAGTACTATTCCCACAGGCCAGACCCCTACAGTGATCGTTGAGATGACTGTATTGCTTGTAGTATCCACCACAGACACTGTATCGATGCCATTGTTTGCAACATAAGCATAGAGGCCATCAGGTGTGAAGGCTACGCCAAGAGGCCCTGAAAAACCCACGCTGATCGTCGTGGCAATAGCGTAATTGGTAGTGTCAATCACTGAGATACTATTACCGCCGTAGTTAGTTACATAGGCATACCGCCCATCGGGGGTGATGGCAATTCCATTTGGAGTATTGCCTACTGTAATAGTGGTGAGAACAAGGTTGCTTTCTGTGTCGATCACTGTAACGGTATTATCATTACTATTTATTACGTAAGCTGAATTTGCAAATCCCTGTCCTAAGTAGGCTGTCAGCATGACTAGGAGTAATATCATGTAATGGGGGAATGGATGCAGGGCTCTAAATTTTGTATAACACCCTTTGTTTTTCTTCATGAAGATCCCTTGCAAAAGCATGATAATAAAAAATTTATAGCTAGGCTGTTGTTGTAAAGTCAATCATTAATAATGACTTAAAAACATCTAAAGCAGGGATGTACTGTGTACATAGCTTTGAATATGCAGATGAACTTGAGAAGGGGGGATCTAGTCCTATAAGAAAGTCCAGAGGGCCGAGGGCCCTTTGGTAATCAGAAAAGGGGGAAAATCCCCCAACGTAGGGTGTAAAACACAATGAGCCCACTGATATAGGCTTAAAATGTTTTTATCTATATCTCTAAGGAGGATTATTAATTAATCCTCTTTAAGAACTAAAGAAGTGTTACATCCGTAGCTTCAGGACCTTTGCGTCCTTGGCCTTCAACGTACTCAACAGTTTGACCTTCGCGTATTGACTCTGGATCGCCGTTGATGTTGTTAGCATGTACAAAAAGGTCTTTTCCACCGTTGTCTGGTGTAATGAAACCGAAGCCTTTTTGTGTATTAAAAAACTTAACTTTACCTCTTGACTTAGCCAAAATATTCTCCTTAGTACAATTTAAAAAAATCTTACAGCAATAATCTGTTCTTACTCATAAGATATTTCTTTATCCTAACATAAAAGGTATTTTCGATATAGCTTGTAAATCTTTTTCAAAGAAAAGGCATGCTATTTAAGCTGAAATTTTCCCTTTCTAACTTAGGACATCGTAAATTTTCCATGACCCGTTAACCATAACTGAAAGACTTTATGTCTCTCGTTTAGAGCGAATTAAACAGTTTTTAGTGGGAAGCTCAGAAAAATCTGAGCTCATGTGATTTCAGGTAGGCGAATATCCGTATTTTCAACTTGGAAAAGGATTAAGGCATCCATATACTACGTTTCCTATAGCAATGAGGTAGTTTCATGAGTTTGCCCCCTAAAATAGTCCTCTACAAGGATTGGATAGAATTACGACTCCTTTCTCCCCGAGACGGGCCTGCGATTTTCGAAGCGGTAAAAGAAAGCCTGCCTTCACTAAAAAAATTCATGCATTGGGCCCACTATGATATTGAACTTGCTAAAGCATGTACTGTCTATGCGGATTTTGAGGCTAAATCACTTAAGGGAGAAGAAGCTAACTTTGCAGGTTTTAATATTACTACAGGAGAGTTTCTGTTTTGTGCTTCGTTATCGTCCGGCAGCAGGTTAAATCCTCTTGCTTATGAGATTGGATATTGGGTGGCATCCAAGCACCAGAATCAAGGGATGGGCACTATTGCAACAAAGATATTAACTGTGCTGGCTTTTCGTTATTATGGTGCTGATAGGCTTTCAGTAGGCTGTAACCCTGAAAACACAGCAAGTTTTAAAGTGATTGAGAAATGCGGCTTTCATTTTGAAGGATTAGCAAGGAATTTTCAGTCTAAGCCCACTCAAGAGATGATTGAGCAGGGTCTTTCGCTAAACACAGATATTTCTTCTTTTTGTTTGGTTCCAGAGGACCTATCTGAGCTGCCGTGGTTTGAAGAATTCAGTCGCGATGTGGTTATTACACCATTCTACGATTGAAGCGATAATCTATTATAGATGTATTGTTTGTTATGAATTATTGCATTCGATGCGTTATTAAAAAGTTATTTTATATTAATTAATTTATTAATAATTTTATTGATTTGTTATTTGTCTCACTGGTTATTCTAAAACCCATGCGCTCATTCACGCATGGTGGGGATGTTACCCAAAAAAAGAGCCACAAAGTGGCGACACAACACATACTATGTCATCACATCGAGTTCTGCTGTAAAAAAATACATTAATACTCAAGAAGAACGTCATGTGAAGGTTTCTGTCGCCACTTTGTGGCTCTCAATTCAGGGTAGCGCAACTACCATGCGTTCATTCGCTTCGCTCATTCACACATGGCTAGCAACATGTAGCCACTTCGTGGCAAAATACTGCTTCGCAGTATCTCTTTGAGTGAATTTCTGTCGCCCATGCGTTCATTCGCTTCGCTCATTCACACATGGCTAGCAACATGTAGCCACTTCGTGGCAAGATACTGCTTCGCAGTATCTCTTTGAGTGAATTTCTGTCGCCCATGCGTTCATTCGCTTCGCTCATTCACACATGGCTAGCAACATGTAGCCACTTCGTGGCAAAACACTGCTTCGCAGTATCTCTTTGAGTGAATTTCTGTCGCCCATGCGTTCATTCGCTTTGCTCATTCACACATGGCTAGCAACATGTAGCCACTTCGTGGCAAGATACTGCTTCGCAGTATCTCTTTGAGTGAATTTCTGTCGCCACTTTGTGGCTCTCAATTCTGGGTAGCGCAACTACCATGCGTTCATTCGCTTTGCTCATTCACACATGGCTAGCAACATGTAGCCACTTCGTGGCAAGATACTGCTTCGCAGTTATACTAAACCGATTGCTTTTGCCCTTCTAGACTATGTGTTTTTGCATATGTGAGTTTGCTAAAACAAAGACTGTTTCGCAATATCTATTTGATCTGAAAATGACCTTCATATAAGCTTTTAGACCATGCGCTTTTTGTCAGAGAAAGTTTGCTAAAACAAGACTGCGAAGCAGTGTTTTGCCACGAAGTGGCTACATGTTGCTAGCCATGTGTGAATGAGCGAAGCGAAGAACGCATGGTGGGGATGTTACCCAAAAAAAGAGCCACAAAGTGGCGACACAACACATACTATGTCATCACATCGAGTTCATTTTTTTCATGTCATTTGGTCCACAAAAGGAAGATCAAAAAGTATCTTACCTAAAGTCAGGGATCAGCTTTACCCTTATTTAAATGGAATAATCAAAAAATGTAACGGTAGTATATTAGCAATCGGTGGAATGCCGGATCATGTGCATCTTCTTCTTGAAATTTCTAATTTAGATAACTATACAGCTACAATTAGAAATGCTAAGGCCGGCTCTTCAGGCTGGCTTAAAGGTGAATTCCCAGAATGTAGAGAGTTTGCTTGGCAAAGCGGTTATGGATCCTTTTCAGTGAGTTATTCGCAGCTTGCTGCTGTAAAAAAATACATTAATACTCAAGAAGAGCGTCATGCGAAAGTCACTTTTGAAGAAGAATATAAAACCCTTCTTACTTTGCATGATGCTAAATACGATGAAAAATATATATTTGAGTGAATTTCTGTCGCCACTTCGTGGCTCATACTTCAGGGTGGCATCACTACCATGCGTTCATTCGCTTTGCTCATTCACACATGGCTAGCAACATGTAGCCACTTCGTGGCAAGGGACTGCTTCGCAGTATCTATTTGATCTGAAAATGATCTTCTTATAAGCTTTCTAGACCATGCGTTTTTTGTCAGAGAAAGTTTGCTAAAACAAGACTGCGAAGCAGTATTTTGCCACGAAGTGGCTACATGTTGCTAGCCATGTGTGAATGAGCGAAGCGAATGAACGCATGGAGGGATGTTACCCAAAAAAAGAGCCACAAAGTGGCGACACAACACATACTATGTCATCGCATCGAGTTCATTTTTTTTATGTCATTTGGTCTACAAAAGGAAGATCAAAAAGTATCTTACCTAAAGTCAGGGATCAGCTTTACCCTTATTTAAATGGAATAATCAAAAAATGTAACGGTAGTATATTAGTAATCGGTGGAATGCTGGATCATGTGCATCTTCTTCTTGAAATTTCTAATTTAGATAACTATACAGCTACAATTAGAAATGCTAAGGCCGGCTCTTCAGGCTGGCTTAAAGGTGAATTCCCAGAATATAATACCTTTCTTACTTTGCATGACGCTAAATACGATGAAAAATATCTATTTGAGTGAATTTCTGTAGCTCATGCGTTCATTCGCTTTGCTCATTCACACATGGCTAGCAACATGTGTGAATGAGCAAAGCGAATGAACGCATGAGAGGATGTTTACCAAAAAAAAAGAGCCACAAAGTGGCGACAAAATACAAATAAGGCGCCTGTAAAATAAATGTATGTTGTGTTCCAAAGACTACTTCAAAATTATTTATAAAGTAGGGCTATAAGTTTCTTTCAAAAGAATTCTGTGAGTGACTAAAACGAATTGTTTTGATCTGATCGTAGGGAATAGTTCTTCTTCATTGAGTAAAGTGTTGGATTTTATAAAAATATCTTTAGCTACGTCCTTGTCAAGTGCTTCAAGAAATCGATAAATTAGACTTTGGCTAGGGACTCGGTTATTAAAAACTAATACCATATCGTGTGAGGTGTATTTTTGAACGATTTTATCTTCAGCATCTAAGCAGTACACGGATCTCTGATGTAATTTTTCCAGCAGGTCGTATGTAAATCCATCGTGTACATAAATTTCATCGATACCAAATTTTGCATGAGCATAGTTATCTTGAGAGAACATAGTTACCTTAAATTAATTATATTAAGTTGTTTTTTAAAGCTATTGGAGGTTTCATTTTTAATTTCACAAAATAGCATTTTACTTCTTTCAAAGGCTACTAAAGCAAAGTAGATTCTTATTTAATTGATAATTCGAGAGCTATAGGACAATGATCTGATCCCATCAATTCACTTAAAATGTAGGACTTTTTTAATTGAGGCCGTAATTGGGAAGAAATTAAAAAATAGTCGATGCGCCATCCAATGTTCCTTTCTCTGCATTTATTGAACTGACTCCACCAAGTATAATGGCCAGGGCCTTTTTCAAATTCACGAAAGGTATCGATGAATCCAGACTCTAGGATACGTGTGAAGCCTGCACGTTCTTCATTCGTAAATCCATGGCTTTTTACATTGGCTTTTGGATAAGTTAAATCGATTTCAGTATGAGCAACATTCAAGTCTCCGCAGAAGATAACCGGTTTTTTGCGTTCTAAATTTTTCAAATAGTTTAGAAAATCGACATCCCATTGCTTACTGCGGTACTCAAGCCGTGAAAGATCTCTTTTAGAATTTGGTACGTACACATTCACAAGATAAAATGTGGGGTATTCCAGGGTGATTGTCCTTCCTTCCTTATCATGATGATCATGTAAAATGCCATTTTGATCATTGAGCGGTTTTTCTTTAGTAAAGACGCAAGTGCCGCTGTATCCTTTTTTCTGCGCTGAGTTCCAGTATTGATGATACTGTTTCAAATCTATTTGGATATCTTCTTTGCTTGCTTTGGTTTCCTGTAAACACAATATATCAGGGTCATATTTGTCTATAAAATCTAGAAATCCCTTTTTGAGGACTGAACGTATTCCGTTAACATTCCAAGAAATAATCTTCATACAATTTCAATATTTAAGGATTAAACTTTTTGGGTTTATACACCATAACATGTTTCGACATATACAAATTTTGTATTATGAATCGATTCTAGAGGGCCTTTTTTGCTCAGTGAACGGAATTATGTACTGAAATGCTGAGGGGCATGTTTGACGCTCGACATGTAAATATTCACCCTCATAAGATGTCTTCTTTTCCTAGGAGAATAACATCATGACCGTCGAAAGTATCTCAACTTTTTTTTCTCAAATTTTACAGCAAAATCCGGACGAAGAGCGGCCTAGCTTATTAGATCCCACCAACGAAATTATTCAACGCCTTACTGATGATGACTATGCGATAATTATCAACAAAGTCAAAGGATTGTATCAATCCTCTCCTTAAAATCTAAGATGCCTTATGAAGATCCGCATAAATGGTCGCGTAAAATCACTAAATATTTCTTGATCGCAACTGTTTGTCCTTTCGAATCTAAAAAACTGGATCGAAAAGTTATGCAAGAATTATGGCGAGGCGCTATTGATAAAATGCCAAAAGGTCAAGCCGGAGCGATCCTTTTGGAAGCCCACCCTATGTTTAACAACGGCAAATACGCAACGTACAATTTAGCGATTGTTACTGGAATTGCAACTCTGCCTCCCGAGGACATGAAAGTTATTGTGAAAACCCTTCAACCTTACCTACTCCCAGATAAGTTTGGATATGAAAATACATTTAGAGCCCTTAGCAAACTGAAGGATCAATGTCTAATAGTTTTAAAGCAAGCGCTTCCATTTCTTCGACTTAGGCAGACACAGGAGACAGAATGCTGTGATAGTGTAGTTTCGCGCATTATTGAGGAAACAGCGAAACTTCTTTTCAAAAAAACTCAAGGCAAAAAGATCCTTGAATGGACCAGTACATTGGCAGAAGAGCGAAGGGATGTGTTAGAAATAATTCGGGCAATTAAACGGATAGGTTCTGCATTTAGATCAGAGGTTATCAAGAGACTTGGACCTCATCTTAAAAAATCAGGTTTGCCTTGCGATTCTCAGATCTCTGCTGCTGATATCCTAAATGAAGTTGTCAAATTTCCTGAAAATAGAATTCTACAAGTGGTCAAGCGCGCTCAGGTACAGTTTGTATATTATAAGATTCATAACCCTCGATGTTCACTTTCTCTTATGGCTAAAAGAGATTTTATAAGAGACCTATCACTAACCTAAACACTTCAGAACTTGTATATGGAAGTATAACAGTCATTGAGCCTTGTGTAGACTACAAGGAATCCCCAAATCTCAAAACAGGGTGCAATTACCAGAGTTTTGCTTTTGTACATTATGGCGTAGGAGCGTTTTTTGTTGCAGATGATATTAAAACATCCTTTACAGTGTATTTTTTTGTACCGGCTAAACGGTTCAGGAAATCTGCCAAAAGTTGACTTTGGCCACAAAGATTTAAGCGAATAAATGCACTCGTTTCTCCCATAGTGTCTCCACTGTTAACGGAAATATTGAAGTCCTCCAAAAGCACCTCGGAAGCTTTTTTATTAGGAATTCTTTTATCCTGCAGTTTGACAAAAAAAGTAGGGCTAGTAGGTATGCTTAAAATGAGGGATCCGGGATAATGCTTTAAAAACTCCTTCTCCACCAAGGTGTGCCTTTGAAATAAGCTTATTTTAGCATCATGACGTAAAGATTCACCCTTCTCTGGCGCATCTAAAAAAGCCTTGATCAGATCAAGGAAACTGGCTAGTCCCACTGTCCCACCTGCTACCGTTGAAGCGGAGATAAAGCCAAAAAACTTATTAAAGATCGACTTTGCATAAGGATCGTATAACGGATACCAAATATAGCCGCAGCGTGCCCCCGTTTTACCAAATTGCTTTGAAGCGGAGTTGAAACTGAAAACATGCTTACCTGCCGCACGCGCTTCCTGTATCCAGGCAATGTTATCCTTGCGATAACCTGTTCCATCACTGCCAAACGCCGAAGAAGCAAATACGAAGTCTGCAAGGATGATACGCGCTTCGGTCAATGGCTTCCGGAATTTACCGTCAGGATTATTCGGGGAAGTGACAAACTCTACCAGCTCTTCGCCGGGTTCTAATTTAATCTCAGCAGGATCGTGAAAGGGGAGAAAACGTGCATTCGGATACTGAAAAATGCCAGAGATAGCATTGGGATGCCCCGAGTAAAAAGGAGCCTGTTCAACGAAAAGAAACTTTTTATTAGGTTCAGACATGACTATAGCGTACACCAATGCCACAATCAGGTGTTTAGATCCTGAAGCCGTATAAAAAAAAGGAGTAGGCTTAAGAGGGTCCACATAAAGCTCATAATCACCCACATTCTTATGAAATGCAGACAAAACCTCATCTGCATGATCAAAAACATCGATGTTTGAAGGTTGCATGGGTAAGATAGTGAGGGGAGTGGACTGGTCTAGATAGATCGAATCATCAAAAACAGTTATTGCTGGCGGATTGCGCAACCCATAGTGCTCGTACAATTCATTAAAAAGAGGCGTGGTGTTGGGCTGAAAATAAATCAACGTTTCTTGTTTTATTTTAGCTTCTTTTACAGGCATTTCCATCACAGCTGAGGAATAAACATCTGTTATCCAACAGGTTGCGATGATCACGCTAATTCTGACTAGCAAGCTAACCCAACACATATTCATCCATTATTTTGAGCTTCTTATTTAACCCATAATACAAAAAATAATTTTTACATATGTTTTATGAAGAAACCCTAAGGAAAAATATGGGGTGAGCAGTTATGATTCCAAGAATAGGTAGAACATACCGTGCAACAGGGTGTTATGCTAAAACTGGCTCCGATGAAAATAAAGGTGATTTTATGCAGAAAATTATCCCCCATCTTTGGTTCGATAAGGAGGCAGTCGAAGCAGCAGTATTCTACACGTCCCTATTTCCAGACTCGAAAGTCAATTTCAAGACGGTGATAAAGAATACCCCTTCAGGCGACTGTGATATTGTTGCTTTCCAGCTGTCGGGATACCAATTCATGTCTATCTCTGCAGGGCCTTTTTTTAGATTTAACCCTTCCATTTCGTTCTGGGAAAAGCTATCCGATGGTGGCAAAGCCCTCATGCCCCTCGATGTATACCCGGCCAATATGATACAGAGATCAATTAGATCGGGGATAACATAACCACAGGTCATTGTCGGAGCGCCGCCGCCAGACCAGCCCATAACCCCAAAACGCTTTAAGGAAAGATGGTCTGCCAGAGCTTTTACATCTAAAGGATAATCCAGCATGGTCTGTTCGAGATTAAAATCTGAGAACCCCATTCTAGGACGATCTAACACAATAAAGCGAAAACCAAGCCTTTTCGTCTCAGCATCGAAAAAAGCTCCTGCCGATCGCCAAATTCAGCGTAAGCGAGCCGCTGAGTTCTCTTGCGGGAAAAAAACAAGTGGAAATATCTATAAATCCCCCTTCAAACAAACTAACTTGTCAATTTTTTTTGTGTGAACCCCTGCCTATATTTCTCGTCAAGTTTTGAATCGAAAAATAATCCAAAAAATCGACAAATGTTAATTTCAGTTTTCATTCTTAAGTGTTGATTTTCCGGCCTCTTTTCAAGCTTTGGCAGGATATGCTGCTGTATCAAGCCGGACTCGTTTGCTAAGCTGTTTTGCACTCAGATTTTCCCAACTTCTGTCGCGAAATGATCCTAAATGTAGATGAAGAAGCACATTGTTAATTCAACCACTATTTCATTAATGGCTGCATCATGCTAACTCGGTTGCCTTCGGTATCAAAGAATGACACGTAAGTGCCCACTCCTGGGATTTCCATGGGTTCGCCCAGTACTTTTCCGCCTGCCGCTTGTACTTTTGCCATTGCTTCTTGGATATCATCGACTGCTATGACGACCGAAGGAAATTGCGCTGGCATATCTTCAGTCTTCTGGTAGAAACCGCCATTGATGGTGCCTGGTGTTTTTGGACGGATCGATGCTTTTTCAGTGGTTTCTGATTCTGTGGTAGTCGCTAACACGTAATTGCCCATCTCAGCACCTAGTGCATGCGTTTGCCAGCCGAAGGCCGAGGAGTAGAATTTGGCTATGCGCTTACTATCTTCATAGGGCATTTCGAAGTGAACGACCGGATTCATCTTTTTCATTAGCTTCTCCTTTATTAGACCTTATTTCTTGACAATGCCAAAAATGTACAATAATTATCTATTTTATAGATTATGGATCTGAAAACATGCCCCTGACTAGTGTAAGAAAGACTTATCAGGACTATTCGCTGGAATAAAATGAAAAATAATCTTATGGTAGATTTCCACTCAATTGAAATAACAAATTTCCCTGGGACGAAGAAGCTGGAGTATTTGGAGGAAAATATTGCGTCTTTGAATGTAAGCCTTTCAAATGAAGACTTAGAACTTATTGAGAGGGCTAGAAGTGAGAATCCCGTTAAAGGTGGTCGCTATCCCAAAGAATTGATGGAATTATTCCATTTAAAACTTTGATTATTTGAAACAGAGGTAGCGGTTTATAGACAAATATAGCATTTATCTCCTGATGCCGATTTGATAATTTAATAATTGGAGTAAATGCTCTAAAAACGATCCATAGTTCGCGGTGCGATCTGCAAGAGCTCGTACCATAAGGCGGTAGCATTTTTAACGACGGATTCGTCAATTTTTTCATTGTGATTGCTTTGTTTGTCTGGATGCGCTACTCGCAGCCACTCCCTATATTCTTTTTTTAATTCTATGAAGGTGGTTAGCTGATCTTTTTTCTTCATAATTTGTTGGAGTTGCTGACGTAGTGGTGTTGCGGGATGGTCGCTGACGACTTTGCTTTCCGTGGCTGTGGTAGGCACCTTATCTAGATGCCGCTGAATTTCTTCCATAAGGTTGTTAATAGCCCTATGCTGGGAACTTAAGTTCAAGATGGGGGTGAAAATCCAGTCTAGGCAAGTCTTTAAAGAAATAAGGTCGTCTCGATTTGTGTAGAGGGGCAAGAACTTGCTTGTGATCCCTATAATCCTGCTCCTGGGGATAGGAGCCCACCCATCATCAACAGGCCTATTTTCAATACAAGATCCCTTTATGCAAATTCTTTTTGGATTTAAGTTAGGAATGGACTCCTCAAATAAATTAATGAAGGATGCGCCATCAAAATGCTCTTCTAGGACATCAAGCCAGAGTAGGGCGTATTTATAGTTTGCATCTACCATCATAATAAAAAGATATTCCAAAATGTTGCGTGAAGGATAGCAGATAGAACAGAAAAAATGATACAATCTAATATATCACAATCATGGGCATAAATTGAGTACATGACATATTTATAGGTTAGAAATAGCTATAGCAGCATTAATGTCGGGGTCAGGCCTGACATTTTAGAGTTTTTAAATGGAGGTTCCACCTCCACGTTTCTTTTTATCGAGTAGAAAAATAACATGGAGGAGGAGAGACACATTTAGAACTTTCTGTTGGAAAGATCTCGCTATTTTGTTAAGTCCTTTTTAACAATTGAAGTAAGAGATAAACCTATGAAAGCCGCTTATTTAACCACACTTTTCAAAAATGCACAGGAAATAGATATCCCTTGTATAGAGCGCCCTACACCGGCACCAAAGCAGGGTGAAGTTCTTATACAAATTGTCTCTTCTGGGATCAACCCAAGTGATGTCCGGGCAACCATGGGATATTTTCCAAATGCTCAATTGCCAAGAGTACCAGGTCGTGATTTTTCAGGAATCGTCATGGATGGAAGTAAAACATGGAAGGGAAAGCATGTTTGGGGCACAGGAGGTGCAGTGGGCATCCAATCAGATGGAACGCACGCGGAATATGCTATCATTTCTGAGGCAGGGTTAGCTGAGATCCCCAGCTCGTTGTCTCTTTTGCAGGCTGGTGCGCAGCCTCTTCCCTTTATTACTGCCTATTATGGGCTTGTCAGCCGTGCTCGAATTAAACCTGAAGAAAAAGTTCTTGTTATTGGGGCTATGGGTCAGGTAGGAAGGGCCGCCATGACTATTTGTTCATGGAAAAAAGCTAGGCCCATTGCGCTTGTTAGAACGCAAGAAGATGTCCTAGCAGCGAATCAGTTAGGATGGGAAGCTTATTCTGAAATTCCAAATAACTTATCAGTGGATCTCATTTTAAATTCCATTGGAAGTCTTCACTGGGATCAGCAAATCCACAGTTTGAATTCACAAGGCCGGATGATTGTCATTGCAGCCCTTCCAAACCAAAGAGAAACAAGTATAAATCTATTTGAAATCTATCGAAAAAATCAAGAGATCATAGGCATCAATACTCTTGATCTCGATTCTGCTTTTAATGCCACACTTCTCAATGAAATGAGAGAAGGATTTGAGTCGGGGGCTTTAGTTCCTTTAGAGTCGGGGATGATTTTCTCTCTCAAAGATATATCAGAGGCATATAAGGTTGTATTACAGGGATCGAACGGGAAAAGAGTACTCCTTAATATCTCTTCTCCCTAGTTCTTACAAAGCCCAGCCACCCCCAGCTGCTGTGTAGATATTCACCAAGTCCTTGCGAAGCTTATAAGTCGATTCGGCTGCAGCAGACTCAGCTTCAAGGGCATTACGCTGTACCACTAAAACATCCAAAAGATTTGTATATCCATTTGTGTACTGCTGATTGGCCAATTCTAAAGCTTTATGGTTATGCGTAGCAGCACTTGTTAAAGAAACGTTACGTATGGTCTCATATAGATAATTAGCCAGAGCATTCTCCATATTTTCAAATGCCTCAAGGACAGTTTCTTGATATTCTAAGAAAGCACGTTGCTGGCGAGCGTCTGCCGTTTCTATATCAGCCTCAATCCGCCCAAAATCAATCAGCGGCTGAACAAGAGTGCCCGCCACATTCCAAGTACGAATTAAATGTTGTAATCCAGTTGTTTCTTGATTAAAGCCTTGAAGAGCCTGAAAACCAAAAAATGCAGCTAAACTAATTGTTGGAAACCATTCTTTTTTTGCTGCTTCAAATGTAGAAATACTGGCAGCTAATTCTCTTTCAGCTGCGCGCACATCAGGTCTTGTACCCAACACTGTAGCTGGCGCAGCAATGATAATCTGGGGATCAAGCGGCATTAATGGTTCATAGGTAGCAAAAAGGTCATCGTTTTCTCCCGGAGTGCTACCCAAAAGAACATCTAGGCGATTGCGGGTCGTTTCCAATGCAATCTTTAGTGTCGGTATTCTAGCCTCTGTAGAGGCAACCTGCGCAGCTGCCCGTTGAACATCAAAATCGCTTGCATATGCTTCTTGAAACTGAGCTATAGTTAGCTCTAAAGTACGTTTCTGCGTTTCGAGATTTTTTTCTGAAATCGTAATCTGATCCTGATAATTGCGAAAATCATAGTAGCCACGTGCCACTTCAGCTAATAAACTAACAATTACGCCTTGTCTTAAAATCTCTTCATTTTGCACCAACGCTATGGTAGCAGCCATACGGGCCTGATTCTTTCCAAAAAGATCAAGCTCCCAGTTGGCTTGAATATTGACATCTTCATAAGCAAGTGGCCTATCCCCGGTAAAAAGACCCTGGTTTCCCCGTTGAGCATCAGTATTCAAATTAATTTGTGGCATCAAGACAGAAAAAGCTCCTAGACGCGCAGCACGGGCTTCTTCAATGCGGGTGCTCGCTATGCCAAGCGTCTTATTATTCAGTAGCGCTCTCGTGATAAGGGTATCTAAAACACAGTCGTCGAAATGATGCCACCATCTTTGTTCCACTTCTGCGCAATCGTCGACAACTAAGGGATTATCCCAGAGCATAGGATCGCCAGGCAGTCTTTCAAACGTATGCCAAGCTTCAGGTGTTTCGATTCCAGACGATTGAAAACCAACAGGTTGGACACAAGATGTACACCCTAATAATGTCAGGAAAACTAAAAAAGCCTTACTCACATTCATGATGATGCACCTTTTCTGTCCGGGTCATTTTTTTCTCTATCTCGCGCAGAACCACATAAAAAACAGGTGTTAAGAGAAGCCCAAAAAATGTGACTCCTAGCATACCTGAAAATACAGCAATACCCATGATATGGCGCATTTCAGCCCCGGCACCCTGTGAAAGGACCAAGGGAATGACTCCCATAATAAATGCAAATGATGTCATCAAAATAGGTCTTAAACGCAAACGAGCCGCCTCAATGGCAGCCTCCACAGTGCTTTTTCCATGAAATTCAAGCTCGCGAGCAAATTCAACAATTAAAATCGCATTTTTGCAAGCTAAGGCGGCTAATACAAAGAATGCAACCTGTGTGAAAATATTGATATCTCCTTTTGAAAACAATATTCCAGCAACGGCAAATAATATGCATAAAGGAACAATGAGGATCACCACTAAAGGGAGAAATAAACTCTCATACTTTGCAGAAAGCACCAAGTAGATGAGCAATATGCATAAAGGAAATACATAGACTGCAGTGTTACCGGCTAAAACTTGCTGATAGGTGAGTTCGGTCCATTCAAAAGTCATTCCAGATGGAAGCACATTTTTAAGGATCTGAGTAATCGCTTCTTGCGCTTGTCCTATCGAATAGCCGGCTGCTGGGTTGCCATTAATATCTGCTGAACGGAATGCATTATAGCGCATCGCAGTTTCAGGGCCGACATCATCTTTAATTCGAAGAATCGACCCAAGAGGAACCATTTTCCCTTCCCGATTGCGGATCTGAAGCCGTAGAATGTCATCCGGTTTGGAGCGGAACTCCTTATCTGCTTGCACAATGACCTCATAAACCCGCCCGAATTTATTAAAGTCATTTATATAAAGAGATCCCAAATAGATTTGAAGGGTATCAAAAATCTGCTGAATATCAATGCCAAGCTGAATTGCCTTCGTACGATCAATGTCAACGAATAGCTGAGGAGCATTATTTTTGAAACTGGAAAACATACCCATCAGCTCAGGACTTTGCCTGGCTTGTTGTAACACTTCCCTGACAGTATTATCCAGGGCATTGTATCCTAGGTCATTGCGATCTTCAATTTCTAACTTAAAGCCACCTACCGTACCTAATCCCTGGACAGGAGGCGGGGGAAAGATAACAACCGTAGCGTCTTGAATTTGGGAATACTTTTCCTGCAGTTTTTGAGTAATAGAAGGACCTGAAAGTTGGCTAGAAGTGCGTTCATCGAAAGGTTTTAAAGAGACAAAAACAATGCCTGAACTGGGATTGTTGATGAATCCATTAATAGACAAACCAGGGAAAGCAACCGCGCTTTCAACGCCCGGTTCGTTAAGAGCAATCTCAGACATTTCACGAATGACTTTTTCAGTCCTATCTAAAGTAGCTCCTTCTGGAAGCTGTGCAAAACTGACCAAATACTGTTTATCTTGAGTAGGGACAAATCCAGGAGGCACAAGTTGAAATGTCTCGTAGGTTCCAAAGAGCAGCAATATATAAATGAGAAAAGCAGCTTTATTATATCTGATCGCCTTAATAACACCCTTGCTGTAAAGTCTAGAACTTCCTTTGAATAGCTTATTAAACAAATCAAAAAAGCGACCGAATATTCTGTCAATAAAACGAGATAAGCCGTCAGGGGGAGCATCCTTTTCCTGCAGGATAAGGACTGCTAAAGCAGGGCTTAGTGTTAACGAATTAAATGCAGAAATAACAGTGGAAAAAGCTATTGTAAGGGCAAACTGCCGATAAAACAAGCCTGTCAATCCGCTGATAAACGCAATAGGAACAAAAACTGCGCATAACACCAACGTAATCGCAATGATAGGGCTTGTTACCTCGTTCATGGCCTGAATCGTAGCAGCTCTCGGCTTTAGGCCATTTTCAATGTTGCGTTCCACATTCTCCACAACAACAATAGCGTCATCCACTACAATACCAATAGCAAGTACAAGGCCGAATAACGAAAGAACATTAATGGAAAACCCAAAGAGATACATAATAGCAAAGGTGCCGACAATAGACACTGGGATAGATAACAAAGGGATAATCGAAGCACGCCAGGTCTGTAAAAAGATAATCACCACTAAGACCACTAAAGCTAACGCTTCCAATAATGTATGGATCACTGCTTTGATGGAATCTCTAACAAAGATTGTAGGGTCATATACAATGGTATAATCAAGACCCTCCGGAAAACTCTGTTTCAACTCCTCCATTGTACTACGCACTTGATTGGAAATCTCAATCGCATTCGAGCCGGGCGTTTGAAATATCGGGATCGCAACAGCATCTTCATTATTTAAAAGAGATCTTAAAGCATATTCAGAGGCAGCCAACTCCACTTGAGCCACATCTTTTAGTTTAGTCACAACCCCATTTTCCTGCTTAATGACAATATCCCCAAATTGTTCAGGGTTTTGCAGCCTTCCTAACACATTGATCGAGCGTTGTAACTCTACCCCATCGGCATAGGGAGGGCCGCCAATTGTTCCTGCAGAAACTTGCACGTTTTGCCTTCTGATGGCATCCACTACTTCTTGTGCTATTAGCCCTCGTTCAGCCACTTTTTGCGGATTTAACCAAATCCGCATAGCATAATCTCCGGATCCAAAAAGCCCCACATTGCCAACACCTTGAATCTTATTTAAACGATCTCTGATATTCAAAAGGGCGTAATTGCGAAGATAAAGTTTGTCGTAACGATTGTTTGGTGAGGTTAAGTGAACAACCATAGTCAAATCAGGGGAACTCTTTACAGTAGAAACCCCCAATTGCCTTGTCACTTCCGGCAATCGTGGCAATGCTTGGTTAACGCGGTTTTGCACAAGCTGCGTAGCAAGATCAGGATCCATTCCAAGTCTAAAAGTGATCGTTAAAGTCATCAATCCATCGCTACTCGATTGTGAAAACATATACAGCATGTTTTCGACACCATTGACCTGTTCTTCAATCGGCGTTGCGACGGTTTCTGCAATTGTTTTTGGATTGGTTCCAGGGAATTGAGCCTTTACCACCACTGTGGGAGGGACGACTTCTGGGTATTCTGCAACGGGCAAAATGAAAATAGTCAACAAGCCGGAGAGGAAAATGATAAATGAAATGACCCCAGCGAAAATGGGACGGTCAATAAAAAAGCGAGAAATATTTAATGAAGAAGCTTCTGCCAAACCGTCTGTCATTTTGCTTTCGCTTCCATAGGTTTTACTATTTCACCGGCTTTGATGTGCTGCATCCCATTTACAACAACTCGATCTCCCTGTTTTACCCCTTGAAGTACAACACGTTGATTGAAGTATTCTTTTCCCAAGGTGACTTCCCGATAGATAGCTTTATTGTTCTTATCAACAATGAAAACGTATTTTTTATTTTGATCTGTACTGATGGATTGTTGAGGAATCAATAGAACTACTTCATCTTCACTTTGGCCTAAGGCTACTGTGACAAACATGCCAGGTAATAACACCCCTTCTTTATTGCCCAATTTTGCGCGAGCTCGAATTGTTCCTGTACTTACATCAAGCCGATTATCAAAGCTGTATATTGTACCGTTAAAAGAATCTTCCTTGTTCCCCATGATATAAAGTTTTACAGGGATTTCCCGCTCTAAATTGCGATTCTGCGCCACACTCCTAACACTGTCCAAATATGTTTGTTCGTCCACTTCAAAATCTGCATAAATAGGATCATTTGCCACAATACGAGTCATTAAAGGAGCATTAACTCCAGGTTGAACTAAGTTTCCGACTGTCAGCTCCACACGTCCTGCACGGCCAGAAATCGGAGCTTGTACATAAGCGTGCTCTAGGTCCACTTTGGCTTGTTTAAGATCAGCTTCAGCCGACTTAATAGAAGCTTCAGCCACTTTATTCGCATTAAACCTTTCGTCGTAAATACGCTGAGCGACAGCTTGTGTTTTGATCATATTTGCAGCGCGATCCATTTCAAGCTTGGCATATTCAGCATTTGCTTGTGCAGTAGCAATCCTAGCTTCGGCTCTAGCAACAGCCGCCTCATACGGCCGCGGGTCAATGACAAATAGCACATCCCCCGCCTTGACAAGCTCCCCATCCTCAAAATGTACTTCAGTGATTCTTCCACTTACTTGAGGACGGATTTCTGCGATATCGACAGCTTCCAAGCGCCCAGAAAACTCGGACCACATGCGCACTTTTTGCTGTTGAATTGTTTTGACAGTAACTGTGGGAATGGCTTGTGCTGCTGCAGGCGGTGGGCTGCGATACAGATAATAAGCAACTCCGGCAGCAGCAAAAGCTAAAAAAATGAAAGACAAAACAAAACGTTTCATTATTTTATTATCACGGTATTGTGGCACATTGTTAAATAAATAGTTTATACATAAATGGTTCACAAGAAGGAAGCAAGCAAAATTCAATTATGCGGTTGTCAAAAAAATGGACTAATGAAAATTCGGTAGCTGATAATCTTGATAAGACAGGTAATCAGGCCGTCTCGGCCTGATTACCTTCTTGTTGTCCTCTCACTCAAGAGCTTCCAAAACCACCTCAATTATCATTTGTTCTTTTTTATGGTGTGATGACGATATTAATAGGTGAGCTTTCAACGCCTGCTGGATTAAATGCTGTAATGGCATAGCCATAAGAAACTCCTTTTTTCCTATTATGATCTTTATAAGTGTCTGTAGATGCATCTACTGTTGCGATTTTCTTTCCATTACGATAAATAAAATAGCCGATGACTTCGGGGGATGGACTAGGCGTCCATTTCAGTTGGTTATATAGTTCATATTGCATTAAGAATTCATTTTTCTTTTGCTTACCTAGAAGATTTGATGGCGGTTCCAAATCGCTTGGGTAGCCTAAAAAATTCAGTTGCACAAACGTAGGACTATAGGTAAGCGAATAATTTGGAGTTTTTCCGGTAAATGTAACGAAATCAAAGGTACCTGTAATGTCAGACGAAGTGAGAACTATGTAAGTTCCAGGTTGTGCGTTTGGATCTAGATTGATCTCCAAAGTACCTGCTAACGATGCAGGCCCGGTAACAGTAACAACGGAAGAGGTGCTGCTTGAATCAATTTCAATATGTACAAGACTCCCAAGTGTGCCGTTATTTAGATCTGCAGGATTTAGGACCAAACTACCAAGTGTGAGCATTCCTCCCGTGTCTGGAGAGATTATTCCGGAATTAACAAAAACACTTCCAGTCAAGATCCCACTTCCACTCAACGTACCTCTTTGCGAACTAAAGCCAATGTTTCTACAGACAAAAATGGATGCGTTATCGATCTGTCCATTCACTTTAAAATTCGCATTGCTGACCATGACGGTTCCTTGATAATTGGTTGTCCCATCATAAACAACAGTTCCATTTCCTCTGACAAAGACATTTGTTCCACTTGCGCCGAAAATGGTATCATCAGTAAATGCGACTTGCTCGCCTAGTGTCAAGAGATCATCAGTATTTTGAGCCCTTAGTGTGAGTGAAGAACCTGTGCGAAGAAAAATACTATTTCCCAAGGCTGACCCATCAGTGCCATCTGAGCCTTCAGGGCCGCCAGTTCCATGAGTTCCTGCTTGAGTTGTATTGTTTGTAGTGTTGAAAGCAGTTGGGATCCCCGGGAGAGCTTGTATAGTGAAATTCAAATTGCTATCCACAAAGATAGCGCCTCCGAGGCCGCTCCCTCCGCCTCCGCCGCCACCTCCAAAGCCAGATCCGAAGGTGTTGGCGCCACTTCCTCCAGATCCTCCACCGAGATTCCCTATATCCGATCCACCCGAGGCATTGCTGCCATTAGAGGGTCCACCTCCACCTCCACCACCTCCGCCAAGAGAATTGCCACCTTCAGCAGGTGTTATACCGGATTGATTGGCTCCTCCACCTCCGCCTCCACCGCCAACTCCGCCCGATCCACCCTGTACTGTATAACCAGTATCATAAGCACCGGTGCCGGCGCCACCACCCCCGCCACCGCCGTAGCCACCGCTCCCAGCTTGTCCGTCAACTTCATTTGTAGTAGACGTTGTGACGACACCGCCTCCTCCGCCTCCGCCACCATCTCCTCCATTACCTCCGGAAGGTACAGCGCTACCTCCTGGTGCTATAGCACCTTGAGGCTGTGTTCCATTCGACCCTGAGCTTCCGCCGCCACCACCTCCAGATAATGTAGCAGCTCCACCGCCGCCGCCTCCCGCATTGCTTCCGCCGCTATTACCTCCTCCACCGGAACCAGCGGTAATCGTGAGGCCATAACCATTTCCATCTAGTCCAAAATCCTGATCTGAACCTCCATTACCCAGATTCGTGAGTATGCCTATTGTGGCGCGAGATCCCAGGCCTCCACCACCACCGCCGCCACCGCCTAATAAGTCATCAGTCGAAAGAGTGACATCTCCACCATTTCCACCAAAACCACCTCCTCCAGCCCCTCCAGTGCTTCCAATGGCAGTAATAGAGCCTCCATTTCCGCTAAAACCACCACCGCCGCCGCCCCCCTCATTGCCAGAAGAAGAGAGGCCTAAATAACTTCCACCATTTCCACCCACAGCAGTGCAATTGTTTATTGATACATTCATCAAAGTGATAGAAGGGTTTGAACCATTTAAAAAGGATTGAGGGGCGTAAATGGCTCCTCCGGCGCCCATGCCGCCGCCGCCGCCCGAAATTCCGTCGCCACCATTGCCTCCTTTTGTAATTAGATTTTGAAAGATCATGTTTTGGATCGTCACATTTCCTATAGGGATGAAAAATCCGCTATAAGCACCACTGTTACCGTCAATTGTGACTGTAGGAGTAGGGCCTGGGTTTCCAATTGTAATATTCACAGGGTTTGAGGAATTATTAATTATCGGAAGAATGCCATTGAGTTGAATTGTCATTGGGGAGTCAAATATAATCTCATAATCATCGGGTGTCGTGTTTAAATCCTGGTTCATTGAATTCAAGCAATATCTCAGATCGCCTACCTCACCAATGCCACCCGGATTATTATCTGAGCTAAGAGTAACATTGAGTATTGTTACGGCGTACAAAGAATGTGAAGTAAAAAGAAAAAGCCAATACGTGAACTTGAACATGCAGAAACCTGTAATTATTTTTTTGACATCATATTGAGACAAAAAAGAATTCTTCAATATTTAAAGTTTGGAAGAAGAGAAAATTTATTTTTTTGAGGAGTGTAGTTTGGCCTCATAGCAAATGCTATAGTTGCATATCGAGTTTTGCCACTTTGGGCGACAATGTGAGGGGTTGGGTAGATGGAAAATTCTGTTAGAAGTGTTCCGGGAATGAGTAGGATAGAGTTTTGATTGTACCCTCGAGAAAATTCTCTTAGAGGGGAGAAAAATTCATCGGCCGTTAAGGAGGATTTATAAGGAGAAAGCAGAAGAGATTGGTTGTCAGTGCTATCCAGAAAAAGGGAAAACGCAGAGCCATCGTAATGTGGCTTTGATGCAGTGTAAGAGGGGAGATATTTGATTACCTTAAAAAGGGTAGGCGGATGACCATATTTTGAAGAGAAAATCGCTTCTAAACCTAACTCAGTTGCGGCTTCATCAAATAGATTTCCATATGAGTTTTGAATTTCGAAACAAACTTCAAAAAAATGAATAAATTCGGGAACCTTATTGAATTCTGGGTAGTGACAGCAAATAAATTCATGAAAATGGGTCGAATAATAGAAGGAGATCTGGTTTCTTCCATCTCTTTGCGACTCATCGTAAAAACCAAAAAAATCCGTAGAGTAAAAATTTCTATCATTTGTGCGAATAAATCGTTCTTTAGCGCTGTATAATTTTTGTGCCCAAATAGGATTTGTTTGAAGAAATTCAATGAGCTCATCAAAATATGCATAAAGAGAATCAAACGCTGTCGTTCCATGCGTCTTATCGCAAATTTCTAAATAACCTTTTCGCTTGAATTGTTCTTCCAAAGGTATTGCACAAGTAGATTGAAAAGCAAATAAGAGAAAAATACATAGAGATAAAGTCTTTTGAACAATCATATAACCACCGTATTGTTAATTCTTCGAATTTGTCAAATTTTAACCAATTTTAAGTATGCATAAGCTTTTACTTTCATACATTTTTCATTTTGAATAGGGTGTTCCTCTATGCCGACTCAAAATATCCTGCGGATGTTTCTTATTTGGTATCTGACCTTAAGTATAGTCAAGAATATGGCCTGAAGATTTGTGAAGTGCAGCATGGGGCTCTTTCTGCTATAGATGGCGACCTATATATTAATGGAGAAGAGGGAAGTATTTCGCCGATGATCGCTGCTGTGTTCTAGATGTGACGCTGTTTCTCAGTAAGTCACGGCTGTCACATTTTTGTTCAATATGGCTTTGCTAGTGAAGGTTACAAAGGAAAAGATATCTATGTTTAGACCGCTAACTGTGCTAGCATTAATTTTTCAGGTTTATTGTCTTCCATTGTTTTCAGCAAACTACGAAATCAATGGCGATAAGGAGTTTATGCAAGTCCAAACATTTTCCAGAGAAGAAGTTCTTCCTCTTTTGCCTCTGCTTCATGAGTGGTGTGCAAAACACCTTCTTGGATTTCCTTATTACTATGCCCCTCCAAAAGAGCAACTCATTCACCCCTTTGATACTGTCTACGTCAATGAAAAAGAAGCGCTTGTTGTCATTGCGAAACAGAGCAATAAAGTGATAGGGATTGCTTCTGGAGTATGTCTTGTTTCGTTTTACCTCGACTACAACGTGGGTAATGTTTTTTCTCCCGAATTGATTGAACAGTTCAAGGAAAAAGGCTTTCAGCCAAACGAGGTCTTGTATATTGGATATTTTCTCATGGCAGAAAGTCATAAAGAAAATGCGAGAGCTGTTTTAGAAATTTTTGATCAATTTATAGCAGCAGCTAAAAAATGGGGCAAAAAGCAAATTTGTTATATTCAAGTCCTTTGCGATGAATTGCAAATGAAAGAATCCCCTGAGCCATATGGAACGATTATTCCAGGATTTAGACATTCGGGTGTTGTCATGCCCAACCTCTCATGGCCTACTCTCCAATCAGATGGCTCAATGCAAATGCAAAACCATGATGTGGCTTTTTATATTATGGATATCTCTACTAGGGAAGAAAACAGCCCGATCTAGTGACCGGGCCTGATTGGAGGTGGAGAGTCGCATTCTCTACCATTTCGTTTTTGCCTAATAATGAACCGTTTCTATTTTTTTACGGCTCCAGAGAGTGACTTGAGTAGTGTTTGCGCTGCTTCTGTAGACGATGCAGGATTTTGACCCGTGATTAAGTGACCATCAACAACGACAAAACTTTGCCAGTTCGGTCCTTTTTCAAATTTTCCGCCCAAACGTTTTAGCTCATCTTCGACAAGGAATGGGACTACTTTTGTAAGATGCACTTCCTCTTCTTCAGCATTAGTGAAACCTGTCACGCGTTGACCTTTTACTAGGGGCTTTCCTTCAAATGTAACCCGATGGAGGACTCCTGGCGCATGACAAACAAGTGCAATAAATTTACTTGAGTTGTAGAAAGACTCTAAAAGTGCGATGGATGTAGGACTTTCTGCAAGATCCCACATGGGGCCATGGCCGCCTGGATAGAACACCGTATCGAAATCTTCCGCACGTATGTCAGCCAATTTAACAGTATTAGAAAATGCTTTTTTTGCTTCTTCATCTTTTTTAAAGCGTGTCATGGCAGGCGTTTGATTTTCTGGTAGATCACTCTTTGGATCTATTGGAGGTTGTCCTCCTTTAGGCGATGCTAAAGTAATGTTGGCCCCCGCGTCTCGAAAAACAAAATATGGCGCTGCGAATTCTTCCAACCAGAGGCCAGTCTTATGGCCTGTATTGCCTAGTTGATCGTGGGAAGTTATCACCATCAGTATATCCATCATCTACCTCTGATTATTTTTTGGTTGATCAAAATTAAATGGCTTAGGATCAGCTGCGTTTCTTTTCTTATGTGGCGTAAGTTAAATCCTTCCTAACAGCAATAAGATAAGAATAATGATTAATAGTGTACCTAAGATACCGCTAGGGGTATATCCTCATTTGGAGCTATGCTTCCATCGGGGCAATGCTTCAACGAGCAACAAAATCAAGGATAATGAGTAAAATCGTACTAAGCATGTTTCTTCTTAGTTGTGTTAATTTATTTACCATCCTTATTAAGAAAATATTTGTACATATAATTAAGCAATGCCCGACCCCCACTACTATATTTTTCAAACCGCCTTTTTAACCGCCTCTCAAGGTCTTTATCGTCTTCAATATCATATCCTTCAACTGGAAAAATAAACTTTTCATTCATTCACAAGAATGCTAAAGTATTTTGACTTCAAATAGAAACAGCTATTTTAGCACTAAATCCTCCAAGAATTAAACTATGGCATCCCATTTTCGAAATAATTTACGCTTTGCTCTTCGTAAGGAAACTTCCGAAATAAGAGAACTATCTCCTCCAAATTTAATTGAGAAAATAGGGGACACACTCAGTTGGTTTGCTTACGATTTCAAAGAATTTTTCTTTAAAATGCTTTTTGATCCTCGCGTAGTCACAGTTTGGCTTACTGCATTTTTTATGATTCTCACTTCACTACTATTCTATCCAGTGAATACTTGGCATATTCTTTCAACAGTCTTCCAATGGATTAATGACTATACCAATTGGGATCATGTTCGCTTTTGTTTGTGGCTTATCTCTGAAGTAACAATTTTTGGTATTGGGATCAGAGCATTTGGACGTTTCACAAATCAAAAACTATTGAAACACTATAATGATCAGAAGCTGGTTGTATAATGAACAGCTTGTCTTGGAGAGAGGGAATCGTTTTTGCATTTGCAGGAAAATTACTTTCAGCTGAAGGCTACGATAATGCATATGAGAAAAGTTTTGTTGAAAAATTTGGATCACAAATACTAAGCCCTCTCCATCGAATTATAGAACTGGTATCAAAAAACATTAAGCTGCCTTTAGCAATATGTCTTTTTACTATTTTGGCTGCTTTGATTATTGGATTGGCCTTCTATAGCATTCCTGTGTTTGTTATTTTTGGAAAACTATTTCCAGGCTGGTTACTAAGATTTTTTCTGTTCTTTTACGTTGAATTGAACTTGTTTGCAATAGGTTGTAGAGCCTTGGGGCGCTTCAACAATAAAACTTTGATAGATCTTTGGAAGAACGGTCGGTTGGTGGCTGTTATGCCAGGCGATTACGAAATAAGAAAGTAAATCAAATGAATCTAAGAAGAGGAAAGATGCCAAAACAATTAGTCATAAAAAGCTAGAGCACTAGGAGAAGTTCGTCGTGAAATGGCACAAAGGGAACTTTTGATTCCAACAAATTGCCTCTTTTCAAACTCTATCTTCAAGTAAACATCTCAAAGCGTATTTCATACAGTATTTATGAAAGAATCAATAAAGACGGGAAATCATTTAAATTAATTCTATTCTTCTAGTTTGTTATGAACCTCGTTTATCTCGCTAATTAGATAATTTGAATCAAAGCGAAGAATAGCAATGATTACCAAATGGTCTTCTTTTTCTGTAGCAAGCTCATAACGAATGACCGCAGTTCGATTGTCTGTTGAGGTGAGTACTTCTTGCACATCAATCGCCCAAGTCCCGAGCCATTCTTTGCCAGCATCAAGCTGAGCTGCAAAAAGATCTTTCCCTTCAAAAAGTACTTTTCCATTACGTATTTTCTTGCAGTTGATCGAACAGAGAGGTTCTATGTCGTTCGACTGATAATCAGTTTGCGATGTTCCAATTCGGTTAAGTGTTTCAATATAATGATTCGCAGCCTTAATCAAAGCTTCTTTTTCTGAAAACGGCATATTATTCTCCTCTATGCTTATGCTAAGTTTATCATTAACCCTTTGAGGTTCAAAGATTGAAGAAGGGTATTCTTGACATAGTAAAGGATGGTTCCCTGTGAACAGAAATACGAAAAGAAGAAACACAGTACAATTAAACATAAGAAGATGCAACGTCCAATTTTATTATTTCCTCTGAAGAGAGCTTTGGATAAAGAAGCTTTTCTAAAGGATATCGAAATTTCCAAGCTTACAAGTTTAAAGAAATTCTATCAACCGCAGTACAACTCTGAGCATTTCGAAGTAGTTTTTACGGCAGTTTTGTTTAGTCTAGTGCGTAAATACTGCGTAATTGAGGTTTGCACAGCTGAATTTTTCGGTGTGAATTTAGCGTTGTAAAAATAAAGCTTCAGTCGTGAAACTGAAGCCTTAATTTGAATTGGAGGTGGAGAGACGCATTCAGAACTTTTGACTTGTCTAAATTGAATCTTTTCAAATCTTTTCAAAATCCATAATATGCAGCAAAGCGCAGCCAAGGTTAAGTAGAGTTATGGACAGAAATTCCGATTTAATAATAACAACCACAATGCATTCAAGTGTCATAAAAAAGTTGATTAATGAGCTTAATGATTCCTATGTATATGTTGAAAAAGCACACTTAATGCAAAAAGATATTTGTAAACGTCTCAAGAACAAAGAGTACGATGGTTTTACTAATGGCAATAAGTTTGCGGAAAAACTAACGAAAGATTTGCAACGGATTAGCAAAGACAAACATCTACGCGTGAGGTATTCATTGCGATTAAACTCGAAGAAAAAATCTGAGGTTTCGGATGATAAAGCTGACGATATAAGACTTATGGAGAAAATAAATTATGGTTTTGAAAAAATTGAATGCCTAACAGGGAATATTGGCTATATCAATTTGAGAGGATTTTATGATCCGGAGGCGGGAGCTAAGATTGTTGGAGCCGCTATGACATTCATTATGAATACAGAGGCGTTAATTTTCGATCTAAGACAAAATGGAGGTGGCAATCCAGGCATGGTAGCATTGATTTCCTCTTATTTATTTGGAAATAAGCCTATTCATTTGAATAGTCTTTATTTTCGAAAAGAAGATAAAACTGACGAGTTTTGGACAAAACCTGCCGTGGCGAGAAAAAAATATAAAAAAGATGTTTATGTTCTAACAAGCTCCTATACTTTTTCTGCAGCTGAAGAATTTTGTTATAATCTAAAAAATCTGAAGCGAGCAAAGATCATTGGTGAGGTCACCCATGGGGGGGCTAATCCTGGACAAGTAATTAATTTAGGTAATCATTTTACTGCATTTTTACCCACGGGTCGAGCAATTAATCCGATAACACAGACAAATTGGGATGGTTTAGGCATTGAACCGGACGTTTCCGTTGCCAAAGAAAAGGCCCTTCAAATTGCCTATGAGATGGCATTAAAGAAAGCCATAAAAACGATAGAAAATCATTAAAATTACATTTTTTCGACTCACTGTTTGTGATCCTCAAGTACCAAATGAATCAAAAAAGAGGCAAGATGCAAAAAGAAATATCGTTTTAGATTTATATATTGGCACGAACTCTTGAGCATTAAGAGAAGTTCGTCGTGAATGGTACAAAGGGAACTTTTGACTCCAAAAAAGTGCTTCTTTTTAAGCTCTATCTTCAGGTAAACATCTCTTGCAATGTCGCGAGAACATTGTGAGCAGTTTCTTTTTCAATTTTTCCGAGCAGTTTTACAAGTCGCGATTTATCAACTGTTCGAATTTGATCCAAAACAATATATCCTTCTTTTTTCTCAAAAAATACAGGAATACGCGTTGGGTATATCTTACATGTTGAAGTCATAGGCGCTATGATAACAGTATTTAATCCTTGCATTTCATTTGGGGATATAACTACGCAGGGACGTGTTTTTTTAATCTCGCTTCCGGTTGTTGGATCAAGGTTTATCAGATAAACTTCGAACTGCTTTACCATTTCCATTCGTCCTTATCGAATTCATTGGGAAACTCGCTTAATAAAGAAGGTTTTTTGATCTTTTTCTTAGAGGATTTAAATTCTTGTTCCCAGCCTTCCCTAGCTTTCTTTTCGGGTGAGATCAACAATCCATCTTCAGTGACTTTGAAAACAAGATCCATATTTTCTTTGAACCCTAATTCTTGAATGATTGTTTTAGGAATTCGTACGCCAAATGAATTCCCTATGTGAATAATATGAACCATATACCCTCCTTATGTAATTACATTGTAATTACTTTTAACGTTTCTTGCAATTTTTGATTGGGATAGGTTTGATGGACTTAAATTAGGGGGCAGAGCCTCCTAAATGGAGGTTTCCAGCTCAGCGTTTCTTTTTTACAAACAAAAACCTTTCCAAAATTTCCATCTTTTTGCTTCCCGCTTCTAGGCAAACCGAAAGGTTTGCCGTCGTCGCGACGACTAGTCTCCCCACTAAAAACATTAATCCCCCCTAAAATCAATGGAAAATGAGACTATTTTGAGTGAATTACGCAATTTTAACGCAATTGGGGATTATTTTGACGTTTTTAGCTTGATTTTAGGCACGAGAAATTGACAAGAACTTAATTAAATTTGATCGTCTTTGCGGCACAATTAATCTTTACATTACCACCATTTGGAATGATTATTTGCGGATCAGTATGCCCAAAGTTCATATTGAAGATAACCGGAAGAGCGATGTTGTAATCCTTGAAAGCATTTTTTACTGCATTTTGTTGATTTAAGATAAAGGCATCACGACCCTCTGGAGGTTGTCTTTCGCAAAACTGTGCTTTTGGATAAGCAACTAAGATAGCTTTAAACCTTTGCAGCAAGCCTATTTCAGCAAGGGCAGCAATAAAGCAATACACCAAACCTTCAGAAGGCATCTCTTCTGAAGTCTCTAGGAAAAGTATAGTGCCATCCAATTTCTCAAAAGCTGGTAAGTACCGTCTAACTGACAAATGCAAATCGAGGACTTCTAGGCAGCCTCCCCATAGTCTTCCTTCTATTATTTGTTCTTGGGTATTATGTCAATACCACCCTTCAGCTGGATACATGGGGCGTTTTTTATTTAAATTGTTTTCATCTGCCCAATCTAGATCAGCATCACTGTATTCAGAGGCTGCGCTTACATGACCAATTGGAGGATGAAAAAGAGATTTTTTGATCGAGTCAATTGTATAATCTTGCATCCCACCGCCCATTGCAAATTGGGTCATCACGGCACCCCCGTAATAAGAAACAATTCCTAAATTCCATAAAAACAGATGTAGATTGGTGCAGTCGCTGTAACCCATAAAAATTTTGGGATTACGTGAAATAAGCTCTTTGTCTAAGTAAGGAAGTATCCTGATTTGGTCGATTCCACCTATTGTCGCAATGATGCCTTTAATAGAGGGGTCTGAAAAAGCTTCGTTAATGTCTTTTGCGCGAGCTTCAGGATTTTGAGAGAGATATTCTGGACTTTGGCAGGGGCAGTAGGAAATTCTACAGGTATGAGCTTAAAAATTTCCTTAATTCGATTTAATCCTTGTTTGTATACCCATGGAAAAAGAAAAGGCATTCCAGAAGACGGAGATACGATAGCGACTTTATCGCCTGGTTTTAATGGCAAAGGTGTTTGGAATTTCATTAGTTTTCCTATACAAGCTATTCTTTGTTAAACTCGTTTTCAAATTCACTAACGGTTTTTAAGATCAATTCCCAGGCAGGAACCTCTCTAAAAAACATAGATCTCATTAGACCATAGTCCTTTTGAAGTTCTTTTAAGACACGAGATGGGGGAACGAGCTTTAAGCTTCCTTTTCTGGCAGTGCCATAGCTTGCCCAGCCTGAGGCAAAATAAATGCTTTTATGATTGGCTACTCTTTCAAGTAAAGCTACTTCTTTAAGAGCTTTTTTCTTTATTGAAGAGTTTATTAATCGAAAAAAATCATAAAAATGTCTGGAGATGCATGGTGGAAGCTTTTTATCTTCAGGCAGGTGCGTGTATTGATGAAGAATAGTTGCTTTTTCCCAAAAAGTTCGCTCAGCATTCAGTACGCGAATAACTGTATCAGGTTCATAAATTTTTTCTTTTAACGCTTCTTTAACATAGCTCTCTATTTTGTGTTCACTGACAGGCCAATGTTCGGACCTTGCTCCAACTTCGATTTTTACAAGTGGACGAATATACCCTGTTTTTGAGCTGTTAGTTGGATATTCAAAGAGTAATGATTGGGCGTCAGGATCTTCTGGATCAGAAAAAATCTGCCACCCATCGGTTGTTCTGAGCTCTGCAGCAAAAGTTTCTTTAAGGCTGGCTAACATTTCAGTTTGTACATAATTGGAGCAAGCTTTTGAAAGGTTATCGATGATAGCATTTTGTTTTTTCTTTGAAGGGGCATTTTCAGGATTATGAGGTTCACCAAAGCCAAAAAATTCTCTTTCGATTGAAAGATCGATATCTTCCGAAAAACGATCAATCAAGCCATATACTTTTGAAAGAGATGTACCTCCTTTAAAGGTGAGATAAGGCTTCATCTTCTCTAGAGAAAACAACCTCTTCAAAACCCATACAACCCAATAGTCTTTTTCAATAACTTCAAAAGGCATGTCCTTTGTATCAATGGCAGCTCTAAAAAAAAGTTCTCGTTCGTTTTGAGGTAAAAGATGAATCTCAGTCATGGTTTAATTCCTATGACTTCAAAAACAAGAACTCTAATCCAGGCTGGAGCGAACTTCATGTTTTTTCTAATTTCTTCTTCAGTCGAATCTTTGAGTAGTTTTGCAATTTGCATGTGCATTTTTTTGTCGATATGATCTTTTCCAATATTTTTTAGAGCCTGTATTATAAGACCCTCTCTAGTTCCAGCAGAAAGCATGTTTTTTCTTGTGGTTTTTTTGAAAATGATTTCTTGATTGCCAACTTTTACCTTCTTAGATGCTCCTTCGGTAAGAAATATTACTCGGCCTGGAACTTGCGTGGAAAAGCCTACTAAATTTGCCGCATGAGCGCCTGCAGGTTGAATTAATATACTATCTTTTTCCGCAATTGCTTTAGCTACCTCGTTGACATCTGGAGGGATAATGCCCAATAGATCATGTTTTTTTGGATAGTCATATAGACCCTGCGCAAGTCTTCTAATAAAGCTTTGTTTCTGAAGTTGAGAGAGGGCTTTTCTAATAGAAGCATCGCTACCTAAATCTGCAAAATGCATAGGAGTAAAACACCAACCAGGGCCTTGCTTGATGATTCTATTTTTTATTTTGTTTTCCATGCTTTCGCGCATATAACTATCTCACTCTCTTTTCACAAAAAGTAGCATGTTTTTGTGAAAAACGCAATAGAAAAGGTATGTATTTCACAAAAATATAGTAGTTTTTGTGAAATACATTGACTTTATACAGGTACTTAGTTAGATTCCTTGTCATGAATAAGATTACACCCGAGATATTTAATGGGAGCTTAGAGCTCGTGCTTTCGGAAACGGTATGCTGTAATCCAAAATACGGTCTCCAAGTTCACATTCCTGTTACTTCAGAAAAAATAGCTCAATTTCATTTTAGATTTGAATCAGATTCTGATCCCTCTAAAAAAGGCTGCGCAACCTCTCAAGAAGGAGAGGTGTTAATCATCACTCTGACCAATTTTCTCAGCTCTCTAGGGGCTTCACTGTCAAAACCTTTAGAATTTTGTATTGGAGACGATAAATTTTTTTTACAATTTTATGGAGCAGCTTCGGGGTCAGACTGTCTGTGTCTGACAATTTCAGTATTTAAAGGTCAAAAAAATGTCTAACTTTTTTTCAACACTTACAGGAAAAAAGGTTGCTGGGGACGTTTGCAAAAGCAATGTAATGGTTTCAGTAAATTGGGTCGTCAGCTTTTGTCTGACCTTGTTTGGAACCGGCGTTGTAGCAGGTCCCAGTCATTGGATTCAGATCTTTAGCGCGGCACTCATAGTCGTTCTATTAGTCTTTTATTGCGGATTGGTTATATATTTTGCAATTCTTGATCCTTCACGTTTGCAGAGTGAAAGGTATAATCTTGAGATGCACGCAATTAATGCCCTTTACAAGGACACAATTGATGATAAAAGTAAGCTTACAATCCCACCTCAAAACCCGCCCACCATTCAAAAATCTTCTCAGCCTTAGTAGTATTTTCGGAAAAATATATAGTTTGTGACAAAATGTGACGCTCTTTCTCTATGAACCCTATGAGCCACAGGCGTCACAGATGCCACAAGAATATGACAGGGAAAGGGAAAAAACCAAATAACTTTATACTGCTTCATTATAGATACATGGTTATTGAGCGTTCCAACTTTTCAGGTATAAGCCCTTGTAAACAACCAAAAAAACGAGTCTGCAAAGTTTTTGATATTCCAGCGACATCGGAAGCTTGACAATTTCGGTCTTTTTGGTTACGTTTCTTTTTTATAAAGTTACTTAACCATAAGGATTCCGTTATGACGCAAATATCAAATGCAGCGAAGCAGATTCGCTTTCGCAAAAAGGAACAGCTTAAACGCTGTGGCAATAATATCTTTCGTGAATGGCAACTTAAAATATCGACATGTAAATGGAAATCAATAACACCTCAGGACGTTCAACATTCTCTCGACAAAGCTATTGAGCTTCCTTCTGGCTGGACAGATAAAGATTATGAACGTGCAGAGCAAGCGCTTCAACAACTTCACACAGATCTTTTTTTTGCTGCTGATCAGCTTAAAAATGACGTGGATGCTGGCTGGAGCTCTCTTATGACAGCGTCTGACCCTGTTAAGTATATTGGCGATAGTAAAGCAGCAATCGAGAATGCACAAGCTTTAGCAGCTCATTTAATCTCTGCATTAAGGCTATCAATTTGTAACGAAGCCGATCAGGCCGCAGCCTTAATGGAAGCGCTGCGCTTTGTAGGACGATCATTGGCGAATAATCATGATATTCCACGTTCTCAAACTACCATCTATCCGCGCTCTCAAGCTATTACCATTTGTTTAGCAATTATAAACCCTCATTATGGTCGACCTGACTGGTTTGCAGAGGAACTCGCCAACACACTTGGCAAACAGATTGATAAAAACGTTGCCCATCAAGTGGGGCGTCACTTACTTGAGCAATAAATCATAAGGACACGCCATGACAGAAGCTGGCTTAGATGATTTTCATCGTGAGGTGAATTGTATTTATGACGAGGAGCGATATTCGGTTCGAGATAACGGTTCAGTATTGCGCTACTCCCGTATAGGCAAACGTTCGCGCTCAGCCGACGATCAATGGACTTTTGGTAAGCCAAATAGCCAGAATGGTTATGCATACATAGGTTCGGTTCGTATCCACAGGATTGTCGCAACGGCGTTCCATGGCGAACCGCTTACTCCAGAATACATCGTTGACCATATCGACACGAACCGCCGAAATAACCGACCCGAAAACCTCCGGTGGCTGACGCGGCTGGAAAACGCACTTCTTAATCCTATCACCAAGAAACGTATCGAATTAGTGTGTGGTAGCATTGAGGCTTTTCTTGAAGATCCTTCCAAATTACGCCACCGCAGGCTTGATCCCAACTTCGAATGGATGCGAAAAGTCACTCCTCAAGAAGCTCAAGCTTGTCGAGAACGTATGCATCAATGGGCAAAAAGCGATAAGTCGTCCTCTGGTGGTGGCTCTCTTGGAGAATGGGTGTTTAAACCTTCTTTGACCAAAAAACCATCTCTAAACATACCATTGAAAGCACTAAACTTGGTAATGGCAAAAACGCCAGGCGCAGCGCAGCGTGAATGGCGTACTCCAACTGAATTTCCTTGTTGTCCACAAAAAATGGAGGAAGATCCAATCACAGCCTATGCGGCAAAATTAGCTGTAGGTGCTATATTCTGTCGGAACAACTTATCTACATCGAAGGTTCTAGAAGCTGCGGTGGCTAATGATGGCCAGTCGATCTGTGTGTTGTGCGAACGGGATGGTATGAAGCCAGTGTCACTTGCGAGAGTTACCTTTGAAGATGGCTTATATGTACATGCTAACCTGGGTACCTTTTTTACCAAGGAGGGCGCAGAAAAACAATTCTGCCTTGCACGTGGATTAGAATGGACAGGAGGCGACACTTTTGATGACTATTGTTGAATAAGTCAAATTAATAATTTTCGCAATTTTTTGTCTATGGTCGACAAAGTGATCATGTCCATTGCGCGTATCATACGGAATATTAAAAAGGAGGAAAAAATGACTACAAAAGTTGAAGCTGAGGTTAAAGATAAAAGTACGGAAGCTTATGAAGTTATACATGAACTGTATCAAATGATTGATGAAACATTTCTTGTCTATTTTATTTCTCTAGCTGCTCCTCGTGCTTGGAGGCCGCATCTAGCAAATTTTGAGAAAAATTATAGAAATGATCTGAAGAAAGAAGGGCGTGGGGAGATTGAAATAGAAAGACGTCTTGGCGAACAGGATCATGTCTTTTTTGTTGAGGAGTTCCGTGTTCAAACAACCACAAAAAATATTAGAGAGATTTTGGAACCTGGCTCTTTTGAGAATCTCCAAGCGAAGAATACAGTTAAAATTGTTTATGACAGTTGGGAGTCGACTTACAGACCAAGACTGCAGAAGTTAGTGGAGGAGGAGATTCAAAGCGAAATTTGGGGGGAGCTAGGGTGGATTCGACAATCTATTACTCACCGTGATTCAAAGGGGACCGATAAACTTAAAAAGGCGAAGTTGATAACGGATTTTGCTCCCGGTCAACAAATTATTCTTACCCATGCAATCATGGAGAAAATCAAACAAGAACTCGAAAATTGGTACACTGAGTTTTCAATGAAATACTTTTCTTCAGAGAAAAAAAGTGAAAAAGGATCCGTTTTGATCTAGTTTCATCCAGTCTAGTGCGTAAATACTGCGTAATTGAATTTTACGCAGCTGAATTTTTCGGTGTGAAGTTTTTGTTGTATGTCACTAAAAACAAAAGGCTTCAGTTTCAGGACTGAAGCCTTTTGTTTGATTGGAGGTGGAGAGATGCATTCAGAACTTTTAATCCAAGTTATTTATTTACTTTTCTGTAGCTCGTCGATTTTCCAGATCCTATTTGTTTTAGCTTGAAAGCCTTTACTAAGCCGTTAAGACGTCTTCCCGCAGTCGCTCTTGCTATTCCTAGTGAAGAAATCACATCTGAGATGGTGATTTCTTCAGTTTGATTAAATAGGTTAAGAATCTTTTCCTCTTCATTGATACTATCTTTTCCGTGTAAGGCCTTCTGTTTTTCTCTTGGTAAAATGCATTTTATGTAGTTTTCACCTTCGATAACTTCGGGCGGTACGAGTCCCCAATTTTCATAGGAGTCGAAGAGGTTATGAAACCCGGAGCCTAATTTTTCAATATATTTTGCCTGTCTAAAAATTTTGCTAATACCCGGATTGCGAATATAAGTTAGTCCCGAGAGTAGATTGGATGTGTTAATAGGACCCGGAAAATCACCAGGACTGAAGATTTCTATACGATTATCATAAATAGCAATTTTAATGGGGGCTCGAATATGATAATTTCGATGAACAATTGCGTTTAAGAGAGTTTCTCGAATGGCAACTTCTGGAATTTCAAGTTTTTCTTCCCGTTTTTTTTCTCTAATGACAAAAGAGTGATGAAGATGCTTTAAGATAAAAGCAAAGGCCATTTCAAATTGTTCAAAAAGAGTTCCTACGCAGTCCTGAGAGGCAATGGCATTTCTGCCTGAAACACCGGAGAATCGCGAGCATATGATAAATGCTTCAGGAAGGTGCTTCTCAGGTCGCTTACCAAATACAAGAACTCCTGTAACAGTTGGGTACTTACTTTTATGTTCTTCGTTGATGATATTGAAGGAGACAAGGATAGTGTCTATAAAACTTTTTTTCTTACCTTTACGAAGCGAGAAAAAATTTTCGATAGCGTCCATATCTAGATCATTTGCTGAGGAGTGATATAGGCTAGATAAGTCAAAGTGTAGTCCCCTCGAACTCCATTTTAATTCTTCTATCATATCCACATTGGCTTTCATTGTACTTCTGCCCAGCCGGACAAAAACTCCTTTTTCCATTCCCATTGATTTGATGTAATAAGGTTTATTCATGCCAGAGGAGACTTCAATAAGTAGGACTACTTTATCCCCAATTCTTTGGGTATGAACTAGAGGAATGATGGGAGGTGCAGTGGATTCATAGATCATTTTGTCGAGGTGTTCCATCTGTTCCTCGGCCATGCTTTCATCAATCCCAACAATGTCCCCATTATTACTCACACCAATTATGAGCTTTCCCCCAAACCGATTGCAAAAGCCAACAATAGTTTTTACGATTTGTTCCTTTTCAGGAAAAGAGCCTTTCCATTCGATTGTAGAGGATTCTGATTCCGGGTATTTCATATATGACTCACTTTTAGTTCATTATTGCATTTTGAGTCGATTGAGTCAAATAATATGTAAAATACGACTCATTCAACTCGTTTTAGTTGATGAGCTATAAGATTGAGTCGTAAAAGTAGAATAGGTGGCGATAGCGCGGGGGTCATGCCTGAAATTCTGCCGAGGGTCAGGCCAAGCCTGACCCTTCTGAGTGAGGAATATGAAAAATACAGAGTGTTTCAGAATCGTGAATATTTGTCTGATTTCGATCGCGCGTTTGCTAGTTATTTGAAGGGAGATTGATTGAATGTTCATCGCTGAACTTCATTTCAATGCTCAGCGAACTGATTTCGAAATGTCCGAGTGTCACCTCTGATTCTCGACATAAACGATAGGAGATACGACTCTTTGTAACATATTTTTAAGATTAGGCCAGAAGGTATTCATGATAATATTCAACGTATGAAGCATATCTTCAGGGAATGGAGAGGAGCCTTCAATGAAGTGTTTTCGTAGCCTAGAGTTTTTATGTGCCTCGGGAGTTCGATAAATGTTATCAAGCTTTTGTATCCAATGTTCATAGCGATTGAGAAAATTCCATTTTGGGTTTTCAGAGACCCAATCAAAAAATTTAGTTTTTTTGGACTTTTTAGTTTCTAGTTCTAGACCTTCTTCTAGAAAATAGATAAAATTCATTAGTTTTTCCCACAATGCCCTACTCTGAAATATAGACCCTTGGTCTAGACTGAGTTGTCGAAGAAATAGGTAGGGACAAGTCTTAGCTATTTGACTTTCTCCTTGAGGAAGGTGGACGAGGGAATTGTACAATCCAACGTGGCACTCCTTCAGCATGGTGATCTGGAATTGAATGTCGAGAAACCCGTCAGTGAGTTTAGAGAGTCTATCCTTCGGATATTCAGATTTCAAATATAGATCGATAAATTCTAAAGAGTGATCTGTTTGTGCTAGAATTAGTTCGATTCCTTGCGGAGGGAACTGAAGTCTAGTATATTTTGCCTCTAATGCGAGACGCATTTTTTTGTTATATTTTGCAGCATATTCGCGTGTCTTTTCGATCTGATTATCTGACATTCGGGTCCTTATCTATAAAAAGGCTGTCATGGGGCATGCTTGACATTCGGATATAACAGGCATAAAAAAACTCTGAACTTAGAGTTCATCACTCAAAGTTCAGAGTTTTACTTTTGGAGGTGGAGAGAATCGAACTCTCGTCCTAAGCAAACTCTACAATAGACACTACATGCTTAGCACTCTGAAAATTTTCTGCCACGCTGCAGAGTGCGCCTCTGTGGCAGAATGACATCTATAATCTTGGAGCAGACCCTAGTTGTCAGAGGTTTTGCTCCTTACCAAGATTGTTACAGTAGCTCCTGACCTCCTCGGTCCAACGTCAGGTTACTGGGCAACTTTCTCTGTTAGGATTAAGCTGCAACAGCTGCTTCAGCCATTACTGGTGAGAAGTCAGCAGTGACGGTTTTTTCGGCACTTAATTTTGTATCGGATGATTAAGGAGGCCAACCGACGTCCTCCGCATGCGTCTAAGGCTTTGTTCCCTAGTCGAAACCAGTACACCCCCCTTAGATACACTTTAATTATAACAACTGAGTTATTTTAGCGCTATTCACAATAAGAAAATATATGTAAAATAACCGCAAAATACGAAACCAAAAGTGAAATAATGTTTGAAATCATCCCTAATGAAACGTTTGATGCCCGCGAAAGGCGAATGTTGCAGTTCTGGCGTGAGAATAAGATATTCGAACGGAGCGTTGCTGATAGAGAGCGAAAACCCTTATTTTCCACCTATGACGGGCCCCCGTTTGCGACAGGCCTGCCCCATTATGGCCATTTATTAGCCGGTACGATTAAAGATGTCGTGCTCCGTTTTAAAACGATGGAAGGGTATTACGTCCCAAGGCGTTTTGGTTGGGACTGTCATGGTTTGCCCATTGAAAACGAAGTCGAGAAATCCCATAATTTATCAGGCGCAGCCTCTATCGAAGCGTTTGGTATCGCAAATTTTAATGAAGCATGCAGAAGCATAGTTAAACGCTATACCCAGGAATGGAAATACACTGTCGAAAGAACAGGGCGTTGGGTTGACTTTACCCAAACATGGCATACGATGGACCTGCCCTTTATGGAATCTGTATGGTGGGTATTCAAGCAGTTGTATGACCAAGGTTTAGTGTATGAAGGCTACCGTGTCATGCCTTATTCCGCAAAACTCGGCACACCACTTTCTAATTTCGAGGCAGGCGAGAACTATAAGGATGTCGATGATCCTGCGATCACTGTGGCGCTGGTTTTAGAAGAAGACCCACAAACATCTTTGTTGGTATGGACGACGACTCCCTGGACAATGATCTCCAATTTAGCCGTTATGGTGGGTCCTGATATCGATTACGTCAAAGTATACGACCCGAAAGCAGACCACCATTATATCGTAGCTGTATCGAGAGTTGCAGATACATTCCACGGCCATGAAGATTATAAGATTGTCGGCCAATATAAAGGTTCCGAATTAGCCGGTAAACGCTATAAACCTGCATTTTCCTATTTTGCAGACAGAGCTAAATTGGGGGCTTTCCGTGTCATCCTTGAACCTACTGTCACATTGGACGATGGTACAGGATTAGTCCAATGTGCACCTGCCTTTGGCGAAGTTGACTTTTATGCATGCCAAAGGGAAAAGATCGAGTTAGTCTGTCCTGTAGATGCCAACGGTCAGTTTACAAATGAGATTCCAGAGCACCAAGGACTTTTTGTGAAGGATGCAGACAAGGATGTGATCAAACGCCTAAAACAACAAGGCTCCTTGTTCCGTCAAGCTACCATACACCACCGTTATCCATTTTGCTGGAGGTCCGATACCCCACTTATCTATAAGGCGATGGCGACATGGTTTGTGGCAGTAGAAAAAATCAAAGACAAATTACTTGCTGCGAATGAACAAATCTATTGGGTTCCCTCTCATCTAAAAGAAGGGCGTTTCGGCAAGTGGCTTGAAAGTGCAAGAGATTGGAATATCAGCCGCAACCGTTACTGGGGAACTCCTATCCCTTTATGGAGAAGTGAAGAGGGTGATATTATTGCTATAGGCAGTTTGGAAGAACTGGAAAAATTGACGGGACATAAGGCAGATGACCTGCACCGCCACTTCATCGATGACCTGACGATCCAGAAAGATGGAAAAACCTATAGACGCATCCCTGAAGTTTTTGATTGCTGGTTCGAATCAGGTTCGATGCCCTATGGACAAGGCCATTATCCTTTTGAGAATAAGGAATCTTTTGATCAGAATTTCCCGGCTGACTTTATTGCGGAAGGCTTAGATCAAACGCGGGGATGGTTCTATACTCTGACGATACTTGCAGCAGCTTTGTACAATAAACCTGCTTTTAAAAACATTATCGTCAACGGGATCATCTTGGCTGAAGATGGCGCCAAAATGTCAAAAAGATTGCGTAACTATCCTGATCCATTAGAAGTCATCTCAAAGTACGGCGCTGATTCGGTCAGGCTATATATGATGCACAGCCCGGCAGTACGTGCAGAGAATCTTTGCTTTGTGGAATCGGGTGTTGAACTGACGCTTCGTCAAATGCTTATTCCTTGGTGGAATGCTTATAGCTTCCTCTCTACATATGCCCGTATCAATAAGTGGGTGCCTTCGACTGGGGATAGGTCACCTCCGAAACCCGCTGCTGTTATAGACAGATGGATACTAGCAAAACTAAACCTGCTGATTCGCCAAGTGCGTGAAGGCATGGATAACTATGTCCTGAGCGATGCAGTCGAGCCCTTAGTAGGTTTTATTGACTCATTGACCAACTGGTATATCCGTCGCAGTAGACGCCGTTTTTGGGAAGCTGAGGATACCCCCGACAGGGCAGAAGCTTTTGCTACACTTTACTACGTATTAGTCCAGCTTTCTAAAGTTGCAGCACCATTTACACCTTTCATAGCAGAGGCAATCTTCAATAGCTTGCGTACTGATGCGATGTCCGAATCTGTGCATTTGTGCGACTACCCCACACCGGATGCTACATTTGATGATGAAGAGCTAGTGAAAACGATGGATGCAGTGCAAAGTGCGGTCAATCTAGGACATTCCTTGCGTAAGGAGCATAAACTTAAAGTCCGACAGCCGTTGCCTGGAGTTCACATTGCAACGCACCACGCAGACTTGTTGGCAGCCTTAGAGCATCACACAAGTTTGATCGCTGATGAATTGAACGTGAAAGCGGTACATTTGATTGGTGATGACAGCAAACTCGTTGAACTTTCCATCAAACCTAACTTCCGCGTACTAGGGAAAAAAGTGGGTAAGTTGATGCGTCAGGTGCAGCAAGCGATTGAGAAATTGGATCAGCACGCACTAGAAACAATTTTAGAAGGGAAGAGCATTCAACTGCATATTGAAGGTGAAACGATCGAAGTTACACCTGAAGATGCAGAGATTACCCGCAAAGTTCATGAAGGCCTGATCGCGAGTACAAATGGTATTGTTACGGTTGCATTGGATACCCACTTGACAGAAGAGCTGATCCAAGAAGGGATTGCGCGTGAAATCGTAAACAAAATCAATACAATGCGCCGTGAAGCAGGTTTTGATGTCACAGACCGCATTCAAGTGGTTATGGATACAACGCCTAAAATTCAGGTAAGCTTTGAAAAATACAAAGAATATATCACCAACGAAGTTCTAGCTACCGAAGTGAAATTTGGTTCAGCGTCCGAGGGGACAAGTTGGGAGATTAACGATGAGAAGACGGTTATTTCTGTTGTGAAACATAAATAAAACCTTTGTCATGCTAACTTTCCCTAGTATAAGGTTTTGCGACAAGTCGCTGAACCTTATACTAGGGAAACGTTTCAATGGGGAAAAATCAATTAGATGTCGAAATCGCTGGGCAGTTGAGATCCTCTGCGTTTCTTATATGTCCAAATTGAAAGTGTACCTATGGCCAATGCAGCTAGTGACCAAACAATAAGATTTGGAATAGTGATCCAAGGACGATCAGGTTCGTTTTTTGCCCATCCATAGCGAGAGCCGGCCGGCCACATTAAATAGCTAGGCGCTCCTTGAATATTATCTTCCGGGACATAACCCCAAACACGGCTATCTCCACTCATTGCATGGTTGTCACCTAGAGCTAGGTAATGTTTTTCTGGGATATGTAGGCCGAATTTTTTGATGATCTCGTCATTTGCAGGCGGGCCGCGGTCTAGGAAGGCGATATAAGGTGCGTTAGGTTTGGAAGCTTCTTCTCGGACTTTTTCATCCGCGATAAATTTCTTCAGAACAGTATCATTCTTCTGCATGATGACACCGCCCATAATATAGAAATCCCCATCTCTAAAATAGGCATAACGGTGGGGGAAGCTATACTGATTTTTTCCTCTAGGAGTTTGTAAAGAGGAGAAATCGATGCCGTAATTGAATAAATTTTGGATGTTCTTTAGGGAACGATCGTATAATGGATGTTCAGGAGGAAGTTCAGTTGTGACGCCACCCCAGGCGATTTGATAGGCTTTACCGTGGTAGAATTCATAAGTGCCGTCTTCAATGCCTTCAAGCGTAACTTCTGCAGCATGGCTTGATCTACCTTCTGCATCGTACCTGCGCACTTTGCCACCCTCTACTACAAACCTGGCGGTATAAAGTGTATCCATAAGAGCATTAAGATGGCGGCTTTTCAAAGGAATGTAGGAGCGGTACCCAGGGATGACAACTCCCATGCCGAAAGGTGTGGATGCCACGTAAGGAGAAGGGTAAGATAAGCTGGGGTTATGTCTGACTTCCAGGTAGGCTTCTGCATCCTTCAAGCTGTTTACATCGACATCTCCATTGGAAGCGACTTGATCTTTGGTCAAAAGTTGCACCATGGCGTAGTTGCCAATACCCCAGAAATCGCTGTAGGTGGTGATCTTGTCGTGAGGTTTTTCAGCTGCAGCCGGATCGTCAGGAAGGAATTTTCCATCTACATAAACTTGACCTTGTGCAGGCTTACCTAGTGTAAAGCTGATTTTTCCGAGTACTGTGTTCATTTGTTTAACTACCACAGTATTTTGTCCTGAAGGGGCTAATTCACCAAGGAAAGTGATAAAAGGAATGTACTCTAAGCCTTGCATCCAGGGGGCATCATGGTATTCATTTATTTTGATTCCATTTCGATCGATGCCATAAACCTTACCGCCATAGAAATACAATGTGTCTCCAGGCAGTCCCATCACACGTTTAATTAGACGTTTTTTGTAGGGAAATATGCCAAAATAAGAGCCATCAGAATCATACATAGGGATATTATCGGCGGAGAATGTGAAAACTCCCGTACGAGTGATCAATGAGGGATCAAATTGGAAATGTGCGGTGGAAAAGGGAACGTTAATTCCGTAGGCTGTTTTAGAAACGATGAGTTTGTCTTGTTCTTTGTATGTAGGCCGCATGGATCCAGTAGGGATCTCATGAAATTCGAACCATACCTGTCGGACTATAGTGGCTATGAATAGTGCAAATATCAATGCACCTACCAATTCTAAGATATATTTCCAAGCAGGTTTTTTTACATGTACATTCTGGAACTCGTCCAAACGGCTGGCTACTTCGTCTATTTTCGGACGATCTTTTTCTAAGATTGCTGTATCAAGGGATTTGAGGTCCTGAGCGAGAGTTTCTCGGCGCGATTCCGGAAGAGTTTTTTTATTTTTTTGATACCAGTCCACTAGTGATTGCAGAAGTTGACGAGCCTTATTTACACGAAAATGTTTCATTCCGGCATAAATATTTTCCTTACATTGGATTAGTTAAGATAAACCTCTAGGAAAGAAAAGGCAAATAAAAAAGATGTACGTATTTTGTTCGCCTAAATGTGATGAAAGGGGGAAAGAGGGTGGAACATCTGTTGATATTTTGTCGAAAAACCTTAGAGCTTAAGGATATAAATATATGGCACTAGTAAGCTTAGTAGCATAAGTTGTTTATTTTAAATATCTTAAGTAATACCGCTTAGAAGGGGGCAAATGCCATACATAAAGGAAAAATTGTTTATAACTACAGGGGGGGTCTAGGACTTCTCAATCCGCTTCCAGAATCGATAATTCTAACCTTAGCACTTCCAACCATACCTTGAACTTCTAGCCAATACGGAAAGTATCCAGGGTATCCGCTTGTTGCAGAAGGCAGATAGATCTCAATTAACTTTGACGAAAGATCAGAGCCATCTTTAGGCCAGCGTGCTTTCCACCCATCAAAAGGAATACCTGGAATTTGGCTTCCATTCACAATCAATCTAGGCTGCCAGATGGGTCTTCTATCTAACAAGCCCATTGCCGGCTGTGACCCTGCTTTTTTACGCTCTTCAGTTGGAATCCAGGCAAAATTGAGGTTGATGAGCTTTGCGAGGATGTTGTTAGCACCGCTTAATGTAACCCAACTGTGCTGTGTAAAGGAATAGGCATCTTGGATTTGGCTGGTTTGCAAGTTTAATTTGTACCGAATCCAACAGGTGCTTCCTGGAGCTCCACTTGCAAACCATTCTCTCCATGAAGGTACATTGCCACCCATCATGCTCTGTGGAACGGATGCTTCTTCTATTGTCAATGTCTCGTTCTCTTTGGCATAGATCATAAATAGAGTGTAGGCTTTGTTTTGAAAGGCCACGATAAAATCGCCCGGCAGTACTTTCTGCATGTTTTCGCGTAGGATATATTCCCCTTTAAGGTCCATCGCAAATGACAAAAATACTAATAGTACTAAACAAAATCTTCGTAGCATCTCATTACCTTCCGTATATCATGCCATTTACGCTACAGGAGAGGACTTTATCTGTCACTCTTTCAGACAACTTCGCTTTGATTACAAAAATCTATGTGGTAAATGGTTGCTAATCCAAAGCTGAGTAAGTAATAGAAGTGTGGCATTTTGTAGGATTAAATTTTTTATTTTGTATTCTATAGCAGAATAATTTTTTTCTAATTTTAATTACAGGGTTAGTATGCCTGCAGATCAATTTTCAACTTCTAATTTCAGTAAGATCTACAGCGATCATTTTCTGCATAAGATGCCTAAGAATATATTCCCGTAAAGAATGTGAAAAACTAACAAAAAATTTCATACGAAATTCTGCCTTTAATTTCTGTATTGTCATCTCATAATATGGCATTTAACATGCTTTAGAACGCTTTATCTACATGTTTTGAATTTCCAGTTGACCTGAATTCATAACCTCGCTAATCTGTTGTCCATCTACGCTCGGATGGTGGAATGGTAGACACTAGGGACTTAAAATCCCTTGGGCTTTTGCCCGTGAAGGTTCGAGTCCTTTTCCGAGCATCTTATAGATAAGCCACTTATGCGTAAGTCGTGTAAGTGGCTTTTTTGTTTCAATGAGATTTCCTTTTTTTCCCGTTTTTTCAGAACGTCAAGCTAACAAAGAAGATATTCTAATTAGTCTTTAATCTATCTTTTTGTTCACGAATAATCTTAAAAAATTCTGGGGCGAACTGAACTCCGTTAAGAGCATGACTTGTGGAGTTTCTCCATGATGGATGAAGTAATATTCCTTTATACAAATCTCTAATTCTCTCATGTAAATCAATATCAAAGGTTTTTAGTAGGGTTGCATCATTAATAAATCGTTCACAATAGCGCGATAGCGTTCAAATTTTAGGATGGTGGAATGTTCAATAGTTGTGTGTACAGTAGTTAGTCTCTCAAGTTCATTAAGCATTTCTATCCGCTTACCCGGAATAAATTTATGATAGAGATAGTTACATATGCAAAAAAATGTGATGGCTACACCACATACACCTAAAGCTGTTGTAATATAGGGTGAGGCATAACTAGTACTTAAATACCATAAAGTGCACATAGTAATAGGAATGACTTTTAGATCTCTTAATGAGCTGTCTTGTTTGACTTCCCATGAAGGTGTGGGAAGCACTGCTTCGGCTTCCTTTTCTAACTCTTTATTGTTAATGATCTTTGTGACTGCAAAGATGGAGAATGCATGCAACTAATTAATGTATTAATAATATTCTAGATTTAAAATAAAAAATAATTATCACGATTTTAAATAAAAAGCAAAAATAATTAATTTATCAAGTACTTAATTAATTACCCACGGAAATAGAGAATGGGAACATTTTCATGTTTTCCTATGGCTATATTTACCTTTTCGAATCCAGTCCTTTGTAAAAACCAAATGAAAGGTGGGTAGAATCGATTTACTTAAAGGTTTTAAGGAGGCAAGTAAGATGAAATGAAGGTTATTGGCTGATAAACTAAATTTTTCAGTCGTTCAGAAGCTGCCGATACAGATCATTAGGAGATGTTAATAGAACTCTTAGATATAAGAATAGTTATAACAATCTTATTATAAAATTTTATCCATCATGTTTTTTGTGAATTTAATTTTAATGGCATATAAGTTGCAGTAGATTAGATTGATTAATTGAATTTATTGTTATTTTATTAAAATATTTTTTGTATTACTGTTAATATAAATATGCATTACTGTTACTATAAATAATAGATGTTTGTAACAGGGATTGTTAGATAAAATTAAATTAAATGCACAACAAGGTGTAATTTATGGCACTACCTTCTTCATCTACCATTCATCTCAGTCAAACAAGTGCAGAAATATTGCTTTTTGTGGGTAATATACATCGTGATGGTAAAAGTATTACTCTGGAAAATGCTTTAAAGAGCGATCTTGATCAAGATACTAAATCCAAACTCTATAGAGCCGCAAAAGAGGCTTTTGTAGATTCTAAGATTCATCTCAAAAATAATTCAGATGATCAAAAAGCCATGGAAATACTGGTTAGGGCTTATTCTATTCTGACTTCAAAAAAAATAGGAGCTTCCCCTAAAGCTGACACGTGGTGGAGAAAAATATTTGGCACTAATGAACTCCGAGAACATGCACGCATGGTTAAAGAAAGCCAAAAATTGTTTAAAAGTAACTTTGATAGTTATTTACAAGCTACTCATAGCCGTAAGGCGCAAAAAGAAATTCAAAATGGGGATGAATTATTAGCAATTGTTGCTCAAAATGGGGAGAGGATTGACACTTATATAAAGGAATTTAGCCCTAAAGCTCAAAATATATGGATACAACTCAAGGCCCAACTTGACCTAGCAAGGGATCCACAGACTTTCACTAAAGACTCTACAGTAGAAACTACATTAAAACTTTGTGAAGAGTTGTATTCAGAACTTGCTACACCTATAGATAGCAATGACCACATAAACTGCATTTTTACAGATGATAGAGACTCGGGTTTAAAAGCGCATGAAAAAATTTTAGGGTTTATATGCGGGAAAATTAATGTAAGGGAATTGCTTAATTCTGGCAATTTTAAGCTACACCATAGTCCTGAAATAGCTAAAACATTGGCTCAGCTAGATAACATTAAAGATGTTTGTCAAAAATCTCCATCATTAAAAGAAGCATACACTAAATTAGAAGTTGCTTTACTTAGGCAAGACGAAAGACAAATAAAAGACATATTAAAACAGATTAAGAATGAATCTGGCCAGCAAGATTTTTTTATGGTCATTTATAATAATACTCAAAAAGCTTTTCGTTTATTAAGAAAATTTATTGCCGGTTTGCAAACAAATATATTTGATAATGATACAACAAGAGAAAATTTAAAAAATTATTCATATACTCAGGCTTCACAAACGGCTTTAAATGGATACGTAGAAACTCCCCATGCTGATGGAATTGATGCGCATACAGTTACCATAGGAAAAAATAATAGTGTAGTGTCAGCTGCTCCTAAAAAAAGCTCTGAAGTAAAGGCTTATTTCACAAATTTGGAAAAAAACAATGTACGTACGATTGTAACTCTTCATGAAGATTATGAAAAAGGAATGAATAATTTTATTTTATTTCCCGACGAAGTGGGCGAAACTGTGCGTCATGACAATGTGGAGATTACATTGTTAAATAAAATAAACTTTTCCATTGACAGTGATATTCATACTATTACGCAATCAAATATTCAAGTAATAAAGGATGGTAAAGAGTTCTATTATACTGCCTTCAAACTTAATAACTGGGATGAGGAAACTGCTACTGTAGACGTCGAAGCATTAAGAAAATTCAGTTGGGCTGTCAACTTATATGGAGAAGGCGGATTCTATGATGGAGATAAAAAGGGCCACCTAGCTATAACTAGTAATAACGGTACTGGTCGAGCTGCAACTTTCTTAATGTATCATGAAATAAAATATAATGTTGATCATAAACATAATTCTGATTTTATTGATTTTAATAGTTTCTTATCGGATGTCATTGAAGCTCATTTGGAATTTAATCGCGTACGACATGGAGCAAATGACGAGCAATTAGCTGTAGTAGTCGCCGCATTGAATGAAGAGGATTAAACAATGGGGTAAAGCCTCTACGTATGTTTACTTGACTATAGTATGTCTCAGGTATTCGTTGGACTTTTGTTGTATATTCGAGTCCTTTTCCGAGCATGCCAAACCGCAAGTGAGTAAGTCCTTGAACAAGGCTTAGTTACTCACTTTTAAAGAGACTTAAGCTAGCAATAGTTTAAGTCTCTTTTTTTTTATTTTAATTGGATTTTCCCCAGTTTTTCCCCACTTGTCCACAACACATAACAATAAAGGATAATCAATAAGGCGAGTTTCGACAATTTAGCGCTCTTATCAAGTTTGTATTTTACTGGGTAAAAGTGGAAAAAAAACGTATCTTTGCTATGTAAAAATTTGATTTTCTCGAGTGTAAATTGTTGGAAAAGCAAGGGATTATGAATCCGCAGCGCTCTCGTCTTCGCCTATTTAGGAGAAATGCGAATGGGATCAATTAAAGAACGTAAAGATAAAAATGGAAAGATACATTTTCATGTTCTGATAAGCGCCTGCATGTTGGGTGTTGGGACTTATTGTTTTCGATTGTCGGGAATGACACTCGGTCAAGCTTTCACGCCGCCTTCAGCGCTCGGTCCTGTCATCATTGCTGGTGATACGATTGTACGCAGTTGGTCTTTTTTAGTTTCAGCAAGTACTCTGTTTGTTTTTGAATTGCATAACTTATGGGGACTTTCGTTTGGAACTCTATTTTTCCTAGTCAATATTTTGCCTTCTGGCTGTATCTTTGCGCCCAAGTGGTCATTGTTATTGGCAAGAAAATGCGCTTCCAGCAATCAAACAGATAACGCTGTTTGAAGAACCTCAGATACACTTCTCAATCATTAGTCAAGGCTAACAACTGCTGCTTAAGAGATGAAAGATGAATATGTATTGTTTCCCATACAGCACTCACATCCACTCCAGAATATTCATGTATGAGAACATTTCTTAACCCGATCATCTGCCTCCAGGGAATATGCGCATGGGTAGTTTGAATGGCAAGTGGTATATTATTGCTCGCTTCTCCGATAATTTCAAAATTTCGAATTACAGCGTCTATTACAAGTTCATTTTTCTTAAATTCGGAGATGGTCATGTTCTTAGTATACTGCTCAATCTTGTCGATAGAGTGTAGAATGTCTTTGATACGGAAAGGCCACTCTCTAGAAGATTTGCTTGGCTTCACTGAGAATTCTCTTTTTTAGTGCAGGATGGAGTGCTCGTGTGCTGACAAGATCCACTTCGCATTTTAGGATATCTTCCAAGTAAAATTTGAGATCAACAAAAACGAAAAGTCCTTTTTTTGCATCGAAATCGACAAGAATGTCAATGTCGCTCGTTTTAGTCGCCTCATTTCTAGCGGTAGAACCAAAAATTGCAAGGTGTCGCGTGCCTAATTGAGATAGGTGCTTACGATGAGATTCTAGAACTGTCTTAGCTTTATCAAATCGTGTATTCATATTTCCATTTTGCGATCTTGAGTGCTGTCAAGTCAAGACATTTACGAAATTTACGCAAAAATTACGCTCTAGACTGAAAAGACTGGAAGAAAACAACACAACTCAGCACAGTGGCAGCTTCCTTAACTCGTTCAAGGTATTGCTCCTGTGTTTTCTGGTTTGTGCTCGTCAGTATATCTCAAGAGACTTAAAATCCCTTGGGCTTTTGCCCGTGAAGGTTCGAGTCCTTTTCCGAGCATCTTTAATTACAAGGGTTTAAGCTCATTGGCTTAAGCTCTTTTTTGTGCAAGCCGATTGTCCAATTCCTGTCGTTTGTCAAAAAGATTTGCAATAGTCTACAATTTCAATTTTTTTGTAAGATTCACGAAAAAATCTTTTTCTGGTTAATAAAAAAGTTCCGAAAAATTCATGAGAGTATTCGTATAATGTTTATGGAGAGACATGAAGACTATTTGTATAAGAACAAAGTTAAAAAAAGACTCTATAAATGAGGTGCGTGAGTGGTTTCAAACACTAAAAGATCGAAAAAAGGAAGTTTTGGAATCACTTGAAAATGAGGGAGTTATAATGGAATCTGCTTTTCTCGAAAAACATGGCGATGACTTGTTTTTAATCTATTACATGAAGGCTAAAGATATTGCCAACGCATATGAAGTTTTCAACACATCCACACTGGCTATAGACGATTATTATAAGAAATGTTGGTATAAATTTTGCGAAGGCAGAGAAGTGTTAGAAGAACTCCTGGATATTGATCGAATTGATTTATGAACATTGATAAGACTTTGCAAGAAGCCTGTCGAATTGCCTTTCGATCAAATTTTATCATTGAGATTCTAGACTGAACGCATTCTTTTATTTTCAGAAGACCAGCATCACTTACTAAATGGTCGCTTGTATATTGAAATTGCAACTATATTTCAGAGGGGTCCACAAGTTGAAATTGCGGTATTAGATCGTTTATCTGAAAAATATTCTCCTGAAAGTATTCAAGGAGCCTTTTTAAGGTTTAAGAAAAAGGATTTATGGTAACCCATAATCATGATTTATCTCAAAATGCAGTTGCTTTTTGGCATGATACAAATCTGTTGTCAAATAATCTAGAGCCTAAAGTAGCTGTTATACAAAACTTTAGTTGCTCTGAAATTTCATATTTAACTAATTCGCTAGAAAATTTGGGCTTTACGTTAAAAGATGATGGAGACTTCTTTGTTGTTTTGTCGATAACTATATTTGCCAAGAGCTAGAAGCATATAATGCAGTCTGGATAGGCCACTTTTTGAATCAAGAAAAACAGATTGCTGGAGCTTTCTAGCATGAAAATTTCCATAGGTAACTCCAGGTTGAACTTTTTCGACTTAATTGCTTTTGGATATCCAAGAAGCTAGAGAGATCTAGGACTTGTCTTTTTTTATACCATCTATTTCTCTCTTCAAACTATGTTTTTAGAAGCTTTTAAATTTTTTTTGATTACTCATAAGCCAAGGATAACCTCGTCAATTTGCGTGTTTGGCTTTTGTTCATTGTATTTAAAAATTATGTGGTCTACTGGGGATCCAGTAGATGCCAGCCCTCGTCATCACGAAGGAAATAGCCGTTTCGTGGTAAAAAAACAGGGTTGCTTCTGCTGTACCTGTAGATGGTCCAATCCTTTTCAACTATAACAAAGCAAAAACTGCAGACTAGTAGGTCTGCGATATAGATAAAGCAGGTGGGAGTCTCTTTCTCATATGTTATAGGGTTTTGACAAAGAGAATAGGCAAGTTCATATACAGTTTAGGGGCTGTCTTGCAAATGCAACTCACATTGTGTAATCTAATGTTTTATTTCACTTAGGTGAGCTATGAGTTTGTCAGAAAAAGCTATACAATTTCAGGAGGAGCACATTCCTGAGCTTGCGCAAGCTGCTATTGTTAAAGCTTATTGGGAAGCTCTTGCAGTCGGCAGCAGTGTCATTGAATGTCGTGATGGTGTTCTCATTGAAATTTTCCCAGATGGTTCCCATAGAGTCATCCGCAAATTAACCCCTTCGTTTAAAATTTCCATCGGTCAGCGTATAGAAAGATGAACTCTGCTTTAAGTCCACGCCTAAGGATGTTTGCTGGCCCAAATGGTTCCGGTAAAAGCACGATAAAATCTGTAGTAGGCACTCAGCTTTTAGGTTTTTATATTAATCCTGATGAGATGGAGGCAGAAATCCGCCGTCAAGGATTTTTAGATTTTCATCCTTTTTCCATCCAAACAACACACAAAGAAGTATTAGCTTTTTTTTCTAATTCTACTCTTTTAAAAAAAGCTAGTCTTTCTGATAAAGTTTCCTCTCTTGAATTTGAGGGGAGTTGTTTGCATTTCAAAAATATTGAAATAAATGCCTATTTTGCCTCTGTTGCAGCGGATTTTATTCGTCAAAAACTCATAGAAAATAATAGTCCATTCACTTTTGAAACGGTGATGTCTTCAGAAGATAAAATTGAGCTCTTGCAATACGCAAAGTTAAAAGGATACAGAACTTACCTTTATTATGTAGCTACAGAAGATCCAGAAATCAATATCTCCCGTGTAAAACATCGTGTAAAGATGGGTGGTCATCCTGTTCCTGAAGATAAGATAATTAGCCGTTATGGCAGATCACTTGAGTTATTAATAGAGGCAGTGAAGTTGTCTGATCGCGCTTATATTTTTGATAATTCAGGACATGAGCACGTATGGCTTGCTGAGGTTACAGAAGGCAAAATCCTGGAAATGAAAGTTGATTCGATGCCTATGTGGTTTAAAAACTCTCTATGGGACAAATTTCTAAAAAAACCATAACTATTAGCTAGAAAGTGTTAAGGATCTTATAGGACTGATTTCTTGTATTTCAGACCTGACATAGCCTAAAGATTCCCAATTCTTATTGTATCGGTTGAAATCCTACCTTCTGTAATAATTCACCCAGCAAACTTGGATTCACTTCGCCCATAAACAGACCAATATATTGGTCGGGGCGGATTAAGCACATACTTGGTTTGCTGACTGCGTAGCGTGTGTGAAGGGCTAAATCATTATCTTGGATTAGATTGGGTACGTTTATTTTCTTATCAGAGACGATGTAGGGTTTTATCAAACTACCCAATTGATCGGATATTTTATGATATGCATCTTGGATGGATTCAATCGATTCTGTGGTAGGTGCAGGCCCTGTGAAGAGCAATAAATTGTGCTGGTTATTGCGTAAATAGTCATAAAGCCTTCTGTTTTCCGATAATACTAGATCGGGTGCACGTTCCCCGGGCTGTGGACCGGAAGAATGTCCATTAGATTGCTTAATGATGATATGACTATTTTTATATTTCAATGCGGTTTGTGTAATAAGACCGACCATTTTACGTTGGATAAACCTGACCTTATCCGTGACATTTCTAAAAATGAAATTTCTAATGCCTTGCAAAAATGAATTATTAGTGAGTCCAAGAAACGCTAATGCTTCAGTGAATTTGATGACGTTTTTAATGATGGGGTAGCGTTCTTCCTGGTAGCTATCTAGAATTGTCGGTTGGGCTTTATTGTTGATAACCAATGCTAGTTTCCAGCTAAGATTAAAGGCATCTTGCAGGCCTGTATTCATTCCCTGAGCTCCTGCCGGAGAATGTACATGAGCAGCATCTCCTGCAATGAATACGGATTGATTGCGTAACTTGGATGCAACTTTGCTATGGATCCAAAAAGGTGATGACCAGATCACTTCGATAACTTCACATTCTCCTTCTGTATAGCCCTCCACAATTTGTTTTATCTCATTTTCTGTAAACTTATCCTTGTTTTGATCCTTTCCTACGTTGCCTACAATACGAAACTTATCATTTTGATCATTGGGAAGAGAAAATATACCTATAAGGGTTCCTTTATTGATGATCATATTTACTGAGGAACGATCAAATTTCGATTTAAGGCGTACATCTGCGACAAAAAACTCTTGATCGAAGTCTTTTCCTACCATTTTGATATTAGCATGGTTACGCACCGCACTATTATAGCCGTCGCAACCTACTAGCCAATCGCTTTCAACTATTTCCGTCTTTCCATCTAAATATTTTAGCGAGGAAATAACCTTATTGTTCTCTTGTCTTAACTCGATAAATTCAACATTTCTTTCGACTCGCACATTCAATTTTTCTAATTCATGATTTAATATGTGTTCTGTATCTGACTGGGGCAGCATGAGTATGAATTTATGAAAAGAGTCCACAACATCTAGGGGAACTTTGGCGAGTCTTCTTTTCTGACTATGAATTTCAAGTGATTTGGTGACTACACCTCTATCTAAGAATTCTTTGACAATACCTATATGCTCTAGTATTTCAATGGTTCTAGTTTGAATTCCTGCTGCATTGGTGGTTAAAGTCTGGGTAGCTTTGCGATCGATAATTCGAACAGGTATACCAAATCGGGTTAATTCCAAAGCTACTGCTAATCCGGAAGGACCGGCACCTACAATTAATACGGGGATATGTTGCACTAGATGCCTTTTTAGCTTTCATCCATAGTGTATGTAAAGATTTCTTTTCAAGAGTACTTGGCTGAGAATGGTGAACTTTCGGCTGATTTTATCAAAATGTATATTATCTTAATTGTATGTGTATTACTGTTAGTGTCTATTTAATAAAATTGTGTTTAAAATATATTATTGATTGTTATTTAAAATGGATAATATTTTATAATAATATTAATATCTGAGAGATGATTCTGTACAATAGAGGTTTTTCTATGGGATTAGAGAATAATCTAAGAACGTCGTTAAGCTCGATGACTGAAACAAGTCAGTTTAAATCTATAGTTGAAAAAGCCTCAGTTAATCAATTAGCCAGTGTTTTCAATAAAGCTTTAACTAGCGCTCCCCCTGAAAAGAAAACTGTTATTATAAAAAATATGCAGAATGCTCTTAATATAAAGAGCCAGCAAAAACTTCCTAGTAGTATATTTAATAAATTATTTGGCAGGCCTTCAGAAAAACAAAAACTGCAAAGAGAAATGAATAATTTCCAGCTGACTCATGGAAATCCTTTGCAGCAAAAACGTGAGGCTAGTCTAGCAAAAGTGACATCCTTAAATCAGGAAATGAAGAATAGTCCTGAGATACACAACTCTTTGAAATTTTATTTTCCTAGGGATTCGGATCTGCATGAAATGCTTAATATCATGGCAGATAACAATGTTACTTTCGCTGATGTTAAAGATGACTTAAGTAAATTTATCACAGACAATCAATTCCAAAAAATATCTACAGTAAGAACAGGCATAGAAAATTTATTAAGAAATAGTAGGCCAAAACCTAAAATGACACAGCAAAGTGCTGCTAAAAGCGCTTCTGATTTTAGTATGCCCTTATCAAATTCCTTAAGGCAGCTGCGATTAAACCCCAGTTCTCAAAACAGTAGTTTGATATTAAATAATTTAAATTCAGGGGCTATAACTATTCAAAAGTTCGAAAGCAATATTTCAAAATTGATGAGTGAATTTAACAAACATCCAGATGTAATGAATCACTTTACAGGATTGTCGCAAATGGAGAGCGACAACATTATTTGTGATTTGGCTGCAAATAACAAAACCTGGGGCGATTTTAGTTCATCCATTGCCCCAAAAGTTTCTTCAAGTGAAATGTGGAGTAAACTTCAAAGTTTCAATGGAAATCTTAAAGGTCCATATGTCCCTTCCGGTATGTTAAGGCCTTCCTTTACCGATGTTAAGTTACCGGCCAACAGTGCTGTCAAATTCTCCATCGGAAATCAGCAGCCGGCCCTTTGGGTACATGCTAGCCATGTCAAAATGCAGGATAACTCTCAATATATTTTATCACAGCATCCTGGCTTTCCGGATGAAGCGGGTGGAAATAATGCAGCATATTTTTGGAAGATGGCGGGTCAAGAGAATGTGACAATGGTTATAGACCTTTCACAACCGGGCGACTCTCATACTTCTGCTTATCATCCACAAACTCCCGGGAAAATGACCTTTCAGGACCATACTGGAGGAAAGACTACAGTAGAACTTAGAGAAAAACCTATTGAAAAAGACGGAGTGATTACCTACAAGCTTTTCATTGATAACCACGATGGCAAAGAACCAAAGGAAATTACCCGCATGCATTATACAGGGTGGAAAGATTTTGGGGGAGCTGAGGGGAATAAAGTCCTCGATTTGATTAATACTGTAGATAATGCAAATTCAGATAAAATGTGCGTACATTGCCGAGCCGGAGTAGGACGTTCCGGGACTTTTACCGTATTGAGAACTGTAAAGCACTTGGTCGATAGCGGGGTGATTACTAAAGATAATTATGGTGACAAACTTTTGGAAATCATCAAAGACGTTCGCACCCAACGGGGATCAATGACAGTGCAAACTGAAGATCAGGTAAAAATGCTTTTAGACTCTACTAAGACTCTCTTGGGATTGCAGTAGTCTCATAAACCAATAATGTGCCGCTCCGGAAGATAAGATTTATCTAAACTTTTATTAGTCTTCCTGCTATTATTATTTTGCCAAACCGTCAAGAGGTGAGTCTTGCAAAAGACTTAGTTACCTCTTTCTTAAAGGGGCTTAAGTCAGCAATGATTTAAGCCCCTTTATTATTTCTTTTTCTAAGATTTCTGATCATCATTTTCTAAATAAAAATGTGGAGCTAAACCAAAATAGCGGGCATTATAGATATTTCTAAAACTTAAAAGTGTTTTAAATATGCCTTTTGACCATACCATCGCAGGGATTCAAGCTATCGTTTTTGCACGCGAAGATACCATCCAATCTCCCATAGAAATGAGTACGGTTGAGCGTCTTGCCTTTCTTTCCCTAGGTTTAAGTGCGGTACTGGTAGGTGCACAAGTAATAGAGAGAGTAGATCTAAGACGACACTTGGCGCCTGTGCGAGAATACTCTTTGGCGTTTATTGAACATATTTTAAGTAAAATAGGTGAGAAAAGGCGGCGGTCATTTGTCGAAAGGCATGTTGCTAACTGGGCAAGTGATTTAGAGAAGTATGTTCAGATTCAGGCGGGATTGCCAAAAAGCTCACAAGATTGTTCTCTGATGTCAGCTAGTTTCATGGGGATGAGGGTGAAAATGAAAATGATTAAACCTGCCGTTACAGCCAATCTGAAAGTTATTTTTGATGAATACATGCAAGAAGGCCCTATCCTTGAACTCGGAGCAGGGATTCAGCAGTCCGGTTCCATTAGTTATCTAGCTAAAACGGGACCTAAAAATTATAGGTCGCGCTTTATTTATTCTGACTTAGTGGTCCCAGCAAAGGAAGGTAAAGGTAAGCAGAGCTTACCTTACATACAAGTCGATGCAACACAATTAGCCAAAAGTGTTGGAAAAGATAGCCAATATAACATTGTTGCATTATGTGTCGTGGACGCCATCTCAAGAAGAGATTTACCTAAGTTCGTAGAAGGGCTAAACCATTCGCTAAGGGTAAGAGGAAGGGTAGTGATCATATCTGATATTCTTTTTGATGAAGGGCCGCTGCTTGAAAAACACTCTGAGGGAGGCAAGTTAGCGTTTCCATATCAAGAAGGGGATGAGCTAGGAATTAAAACACTTCCTTTCAATTTACTAAAAGAAAGGGCACACAGTCTATCAGCAGCATTTTTTCAATTCATAGTATCTTTAGAAGCACTTTCTCCGAAAGACAGGTTTAAGTATTTGATCGGCTCTTCCGTAGAAAATCAGGACCTTTTCTCGATTCTAAATACTATCTGCCCTCTGGAAAGTTATGAGAAGATTCAGCACAGAACTTCATTTATGATAGATCTGTGGGACGCTTTCAAAACACATAAAGAATTTAAGGTACTTAGCAACGGCTACTATGAAAAATCGGTTGTCGATTGGGGGATCATTGCCAGCAAGGTTGGAACGAAATCTGTAAATTTTGCATCTGCTGATCTGAGAACGGCCGACTTATTTCAATATAAAGTGGTTCCGGAGATAGGTAGAGGTAAATTTGCATTGAAATCTGTTATGTATGTATTTGCCGCTGAGAAAATAATGTAGGCCTTATAGGGTTAAATCCCTAAACGCTTTTGGATTTTGATTTTTTCTTCTTCGATATCATTAATGCCCATGAGATGTACATGCGCCTTCTTCTGTATATATCCGACTCTATCCTTACCAGTATTTCCAATGAAAGAGGCTCTACGCATGCTTTCAAAGTCTGCATCATTACTAAAAAAGTTTTTGAAGAGTTTTCTAGGGACTTTTCTTGCGGAAATGATCTTATTCTCTTGCCTCTCTATGAGATATAATTCTTTTTTATTTTTTGGGTCGCTTAACAAACGGGATTTTATGTGCTCAACTTCGTTTTTATACTGCTCAATACGTTGGGCTGCACATTTTTTGAACGATTTATAATCTTCAGTAGAGGCGTCACGAGTAGGACAGCAAAGTTTTACGTATTTTGCTGTCTTGAGTGCAAATTCAAAATATTTGTTTAGTATTAGTGGAAGACAGACAGAGTTCATTTTTTCATTATACTGTCGATAGACTTCTAATTTAATGTTGTCTGCAAGTTTTCTATCAAAATCAGAATAAGAAGAAAATAAAGGCTCTGGTATGGTCGTTTCTAGAAAAACACATACCTTAAGTTTTTGAGCATTTTTGGAATCAACTCTGATAAGGATTCTGGATTGTAATCCCAAGGTAAGTTCGAAGAATTTTGATAAGGATACTTCTTGAATACACCATTTAATTTGTCTATTTCCATAAGCTAAGACTAATTTTTTTTCCTTTTTATTATAGAATACAGCTTTCATTTTAACTTTAGAGCTACTTTGAGAGTACTGTGATGGGGGTTTTATTTTTGCAAATGTCAATTTGACAATGTTATTTTCTTCGGGTGGACCCCAACATGTTATGATTTGAAATTTCCGAGAGATTACTTTATGTGTGTGGATAATACTAGTGGGAACTGAAACAGAAGTCGTACGTGGTTGCTGTTCAGTGCATATGCTCATAAACTTACCCCCTAATGCTGCTTTTAACAAAGTGAATAATAGTGGGCAAGGAATAGTGGTACTTGATAAATATATCGAGAAGGAAAGATGGAAAAGCTCTTATGACTGAGATCAATACGAATACAACACTATTGCCATTAGAAATGTTTGGTGCTGCAAGTTGTCAAATACGTGAATCAATTATGCAGGTCAGAAAACAATCATCTTCATTTAACGTAGATACTAATTTTATGGAGCTTATTTCGGTAGGGGTCGCCCTCGAGTTAGTAACCAAAATACGAGTTGTAGGATTATTTAAGACGTATAATAATAAGAAGATTGAAAATTTCAGTGGAACGGATATTTGTATAAATTATCTCAGTGATTTCCTAATAAATCATTTAAATTACAATTTGCATTCTTACAAATCTGATATAACTAAGGGTAAAGTTTGCCTGAAACTTGGAGATGTCGGAAAATACAAAAAAATAATATTTAATCTAAATTTGGATGCTCTAAGACAGAAATATTCAATTCAAAATATAAGAATAAAACAGAGTATTGAAGTCGTAACACACGATCTATTTACCCGCGGATAGTTTTTTGAAAGTTATTTAGGGGGTGCGTCGTTTTCATTTTATAAAAATAAGTTGTCATTAACTGTCCGCAAGGTTTGTGACCTATGAGGCGGTGGACTGACTGTCATTGCCGACAGGTGAAGGCTTCAAGTAAAAAATCTTATTGATGGCTGCAAGAAGTCCTTGGCATTGATGAGTAGATGACATTGTAATAGTGTATTTTCTTAACCATACCTCAGGTACATATTTATACGAGACAGTTCTGTAGCCGGCGCGGAGGAGTTTCCACGTTCCTTCAGTATTATCTTCTTGTGTTACAACAAGGTCGAATTGTTCAAAAATTTTTTGTAGGCGTATGTGTGCGGCGCTATTAGTTACTTCGGAGGAATGCTTTACTTCAATTCGGCAAATGTATCCTTCAGATTGAGCTTGTGGAGGGGTAATGTAGCGTATTGATCCGGTGAACATATCTGTTTTGAATTGAGTTGTGTTAAGGGACATTGATGGTGAGGAAGTCTATAGGGCGATTGTTTGCCTGAGTAAAATAAAGAGTATTGCCTATGATTTTTACCTCACCTTTCCAGTTGTTATCCAAACGTACTTGTCCGACCTTATTGATTGCAATTCTTTTTTGAGGTGAAAGGATCTGCGTGTGCAGGTTATGTCGGAGTTGGATTGCTTCGGTAAAATTGATGAGCAAAAGATTCGTATAAATTACAGGGCTGGCCATTTGTTCTTGTGTGAGTATAGCGTGTATGCCGGCGCTTGTTTTACCCACATAGGTATATCTGAAGCATTCTGGATATGTTCCGTTTTTTTCAAACTGGACATAGGTAGGGTCCTTAGTATCAAAAGTATGGCAATAGAATCTGTTGGGACTTACAGAATCATCTAAATAAATTTTCGTGATAGCGTCACTTTTATCCATAGGCCAGGTGCATAGGTCTTGTATTATCCGAGGGTTTATATAAGGAGTTTTATTTACGAAACTCATTTGTTTTTGAGGCATTAAGGGGAGGGTATGTGCATTAGACCAAGGTGTAAGTTCCAATTCGTAGGCGTCGTTTTGGTGATAATGTCCTTCATCTTCGCTTATCTGTAGGGTATTATTTTTAATTGTAACTTCTCCATGCCAGCGATCGCCCAAACCTATTTCACCTAGTTTTATTGCCTGTCTACGTACCTTTCCTGGTTTGATGGAGTGGTTTTTCCAGTCAACTTCTGTAGAGTAATCCTTTTCAAAGACAAGAAGTAGAAGGTGTTCGAATAAACCGCTACCACCCGTACGTTCAAAAGTTAAGACGACATCCACACCATTATCTGTTTTACCCACATGTTCATAGACAAAGAAGTAGGGGAAGTTCCCTTCATAATAGTAGTCAATATGGTTTGTGTTTAAGTCTTTGACAAAATATTGGCTGTTGTTTTGAGAGGTGTTAATTCCAATGATTTGATCATCTTTATCGCTCATCCAGGTGACAAGTTCCTCAGCAATTCTTGGATTGAGGCAAAATTTATCTGACTTTTTTGCAGGTAAGCGTGGAGGTGTTTTCCTGCCGGGAAAGTCTAGAGTAGGCATTAAGACTCTCAGGGCAGAAGAATAATGGGTGCAAAAATGTGCCACATCGTAGGGAGTCTCTCCATTTAAATTTTTAGAAGATTTGTCAGCGCCATATCTAAGGAGCAATTGGATTAGAGGAATATCGCCGCATTTGGCTGCATAATGAAGCGGAGTATTACCTTCCCCATCTTTGGAATTAACGTCGGCCCCTTTTTCTAATAGATAAATAGCTTTCTTTTTGGGTTCCCAATAATAACTTCTTAGGGCGCAATGAAGCGGTGTTCTGTTATTAAAATCTCTTGCATGGATATCTGCACCGGCATCGATTAATAGGCGGGCGATTTCATAGTTGCAAAATTCAATGTATGCTAGGAGTAGTTCTTTGCCATCCTTCTGATTTTGAAGGGAAGCGTTGCGTTCTAATAAAAGCTTGATACATTCGATATATTCCATTTCGATAGCATATTCAAGGGGAGAAACTTCATTGCTATCGGGAAGATCTATTTGTGTGCCTTGATCCAGGAGTTGGTTTAATAAATGCGGATTATTTTCAGCGATTGCTTTGTGTAATGGGGTTGTTTTTTGAGTTTCAAGAAAGTTGTAGGGGCTTGCCTGGAAAGTCGAAATGTTCAGGAATAATAAAAAAAATATAGCCAAGTAACATTTGAACATAATCACGAGGGGAAAATTTCAACTAAGGTAATGAAGTCGGTCTTTATTGCCAAGAGGACTATTTATGAGCATGGCGATAATTCTATTTTGCGAAGCGAAGCGTTTCCTAGTATAGGAGTGCTGTGACTTGTCCTTACAGTCGGACAAGTCACAGCACTCCTATACTAGGACAATCTTTTCTACCTAAGGGCTTCTTGATGTATTTTAAACTCCGCTCCGATATGGTAAAAGTTGGGTCTAATACTTTTTAAGAATAAGTAATTGAATAAAGGTATTCAGGTTCATATTTCTCTTTTGTAGGCATTCTTCTAATAGTGGCAATTGCAATAGTGTAGAATGGTTTTTCTCCATCCTTTTGATGACTAAAGCGGATAGTTTATCCACTGTAGTAGATCCGGCATTCTTCAATATACTATCAACAGATTTCTTAAAGATGCAGGTAAATTGTTCAAGAATAACTTGAGCAATGAACTCAGAAAACTTAAGTTTTTTACATCGGATATAGTCATTGAAGAGTTTGCAATCGAAGTACGTTAGCATCCCTTCTAGTTTTCCTAGCTCTTGTATAGCCAAGGGGTGTATTAATTCGGATGTTTTTTTCGAGTTAGCTTCTACTGTTGAATTAATACTACTGCGAATAGATTTTAATATTTCACCTTCACACAATTGATTAATATATTTCCAACGTGCTGTGTAAGTGGTGCGTATATATGCATTGAAATCCGGATCATCTAGATAGGACTTATGCGTATTGTTTATAAGATGGGAGACCTTACGTCTAAATTCCCTTAAAGTTAGATTTTGGCTTACTTCGAAGAGTGTGTGGACTTCGTTTTGAATGTTTTCTAACTTCTTTTCCAGGGGGATATAGATGAAGGTTTGATGTGAAGGTGTTTGCGCTGCGGAAGTGGTAGGATCCCTAGGCTTTGGATGTACCGGAGGTGAAGTCTTAACAGGAGCTTGTCGTTGAACATCTAAACCCACTTTTTTAGCTTTATTACAGATGCAAGTCAGAGAGATGGCCATGATTGATATAAGAATTCCGACGCCCACCTTGTATTCTGTGGAGAGGATCATCGTCTCTGATGTGGGAGATGGGGTCTCTTCCTTTTTCTTAGAGTCCTTTGCAGCTTTCTGTTCCTCTGTAATTTGTTTGAAAAGGAGATCTAACTTTTCAAAAGAATGATAGAAGTTACGTATTTTTTCATTATATGCATGGATATCCCTTTGCAAGACCTCTTTGACGTTGTCTTTATTATTATCGCAGGCCTTGTAGGTATGTATAAAAATATTAATTGACAGTTTTTTGATGATTGATCTAAGCGTTTTTACATCCTTAACTAAATCTTTGGCGCCATGAGCTTCAAAAAGTAGAATATAATCTAATAAGCTTTCCTGGTAGACATCCAAAAGGGTCATGATAGTATTGGCATAAATTTCAGGTTGTAGAAAAGGGCCTGTATGATGTTGAAAGTAATCTAGGACGTAAGTGAATTTGTCTTTAAATTGTGATAAGTGAGTAAATGGGCTTTCTTTGGTTTGAGACGTCATAGCAGCTGATTTTGCATGGCTATCAAGAGTGTTAAAAATGATTTGAGTGAAGGTGGTGTAGTCTTGGGTGAGTCGGAGAGACGTTAATAGTTTTTCAGCGCCCTGGCTTTCTTTATTCCAATGCGGTTTATGCTCAAAAAAGACTCCTACATTCTCATAATAATTTTCGAGTGTTTCAATAACTGCCGGATAGGCTTCGCTTCTGGGAAGTTCACAAACGTTTGTGGTTAGCCTTTTCAATACAGTTTTTCTATGGAAATTGAGGTCTCTTGGGTCTATATCCAGTTGTTGACCATTTATGATGGATTCGATAATTGCTCCGATTTCAGGTAATTCTAGACCCTTATTTCTAAGTATTGTAATTTGCGGATCTCTGTCGTAGTCAATGTCTGAATCAGTAAATTCATGATTATTATTTAGTCTATTAAACAAGTCGTATAAAAAACTTACGAGGTGCGTGTGCGTATTCGTTTCTTCGATTCTCTGCTGTAATGGAAAAGGGATTTCACTCAGTAAAATATGAATGTCAGTACGAATTAAGGCAGAAGGAGTAGTTATTTGTTTGTTAAGAATAGTGTTTTCTATCACTTGATTTATAGGACTGAATACTGTTTTGGAAGCTTGTGCAACAGCGTCAGCAGTAGGATTGTTTCCAGTGGTTAGTCTTGTGGTGGTTTGCTGAAAGTTTAAGGATGGGTTAGTTGCCCGGGCACTAGCAACTAAAGCCATAAAAAGAAAAGCCTTTACCTGAGTGCCTGTGGGCATTACAGCTGATATATGAGTTATAGTGGTTTGCACTGCAGTACAAATGGATTTTATAAGTGTCATTTTAATTCAAAATCTTGGTTATGTTTTTTTTATGCATTAAAATATACGGCATGTAGGGAGATTATTTCCATTGTATATCTATTAGATTATTGATTGAATTATTTATTAACTCTATAAAGAATATAAGATTATTTTTCGATGTTTAGAGGTAATTTTAAATGCGGATGGTAAGATGAATATTCCTTCGGCTAAGCCAGGCATCACAAATCCTTTAGATATAAATACTGAACTTGCTGTCACACGTACGCGACTTGCTGCCGACAGGACCCTCCTATCTTGGATAAGAACTGCGATTGCTATGATAACGTTCGGTTTTGGGATTATTAAATTTTTCGAGTTTTTTAAAGCCCTTCCAAATACCTATTCTCATCCCCATTTGGAACATATTTCTTCTCTGGGTTCTTTTTTAATATTGATGGGAATTTTGATTTTGATTCCCGGATATGTAGAGCAAAGAAAAGCATTGAAGATGCTGAATCGGCTAGATGGACTTCACCCGTGGAGCTACGCATCCATTGTAGCGATACTTGTCGCGCTGATAGGTCTCTATGCATTGTACAATGTGACAATGTGATTGTTACGTGATCAGGCGTTAGGTTTTCTCTTTTCCCCAGATTTCTGCTAAGTGTACCAAAACCTCTACTGCTTTTTCCATTTCCCATAAGCTTGCCCATTCCAGGGGAGAATGCGGGTTATGCTGGCCGCTGGAAAGGTTAGGACAGGGAAGGCCTTTTTCTGTCATCACAGCTCCATCGGTTCCGCCACGGATGATATCAGCAATAGGTTTAAGTCCTGCGGCCTGCATAGCTTGCAATGCATATTTTACAGCCCGGGGCTCTTTTTTAAGACCTTCGCCCATATTGCGATATTGTTTCGTAATGGAAACATTGATTGAGGCTTTGGGATGTTCTGCATTCAATTCTTTGGCGATCGCATCTAATAGATGCGCTTGTTCGTCCAATTTGGCGGTGTCGAAGTCACGCAAGATAAGTCTGGCACGTGCCTCTGCGACTCCGCCTTCGATTGCATAGGGGTGGATAAAGCCGTCGCGTCCTTCGGTATGTTCGGGGGAAAGGGTTTGGGAGGGAAGCTTTGCAATGAATTGGGAAAGGATCCTTACGGCATTAACCATTCCTTTCGCTTTAGCTTCTGAGGGGTGGGAGTTGATTCCTTTAACAGTGACTACGGCGAGGTTAGCGGAGAAGGTTTCTACGTCGATTTTACCTGCTCCGGAGGCATCTAAAGTATATCCGCAGACGCCGCCTAATTTTTCCATATCTAACCCTACAGTGCCGCGGCCGATTTCTTCGTCGACAGTAAAGCAAACGCGTATGGGGCCGTGAGGGATCTCAGGGTGGGCCTGCAGATGTTCGGCTGCAGTCATAATAATGGCAATGCCGGCCTTGTCGTCTGCTCCGAGCAAGGTGGTGCCGTCTGTGGTGATGATGGTTGTATTGATTAAGTGTGCAAGGTCAGGGTTGTCATTGACAAATAGTGTTTTAGAGGGGCTGCAGGGAAGAGTAATGTCTTTTCCATCATAATTTTCGTGAAGGATAGGATTGACATTAGTTCCTGAATATTCGGGTGAAGTATCTACATGAGAATTCCAGACGATGACTGGGGCTGAATGTTTTCCTGTGGCAGGTATAGTGGCTATGACAATGCCATTTTCACTGATGGAGACATCTGCGAGTTTTAGGGCGCGGCATTCTTCTTCTAGCATCTTGCTAAGGTTAAGTTGTTTGGCTGTGCTCGGGGAGGATGTGCTATGTTCATTGGCTTGGGTATCTATTTTGACATAGCGTAGGAAGCGTTTTAAAAGATTGTTCATGGGGATTATATCCATTTTTTGCTTTTGAAATAGCTTACCATAATGATGCCGACAATGACCATGCTTATGATAAGAATATGGAAGCCCCATTCGTAATCTATTCCGGGGACTTTTAAGAAGTTCATGCCATAGATGCTGGCTAGGAAAGTGAGGGGAACGAATATAGTTGAGACCACGGTCAACACTTTCATTGTTTCGTTAAGGCGTTTAGAGGAGAGGGACATGTGCATGTCGACAAGGCTTAAAGTTTGCTCTCTAAAGTTATCGATGGTATCGACAGCTTGGATGATGTGATCATAGACGTCATGCAGATAAGTTTTAGTCGTATTTTTAAAGAGTGTATTGTCGTTACGGATGAGCTGGTTGATAAGCTCTCTTACTGGCCAGATGGCTTTTTGAAGATAAGAGATTTCTTTTTTTAGTTTCTGTATGGCTTCAATGCCCTGTTGTTCGTCTGTGTTATTTCCGAGCGAGTCCTCTAGGGCATTCAGTTGGTCATCGATTTGCACTAGGAGGATGAAATAGTAATCTACAATAGCGTCAATAAGGGCATAGCATAGGTAATCGGTACCATTTCTGCGTAGGCGGCTTGTGGGAGAGCGGATACGTTGCTTGATAGGTTCAAAAAGAGGGTGTTCTTTTTCACTGATGGTGACGACATAGTTCTTTGTGAAAATGATATTTATCTGCTCGTCTTGCAGCTGCTTGACGTTCTCGTCATAGCGCAGCAGCCTTAACACTAGAAATAGGTGATGTTGGTATTCGTCTAGTTTGGAGCGTTGGCTGGGGTTAAGGACATCTTCAAGGATAAGGGGGTGGAGGTCTAAAGTGGCGCCTAATTTTTCGATGAGGTGGGGGTCGCTAAGTCCGCGAATATGCAACCAAGTACAGGAGGATTGATTCAGGTACTTCATGGATTCTTCAAAAGTGATGTCTTCGAGGATCAACAGTTCGTCTTGGGTGTAATCGATAAGATCGATACGCTGGTCTGCTGTATTTTGTTCTCCCAGATTAATGAGTGTCCCGGGAGGCATACCCTGTTTCTTTGCTCTGTTGACAAGTGAACGTTTTTGCATACTAGTGGCTATATAAAATTTTAGGAGTAAAATAAGCTTTAATAAATATCTTGCCAATTTATAAATTCTGTTGCGTTTCCATAGATTACTATACAGTTTTATACTAGGATGAGGACGCAATCACGGCTTAGAGGCAAAGAGTATGCATAAGTTACGCCGGTTATTCTTTGGATGCGAAGTTTTAGCTCCTTGGCCATTAGAATATTTTACAGGACGCTTCATCCTTCCGGCGTCGCGCCACCTTACTTTAGCATTTTTGGGGAATGTGGATTTTGAAGCTTTGGAAAAAGTTTTGGGTGGCATTCCTTCCCTCCCCTTTAAAGTTGGCCCTGTAGGCTTCTTTGATAAGTGTTTGATGCTGCCGCCCAAAGATCCACGGGTAGTTGCCTGGCATGCGAGGTGGTTGGAAGAGCAAAAAATCGGTGAATATCAAAAATGTTTGGCGGATTGGCTGCGTAGTGAGGGGTATTCTATTGATCAAAGAGAATTCTTACCCCATGTCAGCATTGCAAGGAGTCCGTTAGATCCGGTAGAATGGCAGAAAAAATTTATTCCATTACCTTTTATTGTCAGCCAAATACATCTCTATGAAAGTGTAGGGAATTTAGTTTACACACCAATCCGTACTTATCCTATTACAGCACCTTTTACAGAGATAGACCATACCGCTGATGTGGCTTTCTTAGTGAGGGCCGAAACATTAGAGCAACTTCATCTGCATGCTTACGTGGCGTTAGCTTTTATGTTTCCAGAGTTTTTACGTTATAACAATACCCTACAGTTAAAGACTGAATTGGAAGATATCGTCATAGCCCTAAATCGTCTTGTAACTTTAGCCGATAGTGATGGCGGTTGTCCTTTGAAAGCGGTAAGTTTTCATGGGGATATCAAATTAGAAAAGGGAATCTATACATGGGAGATGATCGTCGATGTCTGATCTACGCAAACTAGCGCCTGCAACTTACGAATTGGAGAAAGAGGGGAATATGCGCGTGCCCGGCTTAGTCATCGCTTCTCAAGTAATGCTTGAGGAAGGTGGACTGGATGAGGCAATGGGACAGCTACGTAATGTTGCCCATCTTCCGGGGATTGTGGGACATAGTATTGCCATGCCGGATATGCATTGGGGGTATGGATTTCCCATCGGTGGGGTTGCAGCTTTTGATGCCGAGAAGGGTATTATCAGCCCTGGGGGTGTAGGCTATGATATTAACTGTGGGGTGCGTTTAGCTATTGTTCCGGAGCTATTTAAAAATATCAGTCCTTCTCAGCGTGAACAAATTTTAGGGACAATATTTAAAAACGTTCCCTCCGGTGTTGGAAACGTACATAAAGATGCGCATGTCCTTACAGATAAGGATTATGCACAAATTGCACAAAGGGGAGCAGGATGGTCCATAGAACATGGATTTGGTTTTAAAGAAGACCTTGAGCACACGGAAAGCCACGGCTTGATTCCGGGGGCAAACATGGAATCTGTTTCAGAGGAAGCACGGGTGCGAGGCAGAGGGCAGTTGGGGACGATAGGGTCAGGTAATCATTTTGTGGAGATCGGTGAAATTGAAAAGATCTTGCTTCCTGAAGTTGCTTCAGCTTGGGGAGTAGAACAAGGCCAGACGTATATTTTAATCCATTCCGGATCTAGGGGCTTTGGACATCAGGTATGCCAGGATACCCTGAATGCATTTATCAAAAAAGGCTTCGACAGTAGATTGCCGGACAAGCAACTGGTTTGTGCACCTATATCAAGCCATGAAGGTAAAACTTATTTGGAGGCAATGGCTGCAGCAGCTAATTTTGCCTTTAATAATCGGCAGCAGATACTTCACTGGGTAAGGGAGTCGTTTAAAAGCGTGTTGGGAATAAGGCCAGAGCATATTCCGCTGTTATACGACGTATGCCATAATATTGCCAAATTCGAAACGCACACAGTGAATGGCAAGCCCCGTAAGTTATGCGTACACCGTAAAGGGGCCACACGTGCATTTGGAAAGGGAGCTAGAGAGTTAACACCGCTCTATCAAAGTACCGGTCAACCGGTATTAGTTCCGGGTGATATGGGTAGAGCTAGTTATTTGATGGTGGGGTTAGGCAATCCTTTAACGTGGTGTAGTTCTTGCCACGGTGCGGGGAGAGCAAGAAGCCGCCATCAGTCGACAAAGGCTTGGCAGCATAAAGACCCTATTAAACACATGCAGAGTATGGGTGTTATGGTCAAAGCGAACTCTACACGAACGATTGTGGAGGAAATGCCGGATGCCTACAAGGATGTGGATGTTGTGGTTGCAGCGGTTCAAGAGGCTGGATTAGCCCAAATGGTTGCGCGTTTGAAACCGAGCTTGGTTGTAAAAGGTTAGTATTATGTTACTTTGACATAATAAACCAAATGTTATAAGTTTAATTGTTCAACAGATTAAAAGATTATTTATGTCATCTATTGCCGAACGATTTTTACCCTCAGTGCTTAAGAATTGTGATATAGAAATTAATATCAACAATTTCCACGAAGAACAAGCAGTTATTGAAATTGTATCGGATAGAATTTCCGATTGGTATGCAAATTACATAACAGAAAACGAAAGTCTTAAAACCGAATTTAAAATTGGTTTAAAGAAAGCTATTAGATTACTGCTTAGTCTTGGCAAGGATCCCGATAAAGTAGAATTAGAAATGGGCAAAACTCCAAAAGAATTGGGGGTTTTAGATATTCTAGTTACCAGATATGCCATCAAGAATCCGCATTTAATTTTTCCTCAGGATTCTCTCACAAAAATTTCCTATTGGCACTCAAAAAAAATTAAAGTGTTTGTCCAAACAGGACTACCTAGTTAAAAAAAATTGAAGAAGAAACAACTTAAATCAGTACTAATTATTCCTATAGTTTTTTATCACAGCTTCACAGGCGTACCCGCTGAAACATTAAATACAATTGTGGATGCTTACAACAATACTCATAGTGGGTTTTCTGTAGAATTAAAAGAGATTAATCCGAATCTTTATCAAGCTGCAGCATTAGAAGCCTTGTCAAAGGAGCCATCAGAGCGTCCCCAACTAGTATTGGCCCCGGAATATATGACGGGTACCATGAACAAGGCGTTAAAAGAAGGTATAGTCATTTCCGTCAAAGACTTGCTCTCTAAAGAACGGAAAGAGGACATTGCCGAAATTGTAAGGAAGACTTTTGGTGAAGATTGCTTACCATTCAATCCAGCCTGCGGTATTCTTTATATAAATACAAAAATGTTGGTGGACGCGGGCTATGACGCAAGTTGGAAGCCAAGTACGTTTGAAGAGCTAATTGAGGCCTCGCAGAAGATCCATTCAGTCACAGGAAAAAAAGGGTTTACTTGTGCTTGGCCTGAGGCCTATCTGCTGGAGGCTCCCCTTGCCCAAACAAACAAATCCCTATTTGATGAAGAAGGAAACTACAACTTACATCAATTCAAAGACCATTTGATACTTTTAAATAAACTCGTCAGAGAAGGGGTCTTCCTTCCCCCCAATACCGGTAATTATAATCATACGAAAGATTTTTTTATTGATGGGGATGTGGCCATGTACATGCAGGGGTCAGGGAACTTCACATTAATATGTAAGGATGCAAAAAATATTAAGATGTCTCTAAATTTTGCACCTTTACCCACCCTTACATTGAATCAAAAAGTGAAATATGCTTTTCCTTTAGGAGGAGGGGCAATCTGGGCGTTAAATACCAAAGATAAAAGCAAGGAAGACTTGCATGAGTATATGGTTGAAAATGTGCGTTGCTTCCTAAATTATCTTGCCAGTCAAGCTGTGCAGCGCCATTGGCATGTGAGTACCGGCTATGTTCCTGTAAGCAATTCAGTCAAATTATCCTGCGCTGAAATAAGTAAAGAAAACCCTATAATCCAAGCTGTTCTAAGCCAAACTCTAGATGCTGATTTATGTGAAAATTCATACGGAATCAAAAAAGAGAACTACGCTAAAGTCCGTCAGGAAATCTATCCTCTTATTCGCGCATTAATCACTCTTGAAGGCTCGGAGGATGAGGTTGGTAAAATAATAGGGGAAAGGTTAAAGGAGTTTGATGAGATGCATAAAACCTTAATTTCTCCATAAGCGCCATAATAACATAGTCTTAAATATAGCTAGGATTCGTTGTAAGTTATCCTCTTTAAAAATAAAGCCATATCATTTTATAAAGGATGCTATGGATTCTTCAAAAGGCTGGCTTACAGCGATACCCTTGGAAAAGTATTCTTCCCTCCATAAACTCTCCTTAATGGGATTATTGGGGTGGAAGTACTCTTGGCCGCAAAAATATTTTTACGTGCAATTCGTTTTTAATCTCCATACTCCTCTAATAATAGATCCTAAGGCCTATCTCGTTTTTCATACTATTGATGAGGAGAAAGCATCTTCTTTTGATGAGTGCTGTTATACTATTTCTCGATTTAAACGTTGGAGAATAGATATTTCTTCCTATTCATCATTTGACGACTATATTGCTTCATTAATACGCTGGCACCGTAATGTCTATGCAAAAGCCAAGCGGAAATTCACTGAATATGGCGTACAGCCTGTTTATATTGAGGAGGATTGGACGACGGAAGTGCAGCACGTATACGACCTATATTGTAATGTTGCTGTAAAACATGGTAACCGCTTATATGATTTAACATTTTTTGAAGAGATCTCAAACCGGACCGATTACAAATTACTCTGCTGCAGATATGATGGAAAAATCATAGCCATGTGTATACTGCAGGTGGAAGAACCTACGCTCCATTCAATATGCTGTGGATTTGATTATAACCACTCTTCGAAGTGTTACGCATATTCTTGGTTAAATTATGAGATAATCCGAATGGCTATTGAATCCCATAAGTATCAGGAAATCGATATTGGCCTTACGGCCGATGAAGCTAAACAAGCCATCGGCTTTAATTCTGTTTCCTCACGTATGGATATCTATTGCAAAGGTCCTATTACTCGTCGAATATTGAAAGTAATTTCACATTTGCTTAAAGCTAAAATTTCCTCCGAAGGAAAATTGAATTTAAGTTTACGTTCTTAGGTGAAACATGAGTCATATCCCTATTCAAGAACAGATAATAGCGCTGTTGAATTAGTTAGTGCTGAAGTGGATGAATCCCGTAATACAGTTTTAGAAGTCTTACGTAAATTAAAGTAAGGTTTAGGGTCTAATTGCTTGTATGGCGATAATTTTTTTTTTCGAAGCGAACGTTCCCTAGTATTGGAGTGCGGCGACTTGTCCTTACAGTACCATACTAGGACAAGTTTAGTCTGTCATGGCACAAGGCAAAAGGTCTTGTACTACACTCTGATATAGCTGCTTTGCGATTGCTTGATGTGATTTTTCCAACGTGAAAAGGATGTCAGTAGAGATTCGGGGTTATCCATAAAAAATTTCATGGTTTTTGCGATTCCGGGATTATCATGAGAATTTATTATGCTGTCGATATTAGACATATCTTGTTCATCCAAATCAATATCAGGACAGTTTTGTACCTGGAAAAGAAGTTCCTCAGAAGTAAAACGATTCAAACAAGTGTAACTAAAGAAATCTATGATTTCATTAAAAGATAAATTCATTAGTTCTATTAGTGTGTGAAGGAAACCTATGATGCTATAAATAGAGGAATCATTGACTGGGGAATTACACATTAAAATATTACGTAAGAATGAGAGGACAATATTTTTTATAAACTTCTCTGAAGAGCTTTCTGTAGGGATGGATGCACAAGAACTGAGAATCTGAGAGCGAATAGCTTCGTATTCTTCCTTTGTAGATATATCTGGATTACACAATAGATTTTCAAAATTAGTATTGCAAAGTAGGTTTGCAGCAAGAATGGCAAAATTATAGGGGGCCCAATGCGCGATAAAAGCTTCTTGCAAACTATCATAGGGGGGCTGAAATGCTCTTAAATACACAAGAGGAGGTAAAAAAGCAGTCTCGGATGAAGGAAGATCTGAAAATAGATTTATTTCATCTAACCTTCCGATCATACATTTATGACGTGATTCTGTTTGATATATATAGATACTTCTGAAATTCAAATTAATATGATAATAGCCATTATGATGTATTTCTTTCATACCAGCTGCAATGTCCATCAAAAAGACGATTTTCTCTAGCATTGAAATTTGGGAATGGTTTGCAGACAGAAAGTAGTCAGCACGTGAAACGAACATATCTTGAACAGCGTAAGTATAGTCTTGGTATTCCATAAAGAAGCGGAAAGGCTTCTGAACAAAAAGAGAATCAAATTCAAAAGAAAGCGCATTTTGTTTATTCAGGCCCATTTTTCCAACAATGACTATCACTTTTTGCACATTTTTGGAGGTTATCTCAACCGCTTTATGCAATGTACGGCCTCTTTCTTGAACTGAACCAGATCCAGAGACAAAATAGAAAGTAGGATCTTCGCTATTGCTGAGAATAATACCAGGGAGATATTCTGAAGAATTATAGTTAGGAAGAATATCTTTTAGCGGCACATAAATGGGAAATATGATTCCATCTTTAAGCTTTAGTTTTGCGTATTGGATAGTTTGAATAGCTTGGGCAGATGTAATATTAGGTTCGTAAGCTAGGATTGGTCCTATTTCATCCCATGTGGCGGTAAAGTAAGAGCATGGAATGGAAGAAGTATCGGAATTGGAACGTATTAGAATAGACATAAAAACTTCCTATTAACTAAAAGTAACTATGTTATTTGAAAGTAATTCTTTAGTCAAATGTTAATTAATTATTAAAAAGAGTATTGTTATGTTGTCAGGTAATCTTACTAAATACGATTGTGATAATAAAGAATTTGAAGGCTTTATAGCCTATCCCAAAGAAGAGGGCGATAAAATCATTATTTTAGCACATGCTTGGGCTGGAAGAGATGATTTTATTTGCGAAGCTGCAAAAAAGATAGCGTCATGGGGATATATTGGCTTTGCATGGGATTTGTATGGAGAGGGAATTGTGGGTAAGTCCCCGGAAGAAAATACCCGATTGAAAAATGTTCTTTTGAACGATCGAGAGCTCCTTAAAAAGCGGTTAGTAGAATCCTATGCGCAAGCACAAAGATTAAAACCCACTGCGAAAATTGGTGTGATGGGCTTTGGTTTTGGAGGATTATGCGCGTTGGATTTAATGAGGTGCGGTGTCAGGTTAAATGCTGTGGTTTCTGTTTATGGTCATTTTTCACCACCGGGATGGAAAACCAGCCTTCTACACCCGCCAAAAACACTCATCTTGCATGGGATGAATGATAAAATAGAACCTATAGAAAAGCTCCGAGAGTTTTCAATAGAAATGAATAAGTTAGAAGTGGAGTGGACAGCGCACCTTTATGGAGGGACGATGCATGCTTTTATGAACCCACAAGTGAATTTGCCGGAGCAGGGGCTGTGTTACAACGGAACATCAGCCGATGCAGTGTGGAGGGATGCTAAAATATTCTTCGATCAAAATATGTAGATTATTTTTTAGAGGATGCTAGCTGTTGGTAGGCCTTCCATAGGGAAGTATGAAAACCACAGTGTCCGCCTTCATCGGCAATAATAACCTTATTGATCCCTTTAGCGTTATAAAAGCGCAGTCTTTGAGCAAAGAGTTCGTCATCTCGATTAGTTAAGCTAGGATCTGGGTTTTGGAAGAAGAGAACAACATTCAAGGGCGCACCTTCAAAAGAGGCAAGAGAGTCTATGGGGCGCATTTCGTTAGCTTTATAACGTTCTGTTACAAAGTCAAATTCCTTATCAGAGAAACCATTAACCTCGCTTATCTCCTCTCTTGATTTCAGAGGGGCGTCGAGAAGAATAATACCTCTTTGCAGAGCTGCAAGGATTTTCGTTTTATCACTGCAGTCGATGCCCCACTTTTGGAGTAGAGTGTCGAATTTTGGGGTGTTGAGTGCTGCAATAATATTGACTACTGCGCCGCCGCCGGAAGAAAAGCCATATAGAGAGACATTTTCAGCACCGGCATCCACCACAATAGTTTTTAGAAGCACAAGCGCTGGGAGAATTTCATAGGGGGTGCCGTAGCAGACGGTGGAGTAGTTGAATCCTCTTTCATGAATGTCGTAATCGGGAAAATTGAAGGAGACGATGTGGTTATTTGAGACATTGCTATCGTGAATGATTTTGCCTAGGGAATAATTGCTGGCGTAGCCGTGGCAGCAGACTAGAATATTTTCATGGGAGGTCTTACCTTTAAAAGCCTTAATATTAATAGGATAGCTTAGATAAGGGGAGTGGGTGTTCAGGGTTTGCTGCAGTTTCGAAAATTCTATGGCATGCGCTGTTGTCAAATAAAGCAAAAATAGCGCGATAGTGAATAGATTTTTCATGCTTTAGCCTAGGTAAATAAGGAAAATTTTAGAGGAGATGAAGAAAAATAACAATTTTTTCTTGAGGGAATTTGTAATAATTCGGCTTATCCGATAAAATGAGGAGTGGAGCTTGTATAACATATTATTAATGCCGTCAGGCGTTAAAGGAGAAAATATGTCTAAGGAAAAGCACCATCGGAAAGAAGAAAAAAAACCTTCTTTATCCATCAAAGAAAAGAGAGCAAAAAAGAAAGAGAAAAAACAACATAAATCAACAGACTATCATTTACCAATGGATAGATCTTTAGATGAATAGTTAAGCTCTTGCAGGACAAGAAAGCTTAGCTTCCTTGTCCTGCGTACGTCATTCACAGCCTTCCAATAAACTTTTTAGTTCGCTGTAGTCAGTTCCAATCAGAGTTGCATATTTTGTCTTTAGCAGAGTTTCCTGGAGGTTTGGGGGGATGTCTATCTTTTGATGGATGCATTTCTCCACATCCGCAGCGAATTTGGCCGGGTGGGCTGTCTCTAAAAATATTCCATTTATGTTTTCAGCTTTGGATTTTAAATAAGATTGAAGTCCTAAGTACGCTACAGCTCCGTGGGGATCTAAGATATAGTGATTATGTGTGAATACTTGGTGGATGGCATTCTCAGTTTCTATGTCAGTATAGCTTACCCCAAAAAGGGCATGGCGTATCTTAGTCCAATCGTTTCCATAGAGGTCTAATAAACGTGCGAAATTGCTGGGATTGCCTACATCCATTGCATTGGAAATGGTATGCTTAGAGGGTTTAGGGGTGAAAATTCCACTTTTCAGATAGGAGGGAACGCTATCGTTGATATTCGTGGCGGCGATGAAATGGTGGATAGGCAGTCCCATGCGTTGCGCAATAATGCCTGCGGCTAGGTTGCCGAAGTTTCCGGATGGAACTGAAAATACAGTAGGCAGGTAAGGGTCTTCTAGCTGAGCAAACCCTCGGAAATAGTAAAAGCTTTGAGGGATGAGACGCGCGATGTTAATGGAGTTTGCTGAGGTCAGAGAACGTTTAGAGCGGAGATCCTGGTCTGAAAAGGCAGTTTTGACTAGGCGTTGGCAGTCGTCAAAAGTTCCTTGGACCTCTAGGGCTGTGATGTTTTTTCCCATTGTTGTAAGCTGAAGCTCTTGCGTCCAGCTCACTTTTCCTTGAGGATAGAGGATCCATACTTTTATGGAAGGGACATCCAAAAAAGCTTGCGCGATAGCACTGCCCGTATCGCCGGAGGTTGCAACAAGGATATGGAGGGGATTATCCTTCTTTTGCATGAAATAACCCATCAGCTGGGCCATGAATTGAGCTCCAAAATCTTTGAACGAAAGGGTGGGGCCATGAAAAAGCTCTAGGGAATGAATTCCCGGAGATATTTTCTTTAGGGGGGCATCAAAATGTGAAGATTTTTTGATGATCTCTAAAAGCGTGTTTTCAGTCAGTGATTCGCCTAAAAGTGTTTTTGCAATTTCATAGGATAGTTCATGAAAAGAAAGTGCGGGGAGTTGTTTTATGAAACTGTCAGGAAGGCGTGGAATTCGCTCCGGCATGTATAGACCGCCGTCGGGAGCTAAGCCATTCATTACAGCTTCTTCAAGCGTAGCGGGCGGACATTGTCCTTGTGTGCTATAAAAATGTAACATATTGCCTCATAGAATCTTTGGGCCTTGCATATTGATAGAAGAAAGGAATAGTTCGTTTTCAATACCCTCTGCGTGGCAAGCCTTTTGCATGGCGTTCCCGATAACTTCTAAATCCCTTTTGTCAGATGCTAAAGCAAAAATAGAAGGGCCTGAACCGGAGATGCTGCATCCTAAAGCGCCGGCAGAAAGAGCGGCGGATTTGATGGTATGAAAACCGGGAATGAGTGAGGCCCGGACTGGTTCGACGACAACATCTTGCAGGCTCCGGCTGATGAGGCGGGGGTCGCCGAGGATCAGTCCGGTGATAAGTCCGGCAGCATTGCCCGATTGTTCGACAAGTTGAGCTAAAGAAACTTCTTTTTTTAAAATTCCTCTGGCAGTTTCAGTATGTATTTCAATTTTAGGGTGGAGAACACAGCAAAAGAGGGGAGTATTAATGGGGATCTGTATTAAGTCGAGGGGGTTATAGCTGCGTATGAGGACAAAGCCCCCTAAAAGGGAAGGGGCTACGTTGTCTGCGTGGGCTGCGCCACAGGCTGCTTTTTCAGCCTCCATTGCAAAGGGGACCAATTCATGCAGTTTTAAGGGTGATCCTAAAAGAGTATTTGCAGCAAAAAGGCTTGCTGCAGCGCTGGCTGCACTGGAGCCTAGGCCACTGCCTAAAGGCATTTTTTTTTGGAGTGCCAAGTCTATACCTTGGGATGACTGCAGAGAGGCTAAGAGCTTGATCACACCTACACCTGCGGTATTTTTTTGAGGGTCATGAGAGAGGGTGGAACCGTCTCCCGAGATCGATGAAATGGTCACACCAGGTTTTGAAGTCAATGTGGCTGTGACAATATCACCGGGAAAATCCAGAGCAAATCCGAAGATGTCAAACCCGCAGGCTACATTGGCTACCGTGGCTGGAGCAAAGACCTTGATCTTATTTACCATCAAAATAGCCTTGTTTATACATTAATTCGGCGATGAGGATGGCGCATCCTGCAGCTCCTCTGATGGTATTGTGGGAAAGGACGACAAACTTCCAATCATACAGCGGGCATTCACGCAAGCGGCCGACAGAGACCGCCATTCCGTTGAAGGTGTTACGGTGTAGTTTGGGTTGGGGATGTCTTTCGTCCTCCAAGTAAACAACAGGTTGTGGGGGGGCCGTGGGAAGCTTCAATATTTGCGGTTCGCTTTTGAAAGAGTCCCAAGCTTTAAGGATATCATTAAAGTGCGCTTTTTTCTTTAGTTTGACTGAAACGCAAGCCAAATGTCCGTCGGAGACAGAAACACGTGTGCATTGAGCACTAAGTTTGATGGGGTAGGGTACAATCTTGTTTTTATGGAATGTCCCCAGAATTTTTAGGGGTTCTGTTTCAACTTTGTCTTCTTCCCCCCCGATAAAAGGAATGACGTTGTCTAGTATGTCTATGCTAGGAACACCGGGATATCCTGCGCCAGAAAGAGCTTGGAGGGTTACAACATGTGCCGCTTCGATGCCCCAATGGTCTATCAAAGGTTTAAGAGCCATTGCTAAGCCAATGACGGAACAATTTGGATTGGTGACAATGGCGCCTTTACCGAAGTCTTGTTGAAAGATAAGCTGTAAATGGTCTGCGTTAATCTCGGGGATGATCAGGGGGACAGCAGGATCCATTCTGTGGTTGCGTGAATTCGAGATGACGGTGTAGCCTGCTTTTGCGAAAGACTCTTCGATTTCACCCGCGACGCTAGAGTCAAGGCCCGAAAAAACGATTTTACAAGGAAGGTTAGGTTCGCAGGGAAGGACCTCCATCTCTCCGATATTTTTTTGGAGGGGCGTTGTCATAGACCATTTCATAGCGTTTTTGTAGAGCTTTGTCGCAGAACGGTCGGAAGCGGCGAGGGAGGAGATTTCAAACCAGGGATGTGACGAAAGCATTTCGACAAACTTTTGTCCAACCATTCCTGTTGCGCCGAGAATGCCTACGGGGATTTTTTTCATAACGGGTAGATCCTATATTTGTTCTAAACCTATACGTACAATATCACCGAAAATTTTGCCCGCGGTTACTGTGGCTCCTGCACCCTGCCCTTTTATAACAAGGGGGGTATCTTTATAAAAATTGGAAGTGATGGCAATGATATTGTCATTTTTAGATAGGTGGTAAAACGGGTGGTCGACTCCTAACTCTTCGAGGGAGACTTTGCCTTTTCCATTTTCGAATTTGGCCACATAGCGCAGTACTTTGCCTGCTTGTTTTGCTTGGAGCAATTTCTCTGACATTTTGTGGTCGTAGCTTTTGAGTTTCGAATAGAATTCTGCGACGGAAGGAGCTTGTAAATATTCTTCCGGAACGATTTTTTCGATAAGGATATCACTTATTTCAAGAGGGTAGCCGCATTCTCTGGCTAGGATAAGCAGCTTACGGGCGACATCCATGCCGTTAAGGTCATCTCTCGGATCAGGTTCTGTGAATCCCTGCTCTTGGGCGTTCTTAAGAGTTTCTGAAAAATGTGTTTCTGTAGTGAAGGTATTAAATAGAAAGCTTAAAGTACCGGATAGGATAGCTTCTATTTTAGTGACTTTATCTCCGCTCCGCACTAGTTCATCGATGGTGCTGATAATCGGTAGGCCGGCGCCCACATTGGAGCCGTAGGAGAAGTCGACACCTTTTTTTGAAGAGAGTTTATTTAACTTCTTATAGTTTTCGTAAGATCCTGAATTGGCTTTTTTATTGGGTGTGACGATGGATATATTGGTATCCAATATATCCTCATAATGATCGGTAATATCTTGACTGGATGTACAGTCCACAAAGACAGCATTGACGGTATTTTGGTGCTGCATTTTCTCGATGAAATGCTTAATGTGCATTTTCTCCGTAGAGTGGTCGAGAAGATCATTCCAGTTATCTAAGGGGATGCCTTGGGTATTAAAGACCATATGGGAGCTATTGGCTATGCCGATAAGGTGGATATCGAGATTGCGCTCTTCGTAATCGATTCTGGAATGATTGTGAATATTTTCCAAGAGAGCTTTTCCGATAAGTCCTGTCCCGATAAGGAAGACATTGACCGTAGCTTTTTTAGATAAGAAAAAACCTTCATGAATAGCTCGGATGGCTTTGACTTCATCTTCCTTTTTTACTACGACTGTGATGTTCAGTTCGGAGGATCCCTGTGCAATGGCAATGATGTTGATGCCGTTTTTTCCTAGAGCGCTGAACAGTTTCCCTGCTGTACCGGTAGACATTCGCATGTTTTCGCCTACGATGGCGATGACGGAAAGGTTTTTCTCCATGATGACATCTTCGATCATATGGGCCCGCATTTCGAGCGAGAATTCTTTCTCAATAGCTTCTTTAGCTGAATCGCCATAGGCTGCCGAAACAGCGAAGCAAATAGAATGTTCAGATGAACCTTGTGAGATGAGGATAATGTTGATGTTCTTTTCGGCAAGGGCGCCAAAAAGGCGTTTTGCAATACCGCAAACGCCGACCATTCCCCCGCCTTGAACAGAAAGGAGAACGACATTATCGATTGAGGAGATCCCGCAGATGGCCGCGTTATTTTTCGATGCTGTGCTGCTGATGAATGTGCCGGAAGAGGTAGGGGTGAGGCTGTTTTTTATGAGCAATGGAATGTTCTTCTCTAATGCAGGCACAATGGTCGGGGGGTGGATAACTTTAGCGCCGAAATAGGACATTTCCATGGCTTCTTTATAGCTCATTTCCGGGATAGTAAAGGCAAAAGGCTCTTTCCTTGGATCAGCGGTCATTACTCCATCCACATCCGTCCATATTTCTATGACATTTACACCCAATGCGGCGCCAAAAATGGCAGCAGTATAATCAGACCCCCCACGTCCAAGCGTTGTTGTTTCGTTTTCCTTGGAGGATGCGATGAAGCCCGTGATAATGTTGAGGGAGTTTGATGCTTCGAAGTATTGTCTGATATTATGGTTTGTTTTTTCGAAGTCTACTTGGCCCGCATTGAACGAGCGGTCCGTTTTAATGAGATCCCGTGCATCTAGGTATTGTGCTTGAGGGATATCCGGGAGGGCGGCATTGTAGATGATGAAAGCGCATAGGCGTTCCCCAAAACTCATGATAAGATCCATTGTTTTGGGAGAGAGTTCATGGATCAGGTATATGCCTTCCAGAACATTACTTAGTTCATGGAATTTCGTTTCCAAGACTTTAAGCGCCTCCGTTAAATAAGCGGGTGCTATAAGGGCGTGGGCTGCCGTCAGATGGCGCTCTACTAACTCAAGCAATGAGTTTTTATATTCTTCCTTACCGCTTGCAGCCTGTTTACTGGCAGAGACAAGATGGTCGGTAACTCCCCCAAAAGCTGAAACGACAATTGCTACAAATGAACATTCAAGTTGAGCTGCTTTGACAATATCAATGACACGTTTGATTCTATCGATAGAGCCAACAGAAGAGCCACCAAATTTAAGGATTTTTCGCATGTGAGTTACCAAAGCAATAAAAAATATAAAAGAAGTTTATTGAATAATTATATTTGTTATAAGGAATTCATGAATGGTCTATCAAGTATTTTCGTTGCAAAACAAACTTAATTCATTTGTAACGCTGGATTTAGCCTATGCTAGGATCTTTTGCGTCTTTTTCAGCAAAATTCTTCGGCATTCTTCTATATTAAGAATATTTCCAAACCACAGCTTATATTGCCCTAGAGCTTGTTCGATGAACATTTGATAGCCGAAGACTAGTTTGCATTGTTTGCTATGAGCAAGATTTAGAAAATCGGTGTATTGGGGGCGTGTTTTAATATCCATAGCTACGGTTTTATAGAGTAGGTCTTTTTCTTTTATGGGTAGGGATTCCGGAGTGGTATTAATGATAATGTCGTATCCTGTGAGTGCGACAGAGCTTAAGTTTTCTAGGGAGCAATAATTGCAATGGAATTTTTTTGATATTTTCTCTGCTTTTTCGACAGTGCGATTGGCCACAGTGACATGAGCGCCACGTTGTAAGGCTTCATAAACAATGGATTTGGCTGCTCCTCCGGCTCCGATGACGACAAGCTTTTTATTCCTAACAGGAATCTGGCTTTCAATAGCATTGAGTGCTCCCCTGCAGTCAGTATTATATCCCTTATATTTTCCATTCTCAAGAACAAGCGTATTTACGGCACCGATAGCAGAAGCTTCATGATCTACTTCATCTAATAAAGGGACAATGTGTTCCTTAAGGGGCATTGTGACACTTAGGCCTTGTATAGGAAGTTGTTTTGCAAGGTGTAAAAACTTTGGTAGTTCTTCAGGAGTTAAAGCGATTTTAACGTAAACGGCGTTGATATCGAGTTGTTTGAACAAGTGATTGTGTGTTAGGTCACTTAGGCTTTTATCTACAGGATTACCTATTAAGCAGTATATCTGTGATTGGCTGTTTAATTTGCGGTAGTTATAGCGTTCTATGAGCAGAGGGCCGCAGAGCTGGCCGGGTGCAGTGGCGGAATCTTTGCTTTCTTCAACGCACGCATATGTAAGGGGTGCGTTTAAAAAGGGAGCTATGATACGGGTGAATTGGCCATGGCTGCCCATACTAATTGCGATGATGTTAGAGTGCTCTTTAGACCAGATAGCTAATCTTAAGGCATCAAGGGGACTATTAGCCATGACAGCAATTTTGTACCAATGTGCACGGATACTGCGCATTATTTCCCAAATCGCATCAAGATTGTCGGGTGTTGATTTTGTGTTGTGGTACGAGAGGATGAGTTTGGTGTCCGGGTATTGCGTAGCAATTTTTTCAATAAAGGAGGGGGAAACATTATATTCGATATCCAAGTATTCCGGCTTGAGTTGTGCTATGCGCTCGATATCTTGTAGTCGGTTTGTTTCGGAGTGTAGGTAGTGACCGCCTTGATCTAAGTTTCTTAGGGTAAATATCATAGGAATGGAGTGTTCATTTCTTAGAGCTTCCAAAGCTTGCAGATCCAGAGTGTTAAAAAGATCAAGACGCAGTTCAATAATGTCAGCATACTGCAGTGCTAGGGATATTTGATGGCGTGCGTCGCTAAACGTGGGCCCTTTGATGGCTACACAAATCATGGATCATCCAATGTAAGGCTTTATTGATGTGAAGCAGGTCGACAGTAATGCAGAAGTCACCTTGTGAAGAGTAGGGCTTGCCGATTTCTTCGATCAATGCAAAACGGGGTGTATTTTTAATGGCCTTTTTATCCAAGGTCATGGCTTTGAATAATGCATCAAAAGATATGTGTGAAGGTAGCTTGAAAGGCAATGCATAGTCCAAGAATATTTGGTGGATTTTTTCGACAGTATCCATGGACAAGATTCCCATCAGATGAGCCAAATAGCATTCTGTCATGATACCAATGGCTACCGCCTCTCCGTGCGGGATGGAATAATGGGTGACGGATTCGATGGCGTGGCCTACAGTATGTCCTAAATTGAGCAGATTCCTTATTCCTTTGGAATGCGGGTCTTTTTCTACAATCTCTTTTTTTATCTTACAACTTCCGTATATTGCTGTTTGAGTTGCATTGAAATCTATTGTTAGGAGCTGGCGAGGATTTTGTTTCAAAAAATCGAAATAGCCTTTGTCAGCAATCAAGGCGTGTTTGATCATTTCTGCGACGCCGTTGCGTACTTCCGATTGAGGTAAGCTGGAGAGTACTGTAGGGTCAATTAGGATTTTACGCGGTTGGTATATGCACCCTAACATGTTTTTTCCGTAGGGTACGTTGACGCCTGTTTTACCGCCTATGCTTGCGTCGACCATCGCTAATAGTGAGGTTGGAATTAGGACGTGGGGAATGCCACGGCAGTAGGTAGCAGCAATAAAGCCGGAAAGGTCGGTAACGACTCCACCACCTAGGGCGATGATGCAAGAATCGGCGCCGAAGCCCTGTTCAAAAAGTTGGTTTTCAATTTTCTCTTTCGTTTCGCGGTTTTTGTTTTCTTCCCCACTGGGGAAAGTCAACTGGACAGTATCCATTCCCTGAGCATTGAGGAGTTTAGTCAATTCATTTCCATATAAGGATGCTATGGTCGGGTGTGTGATCAGTGCGAAACGATGGGCCAAAGGCTTTAAAGTATGAAGCAGGGCCTTATGGTCAAACAGTAAGCCGCAGCAAATATTGATCTCATAGGTGGGAGAGTTAACTGCTAAGGAGAGTTGGAGGTTCTGCATCATAAACGTGAACACCTGTTTAATAGGATAGCATCCGCAAGGACAATAGCGACCATAGCTTCTACTATAGGTACTGCGCGGATGGCAACGCAAGGATCATGGCGTGAACCGGGCGGAAGCTGAAAGGAGGCATTTTCATTAGATTTTGTCAGAGTGGGCTGTGGTATTTTTATGCTGGAGGTGGGCTTAAAAGCGACTTTTCCAATGAGGGGCATGCCTGTAGAGATCCCACCCAGAGTTCCGCCTGCATGATTTGATGTTGTGATCACCTTATCATTTTCTATTGCATAGTGGTCGTTATGATCCGATCCGTTCATGGCGGCAGCGCTAAATCCGGAGCCTATTTCAAACCCCTTAGAAGCTGGTAGGGACATCAAAGCATGGGCAAGGTTGGCTTCAAGCTTCTGATAGATGGGGTCTCCTAAACCTGCAGGGAGTGGATGTACTATAAATTCTACAATACCTCCCAGGGAATCTCCCTCTTCTTTGGCCTTTTCAAGAGCTGCAGTCATTGCTTCGACTGCTTGACTGTCATAACAGTAAATGGGGCTTTGGTAGGTAGCTTTAATGAGGGCTTGAGTGCATCCTTGATAGGTTGCTGTCTCTATTTCGCCGATTTGTTTAACGTAAGCAGCAATGTGGATGTTGTAGTGTTGGAGGAGCTTTTTTGCTACAGCGCCTGCAGCAACGCGGCAAGCTGTTTCTCGGGCGGAGGCCCTTCCACCGCCCAGGTGGTCGAAAATTCCGTATTTTTCAAGATAGGTGAAATTAGCGTGACCTGGCCGCAGCATGTCTTTGATAGGTTCGTATTTACTGGGGTCTGCATCGTGATTAGGAATAATGATGGATAGCGGGGTGCCGGTTGTTTTTCCTTCGAAGGTACCTGAAAGGATTTCTGCTTTATCGCTCTCTTTTCTGGGAGAAGTGTAGGAAGATTTACCCGGTGCACGTAGGGCAAGGGCTTCATTGATATCATCCTCGCAAATTTCAAGACCGGCAGGGCATCCGTCGATAACGACGCCAATAGCTTTGCCGTGGGATTCGCCCCAGGTAGTAATTTTGAAAACTGTACCGAAAGAATTGCTAGCCATTGTGGAGTGTCCTTATGATTTCAGCTACAACGTCCCCGACTGTGGGCAGGTTATTCTCTATTACAAAGTGGGCAGACTGTTCGTAAATGGGTATACGCTTTTCGATCATTGCAAGGAAAGAGATTTTAGGCTGCTCAGGATCTAAGAAGGAAGGAAGACCATTTACTTGAATTCTTTCCCAAAGAATATCAGGAGGAGTTTTTAGATAATAAACAGTTCCTAAAGAGCTTATTATCTTTTGATTGTCGGGGGAAATCAAGCTTCCTCCTCCCAGCGCAATCACACTTTGATTCACCGTATTAAGCTGCAAAATACAGCGGGACTCTAGTTGCCTGAAGAAATCTTCCCCTTCTTTCAGGCTGATAGTACGGCAGTTAGATTTATGCCCTTTTGTTCGGGCATACTCTTCCTCGATAAGATGGTCTGTATCGATGAAATGATAGCCGAGTTCCTTTGCTAAGGCATTACCAACCGTAGTTTTACCGCTTTGATGCAGTCCGCAAAGGATAATGTTCATGACACGATCTCGATTTTTGCACCTAGAGTAGTGAAATCCTGCACAAAAGTGGGGAAGGTTTTAGCGACGCAATCAATAGGTGTGATTGTAGAAGGCTCTTCAGCTGTCATAGCTGCCACTGCTAGCGATAATGCCATACGGTGATCGTGATAAGAGTGGAGGTGGCTGCCCTTCAAGGCGGACTTTCTTATTAGAAGGCCATCGTCGGTAGGAGTGATATCTGCTCCCATTTTCTTTAATTCGGAAGATATACACGCTAGTCGGTTGCATTCTTTATGTTTAACAACAGCAGCGTTATGGATAAGTGTCTCACCCTCGGCAAAGCAACCCACTACAGCAAGGATGGTTACTGCGTCGACAAAATCGTTGATGTCAATTTCCATTCCTTTGAGTGTGGGTCCTTTTCTTACCCAAATGGTATGGTTCGTAGTATCGATTTCAATGGCAGCCCCCATTTTGCAGAACTGATGTATCAGTTCTTTGTCTCCTTGAGAATCCGACATGTCCAAGTTATTCAGGCGAAGTTCTGACTGCGTGATTAGGGCGGCTGCGATAGGGAAAGCTGCTGTACTGAAATCGCCTGGTACTGTGTACTCAAACCCTTTATAACGCGCTTTTCCTTCCAGCCTATAATAGTCATAGCCCTTCCTTTCATAGGGAATACCCAGCCTGTCCAGCCAGGACAGGGTGACATCGATCCAAGGCTTTTCTCCCGCTTTGCTGACAAAAATTTCGATAGGCCCCTCTGCAAATGCAGAAGCGATAATAAGGGAGGAGGCATACTGAGCGTCTTCACTTTCAATGTTTGCAGCGCCTGGACGGATAGGTCCCTGGACAATTACAGGAGCGTGGTTGTCACCACGCATGGACGCTGTCTTAACACCTAATTGGGATAGTCCTTCTAATAGGGGAAGGATAGGGCGATAATGACGGATGGAATAGTCCCCTGTGACCACAACCGGAGAGGAGGCTAAGGCGCCCAGTGCCGTGGCAAAGCGGAAGGTGAGTCCGGAATTGCCGGCGTGGATGACATCTTCAGCATGTTTAATTTTCCCATTGGTTCCCACAACCTCAATACGGTCAGGAAAAATGTGCAGGGTAGCTCCGAAAAGGCGGCAGGCATTCACCATCGCTTCTGTATCGGGAGAAGCTAAGTAGTTATAGATGGTGCTACAGCCATCCGCAAAGGCAGCGAATAAAATAGCGCGTACAGTATGGGATTTGGAAGGGGGAATAGTCAGTTCACCCTTTAACTTAGATTTTTGGATTCTGAAAGTGCTCATACTTCCTCCCCTAAAAGAGCGATAATATACCAGAAGATGGATTACTTAATAAACTAGGGTGATTAGCGATGCCCGTAGATTTTATTCTGTAGGAATATCATTTACCCAGTGGAGTAAGTCTTGAGTAAGGGGATTGATTTTGAAAAGGAAAGAAGTGTTTACATGACGTTGTAAATCACAACGTATACGCTTCTCATAATAAGATAACTCTGGATCGGCACCAAATGTGTTCCTCCAAAATTTATCCACTTTGGGATGGGATTCGAAAAAAGAGATATTTAGAGATTTTTGCTCATCGGTTGAAAGTGTCTGTTTCAATGTTTTATCCAGTCTAAAATCTTTTCGTATAATATGATCCCAGGGGGTATGAGTGACCCATGTGCTTTTTGCGACTCTTTCTTTGGATAAAGCTTCTGCAGCGTTCAAGTCGTCCATTCGAATGAGGGCGATAATTTTTTTAATTAGAGAACTTATCCATGAAAATCCTCTCAAGGGTTTTATATCAATGTTGGAAAGAGCAGAAAATGAATGGATGTTTATATACCGTCCGATGCCTTTGGTTGAGGTCGTATTGAGTTCATTGTCTTTTGCAAGTTCAGCTAATCCTATTGCTGAGACTGCTCCACCGAAGGAAAAACCTATAACACCGATTTTATCCGGATCATTTTCCACCCAATTCTTTTTGATATGGGTTATGACGCATTTAAAAGCCTCTACAGCATCAGAAAAGTTTATTTCAGTGCCCTGGCTCAACATAATTTCCGGTCCATTATATAGGACAACATTCACTTGGAATCTATCAGCAAGACGCTCTGCCAAAATGAATTCATTTTCATAGCAGGAAGCATTTCCAGAACAGAAAAGGATAGTTTTCCTATTATTTTCGGGGGGTAAACCTTGTGGGTAAATGACGATACCATCTAGAGGGTCTAAAAGAGGGGTATGGAAATTTATCCTTTGAGCACGTCCCGTCTCAGTAAGTTTGCGAATAAAATTATTTCTGAATGAATAAGAATCATAGGGGTTTTTATTTCTAGTGCTTTCCATAGGATGTGTATTCTTGAATTCCTGTCTGAAGTCTTCTATGGTAGCGATGCCACTTTGTCTAGCATTGAAAATCAGCTCTGATAAGTATTTAAGGCCATAATTTAATTCATCAAGATAATCTGAATAGTCGCTTTGGTCCACTAGGGCTTTATGAGTATCTTGAAGGCTTCCTTTAGGTATTTGAGCAATTGATTTAAGAAATTTTATTCTATTGTTGAGGAGGTGTTGTAATTGAAAATAAACACCTAGAGAAGATTGAAAATGAAGATGACCATCAAAAAAAGCAATAAGGGGGTCAGGATCTATATCGCGGTGTTTCTTAAATGATTTTAAGAATTTGGATGCAAATAGTCTCTCTTGCCAATTAGCGTGAATGGGCATGTCGGATTCTGGTTTGATGTTTCCGTACAGAGAATCCACGCTATTTCTATGAAAAAAACTGGCAGGATGGATGCATTTTACTGCGATAGTGCGTATTAAATTCAGAATGCCGAAAGCTTTGATAATTCGGGTGACTTGAATTTTTAGCAATTGAGTTGCAGTGTAACCAGAAATTTTTGTTTTGTAATCAGCAAGTTTATCTTCCCAAATTTTGGCAAGATAAGTATTACCTGCATTAAGGGCGGATGAAGCATTACTTTCAAACCGCCTTAATTGAAAATAGCAAATCCAAGAAGAGTAGTTGTTATTAACTGAATTATAACTCATTATTTACTTAAAATATTTAAAAATTAATTGTAAACTAGTTACAATTTTAAGTAAATATTAATTAATGTTGATTTTAGAGCAGCCTATGTATAAGAAAGTGCTTTTAAGCGCTTCGCACGAGATCCATACCTATTTAAACGGAATTCTAGGCTATTCTTCATTACTGGAGTTTACAGAGCTTAACGAAAACCAGCAAAAGCAGGTAGAAAAAATTCATAGGTCAGGTGAGAACCTACTTGCTTTGATTGATGATACATTATTATTCGACACGTTATCCAACGATCAAACCCAAATGAATTTGCAGTTGATTGATGTGGGCAACCTATTTAGCACGATCCACGAAAGCATGGATGCTTATGCAAATTCCAAAGGTAAGAATTTGATATGGGAACAGGCTATACCGTCAAACTTTTCAGCCCATCTGGATGAATCAAAAATTCATACTGTAGTCATTAAAATATTGAAATTTTTCATTTTGATGGATCAGCACAAAGAAATAAGATTTCGTGTGAGAGTAGAGGAATCATTGATTTTAGAAGTACTGACTGCTGAAGCGATAATACCGGATGAGAAGCTGGGTTTAATCTTCGAAAAGATTTCACCTACAGATATACCCAATGTTAGATCAAATGATTGTACAGGATTTGAATTAGCAATAGCGTATAAGATCTTAGAACTATTGAAAGGGAAAATTACCTTTAAAAATACAGAAAAGGGGTCATTATTGACCTGTATCTATCCTATTGTTCAAAAGTTAGCTTGAGGTACAAATGATATTTGTAAATAACGAATTTCAAGGCAAAAAAGCCCTGATTGCAGATGATTTTTTGGTAAACCAGGAAATGATGGAAGAAATGCTGCAGTTACTGGGTTTTAGTGTCGACACCGCCGATGATGGGGGGGAAGCCATTCAGTTATGGCAGGAGAACACCTACGACATAATTTTTATGGATATCCAAATGCCGGTCAAAAATGGTTATGAAGTAACCAAATACATAAGAGAACAAGAGAAAAACCTGTCAAAACGTACGTTGATATTAGCACTAACGGCTAATGCACAAGCGGGTGATAGGGAAAAATGTATTGAGAGCGGTATGGACGGTTATATCAGTAAGCCGATAGAGATCAAACAGTTGAGAAATAAGGTTTTAGAAATATTCAACTTGAACTCAAAACCCTAGTGAACTGCTTGTTAAAATATATATTTACGATTCTTCTCGTTTTTTCCGCCCCCTTATTATCCCAAGAAAAACCTATCCGAAAGTGGGTTGTATATTATGGCGACCGCTTACCGGTGAAAGAATTTTTTCCTTTTCAGCTGGTTGTGATGGATACCCAACATCACATTCCATTGGAAGGCTTTCGTGAAAATAATATGACTATTTTGGGATACATCAATTTAGGAGAAATTGAAGAACGCCAGCATATTTTTAAAGATCCTCTGATCAAGCAATTTCTCCTGCAGGAGAACCCTCACTGGAAAGGAAGTTATTTTGTAGATCTCCGCCATAAGGCGTGGGTCAAGCTTGTAATTGAGGAATTGATCCCTCAAACACTTTTTGCAGGTTTTGATGGCATTTTTATAGACACTTTGGATAATGCGGAATTTCTTGAGCAAACAGACCCTGAAAAATTCAAAGGTATGAAAGAGGCAGCGGGTAATCTTATTAAAACCATCCGTTATCATTATCCGGGCATTAAAATTATGGTGAACAGAGCTTATTACCTATTACCGGTCATAGGAGATATCATCAATATGGAATTAGGAGAGTCTGTTTACACAACCTATAACTTTAAAACTAAAGAATATGAATTCGTTTCGACCGAGGATTACCAACTTCAGGTAGAGATTTTGCAGAAAGCTAAAAAAGATTTTAAGAATTTGCAAGTATTTACATTAGATTACTGGAACCCAAAGGATAAAGAGATGTATAAAAATATTTATAAATTACAGCGTGATAATGGATTTACACCTTATGTTTCGACTTTGTCGCTGGACACCGTTATTACGGAACCTTAGTTATTTTCTAGCCTGCCTCATCTCTTTCCCACACTTTATTACTTCAAAAGAAATCCCAAGAACAGTCCTTGCTTTATATGATAGCCAATTTCAAGACAGGCTGATTTTCTTAAATATTCATCAGATGGCCGAAATGCCCCTAAACCATCTAGGTTTGAGGGTAGAGTATGTTGATATCCATAAAGGTCTCCCGGACATCGCTGAAAGAAGTGATGTTATAGGGATATTAACTTGGTTTCCTTATTCAGCCACCACCAGCGATCCTGAAGCATTTATTAATTGGTCGGTGAAGGTGATCGATGCTGGATTGAAATATGTTGTCATGGGGAATCCGGGATTTGATAGAAAGGGGAGTATCACATCCAAAAGGTTAACGAATGTATTTTGGGAAAAATTAGGCCTGGAAGATAAAGATATTTCCTTTACTGACACCTATGATACATCAATAAGCTATAGCGATCCGGTCTGGTTCAATTTTGAGCGTAATTTTGACACATTACGTCCACCTTATTCTGTAATGAAGATGATAGGCTCGGGTGATGCCCAAACTCATCTGACAATAAAGAAAAATGATTCTCATCAAAGTACGTCCGAGCTTGTTGTCACTTCCCCGAATGGTGCGTATGCAGCTAGCAATTATTTAGCCTTCAAACAAAATTTAGTAGAGCAGGGAGACACAATCCGTAAATGGTATGTAAATCCCTTTAAGTTTTTTGAGAAAGGTTTTATTACAGCTGCCTTACCTAAATTGGATGCTACGACATTGGCGGGAAGACGCATCTACTATAGTCATATTGATGGTGATGGGTGGAATAACATGACAGAAGTGGAGAAGTATCGGAAAGATAAAGTTTTTTCCTCAGAAGTTTTCTATAAAGAGATCCTGCTGGGATATCCCGATCTTCCTATTACAATAGCTCCTATTGCAGCTGATATGAGTTTGAAGTGGTTTGGCACACCCGAGGCGCGCAACATGGCAAAAAGGATGTTTGAATTGCCGCATGTGGAGATAGGCTGCCATACTTTTACACACCCCTTTGATTGGAGTTTTTTTAGGGATTATTTACCGCAATATGAAGTTCCTTATCTAAATAATTATACGACAAAAGTCTTTCAGAATAGAGATGTTGTAGATGTAATCAAAGACTCTCTATTCAGGACCAAAAAGAAATATTATGATGAAATTCCTTTGGTCAATGAAGAAGAAGGGTTTAAAAAGCTCCCTCATGTTCTAGATCCCGGGTATGTGATACCTAGGGCTTATGCATTGAAACCTTTTAATGTTGAATTGGAGACTGTAGGAGCAATCAAAGAAATACAGACACTTGCTCCGGCCGGGAAAAAGGTAATGATCTATCAATGGTCAGGTAACTGTCAGCCATTTGATGAAGCGATAAGGTTAGTTGATAGTACACATGTTAGAAATATTAATGGCGGTGACACGCGCTTTGATGCGTATGCTGATTCGTATGGTTGGGTAAAACCCTTAGGTTTATATAGAAATGGCCTTTTACAGGTTTACTCTTCCAATGCTAATGAAAATATCTATACAGATATGTGGTCCAAGAATTTTTACGGATTTAATCTTCTTCCTAAAACATTTGCCCGGACAGAAAGTCCTATCCGTGTAAAACCGATGAATCATTATTACCATATCTATAGCGCTGAGAAGCAGCCAAGCTTGTCAGCGTTGCATGAAAATTTAAAGTATATTCGCGCACAAGAGATTATCCCGCTTCACACCAGCAATTTCTCCTCCATTGTAGATGGATTTTATTCAGGTAGAATATTTCAAGAGGAGGACGGTGGATGGAGTGTAAAAGATAGAAAATCATTACAGACAGTACGGTTGGATTATGCCACCTTTTTAGGGGTTGATTTGCAAAAGTCTACCGGAGTGATTGGTCAAAGACATTATCAAGGAAGTTTATACATCTATTTAGATGAGGCTATTGAAGAGCCAAAAATTTACATAAAAGACATACAAGTTAGTTACGAAGAGCCTGTAGAGCCCGAGGCTTATCTGATCCACAGCCATTGGCGCATTTGGGATTTGAAGAGGGATGAAAAAGTATTGAAAATGCAGTCACAGGGATTTGGAAAAGGGGATATGGTTTGGAAAGTGCCTGTAGATGGCGAATATACCATTAAGGTATCAAGCTTAGATAAAGCCATAACAAGTGTTGCTGCCAGGGGCGTAATTCAGTTTTTTGTAGATGCAGATGCGATTGAACCTATAACGATGACAATCAGCAGGAATAGTGGATTGTAGACTCTATTACATTACTATTTTGATGGTAGCAGCCTTTGGAGTAATCTTTGGGTTATTCTTTTTTCCAACTTACGATCAAGTTTCTTTGATGTTCTATTACAATAAGCAGTACGAGAAGGCTTTAGAACGTTACGAGGAAACTAAAGCAAAAACCGGAGGAAATACCCCCCTGTCAGTAGCCATTCCTTTATCGTGGACCTTTCTGAAATTCGCTGAGACGCAGCAAGCGCTACAGTCCGTAGAGGATTATGTCAATGAGAATCCGCAGAATATGGATGCGAAAATTTACCTATATTCCTTGTATAAAGAGACGGGTAAGCCTGTGTTGGCACAGATATTATTAAGAGATATCTATCAAGAGCTTCCATCAAAAAATGCTCTCGAAGATCTACTTTCAGGGTATTTAACAGATCAAGATATGCCTAATCTCATTTGGGCCTCACAGGAATTAATAGATAAGTATACAGCAAGCCCGGACCAATATACACAACTGGCTTACCTCTATGCTTCTACTCAAAAAATGGATCTTGCACTCGAGACAATCGATAAGTTGAGTATCAAAGAAAAAGGAAAAAAATGGAGTATCGATAATCTCAATATCGCTGTCAGTCTTTATGCTCGTAATAAAGAACCACAAAAAGTAATGGCCTTGATAAACAGCCAGATGCAGCTTGGATTACCGTTAAGCAATACGATTGAAATGGCATATGCATTGCTCCAAGAGGGGATGTCTCAAGAAAGTCTGCTCATTTTAGATCAGCTACAGCCTGATGCAAGGGATAGTTTGCAAGTTGTGACGGCAAGGATAAACATCACAATGTATAGAGGGGATAATAAAAAGACGTATATCCTATTGAAACACTATTTTGATCAAGGGATTCTCCCTGAAGCATACACCAATGACTTTTTAGCTTCAGCTCTCGAGAAGGACAACTATGATATTCTTCGGCAGATTTTGCAAAATTATCCACTCAAAGATTTTTCAGAAGATGTTCTAGTAAACCTTATTGTCAAAGCTATGGATCATCGCTATCCTGACCTTATTGTAATGTTGAAACACAATCTGAAAACTACACATTTCAACGATACGAACTTCCTAGCTTCACTTATCGATATTAGCTCTATTCCAGATGCTGAAGACCCTGAAAATGATTCAACTGTACCCTCATATAAAGCTTTAAATAACTATCAGAAATATCTTTTGACGCGGATATTATTCTCCAAAAAGTATCATACCCTAGCAAAAAAACAATTAACTTCAATAGAAAGTTTTACAGGGTTTACTGCCCCTGAAGTGACTGAGCTAGGTCAGCTGTATCTTGAGTTAGGAGAACAGGAGAGGGGTTTTCAGCTTATCGAGAAGGTAAGGGAAGAAAATGGACTAGAGAATTACTTGGAGCCCTGGTTGCTGCTTGCAACTGCTACAAATCATACGGAAGAGGTATTAAAATATTTGAATACCGGAAATAAGATTGGGGGAAGACTTTTAAAAGACCTTTTTTATACAGCCTACAAGAATAAAAATGGGCCGTTGTCGGTACTGGTTGCGGAGAAGATTGTCAGTTTATCTTCCAAAATCAAATACCGCGAGATGCTGGCGGAAGCGTATATTTTAAATGGCGATATAGCGCGCGGTGTAGCTTTGTTTGAGGTGCTGAATAAGGAAAACCCTCAATTTTTGGATCACTACATTGATATTCTGTTTCTAGCTGCAAAAAAAGATCCGGAGTATCAATCTAGGCTGCTCTCCCTTGTCGAAGATAGGCTGAAGGAAGGATCTCTCACAGAAAAGAGAAAAGAAGAGCTAGGATACATCTATATTGAGTTCAAAATGAATGACAAAGCTCTTCCGGTGTTTTTGGAGCTAGCCCAAGAAAAGCTTTATAAAAGCGAAGATGTACAAACCCTTCTGGGTTTATTTGGACAACATCCAAATAGTGAAGCTATGGCGTGGATACTCAAACGGACGGAAGGGGCATCTACTGAAGAAAAGATCCAATGGATAAATTACCTTATAGACATACAGAACCCTGCAAATGCTATTGCGTTCATCACTGAAGACGACTTGAAATCGCAAAACTATCAAAAGACCTATTTGAAGGCGATCGATGCGATGATCTATGAGTTGTCAAAAGCCTCCAAGAAAAATCCGTCATTAAAAAGCGAATTACGGGATTGGATTCTTAAAGGGTTGGCACTTAAGAGCGTTCCTAAAGCAAAGCAGCGCGAATGGGCTTTTGCATTAAGTGATGCAGGCTATAAGAAAGATGCAATTCCAATCTTTTTTGCTTTAGCAGAACATAAACGTTACAAAAGCGATGATGTGCAGAATCTCCTCTCTCTGTGGGGAGAAAAGCCACCTCAGGATGCGATTGTTTGGATGGAAATGCGGGGTAGGGGCTCTAAAGGCAAAGAAAAGGCATATTGGTTAAAATATCTTTTGGATATCAAGCATCCAGAAAGTGTAACAGCTTTAGTTACACCTGAAGACTATACATACACTGCTATCTTAGACATCTATTTAGATGCGCTGAGCACATTGAAAAAACAGGATTGTTTGCTAGCCATCCTGAGCGAAATATACCTTTGGGAGTTCCGTCCTAAACGTTTAAATCACTTAGGTAAAGTGGCGCAGGATGCTAATTTGCTCGATCTTGCAATCGATATATTTAACAAGCTCATAGGTATAGATCATAAACATATTAATGCCCATAGAGCTTTAGGGGCATTATACTTTGGTAAAGGCGCCCTAAGTATCTCACAGTATTATTTAGAACAATATCTATTTTTAAATCCTGCCGGCGACTATATGTCCTTCTATTATCTAGGAGAGATATTCTTTACTCACAAACACTATGCATGTTCCTATCCTTATTTCAGGCACGCTTTGCTCCTTAGTCAAAAGGAAAAAGAACATTCGATCTATCTTCAATCCACACAAGCACAGCTATATTACCGCTTAAGAAATCACAATATGGCTATCTCACTTTATTATGATATTCTTCAGAAAGCTCCCAATAATATCAACATTCGGTCGGACTTCGGCAATATGCTGATCGACCTTGAGCTATGGGCTACCGCAAAATGTGTCCTGTTTGACCCCACCGTGGAGTTTTTGGTTTTTGATGGGGACGAAAATGATGTACTTAACTTTACCATCACCCAGGTGCGCTATCTAAGGGATACTGTGCAACCTTGCAGAGCAATTCAAGTGATGGACGTGGCTTTGGCAGAAAACAATACTTACCCACCTTTATTAGCTGCAAAGGCTGAATTAGAACTGTCTTTGGGCAGCTGGCAAAATGCTCAAGATTATTTAACTTTAGCTCAGGAATACAACACTCTCAATGAGGGTTTCGTAAAGGCTTGGAGGGATATTTATATTGCCTACCAAGACTTTGGAGCGTTGGAGGGTGAATATAGAGAGACAAACGTCATACAAAAAGAGAAGTTCATCCGACTCTGGTACGAGGGTTTTATGAATGAAAATACTAGATTCAATTTGTATGTTGAAAATGATTTTCTCACCCTTGACTCCTATTTAAATCTTAATGGGGTTACAAAATCGTTTAAAGGCTACAGAACAAGGCTAGATTTAGGGTTCCTTCAATTTTTACCTGATGGACAAACATTCAGAGGATATGTCTATCTGGGAGACGGTCTTGCAGGCCTGGGAGCTAAATGGACTTCCCCTAACTACTATGGTATTTGGGGGCTTAAAGCAATGTATAACAAGCCTTGCTGGGAGTTTGTTCAATCGACGATAGAGTACGGATCGCAGGACACTATTGAAGTATCGTATAAACCTCGGCTGTTACCTCGTTGGGAGGGCTTCTCTTTACTTGCTTACAATAAATACAATTTGCATGGCCTTTCGCGTGCAGCATCTACAGTTCAAGCCGGGGGCAACCTTTCCTATCGTTTCGCGAATTATACCCCTGTCGGCCAGCTTGTGTGCGAAGATGATACTGTCATCTTAAACTATAATCTAGATGCCGAATATGGATTGAATAATGTGGAGAGAACGAATGAAGAAGGGATTTCCTATTTTCCATTGCCTTTTGTCAGCCGTGAAAACCATGCTTTAAGCTTAAATGTACGTCGGAAATTCAGGGATAATTTAATTGTCGAAGCTTATGGAGGGTATCTCTATAACAGGCTTGCAGGAAGGAAGCTTGCTCCGCTGTATGGAGGATTCTTCTTATTGGGCGTACCGGGATCATTCCAGATGCGTGTTGAATATAACCATTCAGTCAGTACTGAAGTAGGCGGCGGAACAGTAGACAGATACTTTTTTAACTTATTATACCCTTTTGAATAAGGAAAGTTATGACAGCGGCAGTAGAAGTATATGATGCGTGGTCGAGAAAAAAAATATTGGGAATCCCAATTTCAGCACTATTGGAGATGACGCTATTTTTAGGCATTCTCTTAGGTATAGACTTCTTTTTTTTGGATAGGACGCGCTATATTGATTTCCACCCCAATCCATTTTGGATCATAGTCTTATTGATTACGGTCCAGTATGGGACTTCAGCGGGTATAGTATGTGTTATCCTTTGCACTTTGAGTCTATATCTTTGGAATATCCCCCCCCAAAAAGCGCAAGAATCACTTTTCGACTACCAATTTAAGCTCGCTTTACTCCCTTTGCTTTGGTTTATATCTGCCTTTGTATTAGGGGAACTCCGTATGCGTGATATTGTGGATCTGGAAAAACAGGTGGAGATTAATCGTACTGCCAAAAAAGAACTGACCGCTATTACGGATGCCTATGACGATTTGAGAAGAATAAAAGAATCGATTGAATCACAGCTCGGGAGCCAGCTTAAGACATCCAATACTATCTATGAAACTTTTAAATCCCTAGGCACATTAAATCCCGGCATGATTTTGCTTAATTTAGATAAGATTGTCCAACCGATTTTGAATCCCAAAAAATTCTCCGTCTATTCTTTTGGTCCATCAGGGTTCGAGTCCACCCTATGCGTAGGATGGAGCGAGACAGAGAAATATCAACGCCGCTTTACTCCCAGCGATCCACTTTACAAAGAGATTGCGGGGAAGCAGCGTCAAGTTTGTATTGCCAATCAAGATGATGAGAAGATATTAGCCGGAGAGGGCATTTTAGCTGCACCCATGATAGACCACGAAAGCGGCGAGATCTTTGGCATGTTGAAAATTGAAGAGATAGATTATTACGAGTTGAATTTCAGCAATTTAGAGTTGTTTAACATCATCTGTGACCTTGTCGGAATGGCATATGCAAATGCAAGGCAATATCGTAAATTAGAAGCTAACACTATTTATCACTTTGATACGGAGCTTTATACCTTCAATTTTTATAAGATTCAGAAGCACTTTCTTGTAGATTTCTGTACACAGGAAAAGCTCCCCTTAGCCCAGGCATCCTTGATAGAGGCTGACAAAGAAAACTTTAGTCAAATGGATTTTGAAATTTTAAAAGTTATCCTTAAAGACTGCCTTCCATCCTCAGCACAAGTTTTTCAGGGAAAACGCAAGAAAGTCGAATTATTAGTCCTTTTACCCCACTTGACAAATGAAGAAGCTAATACGTTATTCTTCAATATTCTAAATAAAATCCAAAGTAACGGAACATTATCCAAAAAAAATATTACTTATAAAACAGAGAACCTATGCCCTACAGTCCCACAATAGGATATTATCCTGACGAAAAGCTATTTACTTTTGTGAGCTATGCATTAGGTCTGCTGGTTGTAGAGGCCCTATGCATCCGCATGTATCAGCTTCAGGTTATTACCGGCCCGGTACTGCTTTTGGGGCATATAGGGTTATCTCTCCTAACTCTAGGCGTTATCTACCTTGTCCCTCGATGGAGATGGGATGATTTACGCTTCCCCATTTTCATAAGCGCTTTATTCATCCCCGCCGGTCCTTGGGGGGCTGGCATCGCCGCATTTACTTTGTCGGTTTACTGGTTTTACTCTCAATCGCAAGGCTCTGATTGGCTGGATGATATCTTCGACGATTCAGACCATGATTATGTGCTTTACGAGCGCATTGTCCATGGATTAGAAGATTTAACACCAAAGCAAAGGATTGTTTCATTCAAAGACATCATGACTTTTGGCACTGAGAAACAAAAGCGGGCCGCCATAGAAAAAATGTTGGTCTACTTTATTCCTCCATTTTTCCCTATCCTTAAGGAGCTATTGAATGATAAGAACAACAGTGTGCGGGTTCATGCCGCGACGGCGATCACTCGATTGGACCGTCAATATTACGAAAAATTTTTAGAATTAGAAGCTAAAACCTTGCAATTTCCAAAAAATACAGATGTTTTGCTATCTCTTGCCCATCACTGTGAGTTCTGTCTAGAATCCGGCATGTTTGATGAAGACCGACGCAAAAAAATTCTTTTCACTGCGCTCATGGCCTACATGGAATATATCCAGCTCAAGCCTTTGAATTTTCCGGTTTATTTATCTTTTGCTAAGCTGCACTTGCAAAACAATGATCCGGTTACCGCTAAGGAATGCTTGGAAAAGTATTTTAATGAGAAGCAGCCCAAAACCCTCTTCGCTTGTAGTTTATGGATGCAAGCTCTATATGAGCTGAAGGAGTATTCTTCCTTGCGTAATTTTGCTGTCAAAGAAATGCCTTATTTCAGCAGAAAAGGTAAGGATAAGGAGGTAGAAATGTTAGAACTGTGGTCGGGGTTTCATGCAAGCTAACCCTGCTGATGTTTGTCTTGTGTTAGAGGGAACATACCCTTACGTTTCAGGGGGTGTGTCAAATTGGGCGCATGAACTTATCAAGGCGCAGAAAGACCTTTCTTTTGCCTTAGTGTGCATCCTGCCTCCGGATGACAAATTGAAAATGCGTTTTGATGTTCCATCCAACGTCATCAGCATACAAAATGTATTTCTTCAGAGACTGCCGGAAAAGCAAGGAAGTTTAAGCCGTAAAGAGAAAGAAAAATTGTTTGAAGAATTGGAAGTACCCATCCTTAACCTTCAGCATAAGGCAACTTTGAAAGGACTTCAGAAAATTATTTCTCTTTTAAATGATAAAAAAAAGTATTTGGATAATGAGACCCTGCTTAATTCAGTCGAGGCCTGGAAAATGACCCAGAGAATGTACCTTTCGACAATGGGCGAAAGCAGTTTTCTTAATTACTTCTGGTCATGGCGGTGTCTTCTGGGGAGCTTTTATAGTGCGCTCCTAGCCCCTATACCTGCTGCAAATGTTTACCATACATTGTGCACAGGATACGCAGGACTTTTCACAGCCCGTGCTTTTGTTGAAACGTCCAAACCCTGCCTGGTGACAGAGCATGGAATCTATATGAATGAACGGAAGATAGAGATAACATCCGCAGACTGGTTGGAAGACTATAAGTCGATGAATTTGAATATTGAAAAAAAACGTTTTGACAGGGATTTAAAAAGCTATTGGATAGATACATTTTTAGCCTATTCAACGTTATGTTATGAGGCCTGTGAGAAGATCATAACCCTGTATGAGGGTAACCTCATAATGCAAATAGCAGACGGAGCAGATCCTAGCAAGCTCACAGTTATCCCCAATGGCATCGACGTTGAGAAATTTTCACAGATAGTTCGAGTTCCCCATGAAAAAAACCGCATCGCTTTCATTGGACGCGTCGTTTCAATCAAAGATGTTAAAACCTTCATCCGAGCTATTGGATTATTGCAAGACAAAGTACCCCATCTTGAAGGGTTGATCATAGGGCCTACAGATGAAGATCCTGATTATTATCAGGAGTGTTTGGACCTTGTGGAGTCGCAGGAACTACAATCGATCATAACATTCACAGGGAAGCTCAAAATTGAGGAGATCTTACCAACGATAGATCTGATAGTCCTTACAAGCATAAGTGAAGCGCAACCTTTGGTACTGTTGGAAGCAGGTGCTGTAGGAATACCTGCTGTCACTACAAATGTGGGTGCTTGTGAAGAGATATTGAATGGAAAAATGAATGAGAACCCCCCTCTAGGAGTAGGCGGGCTGGTGAGTCAGCTTGCCAATCCACTTTCAGTATCAAAAAATATTTTAAGACTACTTTTGGATAAGAAATTCTACGACGAATGCAGCAGGACAATAAGGCTGCGCGTACATAAATATTATGACGAACGTGAAATGCAGACAAAGTATAAGCAGTTGTATGAGTCAATGATTAAACCGGCAATTACCGAATAAAGGCAGATAATATGGCAGGGATAGGGTTTGTCCTTAGAAAGCTTATGAAGAAAAGGGAACTTTCAACGGTTGCCTTGGCATACTTTCATGCTACTTTAGCATCATGCGGCCCTTGGTTATTTACTGTCGCTGCGTTAGGGAGCTTCTTTTTAATCTTCAAAGATTGGACTTATATTAAAGCAGTAGAAGATTTCCGTGCTGTTATTTTGTATAACTTTTCCTTTTCTCTTGTTATCTCAGGGCCTATTGTTGCAACCTCCACCAGATATTTAGCGGATTTGATCTATCTCAAAAGATTAGAAGATGCCCCTGGATTACTTTTAGGAAGTTTAATAATGCTCTTTGCCGTCTCTTTCCCTATCGTCGCAATTTTCTACTTATTCTATGTAAAAATATCTATCTGGCTTGCTTTAAATGCTATTGCCAACTTTATGATCGTCACAGGAATTTGGCTTCTATCAGTTTATATCTCAGCAGTGAAGTATTATAAATCGGTGACTTTCTCTTTTTTGGCAGGAATGATCATCGCTGTGATCGCAGCTATCTCGTTGGGAAGTTATTTCTCTAGTTCAGGAATGCTTGCGGGCTTCAATGTAGGCCTTGGATTTATTCTAGCCATTTTATGTGCATTAGTATTCGCCGAATATCCTAAGAAGTCTCAGAATCTTTTTAAGTATCTTAAATATTTCAAAAAATATTGGGAGTTGCCGCTCTCAGGTCTTTTCTATAATTTGGCAATATGGGTAGATAAGTGGATTATGTGGTTTGCCCCGGAAGCTGAAACACTGAACAATGGCTTGATCATGTATCCTGATTACGATACTGCTATGTTTGGGGCCTATTTGACGATCATACCCGGCCTAGCAATGTTCTTACTTTCTTTGGAGACTGCATTTTTTGAAAAGTATGTTATGTATTTCCGCTCAATTCAAGAGCATAAAAACCTGCGCCAGATCCGTTCTAACTTTGACGGTATCATTGATACTGTGATTAACATTGGGAAAAATATTTTTTTGCTGCAGATCTGCATATGCGTTGCGACATTGTTTTCTGCACCTTATCTATTTAATCTAGTGGGGTTGAGCTATGCGAAGTTGGGGATTTTTCGTTTCGGAGTCTTAGGAGCGACATTTCAGATATTCTTTATCTTCTTTTCAATACTTCTTTCGTACTTTGACTATCGCAAGGGAGTATTGTTCATCACCTTCATGTTTTTTTTCACAAATGCTTGTTTTACATTGGTGACATTGACTATGGGTTTTCCTTACTATGGCCTAGGGTACTTTGCCTCTACTTTAGTGTCTTTCTTATTGGCGTCCTTTGTTTTCGAACGCCACTTGCAAAATCTTCCCTACCATACGTTCCTGTCGACTAATCCTTCTGTAACCTGATTTTGCAGTGGGGTAGGATAAGATTGTAAACGCTAAAACCATCTATAATTACCTTTGCGGGCATCGGATTTTTTTGCATTCTTTCCTTCTCCGTGTGCAAAAAAGAAAATCTTTTTCTTTTCACCTCGATATCCAATGAAAACCTGCGTTCCAACCTTTATATGTTCATTTGTAAGAACTTCCCAATTTGACTTGTCGCTAAGGGTTACATTGACACGATAATCTGAATGATTAATTCCAGTATTAGTTAAAGTAACGGTTGTATGATAAGGCTCTTTTGTACATGCGGTAATTGTTAAAGGCGATTTTAGTAACATTGAACGTGCGGATTCATTGCGAGTGATGTTGCGCATCAGAAATTTATGCTCTCTTTTAAACCAATACCAGGTGTCTCTGAAATCAATTGTAATGACATCGCCGCTTGTCCAATGGGAAACGAGTTCGGTATCTTTTATGTGGAATTTCCACTGTGAACCATTTTCTAATTCAGCGGCAAGATCCCCAGCGAATTCTTGCGTGCCAGTGTCTCCGTCGTAAGGGAAAAAACCTATAATTTTATGTTGAAAAGGTAAGACATCCTTTTCTGTGTATGTAGTAAAGGCACCTCCAAAAAGAGTCATTAGAGGTAGTATGAGCATAATAATAAAGCAGTGGATTTTGTTCATTTATTCCTTCTCATGTCTATATTTTTGCAATGAAATATACTGGATATAGTTGATAGTTAGCAATGGAATATATTGAATTATTTATTACTATTAGTTATAGTGATATGATTTTTACGGAGAATGTAAATGAAATTCATATTCAATATGCTAATTGTAATATTCACTTTTCTTTTTATTTCGCACATTTATGCGGATGATTATCACCACACGATCACTGCTATTGACGTCTTTAACATCCAACTAACTACTGGAAAAACTCCTATTACCCAATTTACCCTTTCCAATGGAACAAAATGGATTATTGATCACAAAAGCCGCTTTACGGGCCAAAAGCCTTTTGAAGTTGATACTGAACTGTTTATTTATCCTAACCTAAAACCGTCATTGGGTGGACTGGATGATTTTACAATACGCTTCCTGGATGAGGAAGGAAACAAGAAAGCTATTCCAGCATGGGTGATGGACTCTAGCTGCAATAAACTTCAATCCATCACTAAAATTGAAAAAGTATTGGTCCAAGAAGGCGGGTGGTTCACTTCAAACGAATATGATTACTATATTTACCTTTCTGATAATACTATGTGGAAAGCGGCTAAAAATTCAGATGTGAGTAGATGGAAGATCGACGATAAAATCCTGGTTTCTGCATTGGATCCATCTTTTGAGAAATGGGTAGTAATTAATGTTAAACGGAAAAAACTATCCACAGAACTTATGGTTTTTAGTCTAATAGTCGAGCATTGCGAGGCTGAGTTTATTCCCTCAGATTCATAAAAGGCTTGTTCTAATATTAAGGACAAAATATGTTGAACTTGCCTAGGGTACCTTTTACCATAGGCATAAAAAGGGATAAGCTTGATTTATGTCTAATTTAGAACAGCTCAAACTATCTTTTGATCCCGTCCAAGATCGACTCGTATTGATATTTTTCACCAAAGATTTTTCTGAATTCCGTTTTTGGATTACGCGTAGATTAGTGCGAAAACTTTGGAATGCCTTGCAGCAACTTCAAAACACCCTCCATAAAAGTGGTATCGAACAAGAACATGAAGTTGAAAAAGCTAAGCAGCATGTACAGCAAGAGCAAGTGCAAAAAGAGGCGAGTAAATATGGAATGCAGGTCTCCCGTAATCCTTTAGGTACTGATCCTTTGCTCCTTATGCAGGTCAAAATAGGTACCAACGATCAAGGTCAAATTCATTTTACATTCGAGAGTACTGCCGGAACAAATGTTGACTTTACGACAGATAAAACTTTCGTATCCCTTCTTTCCCAGCTCATACAAAAAGCAATTCCCCATACTGAGTGGGATATTACTTTGCAATAATCCCTAAGAATTTATGGTAGGTAGGGCTCTGCGTGTGCAATGCCAGGTAGTCATTAGCTATTAATGCTCCGGGATTGGCAGTATCTAGACGGACAAGGTCAACTTTGAACACTGTTTTAGGGATGGCGAAAATTTCGTAACCGAGCTCATGGAGTATTTTTAAGGAGAGACTATCTGTCCAAATATTATTCGAAGGGTGCACTTCAATGATAATTGCTTCTGCAGGAGTACGGGCTAAATAGTCTTTAGCACCTTGAATGACATGGTCTTCGTGGTTTTCAACATCAATTTTTATCAGTTTAACAGGCGTGTGGATGTCATTTAAGAACTCGGATACCTTAACTACTTGGATAGTCTCTGTCTGGTAAGTACCTTTAGGTGTATGTTCAATGGAGGCCGCACCCAGGTTATGCGCGGGGATGTAAATATCCATTGTGCCGGATCTATCTGATAAGGCGATCGGATAGGCAGCGATATTGTCAAAGTGGTTTTCTAATGCTGAAGCCTGAATCATTTTACTTAATTTCTTTTGGGGTTCTACGGCTATCACACGGCCGGAATGGCCTACTAAACTTGCTGCAAGAATAGTCAACAGGCCGAAATTAGCCCCGATATCAATACATATATCCCCTGGCATAAGTATTTTTCTAAAAAGCCAAGTGATTTTTGGGTCAAGGTCACCGAAGAGATCGATTGCACGGCCAATATGGTCTTGCGGGTTTATCCAGATAGCTTCTCCGCTTCGTAGGGTAGACAGGAGCTGTTCTTGTTTGGAAAGAAAGGGTGTAAGCCATTTGCTGTTAGCCATCTTGCCGCATCCACTATAGAAAGGGTAATGGCGGCATAAGAAGCGTACAGTTTTATCTGTGATACCCATTATTCCTTGGTGGCTTGAGTATAGATTACTTCCAATGTTTCATGCAGGCCATCAAACTGCAGACAAGGTGTGAGTTTAAAACGCAAAACTTCTTTTAGCCGGGATAATTGTTCTTCGGACAAAGTTTCAAGCCGGCCTCTAGAACCCAAATTCCATAACGAGTCAATCCAATTTTCAATAGATGGATAGACGTAATCCAACGACTCTAGCTTGCAATGGAGGTTTTGAAAACCTGAGTCTACTAATATATTGCGGATGAATTCCACCTTTTCAAATTCATGTAGTGTGACGGGCGGAACGGAATCAAGTTTTGTTAATTCGATTTTATATAACTCATGGCAAAAATCTTTTTTTCCCCAAGTAGACAGCAATAATTTCCCATTCGGTTTTAGTAGCCGGCGGAAATCCGTTAAAACAGAATGTATGTTTGGAAAAAAGAAGACACCAAAAGCACAGAAGATAATGTCGAAAGAGTTATCTTCAAACTCCAGGTGTTCGGCATCCATACAGTAGAGATGGACTTGCTTACTCTGGCAGTCAAGTTCTTCTGTCAGCTGCTGTATCATCTCCGGACTAATATCTACCGCTGTAAGGGACCCTCTTGCATCAATTTTAGTGAGGGCTTTTTTTAAGACTGCACCGCGGCCTGTGGCAACATCTAGAATATTCTCAGGCCCTTTGATCTTAGCCAGATCAACTAACTTATCGGCAAAATGAGAAAAATAAATATTGTTTTTGCCCCCATATGCAGGTGCAGCACGGTTGAAGATCCCTTTAATCCAACTTTTATATTCGACAGGATTCATAGTAATATCTACACAAAATTTAATGTTAGAATATATTATGAAACAAATTTTTTTACAAATAGGTAAGTCAAATATATGATGAATATCAAAGCTATTATCATACCTGGAAATGGGGGGGGAAAACCCTCTGACAACTGGTTTCCTTACGTGGAAGCGGAGCTGGCAAAGCTGGACATAGAAGTCTCAAACGTGGAGTTTCCTGATAGTTTTTTTGCGCGTGAATCCTTTTGGATACCATTTATAAAAGATGAACTGCTTGCAGATGAAAATACCATTTTAATCGGACATTCATCCGGGGCTATTGCAGCAATGCGTTTTGCTGAAAAGAACAAAATATTAGGGTCTGTGTTAGTAGGGACTTATCATTCCGATTTAGGAATGGATTCTGAAAAAGCGAGCGGCTACTTTGACCGGCCTTGGAATTGGAAGAGCATTAAGGATAACCAAAAATGGATAGGGGTCTTTGCTTCAATAGACGATCCTTGGATACCCATTGAAGAACCTCGTCGGCTCCACGAAGAATTGGATGTAGATTATTTTGAATATACTGATAGAGGTCATTTTGGCGGCGACTACTATAAGCCCACCTTTCCCGAATTGGTAGAATATATTAAAAGCAAACTTTAAACCTTACACCGAGACATACATGCGCATCCTATACGTTATCCACGCAGACTTTGAAATGCCGGGCGCAATAATAGATTGGGCTATACAGCATAACCATACCCAAGTTTTTTATCGTCCGTTTGCTAAAGATAAAACTCCTGAGAAAGACTCCTTTGATATTTTGATATTAATGGGAGGGCCGCAGTCACCTCTGGAGATTGAAAAATATCCCTACCTACATGATGAAATAAATTTAGCATCAGAGGCTATTGCGGATGGGAAATATGTTATTGGATTTTGTCTAGGGGCCCAGATTATTGGCGAGGCTCTGGGTGCAAAAGCCCAGAAAAGTCCAAATAAAGAAGTGGGGTTTTATCCAGTTACCTTGAATGATGAAGGTGTGAGCGACCCCTTCTTCAAAGAACTTCCAAAAGTATTTTCCGTAATGCATTGGCATAATGATATGCCGGGAGTTCCTGCAGGGGCTGTTGTTCTTGCTTCTAGCGAAGGCTGCCCCCGTCAGATCATACGCTTCAAAGAGAAAGTCTATGGGTTTCAGTGCCACCCTGAACCTAAGAAAGGGGATATTGAAGCGATGATACACCATTGTAAAGCGGATTTATCTCCGGGCCTCTATGTACAATCAGAGCAGGAAATATTATCGACAGATTTTAATATGATGAATGCCAAGATTATCCATTTTTTAGATAACCTGATTAGCAAATAATTATTTCAGCAGTGTACAGTAGTTATTTTATTCCGGTGAATAGATGCTACGTTGTCTTTTGTGGGTTTTTTTGGTGGGTGTGTTATGTTCTGCTGCCCCCCATCATACGACAGCTTTTCTGGGTGCTCCAGGACAAGTGGAGATAGTACCTAGCGTGTCATATTATTCAGCCCATAGCTTTTGGAATAGCAAAGGGCGCAGGTTACCGGCATACGAGAATTTCCGTAAAGAAAACGCCCAGCTTTATCTTGAGTATGCGGTTAACCAGCATAATAGCCTATGGGTACAAGGAAAATATGAAAGGGTTCATGAAGCTCTAAACCATGAAGGACAGGCTTTTGGAGATCCTGAATTAGGCTGGAAGCACCAATTTTATCTTTGCCGAGATACTGCCTTGACTGGGCAGATCACAGCTATTCTTCCTTACAATAGGCAGAAGCCCTCCATCCGCTATGGATGTGCAGGAGCAGAAGCAACTATTATCTATTCCTCACTTTTTAATTTCTGGTATAGCTCCGGCTGGTATGACCTCTCGGCAGGGTATCGGTATTATTTTGGATCGCCTTCAGATATCATTCGGGGGGAGGCTGCAATAGGTTATCTGTTGCTGCCTAATTTAGTCATTCTGGCGGAAGGGAAGTTGGATTATGGTATGAACGCAAAACGGAAAAGCTTTAAGGATAACTATTTAGCCTATAATAGAGGGTATCGTTTGGCACAAGGTCAAGCGGAATTACGTTGGGAAGTCTTTAGCCAATCCTGGATTATTCTAGGCATCTTTCAAAATATTTGGGGAAGAAACGTCGGAACAGGAGGAGGGGGGTATGGCGGTGCGTGGATTACTTTCTAGCATTAGACTTCTTTCAAAATTCCATTTGATAGTTAAAATTGCTATTTTTAGCATCTTTTTCGGCAAATTTTTCTACCAAAGCGAATTTCGAAAGAAGTCTATTGTAATTATTCTGGTATGTTTTTTTTCAGCCGGTCTTTATGGGAAAACGACCCTACCAAATCATGATGAGATACTTCCCTATCTCTTACCTAACGACCATCCTATTAAAGCTAGTTTAGACAGTTTTTTTTCAAAGAAGAGGGTTATCTTCAATCGCAAAACCCTTGAAGATGCAGGGTTTGCCAACACGACCCCACGTCAGTTTACAAGCCTTATAGTGACCACGCATCCTAATTATCCCGGGTGTATTTTTAAGCTATATCTGGATGTCCAACGCTATCATCACAGAACATCAGAGCTTTATCTTTGGCTGTTACGCGTGGAAGGAGCGGAAAAAGTCCGTCATGTAATTGCTGAACATCATTTGGACAGCTTCCTTAAAGTACCAAAAAAGTGGATCTATTTTCTGCCGGACCAAGCTAAAATTCCGGATGGATATTATCCTCGTCATTATATTCTGATTGAAGAAGATATGGAGCTGGTAAGCAATACAGAGAATAGGACCTATTGGAGCAGTGAGAAAGTCACTCCTTCCCTTTTGAATGCTGTCTATTTGGTACTGAGTGAAGTTGGATTAAGCGACTGCGCTAAAATAGACAATATTCCGGTGTCAAAAGATGGCAAGATTGCCTTCATAGATACACAGACACATGGCAAGGGTAAAGTACCCTTTCATCGTCTAAATAAAGCTCTCTCCTCCGGAAACAGAGCCTATTGGAAGTATATCTCGGAGCAATAGCCTCAAAATAGATTTCAAAGTGATCTGCTTACAGCAACTCTTCTGACTGCATATAGAGGCATCCTGTTATCTAGGGAATCTCCCTAGGTATCGTTAAACACATATATGCAGTCTGAAAGACTTAAATAATAAGAAGTAATTTCCCGAATTAGTTGTATGCCAGCTGTTCGTCAACAATCTTAAAACGTGGCACAGATTGGCCGTTTAGGTTGACATTTTCTAGAAACATTTTCAAAGGTCGGATAACGATAGCCTTATCACCAAACTTATCGCATTTATAAAGCTTTTGATAAACAACATACAAAGTGTGGTCTTCGGTATGGCGGGCAATGGCAAGGACTTTCATTTTATTTCCCTTATAATGTTGTACTGTACAACCTATAGGCAGTTGATTGATCTGTGCTTGTTCTTCAATTGTGGCAATCATGTTGCGTCTCCATTTTGTGTGCGCTTTGCTATTTATGCAGCGCCTTAAAGTGATTGAATGGTAAGTTTTGTGTCGCTATAAAACCAGGCTTTATCAAACTCTTGAGAAACCCAATATAAGTCGTGTGTACGGTTTTGTTTTTTTAAGCTTTCTTGCAGACCGAATAATGAGCGTCCGTTGCGCGGGTGACTATTTAAATCTTCACGGAAAATTTCTTCGGCATTTTTGACTTTACCTAATTGCAGAAGGTAAGCGCCATAAGCTTCACGGATGGGGAAAAACCAATCAGGTGGTTCGTTATAGCTCATTGAGTCCTGCTCAGCAACGGCATTTTCATACGCTTTAAGAGCATCTTCAGTATGATTATTGATAATCGCAATGCGTGCAGAAAGTAAAAGATCCGCTATTTTCAGTACCTTTTGGGCTTTATTCATTCCGAATTCAGCATTCGGAGGTATTAGAGCGGACTCTTCAGCAAAAAGATTTTGCTCATGCCTACCCCTTTCAGTGTTGGCCATATTGTAAAAGGCATATGCGCGAGAAAAATGCCAAAGGGCGTGAGCAACAGTAAGCTCCTTAGGCGGTTCAGGAATTGTGAGCACATCGTCCCATGCATGGAACCTTAAGCTAATAAAATAAGGGGTTGTCACATAGTATTCTAGCGAAGGCATGTAGGAGAAATGAGGGACATACATTTCTGATAATTCTGTTGCCGCATGTTTTGCATCTTCATAGCGCCCTTCCATACCATACGCGCGGGATAAAAAATACAGATTATGTGTCATGTAGTGCATGGGGTAGACACCGACCATTCCGTATTTTGCGACGTAAGCACGGTCTGCTGCAACGGCATCTTCATTACTTTTTGCCGCAAGATGGTAGTCGCCAAGGAGTAAATATATATGTGCGGGCATGTGCAATATATGGCCTGAAGCAGGCATCATGGTTCTCAAACGTTCAGCAGAAGCTAATGCCCATTCAGGATGTTTTGAGGCTTCTATTATATGAATATAATAATGGTTTGCACCCAAATGCTGCGGATCGCGTTTAAGGACTTTCTCTAGTAAGGCAACAGCTGCTTCCGTTTCAGGAAGCGCTTTTCCATCATTTGTCCACTGTTTCCAGGGAGATAAGTCCAGTACGCTTTCAGAGTAAAGAACAGAGGCGTCGACATCGTCGGGGTATTTTTCCACGATTTTTCCCATCGCGGAATAATAGGCCTTGGCTAACTTTTCAAGGTCAGGTTTATCGTTATCAGTGTAGCGTTGTGCAAGTGCTTGGATGTAGTCTTTCTCTGCAAGAGATGTGTTTTTTGTTAATGCAAGCGCTTTGTGTGCTAGCTCAAAAGCTTTTTTCTGCCGGACATTTGTAATGTCCAAATTAATATTTTGGCCTAAAGCTAGTGCCATGCCCCAGTAACCCATTGCAAGGTCAGGGTCTGTTTGGGTAGCACGCAAAAAGGACCAATAGGAAGCATCGTGATTAAAGGCATAAAGGAGGGTAAGACCTTGATCAAAATAAAGTTGTGCCGTTACGTTTTTCGTGGTTACCGGATGGCGTACTTTAATAAGGGAAGGATCTAAAATAAAATTTTCAGGGGGTTCAAAGGGGAAATGATCAGCACCGACATTCGAAAGAGTAATAGCGCAAAACAAAAAGATAAATTTACAAACTGACTTTCCCATATACTCTCGCTTAGGGTGTGTGAGGCATGACTGCAAACCATAAGGATAATTTATGCAGGCCTCGCTTAGTACAGTTTTTATAATTGTTCTATTTATTTTTGGCCATTTGATTAAGCAAATGTTTCATATCTAAATATCCCCGCTATTCTATTTTTTTATTCCAGACCTATCAGAATAGTCTTCAGCAAGGGTCTTAAGTATTTTTTATAAGTGTATTATATTTAAATCTTTAAGAGTAGTTGTTACATTGTGATGTGTATCGCAGAGAATCCCATGAATTCCGGCTTCTTTGGCAGCATGGATATTTTCTTCCATATCATCAATAAAAATGGTTTCATGGGGAATAAGGTTAAAATCTTGTAACAATCTATCGTAAATACCTTTTTCAGGTTTGATCATTCCCACATCGCAAGAAAAAATTGCACCGTCATTTTCTAGGATGAATGGATAGGTTGCGAAGATGTTTTTTTGTATTACAAAGGGAAGGTTAGAAAGAATGAAGATTTTATAATTATGCTTTTTGGCTGCATACCATAGATTGAGGCCATGTTCCATAGGGATGATGCTATCCAATGCTGCTTGGATGAACATGTCAATATGTTGCTTGCGGAAGCTATCTGAAAATGTATGGGCAATATCTTCTATGGTAGCAAATCCTTTATCAAAATCACGCCAGACTTGGGAGCGTGTAATATCCACAATGTTATGGGGGATGTCTTTATCGATACGTTTCAAATTTTTCATTACTTCGACAGGGCGCCATTCAAATAATACACCGCCAATATCGAACACAATATTTTTATACTTGGAATTCATAGTGGAAACATCTTTTTTCAGAGAAGTATAAAGCCCCTCGATTATTTTTGGGAGTAGATAGTGAACGCTAAGTGATTCTCAGCGTTCACAAAATAACTTAGAAGCTGTATTCCAGAACAAGATTCAGGCCATACGATTGCCAAGAAGCATTAGGGATCTTGTCTATTTCATTTCCCGGCAAGCCTACAGCAGCAAAGCTGCCTCCTTTGGGCTTCTCTCTACCATTGCCGGCTTTCCAATATTGATATTTAAAGGCGAGTCCTACTTCTAGGCAATGTAAAAGCGGGTAAGATGTATTCATGAAAAACACTTGGCCATGATTGCCATTGGACCATCTTTTATCTGAATAGGCCCCGCCGAAAATATCTGGGCCATCTAGCTGCCATGAAGCTCTCCAACGGGCGAAGTGGTATTCATAGCCTAGGTTAAGATAATAGCTGCAGTAGCTCAGTGCTCCTTCCACTCCAACCCAAGGACCTTCCCAAGTAGTCTTGTATGTCAGGTTGTTTAGTATAGGGGAGGAGATGCCGTTCGTTTGGGCATTTCTCATCTTGATGCGCTGCGAGTTAAAAGACCATCCGCCTAAAACGCCAAGGTTTAACTCATTACAAAATACGGGGAGCATGATTCCTCCGCCTAATGAAAAATCCTGGGTATTGCCTGAATGGATATCCGCAGTTGTCTTTGAAGTTGGCACATCAGGCACGACTCCGTAATTGATATAATCACCTCCGCAGACTCTTCCCCATTCTGCGCTTCCTTTAACTAAAAGGCATTGATAGAAAAGTTGTTTTCCTGCAACCCCCACAGTCCAGAGACGTACATTTTTCGCGGTTAGGATGTCTTCAAGTATTAATCTACCGGGCGGGGAATAGGCATGTATTGTTGTCGATATTTTATCCCAACGATAGCCGCCATAAACGTCAAGCTCTGCATCAATTTTAACAGCAAAGGCAGGAGCGAAAGATAATGCTGCAAAGCTCAGCATCATTAGAAATAGGCAATAACATTTTGACCTGTGCATTTTTCAATCTTCCATTTAATTTGAAGAAATCAATGTATCAGCAGGTCAAAATAAGCTCAAACAAAGACTTTTTTTATTTTACCTATTCATTTCGATAAACTATATAGGGGAAATGAATTATCTAAAGACTGATACTATGACGACAATTTCACTATTCGAAAGTAAAACTTTCAGCACGGCTCAACTAATAGCTATGAATGTAGCGTTAGCATTAATTATTTTTCTTAATGCAAAGCTGGGAAGCTATTTTTCCATTCAAGGAGTAAATTTGCCGTTAGCTGTGTCCGGTGTTTGGCCCGCTACAGGGTTTTCGTTAGCTGCAATATTATTGTTCGGTTTCGAAATGTGGCCAGGAATATTACTAGGAAACTTTTTTTATAATTATATCGCGTCTTCTTTAGTAGGCCATTCGCATACTTTCCTTATGATCATGGCATTTACAATTGCGATAGGCTCTACCTTTCAATCACTCATGGGCGGTTACATTCTGAGGCAGTTTTCCTCAAAAGGTTATTTTAATACGCTCTTAGATGTATTTATCTTTCTTTTGCCTGCCGGATTAATTACTTGTATGATTGCAAGCACCATCGGCACGACAGCCCTTTTCTTTTATTCTAATGACATGAATTTTAGCTTCTTTCTAACCTGGATGACTTTTTGGCTAGGGGATTCGTTAGGGGTCTATATCTTCACTCCTTTACTTGTGGTATGGTTGACTAAACAAATCCCCTCCAATTGGCGTACAAGTCATCTGGTGGAAGCAATGTTTATGATTGCCACACTGATTTTGCTTACTGAATTAACATATGTGAAAAAACTCCCCGTATTTCATCTAATTATACCCTTGGCCATTTGGGCTACCTATCGCTTCCATATGTTTGGCGCTACAGCCGCGATTTTTCTTATTTCCCTGGCTGCAGTGATTCCCCAATCTATGGGCTTTGGACCATACAATGATATGGGGGGAGCGGACCCTCTTTTGATATTAGTGAGTTTTCTAGAGATTACTGTGACAACAAGCTTAATCCTGGGGGCTGCATTAAATGAAAGAGAGGCAGGCAGGCGGCTGATAGAATCAGAAAATGTTAATCTGCAGTCTGCTGTGAATAGCCAAGAGGAAGAGTTAAAAGACCTAAGCAGTGAAGTATTCATTACAGGAAAACTGGCGTCCATCGGTTTAAATACATTAGATATCGCTAAAAAAATCAGGGAACCCTTCTATAGAATCATTGAATTGACGCAAGGCTGCCTGGAATCGGTAGGGAAAATTGAGGGGTTGATAGGCTCACAAATAGCGAAGATAGGGGAAAACGAAGCTACCGTAATACAAAATCATCTGGGAGCTTTAAACCACCATTTACGTAGCATTGCCGACTATGAAGCAGAAGCGAATTGGATAGTGGATTATATTCATGAACAATCCACAAAAACATCTTCTGAGAATATTAAAATCAGCACGGTGAATTTACATGCATTACTCGATTTGTCTTTAAGCAGGGCAATGAGCGTAAAGAAAATGCACTTTCCCTCCTTCAGTTTCAATATCGTCAAAAAGTTTGATAAGAATGTGAAGGTACTTTCCACTTTACCGGAAGATCTTTCCCATGCGTTAGTGCAAATTTTTAACATTGCAATAGACTCGATGAAACAAAAAAAGGATCAGCTTTTAGATAGTTATTCCCCCGTGTTAGAGGTATCCACATTATCACGCCTAGATGCGATTGAAATTATTATCCGAGACAATGGTTTAGGTTTAGAGGAATTTCTGAATAATGTGACTTTGAAAGAGCCTGAAAAAGCATTGGCCCTAGGGATTCAACTTTCCCATGAAGTATTTGTAAGGGTCCATCACGGGGAAATAATATTAGATGCTTTGAAAGGGGAATATTTTCAGATTACTTTGCGAATTCCAAAAAGCAGACTGCAACATTAGAGTGTTTAAGTATTTAATTGTTAATAACTTAAATAAAACTTACTCTTTCGGGGGTTTACAATAAAAAATAATAGGCATAGCTTCAAATAAAAGGGTAATATCTGTTTTACGCCATAATATACTTACATTGTTCTCTATACTCCGCCTAACTCCTAATTTCAGCCTCTCCTAGCTAAACGTTCAGTTTTATCTCAGAATTTTTTTTGAATAAATAATAAGAGTGAAATATCAAAGTTATGACTATCGATGGAATTGTTACCTTAAGAGAGCCTGTCAATTCAGTCCTAGAAAAAGATACAATCCTTCAAAAAGTTACCACCGTCAGCGGTGTACGCAATGTCGATAACCAACTAGAAGTTGTTCCTTCCATCGTCCGTTAATATAGGAGTAAATTATGCCTCAGAATGCATTTTATGCTTTATTTATTGAAGAGCTGCAAGATTTATATAGTGCAGAGAACCAAATCATTCAGGCAATGCCTGCCATGATTAGTGCAGTAAGCACACCCGAGTTGAAAGAGGCCTTAGAGAAGCATTTTAAAGAAACAAAAAACCAAGTCAGCAGACTAGATCAAATCTTTTCAATTTTTAAAGAAAACCCACAGGGTAAAAAGTGCAAAGCAATGGAAGGGTTGATTGAAGAAGCTCAAGGAGTGCTTAAGTCAAACTTCCCTGCTATCGTAAGAGATGCAGCGATAATAGGCGCAGCTCAACGTATTGAGCATTACGAGATTGCCGGATATGGCGTTGCTAAGGCATTCGCTAAAATTCTGGAATATGATAAAGCGGTAGATCTTTTACAGGCTTCCCAAGATGAAGAAGGTCATGCAGACAAAACCTTGACCTCCATAGCGGAAGGGGGCTTTTTTACTGCCGGCGTCAATCAAAAGGCTATGAAATCTTAAGGAGGTTTTTTATGACTAATACAGAAACACTCAAAGGTCAGTGGTTGCAAGTGAAGGGTAAGCTCAAAGAGAAATGGGGAAAATTAACAGAGGATGATTTAACCCAAATCAATGGTAAAAGAGATATGCTGCTTGGTAAGCTACAAGAAAGATATGGTATTCAGAAAGAACAAGCTGAAAAACAACTCAAAGAGTTGGAAAGCGCATTCGAAAAACATCAACAAGACCGCAATTTCTAATTAGATACTTATTAAGGGAAGTGGAATAGTATAATTTTCACTTCCCTTTTCTAAAATTCTTGTACAAATACTTCTCCTAATATAGTATTAACCGATTTCTTACTTAGGTGTATTCATGCCTTTGATTACTGTAGAGCAACTACAGAAGACCTTCCGTATCACTAAAAGAAAAACCGGGTTTTGGGGAGCGTTAACGTCGCTTGTTAATCGTGAGCATATTACCAAAACAGCATTAGATGGAATTTCATTTCATGTGGATGAAGGGGAATTGGTTGGTTATATTGGCCCCAATGGTGCAGGGAAAAGTACAACGGTAAAAATCCTCTCCGGAATTTTAGTTCCCGATCAAGGACAAGTGGAGCTTTTTGGCAAGACTCCTTGGAAAAGTCGTTTGGATGTAGTCAGTAAAATTGGAGTTGTCTTCGGGCAGCGGACCCAGCTTTGGTGGGATCTGCCCGTCGTTGAATCTTTCCAGTTGCTTAAAGATATCTATAGCATTCCTGACTCTGCATATAACAAAAGTTTAGATGAACTTGTGGCTGTATTAGAGATTTCTAGGCTATTAGATGTTCCAGTTCGGCAGTTGAGCTTAGGTCAGCGTATGCGTTGCGATATTGCTGCCGCATTGTTGCATAACCCCAAAATCCTTTTTCTGGACGAGCCCACGATAGGTTTAGATGCTGTAAGCAAGCTCGCAGTGCGGGATTTTGTACGCCATCTAAATAAAACACGTGATCTCACAGTTCTCTTGACTACGCACGATATGGATGATATCGAAACTTTATGTTCCCGTGTAATCATTCTTAACGAGGGGAAAATTTTTTCCGACGGTACGTTGGGTGATTTAAGGAAGCTTATGCAGCCGGAGAGGTATCTAATCATCGACTTGATAGACCCGTCCTGTACCGTGCATGATCACGCAGCAAAAATAACCCGTAGGGAAGGGCCTAGAGTATGGCTAAGCTTCAATCCTGAAGAAGTTTCAACTCCTGAATTGATTTCTCGTGTTACTTCACAGTATGCCGTCAGTGATCTTTTTGTCGAAAATCCATCGATAGAAGAAATCATTGCACGCCTCTACCGAGAAGCCAACTTATGAGGGCTTATCTCGCACTTTTCAAAGCGCGCTTCAGTACACTTGTACAATATAGGAGCGCTGCCTTTGCCGGTTTTTGCGCTCAGGTGTTTTGGGGCATGATCAATGTCATGGTCTTCACTGCCTTCTATCAAAATAGCAATGCCGATACCCCTATAACCCTTACTCAAGCGATCACTTTTGTGTGGATAGGTCAGGCTTTGCTTAGGCTAGTTCCTTGGGACATTGATAAGGAAGTTGAGGCGATGATTAAAAATGGAAGTGTCGCTTACGAGCTTGTTCGCCCAATAGACCTTTACTGGCTGTGGTTTTCACGTGCTGCAGCAATGCGGGTAACGCCTACAATTTTGCGTGCCTTACCGCTGTTTATTTGCGCATGGCTTTTTCTAGATCTCCCGGCGCCAATTTCCATGACTGCAGGCGTTGCATTTATTGTCTCTGTAGGCGGGGCAATGTTTCTTAGTTCAGCTATCACCACTTTGGTTGCTTTAACTCTATTTTGGACTATTTCCGGAGAAGGTATTGTGCGACTGCTACCGCATGTTGCGGTGATACTCTGCGGTTTAGTTGTTCCGCTGCCTTTGTTCCCTGATTGGCTTCAGCCTATGGTTAGCTGGCAGCCTTTTCGTGGTATCATTGATATCCCTAGCCGTATCTATTCAGGAGTTATTCCTACATCCGATGCCCCTTTTTACATACTCTTCCAACTAGCTTGGGCTGTTGGCATTGTCCTTTTTGGAAAGATGCTCATAAAAGTAGCTTTGAAAAAACTCGTGATCCAAGGCGGATAATATGGATACAGTCCGTTTGTTTTTCCGTTTAGCAGGTGTTTCTTTACGCTCACAAATGCAACATAAAGCCTCATCTATTATGCTTACGCTGGCTTTTTTTCTGTCTACTTTTGTAGAGATCCTAGGGATTTGGATTCTCTTCGACCGCTTTAAACTGATTAAGGGGTGGAGCCTACCTGAAGTAGCCCTGCTTTATGGGACGATCCATATGGCCTTTTCCGCAGCAGAAGCTTTGGCAAGGGGATTCGATACATTCAGCATTATGGTGAAGCAAGGTGATTTCGATAGGGTGTTGCTAAGGCCGCGCGGGACGCTTCTGCAGATTGCCACAAGCGCCTTACAGCTAATGCGAATCGGACGCTTTCTCCAAGGCTTAATTGTTTTGATATGGGGTTATACGACATTAGGTTTAGGTTTCTATTCATACCATTGGTTAGTAATATGCATGGCTTTCATAGGAACATTCTGCCTCTTTTATGCCCTTTATATCATTCAAGCAACCCTTACCTTTTGGATGACAGAGTCATTAGAATTGATGAACATTACCACTTATGGGGGAGTGCAGACGGCTCAGTATCCTTTGGATATCTATTCTGAAGGATTCAGGTTTATTTTCACCTACATACTTCCTTTCGGTTGTGTGATTTACTTTCCCATAGCCTCCTTGCTTGAACATAGCAACATTCCGCTTTGGCTAGGAGTCATTTCTCCTTTAGCGGGGGTTGCTTTTCTTTTTGCTGCAACCCAATTGTGGAAGGTGGGGGTCCGCCATTATACTTCTGTAGGTAGCTAAAGTGTAGATTTTATGTTGAAGCTGTGATGAGGGCGGTTCAATAGAAAGAGATGCTTATTAAATATATCTTCTGCTGAATTCGAGGCCTTAAATAGTTTGTAGCGGGGGTTTTGCCTGTAAATCATATAAAGTAATTTCCAACGTAAAAGTACCTTTTGAGTTGTCTTATCAAAGGCTTCGTGGTGGATTCGTCCACTGAATTTAAATACTTCATCCAAAAGTGAGAGAGGGGAATCGGTTTTAATTTTCGTCAGTTCAGTTGTAAGTGCTGTACAGGCGGAGTATTTCGTTGCGTGAATTGTTTTCGGAAGTCGAAGCTTTATATTTACCTCGTCATTGATAGTCCACACCCCTTCAATCAATTTAAGCAATTTACTGGATTCTGCCTCGGATAGGCAACTATCTAGACCGATCTCTCGCTTCAAAAGTTGAATTTTTTCATCAGGGGAATGATTAAGTCCATAAGAAGAGAGTGTAGGAGAATAGGATCCAAACATATAAGAAAAAATAGTAATAGCATGTTTATAGAATAAATACTCTATGCTGAAAACCTTCAAAAAGTCCTTTGTAATAAAGGCGCAAGTGGAAAAAATAAAGAAGATTCCTTCGTTTATTCTAAAAATCTGTAGATTATTAATTTTGGTTGATTCTTCTTCGGAGATTCTTCCAAATAAATTTCTTGTTTGGAGGTAGATGAGTTTGCCGGAGTAATAAATAACACCTGTAAAACTGAAAGGTAGGGCTCCTAGAGTGAAAATAGCGAGAGAGGGGGCATATTTTAGAATTTTTATTCCTCTAATAAGAGTTAAAGGACGGGGCTCACACTGTCTTATTGCTTCTAAAGCTGTAAGGGTAACTTTTTCTTCCTCACTTATGTTTATTTGGAAATGAGGAGAAATAATTACTTCAGTACAGTAATATAATAAATCTCTAAAGCTTTTTATTTGCATGGCTGCAATCGTAACAAGTTATTTTGATGATATTGCAATATTATAAAACGGAAAATTGCCGCGTCTGTATAGGGATTAAACTTCACAGGGCTTAAATATATAAGCCACAAGCTGCAAAGAACGTTCCGCCTAGGTTCATAAAACTAAATGGTAAACTTATTATAGAGTATATTCCTCCTCCTAAGTTTATTAGCGTGCTAATCTTTCCAATCCCTGGAGAATAATTTTCTGCATAATGATTCCATTTTTTTAACAATGGATTATTACCTTTATAATTATTCCCAAGAGTGAAGACCCCGGCAGCTACAAAAACACCGAATGCAGCATATCCCGCCCCACCAGAACCTATAACAGCAAGAGCCGTACAACCAGCCAAAACAGTATTTGCACAGTAGTAAATCTTTTCTGCAATAAGCTCGATCTGCTCTTTAATTTTTTTCAGATTTTTCTCAGTAAGTCCATTAGACTCAAGGTCAGTAGATAAGATCAAGCCATAAGCTACAAAATTTGCTCCCACAAGAGGGATAATTGTATTTAATTGAGGGTTAAATAACATGTTAGCTCATAAGTAATTAGTTATAAATTAGATGAAATAAATAATATCTTATTCCAAATATTTTTGGATAGATCAATTATTATCCAGAAAAATTTCTCAGTGTCTCCTGAAAATTGCAAGAGTGTTCGCAAAGTGCTGATGGGAGGTTTTCATCCGATCTTGACTTTGAGAACAACTCTTTAAATTATAATAGTGTGAGTTAAGAAATCTTATAAGCGATAATAGTAATGTTGTCCCCACCCGCAGAAGCCATACTCAACTTTGCTTTTACAATGAGTGAATCAACGGCGCCCTCTAAATCATCTTTAAACATTGCCAGGGTTTCAAGGATCTTTTCTTGTGAAAGATAGTCCCATAATCCATCACAGGCAACTAAGACAACATCTCCCGGTTTCACCAAGTTTAACAAGAATTTTGCTTTTTGAAGTCGTTTATCCGATCTGACCATTCCTAGAGCTCTGGGAACGTTGGTTAATTCGATACGATATCTCTTCGGTTCGGATTCCCTATCAGCCCAAACACCTGATTGTTCTACGTAATGGTTATTTATGGCTCTATTATAATCCTTGTTGCTGGTCCAATTTCTTACATTCGAATCCGGTATGCACTTGCCATCCCTATAGGTATAAGATTCGCTATCTGCTAAAGTTCCTACAATATGTAAACCCGTTTTTTTATCAATTAGGCTTACACAGGCTGTTGTGCCCGCCATATAACAAGCACCAAGACGGGATTCTTTTAACTCAGTTTGTATTTCATAGAATAGATTCTGAATCGCCTTTTTTGGGTCCCCTTGGGCTTCATCTAACGCTGTTTTAAAATAGGATTTGAAATATTGCTGTACATAAAATGATGCTGCAGACCCTCCAAAGCCGTCGAAGATGCATCCTAAAATGTAATCCTCTGTCTCAATGTGTAATGAAGCATCTTCATTTTCTTTCCTGCCCACTCCAATGTCTGTTTTCTCTACACACTGGATTTTCATTGGGGATAAGAGAAGAGGAGGGTTTACTAAAAGCTCTTTGGTAGGGATATCACTCACATCATAATAACAATCCTTTTCTGGATTATTTTTTTGCGACCCCAATTCATTCTTTTTTATTAGCGCTTCTTTATGCTCCTTTAAAGCTTTGCCCGTATTTTTTACCATTGAAGCAATATCTTCTGCAGAAAAGTTAACCTGGAACATAGGTCTTTGGTCGAGGCTAACTTTAGTCAAGCAAGCCCTTTTAGTGTTTCTTAAAAAGGGGTGGACATAATTTTCAGGGGTTTCAGAAGGAGAATAGCTGATCAACGGTGTGGGAGGAGTCGGCGGCGTGGAAGAATCTTCGTATTTAGCTATATCAGGTGATGCAGGGGGACTATTGAATGATGCTGAGGAAGTGGGAGATGTAACAGAGGACATATTTAGGTTCCTTTATTTGAACTTTATGTGAATTGTAATTTTATATGAAATGTTAAAGCGCCTTATGCTAGGGCTCTTTAAAGGGGGATTTTAGTGCCAATTTTCTCGCTTTTCTTGGATGCGGAATCTACTTGATTTTGGATTTGAATTAATCTCAGGGGTATTTCTAAATTTAATATTGCCTGAGCGGATGAATTTGTTGTGCTTGTTGAAGTAGTAAATCCTAATGCCATTATTAAACACCTAAGTTACTATTTGAATTCACGATTTTTGTGCCATACTTATATTATCTGCTAAATTAAAAAGCATTAATTTTTATTGACCATCCCCAGATATTAAGAGATAATGTAAGCGAAAACCAATTAATTTGGAAATAATATGAAATTAATTAAAGTAATTATTTTAAGCTGCCTGTTGTCGATAAGCTGCCTATCCGCTTCATCCATTGATTTCACTTCTATTGATGAAATTGTATGTCAGGAAAAAATTACAATAAACGAAATAAACTTGCCTAAAGTTAACTTTGAAGAACTCTATAGCCAGACAGAAGAACCCTCTACACTTCTGGACAAGATCAAAGCCAAAGGGGACGTGTCAGGAAAACAAACATTTCATAAAGCGATTCTTATTACTCCTATGACAGAGGGAATTGTCATTATCAATGGCGTATTATCCCACATAGGACATTATCCCGGCCGTTCGATCATTACGGTACTAAAAGGGCCATATTTTGGGCTTCAAACAACTGTTGCGCCCAATGGACTGGTAACAATGGTTAATAGGTTGTGTATATTGGATACTCTTCCTTCCGGTGCAGTAGTAATGCGCCATGAATATCCTGATGCCACAGTCTTAACAACAAATAGACAGATAGTTCTAATAAAGTAGCTTTAGAGAGGGTGGTTAATGACAATCGTCATTACCCCTCTGTAATGTGAAAATATCTAAATCCTTCTTTACATATATTCAATAAAAAAACTATGTTGAAAAATGTAATGAACATATGACTAGAAACCACGCCTTAACTAGGGCTCCAAAGGTTTCATCTCTTATCACATTCTAAATACTTGAAATGCTTGCTATCCTCTGACTTGGAGAATTAATTGTATCAACCAATCTAAATCTCAAGGGAGAATATTATGAAGAATTCAATTTTCGGCTGGGCAAGAAACTCTGATCAAGCACACCTAGTGATTGATCATTTAAAACAAATCGGAATTTCCGATATTTCTGTTGTTCAACCTTCTGCACCACAATCCAACCCATCAGCTTATAGTCAGCCAGCTGCAGGTCAAAATTTAGGACAAAATCCTAAGAAGCCTACCAATCCAAACGAAAAAGCACATACCGATCAAACCCATCCTCAACATGGCCAGAATTACAATCAACAGCCAGCGCAGAAAGCCTCTGCAAACTTGCCAAACAGCAATATTTCTTTAAAAAGTTTGAATATCCCTTCACAAGATATGAAAAAATTTGAAGAAAACCAAAAAGCTGGACAATTCCTAATTGCTGTACAATCTGACAACACAGAGAAATTAGATAAAGCTCAAGACCTATTTAAAAAAGAAGGCCTGAGAGATATCACTTCCACTATTGCAAAAGCTAAAGCACACTAAAAATGTGTTGACAGTGGCTTTCCATTAGGAAAGCCACTGCATGATCATTACGGTATGGCAGCAATGCAAGATATTTCAATACAAGCCCCTAAAGGAAGACGTGAAACCTCTACTGTTTCACGCGCCGGATAAGGCTGCTTATCAAAGAATTCAGCGTAGACGCTATTTACAGCTTGAAAGTCATCCATGTCTATCACGAATATTTGCACTTTGACAACATGTTCAAAATCAGTGCCGGCTTCATTTAAGATCGCTTTAATATTGCTTAATACGCGTCGTGTGGCAGATTTGATGTCGTCTTTGACTAATTCCCCCGTGGAGGGATCCACCGGGATTTGCCCAGAGACCATTAATAAATGAGGAGCATTTATAGCAATTGCTTGTGAGTAGGGTCCAATAGCTTTAGGTGCCTTGGGAGTATCTACGCCTTTTTTTGTCATAATCATCTACTGTTGTCGGTGTAATAGGTTTCACATCTGAAAAAAACATATCGCTAAACCATTCTCTGATACTACGAGGGGCCACTTGATAAGCAGCTTTATAGTCGAGCGCTGTAGGCTTTGGTCTAGACAGGTTGTTTAGACGAACGATATATTCTCCTACAGCATTTAATACTTTCTTTTGGGCTCTTGTGAAAGATTTTGCATTACTGAGATGAATCGTAACATCAGTTCTTACATAGACTCCTTGCCTCTCTTGTACAGAGAGGAAACCGAATGACATCGAAATTAAAGCGTCGATAAAATGGGCTTGTGAGTTAATGCAATCAGCATTTCGTTTGTTATCTTCTTTAAAGATAACAGGACTTTGCAAGCTGATGGCAAAGAACTTTGTAAATTTTCTAAGATGGGGATCATGCGGCTCTATGCGTATTTCATAGCATTTAAGAGGTCTGCAGATAGAAGTGACAAGGTCAAAGCCTATTTTTTGTTTTTTATCTTTGACAATAATATCATGGAAATATCTACAAGTGACATTGCAGGCGGCAACATCTTCGTAGGGTAATAAACAGAAAATCTTTTGGAAAATTCTTGAGGGTAGTTGAAGCGCGTTGTCGGGGGGGATCGCTGGAGGAATGTCTCTTTTCGTGTAAAGAGATAAGGGATAGCCTTCAGCTATTCCGGAAGCATCGCTGCTTGTTTTTATATTTATTCCTGGCATACTTTTATTTTTATTTTTATTTACTAAGAAGATACTGGGAATATATTAAGGAATGATTAATTTTGCTGCACGCGTTTTTTTAGTTGGAATACCTACCTTTGGTTTAAGTAACTAAGTTAAAGTCCCTCTTAAACACGTACAAAATACAGAATACCTCTTTGCAGATTTACTTCGCAATTTTCTTCAGATGATTTACAGTTAAAAACAGGGTGAAGTCCAACAAAAATGTAAGAGTTAAAGAGATTTAACAACTCCGTTCTTCTGGCTGTAGGGACTTTGATTTTTATCTCATGTATCGAGTTACGGTTTGCAAGCTTGAACGCTTCTTTTAAAAGTTCGATAGAATTTTGTTGTAGCATACCTTCCGCATGTAAACAGGGGACATATAATATTCTTTTTTTTTCGGCGGTTTCCTGTTTTTCTATGATTTTATAGCTTAAGAACCCTGCAAATCTTTCGTGACGCTCATTATAGCCTACCATCACCTCATAATCCAACTCACTCTTGAGTAACTTATCATAAAAGCGGACTGTATATTCCTTATCCCCAAAATAGAGTTTGCCTAAAGCGCAGTCATCCATAAAAAGGCGTGTTTTGAGCCCCGGTAAAAGAAGATGATTGGGGGTATTAAACTTGTAATAGCAATACCTGTTAGGAGAGGGTGGAGTTGTCATAAGTTCTTTGTGTTAAATAAAATAACTTCATAAATATATTACAGTGTATAAGTTTAACTCAAATAATTTTGAGAGGGCAGCATGGTTTGGACAGGCGCGATGACAGCTTTAATTACACCTATGTTGGAAAATGAAGAAGTAGACTATTCAGGTTTAACTGTTAATATCTCGCGCCAGCTTCAGGCAGGTATAGCTGCCATGATTGTATTAGGCACAACAGGAGAAGCACCCACGTTAAGCTCGGAAGAGCAGGCTCAGGTGATCAAAACAACAATTGAAACTGTGCAGAAAGCTGTTCCGATTATTGTGGGTTGCGGGACCTATGCAACTAAAGTTACTATCGCAAATATAAACCGGGCGGAAAAATTAGGGGCTGATGCTGCGCTTATAGTAACACCTTACTATAATTGCCCCACGCAAGAGGGCATATTAAAACATTTTAGGGCGATTTTTAAAGAGACTAGCCTGCCAATTATCCTTTATAATATTCCTAAAAGATGTGGAAGGGCACTTAACATAGAGACTTTAGACCTTTTAGCAGAAGAACCCAAAATCATTGCTATCAAAGAAGCGACGGGAGATATGGAACTAATTCAATCGACCGTCTCCCTTTTGAAGAAATATCCCCAAATTAAAGTGTTGAGCGGAGATGATGTATTGACATTACCTATGATGGCGCTAGGAGCACATGGTGTCATTTCGGTGGTGAGCAACCTCTTTCCCGAAGAAGTTGTCAGTATGGTTAAAGCCGCATTACAAGGGGATTTTAGAAGTGCGCTTGAGATCCATAATCATATGCTTAGGGTTTTTCAGGCAGCATTCATTGAAACCAACCCCATGCCAATAAAAGCTATGATGGAAGAGGCCGGCTATCCTGCAGGGCACTGCAGGTTGCCTTTATGCGAACTAAGACCTGAAAGCCTTAAAAAAATCAAGGCAGTCCTAAAAAACTATCATACAAACTTGCAATCAGCGCTGTAACTTGCTATAAAGACCTGAAGAGTATCTAGAATATTCTTTAGGAGAACATTCGCGTCAGAAAGGATTTATATGTTTACGCAAAGCCAGCAAATAATCGATCGGTATATGACCGAAGTTTGGAATAAGAAAAATCGTTCGATAATTTATGAAGCTTTTTCGGAAGATGCATTAATACACAGTCCGATGGGAGAGGCTAGAGGTCCAAAATCCTTGGATGATGCCGTACGTCAGTGGCATGAGGCTTTTCCTGACATAAGACTAATGATCATGGAAGTATTTGAGAATGGAAACAAAGTTGCAGTGCAATGGAGTGCAAAAGGAACGCACAAAGGACCATTTTTAGGTATTCCCGCTACAATGCAGCCTATACACTGCGGGGGAGTATCAATGTACCGTTTGGAGAAAGATCGTATTGTAGAGTATTGGGCTTACATTAATTTACACAACCTAGCACTACAGCTTCAGGGCAAGGAAGTGAATTATGGTGTTCATATTGCTCCCTTATAACCTTTAAGATAGCTGGGTAAAATCACAAGTTCAGGTAACAATGACAACAGAAATTCAGGTACCGCATACTGCTTTAGACCCGGCGATTATAACCTTCTTAGAGAAATTTATTGAGCTACGTCATCAGAATATGACCCTGACCTTGGAGGAGCAAAGAAAGGCCTCAAAGCAGTGGTGGACAACCCATAGAGATGGGTTGATGGAAGTGAAAGGCGTTGTAGATACATGTATTCCGGGAAGTTATGGAAATATTCCGGTGCGTATTTTTCTTCCGAATGCAAGACCTCCTTTTCCCGTCATAATTTTTTTCCACCGAGGTGGATGGGTGTATGGAAGCAATGATGAGTGTGAAGCCCTTTGCAGAGAGCTAGTAAACGCTACGGACTGCGCTGTAGCCTCAGTAGAGTACCCTCTAGCTCCGGAAAATAAGTATCCACGGGCTGTCGACGAGTGCTATAATGCGATTAAATGGATTTTCAACCACGCTGAAGAGTTTGGCGGAGATCCTCATATGATCATTCTATCGGGAGAAAGCGCCGGGGGGAATCTAGCAGCAGCGGCAGCGCTTATGGCAAGAGATAATGGAGGTCTTCAAGTCAGTGGCCAGATCCTAATCTGCCCGCTCTTAGATAACAGTTTCGATGTGAGTACTTACGATCTTTGCCCTGATAAATGTCTGATGACCATAGAAAATATCCAATGGTTTTGGCAGCAGTATCTTTATCAATCTGAAGATGGATCCAATCAGTACGCTTCACCCCTTAAAGCAGAGAATTTTATTAGCTTGCCCTCTACGTTAATACTATCTGCCCAATATGACCCATTGAGAACTCATTCAGAACTTTTTGCAGCAAAATTAAAAGCAGCAGGTGTTTCAGTAGAGGATATTACCTATTCCGGTACAATTCACGGATTCATAGATATGCCTGTTTGCCGTTTACAGGCCTCTCAAGCTTTACAGGATATACGTAAATGGTTAGGAAAGCTTAAAACTCAACTTGCCTTGAAATCCTAGCAACAGTTTGCAGAAAAGACCCATCCGAAAGTTAATATCTTGACGCTTAACAACCAAATGGCATTTCTAAAGAAGTCTAATGAAAACGGCTAAAGATTGCTCTTCAGCCGTGATATTCTGAGACCCCTATTTGGAATGCTTTCGGAGCATAATAAAATTAGCTGCGACGGGGAATGATACGCTTCTTCTTAGTGCTCCCTACCGGTCTGCCTTTAGGAGGGGGAGTCGCCTCTTTGCCTTTAGATGGGGCAGCTTTTTTAGCTGCGGCGCCTTTCTTGGCAAGCGCAGCAGGCGCTTTTTTAGAGGCTACTGGAGCAGCTTTTTTGGCCGTTACAGGTTTTTTTGGAGGTTCCTTTTTTTCGCCATTGCGCATTGGCTTTTTATGGACCACTTCATCGTCATCATCATTGTCATCCTCATCATCCCAATCTTCTATAACAAGCTTGTGACTGCGTTTTTCTTTGGCAGGAGGAGGTGCGTTTTCATCCGAACCAGTCCAACCGGAGGATAGGTTTTTGAGTGAGGCTAATTTGTTTTTAAACTCTTCTATACTGACAGCTTTTTCTCCAGACTGATGCTTTCTGCTTGCAAGAAGGGCTTCTTCACTCTCGAATTTAGAGGAGAATGTGAACGCAGCAGAACCGCCGTGATGTTCTGGAATATAAAGGAAAGGTCTGGCAGAAGGAGAAACTGAAATATAGAAATCCCCCGTGAACTGTGGCTCAATCTCTTGTTTAATAGCTTGTTTAGGTGGACGGCCGCGTTTCGGACGGGGATTGAGCGCTTCGTTCGAATAGTAAGTCTTAGCTTTTGCAAAGAGGGCTTTTCTTGCTGTAAGAATATCTTTGCCAACTTTAGTTTCGAATAAATTAAGTTTTAATTTCTCAACCAATGTTTTAGCTAAGTCTAGATCTTCTTCAAAGACGAAGTGAAAGTTATTATTTCGTAACCACTCTATGATACGTATGCGTGAACGTTCCTGATAATATTGCTGCCATTTTTCAAATTCGGAGTGGTGGTCGTATACATACTCTAAGAAGTTTTCACGCGCTTCTTTAGATTGTATGATATCGAGAAGTTTTTCTTTTGTATCGATATCGTAGACCTTCTCATTGACAAAACCTTCCATAATTTTCTTTGTCTCATAGAAAGTAAGTTTAGGAATTTGGCAATAGCGGTTGGCATTTTGTTCGATATCATCATAGAGTGCGTTAAGTTCGTCTTCAGTTTTGTCTAAATCGACAAAAATCAGGTATCCTTCAGCCCTGTCCAAAAAGAAATCCCGTTCATCATCCGCTTTTGCAAAGGCTTCCATCAAGCGGTGGCAGCGTAGAATTAATGGATTTTGAGCTTCTTGCTTTAATTTATTACTCATTCATTGTCCTAGATTTATTCATTAAGATAGCGCATAAAGCGCTGCTTCTCTAAGTGTTTCAGTTTCTCGAACATACACAGCATCTAAAGGTAGCCTGTAAAGGCCTTGGAAACAGCGCTGTGCTTCTCCGCGCATTACAATATTTTTAGCTTCATTGTTATCGAGTTTGAAATGATATCTGAGGGAGGATCCGCCGCGTGTGTTCACTTCTATAGGTGTGATTAGTCGTCGATATGAAGCTGCAGCGATGGCTGCAGCGGCAGCACCTGTCCCACAGGCAAGTGTTTCATCCTCAACACCCCGTTCATACGTTCTTATTGCAATGGTGGCGGAGTCTAGTACCTGGATAAAATTAACATTGGACCCTTCAGGATGCAGATGGGTATTGTGGCGAATCGATCTGCCTATTTTGCGGACTAGGACCTCCTCAATATCATCACAGAAGATGACTACATGGGGTACGCCAACCACTAGCGAGAATGCCGGGAATTGAGGCAACTCTTCCAGTCTGAACGGCCCTTGAATAGGTGTAGAGTTTCCTAATGAGACTTCTACCTCATCACCTAATATTTTTGCTGAATAACTGCCGGAGGTTGTGGTCACAGTATAGGTGTCTTTATGGATGTTCAAGTCTTCATAAAGGCACCGGATCACACAGCGCAGACCATTTCCACATAAAGCCGCTTCAGAACTGTCAGCATTGTAGATTATCAATGCGGCTTCCGCTTGAGGACCTCCGTCTTGTAATAAAATGACGCCATCAGCCCCGATGCCTTTGTGCCGATTGCACAGTTCGGAAATACGGGATTTGAGGGTAGCGGGAATGCGGCCTTGTCTGTCATCTATGATGATGAAGTCATTGCCGCATCCTGTATATTTGTAGAAGGAAAGAGGGTAGTGGTTAGAGGGCATTCCTTTTTCCTGACTGTTTAGGTTAGAAATTTAGCTCTTTATATGTGCGGACAATGCCATCTAAAAGACCGAATTCAATCGCTTCTTCAGGTGAAAGCCAAGAGTCGCGATCTAGCGCGCGTTCAATCGTAGCTTCGTCTTTTCCGGACTGTTCCATATATAGCTTTACCAATGCCTTGCGCGTGCGCAAGATTTCCAGTGCTTGAATCTCAAGGTCGGATGCTTGTCCTTGAATCACTCCCGCAACGTGGGGTTGGTGGATCATGAAGCGGGCATTAGGTGTTGCAAAACGTTTTTTAGGGGCTGCAGCAAGGCTGAGTACGGAGCCGAAGGAAGCCGCTAGTCCTGTGACAAGGGTTGTCACGGGGGAGGAAAGCATATGGATCTGATCCCAGATGGCGAAGCCTGAGTCTACTGAGCCGCCTGGACTATTAATAATGAAGAGGATCGGTTTACCCGGATCTTTCATCTCCAAATACCACAATTTACGGATGATGGACTGTGCGGAGTTGCTATCTACAGCGTCACAGAGAAATATGCGTCTGGAATCCAGCAGGGTAGAATCTATGTTGTCTTCTAAAGTTAAGAAGGAACCATTTGAATTTGTTTGTTGTGCCATAGTCTTTTCTCGCTAATAAATCTTAAGTCTTCATTATGATGATACTAAACGCAATTTTCAAGTTCGATTTCAGGATACAGCGGGAATTTTCTTAACAACGACTTCACTTCACTGCTAACTTCCTCTAGGATTCCTTGATCAAGAATAAATTGCGCTTTGCTTACACTGCCATCTTTTGCAAGGGCGGGCTTGGTATTGGCAAGGACTTTATAAATAAGTTCTCCGATAATTTCCATTTCGCGCGGGCCCATCCCCAATGTCGTCATCGCGGGTGTACCAATACGTAATCCTGATGTGTACCAGGGGCCGTTTTTATCAAACGGGATCGTATTGCGGTTCACTGTAATATGTGCTGCGCGCATAGCTTGCTCTGCTTGGCGTCCGGTAAGGCCGAATTTTGAAAGGTCTAGAATGACCTGGTGGTTGTCGGTGCCCCCAGAAACAATCCTAACTCCTTTACTTTGAAGGGATTGAGCTAGTGCGCGTGCATTTTCAACGATTCTCTGAGCATAAAAGCGGAAGTCCGGCGTATTGGCCTCTTGGAATGCAACAGCTTTAGCTGCAATGACATGAGGTAACGGTCCGCCAAGAACCAAGGGACACCCCTTGTTGACAGTATCTCTGAATTCCTCTTTACATAAGACAAATCCTCCCCGGGGACCCCGTAAAGTTTTATGTGTCGTAGAGGTGACGATATGTGCATAAGGAATAGGGTTTTCATCCCCAGTGAAAACTTTCCCTGCGACAAGTCCTGAAAAGTGGGCCATATCGACCATAAGGACCGCTCCGATCTCATCCGCAATTGTTCTCATCGTAGCAAAATTGATGCGTCGTGTGTGTGCCGAGTAGCCGGCAAGCAAGATAAGAGGTTTTTCCCTCTGGGCTATTTCCCTGATTTGCGCATAATTTAATTGTTCTGTTGCAGGATCGACATCGTAATGAAGAGCCTTCATCATTTTAGAGGAAACATTATGTCTGTAACCATGAGTCAAGTGCCCTCCTGAATTCAAAGACATGCCTAGCACTTTCTGATTCAACATCTCTTGGCGGATTGTTTCGTATTCATCCGGGCTTAAGGTGTCGATAGACTTAGCTGTAAGCTTTTCTATCGACTTGTTCTGCACTCGCTGTACTAATATCGACCAAAAAGCTACTAGGTTGGCATCTGCTCCGGAATGGGGCTGGACATAAGCATGCTCGCAATCAAAAATTGCTTTTAACTGATCCTGGGCTAATGTTTCCAGGGTGTCTACATTTTCGCATCCTGCATAAAAACGATGCCCTGGATGGCCTTCTGCATACTTGTCAGTCATCAGATTTCCCATAGCCAACTGCACAGCCAAGGAGGAAAAGTTTTCGGATGCAATCAGCTTTAGGTGGGATCTCTCATCGGCAAGCTCTTTCAAGATAGCATTGGCCACAATAGGGGACCTTTCTTCAAGATGGTCGAGCGCAGCAATATAGGCAATCGCTGCTTTATTGTTTTTTTCTGGGGGGTTCTTTTTTAAATAAGATTCTAACCGTGACATAAGCTCGCCCTCCGCAAAATAGATTTGGTAACAGGAAGTCTATTTTGCGTGACGGGCGCATAAAACGCAATCTTGCGTTAAAATGAAGGAGTATAAACTATTTGCGAACCATGTTTGATGAAGTGGTTTTCGCCATTTTCATAAGCTTCATCATTAATAAGTACTTTGAAATAGCTTTGTGTAAAGGGACGGTCACTCTCCCAAACCCAAGTGTTTGCATCTATATTTCGCAATTTAACTCCACGGGACCAAGAAAGGCCTGCGCCGTCTCCCCGGATATAAAGTTCATTTCCAAAGCCGCAATCGACTTTAATGGTCACACTCGTTGCGCTTCTTTTTTGCGTCGTGGATTGTGAAGGGGAGAGAGGATGGGAAACTTTTTGTGCTTGGTTTTCTTTTCCTCCTAGGGGCTCTGCATTTTGATGAAGCTGCGGTTTATGCATAGTGCCTGGTTCCGAAGAATTTTTTTTTGTGAACATAACTTTTCTCCATAAAAATAATTTATCCTATCTTTTTTGAGGTCTAACAGACTTTCAAGATGTCTTCTCAATCTATTAAAGCTATTCCTTATCCACACTCTCATTGTCAATAGAAAAATTCATGCTTGAGAATTATGCCGTTGAGAGGTAATGTATTAACTAGACTTATCTTATTATTTAGTCAGGATTCAGCATGCAACAATCCCTTGAACCTTTTTTGAAGATCCAAGAACTCGATATGCAATTAATGCAGCTCGCCAAGCTTAAGACCGATAGAGCTGACGAGTTGACTAATTTGCGCTTAATCAAAGGTGATCTTGATAATCAAGTCGCCGTTAAGCAAAGCGAAATCGAAGAATTGAAAAAAGCTATCCGCCTTAATGAAGGCGAAGTAAGTGACGTGGTCGTCAAACTTAAAAAACTTGAGTCACAGCAAAACGCAGTGAAAAAAGTCGAGGAATTCAACGCCCTCAGCCAAGAAATTGCCACAGCTGAAAGAGAGCGTAGCACGAAAGAGCAACGCCTTAGCGATATGTACGATAAACTCGCTATTCTAGAAGACATGCTTCATAGTCTGAAAAGCACTCTAGAATCCACCTCGCAAAGCAGTCACCAACTGGAGGACGAGATCCGCGAACGCATCACACATATCAACACCGAAGGCTTAATGCTTCAGAAAGAACGTGAAGTTCTGGCTGCAGAAGTTGACTTCGAAATTCTCCGTGTCTACGAAAGACTTCTCCATAACAAAAGAGATCGCGTTATTGTTCCTATCGAAAACCGCTGCTGCAGCGGATGCCATATCACTATCACAGCTCAAGATGAAAACCTGGTCCGTAAAGGCGAAAGACTTATCTTCTGTGAGCATTGCTCTCGCATCCACTACTGGCCCGAAAGCGAAGCTGCTGAAAGTAATGTAGGCGCTGTCAAGCAACGCCGCCGTAGAGCAGTCAAAACCTAATCTTCCTTTTGCCGGGAAGAGAGATGGCCGCCTGCCTTGAAATTCAAGGCAGGAGGAAAGTCTGGACATCAGAGGACAGGGTACCAGTGAAAGACTGGGGGCCGTAAGGCTACGGAAAGTGCAACAGAAAACATTCCGCTGCTGCTTCGGTAGCAGATAGGGTGAAATCCCCGGTTCAGGACCGCGGGCCTACCTAAGGAAACTCAGGAGGAGGCAAACCCTACCCGATGCAAGACGAGATAGAGCGTAATAGAGTCCCCTAAGCTCTTAAGTTGTCGCTTGAGGTAAATGGCGACATTTACCCTAGAGGAATGGCCATCACAAATGCGCAAGCATTTGCTACAGAATCCGGCTTATTTCTTCCCGGCTCTTTTCAAGAATTACTCATTGAAGGTTTTGACTAAAAGTAGATAGACGGCACTTGCCGGCTACCTCTTTTAAAGATGAGTTTTATGTTGGCACAATTTCTAACTCAGTTTGTTCCAATTGCTCAGTTTGTTCCAATTGCTTCTCGATTAGCTCTTTCTGTAATAGTTGCTGCTGTTTATTTTGTTCAATAAATGCTTCCATATCATGTTCTATCGGTTGAATGCCAAATATTTTCTTTGCAATGACATTCAATGCCAGCATGACAAGATAACCGGCAACTAGGCCGACAGCAAAGCTGACGAAAGGCATAAGTTGTGGTACAACTGCTGGCGCAACGACTGCAATACCCAGAGCCTTGCCTATGGTTACATTGCCTACAGCCCGAATAGTTGCCTGGATACACCATTCAGCTAATAGCTCAGGACCATAAGTCGCTGTGAATGCCCGAAAATATAATCCAGCTCCAAGTGCCGTTACAGCAATGGTTTTAGTGTAAGGCTTAGAATAAGACCCCACTGTAGAGAAAAATGAGCCCACTCCGTTTGCACATGCATAGGCTGTTTTAGAAATAGTAGTTCCGATTCCGCACATTGTTTTCAATCCGTTTCAAATTCTGTTAGAGTTTGCCTATTATACAAAAAAATGTTAAGATATTCTATTTTAATATCATATTTGATGAGGAAGATGCGCAGGTGGTTTGCAATTATATTTTGCAGTGTGCTGATAGCCATATGTACAGTGGCAGCCGTCTATACCTGTACATCCCTTTGGAAGCATGACCTCAGCTCTTACCATGTTGCAGGCGAAATGGAAGAAGAACAAGCTTTGCGTGTTATCGCAGGCTCCTTAGCCTTCTTCTCCACTGACCAATCCAAAGCTATATGGCCTGAGTATAATCTTAATCAACATCCTATCGTCGTCACTTTTGATAATACGCATATTTATGCCTTCAACCTTAATAGCCACAATCCCGTATGGGAAAATATTAACGTTTTGGGAACACCCGTACAATTCACTGCCGAAGATGTTTGGGGAACTACCCGTATTCAGTCAGAGTTCGATTACAATATTGATGGCATATCTTCCTTTGTGTTCCACCTAGATCTTGTAAAAGATGATATTTTAGCTCCTTTTATCAAACTCATCCACGAACATTTCCGCAATTATCAAAAAGAAACATTCATCACACATCAGGCAACACCTGTCGAGTATCTTGATCATTTCAACTTCGAAAACATCATCCTTATGCAGATCGAAGATATGATTTTGGCAGATTTCATGAACGGTCAGCTCGATCCTGAAAAATCTGCCTTCCATAAAGCCGCGGCGCTTAGAGATTTCTTGGCTGTAAATACTCTGCGTAGGAAACTGCTTTTCCCCTCCTCCATTGAATGGGAGCTTTTTCAACAGCGTACAGGCGGTATGGCAGATTACGTTGCGGTGAAAAGCATAGATCAATTTCCTTTTGTCAAGGGTTTCAGTGGAACACAATATTTGCTAACCTTGCTTCAAGCCTCCACCGTCAATGAAGAAGTACTCGAAAGAATGGTCAAATGGCGTCATTATGGTGTGGGCGCAGCGCTTGGTTATGCATTAGATTCGTTGGAAGTCCCTTATTGGAAAGAAAGAGTTGTCCATGAAGAAAATCCTATGGATATTCTGAGAGAACAAATACTTCTAGATGATAATGAGATCACTGAACGCATGGAAAAAATCAAGAAGCGTTACGGTTACGATAATGTGAAGCATCAAGTGGCTATTGCATTGAAGCAATATCAGGATGAGGTTGCCGATCTTGCTGAGGAATTTGATGAGCTGAAAGGTGTAGAAATCAACTTTTCCAAGCCCGGCTCAGAAACTACAGAGGGTGTAGGAAGCGCACTTTACGTCTATTATATGTCTGACGGATCTACCCTATCTTTAGCAGATACCTCTAAAGTCAATACATTGGATAAGTCATGGTCTGTCCAGTTGGAAGGGACACCCATGGTCATTAAAAAAAATGACGGGACTTTAAAGTTAAAGGTTGAGCCTGAAACAGAATTTACCTTAGACGGAAAGAAACTTACGGCGATTGAGATATCCAGTCAAAATTTTGTACAGCCATTTCAAAAACTACAGATTGCCGGATATCATTGTAACTTTAATAGCCATCTTCAGAAAGGACAGATAGAATCGAAAGAGGGTAAAATTTTTGTGAAATATAATCCTTAATAGTCACAGCTAGTCTCTAGAAAATCTTCATAGCTGCTTATCTTATTTGTTGTATTAGCTGGACGACTTTGGGGTCTTCGGAAGCTAGTAGTCCCTGGATGTCCACTTGAGAGGTGTTTTGGATCAGTTCTGATAGATCTTTTTTAGGTAGATGGAATAAAAAAGATTCTAATTTATCTACAACCTTCAAGTTGCGGTTTTCCATGCGTTCTAACTCAAATATTTCAAAAGAAACAGTTTTAGCTGTATTCCTCAAATCTATCCATTCCTTAATAGTATCCTTAGAATGTATGCTTAAGCGGTCGCTATTTAGAATAACTTTAAGCAAGTTTCTGCAAAGTAAGATCGTCTGTTCATCCCGTTGTGAAACACCATGGATTTTCTCATGATTCTGAGCATCCTTCAATCCCTTTAAGACTTCATTGAGCGTCACCACTTTGAAGTTTTGAGCTGACTTGAGAGCAACTTTATCATACTCACTTTTGCGGATAAGAAAGATCCGCTCGAAGAAAGAACAATGCTGATCTAATGCATTTAATAAATCCAATAAGTAATCATTCCAAAGCTTGGCATCAATAAAGCCAAAAAGAACACTTTTGAAGCCGAAATCGTCCACTAGATTCTGTAATTGTTTACGATCAGTTAAAGGTTCTTTCTCAATATTTTCATAGAAAGCTTTGATGAGGGGGGATAAACTTTGTTTTTTTATATCATCGCTAGGGTGCTGTCTGGAATGCGTGACGACAGTTTTTTTGCTTTGTGAACTTAGATGTTTTATCACGCCTCTGATCTCGTTTTGGATTTCGGCCTGAAGATGGGTAAAATCATCGATGGGCTTGAGAAAAGAGAGCCAGCCTTGCTTGGGCAAGATCTTTTTATCTCTGGCACATTGGTGAAATTGTATCAGGGTTTGCTGCATAGCCTCTAGAGCAAGAATTTGGCTGCTGACTTCAGAGAGGGATCCAGTGTTAACGTTTTCCTTGATAGTCTTAACTATAGCCCGGATTCGTTGATAGGCATTAATGATTTCGTTCTTCTTATTCCCGGGTGTCTTATCATTTAATAGACGAGTTAGCTCAGGAAGTATCTCAGAATTAAAATCACTAATACTACCCATAAATCACCTAAAACTTAAATCTGAATATCACATACAAATAAGTTTTATTTAGCATTTCCCCGATTAATACTCTCGAAGAATTGATTCTGGACGCCTGGAATTATTTCAAAATCGCCACGCAAGACGTTCGTGGTTGTATGGCTATTATCATCTTCAATTCCCCGGGCCATTACACAAAAATGCTGTGCAGTGAGGGATACAGCGACATGCTCTGTCTCTAGCAACATAGATAAAGCATCCGCTATCTGTGCGGTCAACCTTTCTTGAAGCTGAGGACGACGGGCGAAATATCTGACAATACGCGGTATCTTGGATAGTCCTATAATTTTACTACCCGGAATGTAGGCGATGAAGGCCGTCCCATTCATGGGAACAAAGTGATGCTCGCAAAAACTATGGAAATTAACTTTGAGAAATACAAGGTTGCCACGTTTGCTATGCTGAAATTGATTGTCAACGACCGAGATAGGGGGAAATGTTTCCTCTTTCAAACCCGAAAAAACCTCTGTCACGTACATTTTAGCAACACGTTCCGGTGTGCGTGCTAAAGAGGAGTCTTCTAAATCTAGTCCTAAGCATATCATGATCTCGCGGAAACGCTCAGCTATATAGGTGATTTTCTCTTCATCTTCCATATCAGGGGCATTTTCTGCTATCGGTGTAGGAAAATGGGTCACGCAGGGGAGCGGGGTGTTCCCTTTCTTCAACTGCTTAAAGTTTGATGTGCGAAATGGTATAAAATAGTTATTTTCCATAAAAAATTATCCTTGCGATTTTTGTCTCGCGATTTCTGCCGCCACGCAGGAGAATGCGTTGGCAACATTGAGTGAATTTTTTCTTCCTCTTAGAGGAATGGCAACGATATGCGTTGCTAAATTTAATGTTTGTTCAGAACATCCATATTCTTCATTACCTACGGCAAGGGTAAATGCTTCCGGAAAGTTGAAGTTAAATAATGGTTTGGCCTGCGCAGAGGTTTCGATTGCAATAAGGGGTTGCTTCAAATTTTTCAATTCTAAGCTACGCTGGCAGTTTACTCTGGTATGGCAGCCCATTGCAGTTTTGATGACCTTGGGATTATCTATAAAGGGTGTTTTCTCGGAAAAATATAAAGTCCCTAAAGCGAAAGCCTCCGTTGTACGGATAATACTTCCCACATTATGGGCTGAACGGAGGTTATCTAAATAGATATCTATTGGCCAAATGGCCTCAGAAGGATTAAAGTCTCCCTGACTAGCAAGGGAAAGTAGGTTATGCTCCTTATGCGAAATCCCTGCCGCATCTAAATGGAGATGATATTGATCCGAGACTGTCTTTAACGTCCATGCATCTGCAATAATAAAAGGATGTTCAAGCCAAGCATTCAAATTATTGTATAAAGCGAGAAGCTCTCCATTTTCCCTGCCCTCAAGCAATTCAGCGTAAAGATTCTTTAACAAAAGCGCGCAACGCTTATGCTGCTGGAGGTTAGTAAGTTGCTTAAATGACTTCTCGCTTATATCCATTGTTACGGCTGCGCAATCTCCGCTTTATGAGCCATATATTCCTCTAAATTGCCCTCGTAAAAATGCACTCCATCCTCTTCAAAGGCAATTAGTTTTGTAGCCACGGTGTCGATCAGGTCGCGGTCATGGCTCGCAACAACTACCGTCCCCTGATATTCGGATAAGCCCCAGCCCAAAGCGGATACTGCTTCCAAGTCAAGGTGGTTGTTAGGCTCATCCAAGATGATCACATTGTGGTCTGATAGCATCATATTGGCTATAATAAGACGTGCCGTTTCGCCTCCTGAAAGTTTGCTGACAGACTTGAATGCTTCATCACCGGAGAATAGCATCTTTCCTAGCGCGCTGCGTGCATCCTGATCGTAAACTCCGGGGTGCAATGTTTTGAGATACTCAAACGCATTATCCTCAGTGTTCTTATCGACTACAGTGTGGTGCTCTTGCGGAAAATAGCTGATAACAACACCATGTCCTACTTCCCTGGTGCCTTTATCGGCCTGAAGGACGCCTGCAAGAGTTTTCAGTAGAGTCGATTTTCCTCTACCGTTATTCCCGATCACGCCAATTTTATCTCCGCGCACTATTTCCATACTTAAATTTTTGATGACATCCTGTCCGCCATATCCTTTGTAGATATTTTGTACTTTCAAAACAATCTTGCCCGGTGCTTTCTCTGTCGGAATGAAACGGATATAGGGACGCTGGATGTTGGATTTCTTTAAATCCTGCGGCTGCAGGCGTTTCATCTCACGGATACGCGACTGCACCTGGCTTGCACGTGTTCCTGCGCCAAAACGGGCGACAAAGTCTTTTAGCTGCGCGATCTTCTTTTCCTTGCTCTTTGCATCCAGTTCTTCGCGGTCGCGTACGGATGTTTTGGCCACAACCATTGAGTCATAGTTGCCGGGGTAGATGATGACAGTTTCGTAGTCGATATCGGCAATATGCGTTGTAACAGCATTGAGGAAGTGGCGGTCATGGCTGACCACAATAAGCGCACCCTTGTAGTTGAACAGGAATTTCTCCAACCAGCCGATAGACTCCAAGTCCAAGTGGTTCGTCGGTTCGTCCAACAGCAATGCCTGGGGACGTCCAAAGAGAGTTTGGCAAAGCAGGACGCGGAACTGCATATCTGTTGGAATAGATCCCATCTTCTGGTTGAAATATTTTGATGGAACACCCATACCGCTTAAAAGTTCTTCCGCGCTTGATTCGGCACTATAGCCATCTTCTTCCGCTATGATACCTTCCAGATCTCCTAAACGCATCCCTATGGCATCGTCAATTTCGTGTTCGTAAAGTTCGTCCCTTTCTTTCAAGGCATTCCACAAGCGCTTATTACCCATAATGACAACATCCATCACCGGATAATCCACAAAATCGCCAATATTCTGACGCAGGATACCGACATGATCCGGCAAGGTCACATTGCCTGTTGTAGCTTCCTCTAGCCCCATAAGGATTTTCAATAACGTAGACTTGCCCGCTCCGTTAGGCCCTGTAAGACCGTAGCGGTTGCCCTCGTTAAATGTTATCGTCACGTTCTCAAAAAGTATGCGAGAGCCAAAGCTCTTAGAAATTTTATTTAGTGTAATCATTATATTAATCTAAAGGTTTGAAAATTATGAATATAGTACCAGACTTTCAATTTTAAACCCAGCAGGACTTGCAAGACTCCGTCCTTACCTAGCAGGACAAAGTCCTGCTTGCCTGTCTGTCTAGGTGCCTTGGCGTGGGTGGGCGGCGTTGTAGACTTTTTGTTTAAGCTTAGGGGAGACTTGGGTGTAGATGGTTGTAGTGGATAGAGAGGAATGTCCGAGGAGTTCTTGGATGGTTTTGAGGTCCATGCCGTTTTCGAGCCAGTGGGTGGCGATGGTGTGCCTGATGGTGTGGGGTGTGGCTTTGCCCGCGAGGCCGGTATTTTTGAGGTATAGGTCGAAGTTACGGTCGATAGAGCGGGTGGTGATGCGCGAGCCCCATTTATTGAGGAAGATGGCTTGGGGGTCTTTTTGAGGTTGGTGGTTTTTTGACGAGAGGAGCCGTTGGGGGTGGTCGAGGTAGTTTTGGATCCAGGAAGCAGCATTTTTTGTGATGGGGATGATGCGTTCTTTGCGCCCTTTACCTAGAAGACGGATGAGTAGGTTTTCGGGATCGAATTCATCGCGGTTGAGGGAGGTAAGTTCACTGACGCGAAGGCCGGAGCTGTAGAATAGTTCCATGATGGCGCGGTCGCGGAAGCCTAGGTAGCAGTCGAGATCGGGTTGGTCAAGGATTTGTTGTACTTGAGAGTAGGAGAGTGTGATAGGGATTTTTTTATCCAGTTTTGGGCTGTCGATTTCATCCATCGGGTTTTGTTCGATTAGTTTGGATGAGGAAGCGAATTTAAAGAAACTGCGGAGGGAAGAGACGCGTCGGGCGATGGTCCGTTTGTTGGGAGTTTTCGTGGTGACGGAGGAGATGAAGTGGCGGATTTGTTTTCTGTCGATTGAGGGGAGAGAGATAAGCGATTCGGGAAAAGAGGTCGGTTCGCAGAGGTGGGAGATTTTTTCTGAGCGTCTTTCTTGAGGGATATCTTCTTCGAGGAAGGCTTTGAAGGCATTGAGGTCTATTGAATAGTTCCTTAGGGTATGATCTGAAGCGTTTTTAACGATCCTCAGATGCTTTAAGAATTTATAGCAGGTGAGGATAAGCATTGCAGTGTCACTTGTTTTTTGGGAACGTGAAGACTTTCAGGTCGGAAGCTGCGAAGGAGTGGGGGAAGATAAGTTGTGCTTCTTCTTCGAAGTCTTTGGAGTTCATGTAGCGGGCGGAGAAATGTGTGAGGATAAGTTCTTCCACATTCGCATCAAGAGCGAGTTGGGCAGCTTGTGAAGCGGTGAGGTGGAAGTGTTTATAGGCCATTTGTTTTTGTTCATCCAGGTAAGTGCTTTCGCATAAAAGCATGCGGGCATTGCGGGCGAGTTCAAGCGCATTCTGGCATATTCGCGTGTCGATGACAACAGCAAAAACATCGCCTTTGCGGATAGAGCTGACGTCATCTAGGGTGATGGTTTTACCGTTGATGTCGATACTGCCGTTTTGAATGAGGGTTTTGACGTTTGGTCCACGGATACCGTAGAGGGAGAGTTTTGAGTCGTCGTATTTTCGGGTATCGGGTTCGGTGATTCTCCAGCCCACATTATCCAGTCCATGTTCTAGGAAACGGGCTTCAATGAGGAATTTTCCGTCGTCATGGACGATGCCGTCGCTATAGACGGGGTGTTCAACGACGTGGATGTTTTCGTGGTAGACAGTACCGTAACGTAGGCGGTCGAAGTATTTTTTCCCGCTTGCAGGGTAGTAGCAATGGATGGGGTGGGTGACTTTATCTAGGTTGAGGCGCATCAGCATGGAGCCAAAGCCTAGGCAATGGTCGCCGTGAAAATGCGAGATAAAGATGCGTGTTACCACGGGGGGTGCAATGTTAGCGAAAATGAATTGTCGTTGGGTTCCTTCGCCTGGATCGAAGAGGAGGCCTTCGTCATTCCAACGCACGAGGTAGGCGCCGTGGTTACGGAAGCGAGTAGGTTGTTGGCTTGAACATCCAAGAATTGTTAGGTCTCTCACGCTCATGTTATTTAATAGTCCTTATTCTAGGATGAAGAGGGGCCAGCGGCTCATGAAATACCCGATGATAAGGCCGCTGATGTGGGCAGTGTTGGCTATTCCTGGGGAGAATCCGCTGCCAAGGTATATTTCGGAGAGGAAGGAAATCGCTTGGAGTGAGGCCATGCCGCCGATAAACCAGAACATAAATTTCAGTGTGGATTGCGGGATCTGATATCCTTCCCAGGGAGCAATTTTTTGCCTTTGCCAGATGAAGGCAAGCATGGCGCAGAGAACACCGGAGAAGCCGATGAAGTTTGCGCCGCTCATGAGGTATTGGGCAGTATTCGAGAAGATTGCGCTTAGAGCAATGAAGGCGAGGAGGCGTCCCGGACCTAGACGGAATTCCATCTGGCGGCCCAAGACGATAAGCCAAAGCATATTGAAGAGAATATGGAATATGTCGTTGTGGAGGAATATAGGAGTGATGAGACGCCAGAATTCGCCTTCCTGTACCTTTTCAAAAAGGGGGCCTGTCGTTTTGGGGTCGATAGGTTTTGACTCTAAGGTGTTGAGGGCAATAGGGTAGAGACCAGCCCAGACTGGAGTGGTGTAAACTTTAGCGAAGAGCTCTTGTCCGGGGAGTGGGAGGGAGCTAGGTTCGCGCAATGCGGGGATTCCGTATTGCTCTACTAGCTGGTCCACAAGCTCGAATTGGTAAGGGTAGTCGTAGAGGAGGGCTTTTTTTGTGGGGGAGCTGTAGACCGGTGTAGGGGGGAGTTTAGGTGCGGGAGCTTGGTAAGGGGGGGCTGTCCATTCCGAAACAAAGAAGATAAAGATGCAGGTGAGGAGCAGATAGAAAGTTGTGTATCCTAAAGGCTGTTGTATGGGTGCGGGGTAAGTAGGGGGAGTGGATGCTTTAGGCGTAGGAATTTCTGTTTTGACTTCGGGGGGCGCTACTTCTGGGGGAAGAGGACCATCCTTATATTTTTCAACAGTATCAAGAGCTTCGGACCAATGGTCTTCATCGATAATCCAGAGATTAGAGTTGGCTGTTCCATACGCATCATTGCCCCAGTCGCCATTGATCTCGGTATCGACCTGGTTGTGTATATGTTGTTGTGATAGCAAGGCGCTGATGCGCTTTGCACGCTCTGGATCATGGAAGGTTGCTATTAGACGCATGGCTTATTGCCTTATTGAATGCACTTGTAAAATTTTTGTTAAAATATCTGTTGTCGCAAGGCCTGGAATGCGGTCGACGAGATGCAGTTGGGCGCCAATTTTCTTAACAGTTTCAGCTTCGATGCATTCATTGCCGTATTCAACACCATTGACATGGACATCGGGCCTGATTTTCTCTAGCAGAACGCAGGGATCTATCTCATCGAACCAAGTGACGTAGTCGATCCAGCCGATGGCTGCCATCATCTGCAATCTATATTCAAGAGGGATGAAGGGGCGGTCAGGACTTTTGTATTGCTGTATGGAGGAGTCGCTATTTAGGGCGACGATAAGGCAGTCGGCGACTTTCGTAGCTTCATAGAGGATGTAAAGATGTCCCGCATGCATGAGGTCGAAGGAGCCATTGAGTGTGGCTATGGTAAGTCCTTGAGCACGAATACTTTCCGCTGATTCCATCCATTGATCGGGCAGAATAAGCTTGCTTTTCCAGGCCTCTTCCCAGATAGGGTCTAATTCTGTAGGTTTCATTTCTATTAATCCTCTGGAAAGGCAATTTTAAAGACTTCGTCGTAGTGTTCGATGAAGTGCACGGTCAGGCCTTTTTTCAGGTAGTTCGGTAATTCTTCAAAGTCGCGCAGGTTATCTTTTGGCATGATGATAGTTTTCAATCCTGACCGTCTGGCTGCGACGAGTTTCTCTTTGACTCCACCGATGGCAAGGACGCGGCCGGTGAGTGTCAGTTCGCCTGTCATCCCTAGATTTTCTAAAACGGGAGTTTCATTCAAGAGGGAAATGAGTGCAGTTACCATTGTTATTCCGGCAGAAGGACCGTCTTTTGGTGTTGCGCCCTCGGGAATATGGATGTGCACCTGGGATTTCTCGAAGAAGTTTCTTCCAGGGGCATATTTATGCAGTGAGCTGTTTAGGTATGTCCAAGCAATTTCTGAAGATTCCTTCATGACGGAGCCTGCTTGGCCTGTCAGCTTCATTTCGGTTTTTTCGGAAGGGACCTTGGTTGACTCGATATAGAGCGTTGCACCGCCCATTGCTGTCCATGCTAAGCCTGTGCAAACCCCGATGGGTGTATGCTCATAGAAACGGTCCGTTGTGTGCATCGGTTTTCCGAGATACTCGAATAAATTCTTCTCGTTGATGGGATGCTTGTTGCCGGATCCATCTTTGACAATACGCATTGCGATTTTACGCATGATTTTCTTGATCTGATTTTCAAGATTACGTACACCGGCTTCACGTGCGTAGCCGTTAATAATGGCGCGGATGGCCCCTTTACTAAAGGTCGCAGAGGATGTTTTAAGTCCCATTGCTTTACGGTTGCGTGGAATAAGGTATTTATTGGCGATTTCGACTTTCTCATCCTGGATATAGCCGGATAGCCTTAGGATCTCCATCCTGTCGCGCAATGGGGGAGGTATGGTATCAAGGATATTGGCTGTGACAATAAACAGCACGTTAGAAAGGTCTGTGCGTACATCCAGATAGTGGTCTAAGAATTCGCGGTTTTGTTCGGGATCAAGGACTTCCAACAATGCGGATGCAGGATCGCCTTGGTAGCTGTTGCCCATCTTATCGACTTCGTCCAGCATGATGACGGGGTTCATCGTTTTGCAGAATTTCAGTGCTTGCAGCAGCTTACCGGGCATAGCACCTACGTAAGTGCGGCGGTGTCCTTTGATTTCAGCTTCGTCACGCATGCCACCGACGGAGAAACGGTAGAACTTTCGATTTAAGGCGTGGGCGATGCTTTTTCCGATACTGGTTTTACCAACGCCCGGGGGGCCGACGAGGCAGATGATATTGCCCTTGATGCCGCCTGCAAGTTTGCCGACGCTGATGAATTCGAGGATGCGTTCTTTGATATCTTCGAGGCCGTAATGGTCTTCGTTCAGTATTTTTTCGGCATGATTGACATCGAGGCAATCTTCACTAAAAATGCCCCAAGGCATTATGGTAAGCCAGTCTAGGTAGTTTCGGATGACGCCGTATTCAGAGGAGTGTACTTCGATGACACTAAGTTTATGCAGCTCTTCCTGGATGACAGTCATAATATCATCGGGAATTTTGCGCTCTTTAATGCGGGCTTCGAATTTTTCCTTATCGAGTGACTTATCGTCTTTTTCAAGACCGAGTTCTTTTTTGATCGCTTTCAGCTGTTCCCTTAAAAAGAATTCTTTTTGAGTTTTTGCTACTGTTGCGTCAATTTTTTGGCTGATGCTGTGCTGCAGCACGCTAATGTCATGCTCTTTCTTAAGAAGCTCTAAGGTTTTCTCTAGACGTTTTTGTATATCCAGCGTCTCAAGGACAGATTGCAATTCCTCACGTGAAGCAGTCGTTAATGCAACAGCAAAGTCAGCAAGTTTTCCGGGTTCTGTAAAGTCGGAATGGCCTAAGAAAATTTGAAGCTCTTCTTTATAAAGGGGATTAAGCTTCAGCAGGTCTTTAATAGTGGAGATTATACTGATGGAATAGGCTTTCGTAATTTCATTATCTACCCGTTCTTCTTCGCAGACTTCAACAAGAGCTTTCAATTGGTTGGAATCTTCTAGAGGAGTAATGATTTTAAAACGGTTTTCCATTCCTAAGACAACTTGCGCTCCGCCTTTTTCCATCGGGACGATACGTAAAATGCGCGCAAGGACGCCTACGTCGTAAAGCTCGTCGAATTTTACTTTATAGATATCTTCGACTTCTTTTTTGCTCAGCAAAAGCCCTACATATTTTGTTTCGCTTTGGGCAATAATTTTGAGTGATTCATAGAGGGGGCCCGGTTCGATGACAATAGGAGCTGCCATGCCCGGAAAAAAGGGGCGGCGTGTCACAGGATAAATGTAAATTTCCTGGGGAACACCTTTGATTTGAGCGAAGGATGTCTTTGCTGCATCGATCGCTTCAAGGATTAATGCTTCTAAATCGGGAAGGGTAGAATCTTCTGTGGACAAGGGATTGCCTCATAAACTGTAAAAATTACCCAACATCATATGGATTACCGGGAAAGCTTTCAAGTTTAAACCCGTGGGGGCATCTTAATCCCTCTCCTCAGCACTTTTGCCCGTACCTTTACTTTTAGTATCACTACGGAAGAGCTCTTGGTTCCACATAAAAGTTACTTGGGGAGTTCCACTCTTTCTCTGCAATGATTAATTGATTGTTTTAATATATTTTTTACTGAGCGTAACTAATTTATTTTAATTATAATAAATAATTTACTCGATCTTAATATTAAAAGAGCGATAATAAAATTATAAAGAAGATAAATTAGGTGTAAATATGGCAACAAATAATAGTATTCCTGATAGAACCCCAGCACTAAACCGTATTGATGAATCTTACCAAGGTGCGGTAGATCTTCTTAATACTAATAAAAGTCAGCACCAGGCTGTTGTTATCGGGGGTTCTTCTGAACTCAAAACTAGCATCAGCATTCTTTATCAAAATACCCTGGCTAAACTAGATAGCATTAAAAGAGATGCCAATGACAAAATCGCTAGTTTAGATCCGAAAATTGAAAAATCGGATTACAATAAAGAAGTTAAAAGAATAAAGAATGAAACTGTAAAAGAATTAGGTCAAGCTTTAGCGGACTATAATATTAATCTTATTAATAAAACAATCGAGCATCAAAATTTTACAAAGAGCGAGAAAAAAGAACTGAAGGGAATGATTCGTGATTTATCCACCAATAGCAAAAAAGGAAAGGTGTTGCGCTTGGCAGCAGGTTTGTTCGAAAAACCTTGGTTTAAAAAAGTCTTTACTTCAGCAGCTCCCGAGAATCAATCTCTAGTTCCTGAAAATACTGCAAGAAAACTTACGATTAGCGAGAAATTGAGTCTGGCAAACCGTGTCGTCAAATCATTCGATGAAGCCATAGAAAATTTTGAGAAGGCAGCAGAGGCTGACATTGAGGCTCGTACAAAAGAAAATGTTGGAAAGACAACGACTGTTGCACAGGGAAACATTTATCTTAAAATCAATAATAATCGCGCAAAAGCCTTGGCTCGAAACAGTAATGTTGTCGGCACAAATGCAATTTATACTGTGGGCCAGGTATTTACTCCAAAGCAAGGGGCGAAACAAATCAAATCTTATATCGCCCAACAGGCAGACCTAAGGGTACGTACAACTTTTGATAAAGAGTTCACGCTGACAGGAAGCCCTGCCGGAGGTAACACCACTGTAAATAGTAAGTTCATACCGTTGAATATAGAGTTTGATCAGCATGTAACAAGCAGTTTGAATGCCAATCGTAAAGCGGGTGAAGCAGTAGTTAAGGTGGGTAAATTTGGGGGGATTTTCGGAAATGCGGGGGCAAGTTCTGCAAACAGAGAAACTGAGCATGTGATCAACGGATATCTTAATGAATTGTCGGTGATTGAAACATCTGGAAAAGGAACGGAAATTAAAGTGGAAGCACGCCGAGTTCACCAGGTACTCAGGCATGCTGTCAATGCCTTCCGTTTTGAGACAAATCCCGCAGAAAGGTTAAGAGTCGCTACACAGATGACCCAAGAATTAATGACTGCATCTGTATTGATCAGCATCGCTGAATCAGGAAAAAGCTTAGAAGAAGTTGCCGCAAATTCCACAGCAGAAAATCCTTGGAATCAGTCGATTGTATCCACGAGCCTTGTTACTCCCGATATGATTAGGGGTCTGATAGAGGACTTAAAAAATCTGGGTAAAGATAAAGATAAAAAGCTTCATTCTTCAGAAGAGAAAATGTGGCGTTCGCAATTCAATGCTTTACAATCTTTCCACAACCAGCCACCTCAATCACTGAGTCTGGGGGGAGTGAACATATTCGTTAAATACAATATTTCCTCCTTTAATACCGGCGTGAATGCAGGTGCGAATAAATACGCTTTAGGTACTTTGGAACAGTGGTGGAAAGCAAGAGATTCTATAAAAAATATCAACTTGACAACAGATTCTATAGCGCGGCGGTTAGAGGCACGTCTCTCTACGGGTGGAGAAGCAAAAAAACCTGAGAGTGAATCGGATAGGGAGGATTTAAATGAAATCAGATCGCTGCAAAAAGACATTAATCGGTTAACCAGAACGCCTCTCTCTTATTTAGGAAACGGTAACCAATACGAATTGGCCGCTAAAATAGAAGTCTTATCCAACAGGTTAGCAGATGTTATCAAGAAATACCCTGACGATGTTAAACCATCCGATCCTAAAAAGCCGCATGTTAAGGTCGATGGAATTACGGCCTTGGTAAACTGCATGAGCGCCAAAGATAGGACAGGTATTGAGGTCGCTGTCGCTTTCACATTTGAGCAGATGCGAAATGAGATGGGACATTACCCCACGACAGAAGAAATGAAACGGCCTGAGAATCAAGAACGTTTTGTGGAGATCTACATACAGATGCTTAAAGAATACGGTGGTGAAGAAGTTACCGAGATCAATACCGGAACCGGCGGCTATAAAGTCACTGAAGATGCAATGCTTTACCCCAATGCGAAAGCGTGGAAGAACAACAATTTCACATTGGCCGATATCCAGAAACATTCAGGCACAGCAGGGGCATAATATACTAGCAGGGGCATAATATACTATTCGACGGCAAGGTAATTGAAAAGTTATTCCTGCCGTCCTTTTTCGCAACCCCGAATACTGCGCGGACTAGTTCTATATCTCCTATTTATGTTAACCTCGTCCAAAAATTAAAGTGACGAGGTGCCTCATGTCAAAAGAATCACCCTTAACAACTTATCGCGACGTGGCGGAAGCTCATGAGGCGCAGCATTTTCATCCTAAAGCCGCCCTTTCCAAAGATCACCAACGTCTCGGCGGGGCAGATGACGATCATCGCCTACCGTATAAGCGCGATGTAGACCGTATTGTCCATTCTAAAGCCTATTCGCGCTATGTAGATAAAACGCAAGTGGTCTATCTAGTCGATAATGATCATATCACTCACCGCAGCCTGCACGTGCAGCTTGTCAGCCAGTTTTCGCGGGGCATAGCCGAAATCCTACGCCTGAACTGCAACCTAGTGGAAGCTATCGCACTAGGTCATGATGTCGGCCATCCACCGTTTGGACACGAAGGCGAAGGTTATCTTTCTAAGTTATCGGAAGAGTTTACCGGAAAACCTTTTGCTCATCCCTGGCAATCGTGCCGCCTATTTACCTCGATCGAACCCCTGAATCTTGGCTTAGCTGTTTACGACGGTTTCCTTTGCCACGACGGGGGCATGCGGGAGCTAGTCCTGAATCCCCGTTTTGATAAGACCTGGGAAGACCATCAAAACGATTTAGCAGAGAAGATGAAGGATGTAGATAAAACCATTATCCCCATGACATTAGAGGGATGCTTAGTCAAGTTATGTGATACGATGAGTTATGTCGGACGCGATATTGAAGATGCCATCCAGTTAGGTATCATCCAGCGCGAAGATGTCCCCAAAACATATTTGGGCAATGCCAACCGCGTGATATTAAGCAACCTAGCTGCCGACGTTATACAGCAGAGCTACGAACAAGACTATATCGCCATGTCGGAAGAAGCCTACAAAGCTCTGCATACTTTACGCGACTTTAACTTCCACAACATCTACCTCCACCCTAAACTTAAAGTGGAATCGAAGAAGATCGAGCGTGCCTATTCCATTCTCTTCCACCATCTGCTTGAAGATATGGAAAACCGTGGTCCGGATAGTCACGTATGGAAACACTTTGCTGAGAATAAATCCGATGCCTACAAAAAAGAAACCAACAATCCGGTTATGGTGATAGATTACATATCGGGGATGACAGACAAGTATTTCGTCAAAGTCCTAGAGAAATTGCTCGTTCCGATGAGGATCGAATGGTGGTAGACACGACTTTACTTATAGATACCTGCACCGAAACAGGTTTCACAGCTGTGTTTTCTGGAGGAGTCCTCAAATTCCAATCTTTTCTTGGCAGCTCTTTCGATAGCGCTCAAGCTCTCATTCCCACCCTGCATGCTGCTCTTCAGAAAAATAGCCTCTCGCTGAATGAAGTAGATCTCATCGGCGTCACCGCCGGTCCAGGATCCTATACGGGAATGCGCTTAGGAATTATCTCCGCCAAATGTTTAGCGTATGCCCTAAAGAAACCCTTGGTCGGTGTGCCCAGCGTGGAAGCCTACGCGCCGCTCGGAATGACTGAAGGGAAGTTTTCAGTATTGTTGGATGCGCGCATGGGCGGCGTCTACGGCGCTATCGGTTCCATTCAGCAAGGCCGCATAGAATATGCCCCGCCTTTTTTATTGCCGCTGGATAAGGTTGCTGAAAAATTAGAAGGTATACACGTTGTTGTTTCACCCCACGCCAACCGTCTCCAAGATAAAACAGCTTTTTTACGTGGAAAAGACTGGCATGAAGCTCTCCCATCACCTGTTCTTATGGCAGAAGCAGTAAAAAAGCGCTGGTTGAAAGGGGAGTACTCTCTAAATGCCGAAGTGGAAATTCTCTATTTGCGGCGAACACAAGCGGAAATAGAAAGGGAAAAATGAGATTAAGCCTTGTATTTTAGTTTCATTTGCGCTAGATTAAGTAGTATGAATAGTGGGTATAATCCCAAAAAAAAACAAATCAGATTTAAGTAAAGGTAGCTATTAAATGACAGCCGTTAAAGTTCGCGTCGGTGAGTCCATCGACAAAGCCCTAAGAGCATTGAAAAAACGCCTCGATAAAGAAGGTGTAATGAAATCCGTTAAAGCTCACCGTTTTTACGCTAAGCCCTCTATCAAAAAACGCGCGAAATCTAAAGCAGCTCTTAAATATAAGCGTCAACGCTAGTACTTTTAGGCGCACATTTCAATTGTGCGCCTTTATTTTGCCTCCTTGCAAAAAAAACTCCCTTTTAGATATATTTTAAGTGCTTCCTTATTAAGAATTTATAAACCCTTTACTCTCTCGATATACCTATGGCAGATTATTACGAAGTTTTAGAAATCCAAAAAAATGCCACAGCCGAGGAGATCAAAAAGGCGTATCGCAAGCAAGCGGTTAAATTCCATCCCGATAAGAATCCCGGTGATGCCGAAGCTGAAAAGCGCTTTAAAGAGATCTCCGAAGCATACGAAGTTCTAAGCAATGATAAAAAACGCGAAATGTACGACCGTTTCGGTAAAGACGGTGTCAATGCCGGCATGAGCGGCGGCCATCCGGGTGGGTTTTCCTCTATGGATGAAGCCTTGCGTACTTTTATGGGAGCTTTTGGCGGCGATTCCATGTTCGATAGTATTTTCGGCGGCATGGGCGGCGGCCAAGCACACGGCGGTAATTCAGCCCGCCAAGGTGCTAGCAAACGTGTGACAATCACCCTAAGTTTTGAAGAAGCAGCCAAAGGCGTTGATAAAGAGTTAGCTATCAGCAATTACGTCCGCTGTAAAGAATGTACAGGGCGCGGCACCAGCAATCCCAAAGGGATCTCCACCTGTTCTACCTGTAGCGGCCACGGACAAGTCTTTGAACAACGCGGCTTTTTCAGCATGTCTATGACGTGCCCAAAATGCGGCGGCCGTGGACAAGTCATTACCGATCCTTGCAAATCCTGCCGCGGTGAGGGCGTTGTTAAAGAAAAGCAACACGTCAAAGTGCATATTCCTGCTGGCGTTGACAATGGCATGCGTCTAAAGATGAGCGGTTACGGCGATGCCGGAGCCGGAGGTGGCCCGCCAGGGGACCTTTATGTATTCATCAATGTTGAACCGCACGGTATTTTTGAGCGAGAGGGCAACGATATCCTCTTAACTCTTCCGATTAGCTTTAGCGAAGCTGCATTAGGCTGTAAGAAAGATGTTCCTACATTAGGCGGTCAGACTGTGCGTGTGACCATTCCTGAAGGCACGCAGAGTGGTAAGATCTTCCGTGTGAAAGGTTCAGGCTTCCCTGATGTACATAGCAATGGCGGAGCGTTTGGACGTCAAGCTAAGGGGGATTTGCTTGTTAAAGTTGTGGTAGAGACTCCTACCAAGCTGACCGAAAGACAGAAGCAGTTGATGAAAGAGTTTGAAGCGCTGGAGAGCCCTACGAACACTCCTCAGCGTAAAGGCTTTTTAGACAAAATCAAAAGCTTGTTCAGCAGTTAAACCTATCCTAGTATAGGAGTAGGGGACTTACGCCGCTTTCATAGCCCTCGACTTGTCGAGGGCATCTTACACAATGATTTTAAAAGATAGTTTTATCAAGATTAAGTGTCCTCTATAAGTCGCGCACTCCACCTTGGAAACGTTTCGCTTAAAAAAAGACAGCCCTACCCAATGTTTCTTGAGGGGCCACTTCCACATTCAATTCAATCCCTTGTTCTTTCAATAGCGATGTCACAACATGCATTGCTTTTTCGGGTGAATTGCACTCACGCGATAGGTGCGCTAGGTGCACATGTTTTAGTTTATCGTGGGCGATAGTGCAGAGGAGCTTAGCGCAATCGGCATTAGAAAGGTGACCGCTGCGTCCTTTGATCCGTTGTTTGAGGAACTCCGGGCGTGGGGAAGCGTCTACCATCGAAGGTTCGTGATTTGACTCTAAAAGAAGATAGTCGCAACCTTGAAGCTGATGCTGAACCAACGTCGTTGCAAAGCCCAGATCAGTACAAATGCCTAATTTGACAGTGTCAATTGTAAGGGTAAACATGACCGGATCAAGAGTGTCATGCGGAACGGAAAATGAGTGGATATGTATATCACCGAAGGTGAAAGGTTCTCCGGTAGAAAAGATTTTGAACTTAGGACAAAAACCCAATACTCCGACGATTCCTTTGGCTGTTTCGGTATTCGCCAAGAGAGGGATGGAATACTTATTAACGATAGCCTTAATTCCATGGATATGGTCGCTGTGTTCATGCGAGATCACTATGGCATCGATATCCCCAATATCTACGTTAATTGACTGCAGACGTTCTAATGTAGCTTTAGCACTAAGTCCTGCATCAATAAGTATCTTCGTAGTTTTAGACGCGACATAAATACAATTACCTTTAGAACCCGAACCGAGTGGGCAGTATCCCATATTAAAACCATAAGTGTGATAGAAAACAGCATTTTTAGCATATTTGATTAATAACAGCTAAGAAAAAGGACGCGATTCTAAATTATTGTAAAATTAAAACAGTTCTTGGTACATGTAATATCTATGGAAAAATCACAAGAAATTTTAGATAAGCTTCTTAAAAATGCAGAAGCTTTAGTAGACCTCTCAGCGCATGATCCATCAGAAACTGAGCTTATTCATTTGCAACAAGTTCAGGAGCAGCTATTGAATGAGTTGGAGGCGCTGCAGAGCAAACTTGAAGGTTATGACGAAATCAGCGAAAAGTTAGAGCTCTTTGTGCAGCTAAATCGTAGGTATATTGAGAATTTAGCCCGTTCCTGGGGAGTCATTCAACTCCCCACTAAAGATAAACACGATTTAAACTCAACTTGAGTTTAAAGTTCATTATCGAAATCTTCGTCGTCCTCAGGTTGACGATGAACCTTGCCTAAGATTTTTCTAGGTTTGCTCCCTTCCGCCGGTCCGATGATCCCTTGGCGCTCCAATTGGTCCATTACACCGGCAGCACGGGCATAGCCCATCTTAAGTTTGCGTTGCAAGAATGTGGTAGAAGCATTTCCTGTGCTGAGAATTACTTCCTTGGCTTGCTCATAGAGTGGATCTAGCGGTCCATCTTCACTTTCCAACTCGTTCCCAAATCCTGAAATATGCATATCATCAAAAGAGTTGATAATATAGCGGGGAGGGGACTGTTCGCAGATCTTTTGGATGACGCGGTTGATGTCTTCGTCGCGAATATAAGCGCCTTGGGCACGCATTAAGGTGGATGTTCCCGGAGGGAGGAACAGCATATCACCATTGCCTAGCAAAGTTTCAGCCCCTGTCTCATCCAGGATAATCTGGCTATTCACACGGCTGGCGACTTTAAAGCTAATGCGCGCAGGGAAGTTGGCTTTGATCAGACCGGTGATGACTTCTCTGGATGGGCGTTGGGTGGCGAGGATGAGGTGGATGCCGACGGCACGGGCCATTTGTGCAATGCGTGCAATATAGGTTTCAATATCATGGCTTGATACCATCATTAGGTCTGCAAGCTCGTCGATGATGCCTACAATATAGAAAAGTTTTTCAGGGACATCCCTATTTAAAGAGGCTTCTTTTTCTGCGTCGGGCGTACGTGTATTGAAAGAGTCGATATTGCGGTAGCCTAGCAACTTCAATAATTCGTAGCGGCTTTCCATTTCTTTGACCAGCCATTGTAAAGCAGCGCAAGCTCCGGAAGGTTCTGTGATTACTGGTGCAAGCATATGGGGAAGGGGACTGTAAGGCGTCAATTCCACCTTCTTGGGATCGACCATTACTAGGCGTACTTCATCCGGACGTGCATTCAGGACGATAGACATTACGATAGTGTTGATACAGACAGATTTACCGGATCCTGTCGCACCTGCTATAATCAAGTGCGGCATCTTTGCCAGATCGCTCATGACGTATTCGCCATTGACAGCTTTGCCGAGCAAGATAGGAATATGGAAGCGTTTATTGCCGCGCTGATAGGCAAGAAGGATATCTTGGAATCCGACTTCTTGGGGAAAAGGACTAGGAACTTCTACTCCTACAGCGGCTTTACCGGGTATAGGGGCGATAATACGGATCGACCTTGCTTCTAAGTTAAGGGCAATGTCGTCCTCTAAAGCTTTAATTCTCTGAACTTTAACTCCAACGGAGGGATGAACCTCAAAGGATGTGATGGTGGGTCCGCAGTTGATATTGCCCACTTTTGCGACAATGCCAAAATTGAGGAGGGTTTCTTCCAAAATATCTGCCTGGTGCCTTAGGATTTCGTCCAGTTGTGCTGAGTCAATAGGTTTTGCAGGCGTGAGCCGGGCTGCGCTAGGCAGATCGTAGGCTTGGAAGTCGCCGTTATAGGCGCGTTGCGCGCGCAAGGCTTTTTCACGTCTATCTTCCGGAGAAGTTTCTTCTTCTTCAAGCGGAGGATGGGTTTGGTCTTCGATGAAAGGTTCGCTATTTTGTGGTGGTAACGCCATCAACACACGCTGGGGACGACGCTTGGAAGGCAGCTTAGCGGGTAAGGTGATAGGAGGGGGATCGATTTCTTCAATCGAGATATTTTGGGCTGGCTCTTCTTTAGGGGGCGTTGACAGTTTTACGCGCACCCAAGCCACGCAGTGTGTGTAATATTCAGCAGTCTTGAGCATGAGGCGCTGCAGGTCGGATTTGCAGAGATATAACAGTCCTAATCCGAGCATGCTTAAGGCTAAGAGGGTCACACCTAAGGTGTTAAGCATTCCTAAAAGGTTGGCCTTGGGAATATCGTGATAGATAAAGTAAAAAGGGGCGCCGCCAAGATGGAACTTTAGTTTTTTAATCCACATCTGAGGGATGAAAGTTTGACCCAGCCAGGTACGCAGATCCGGTAGTGTGTCTTCTACTATGCAGAAAATTAGGTTAACCGCTGCGATACAAAGGAGAGAGCAGAGGATATTTTTTTTCAGGTTATGCAGCGGTTTGTTTAAAAGGATTCTCCATCCGACCCAAGCCATCAGCAAAAAGAGAAAATAGGAACCCAAGCCGAAAGCGGCAAAAATAATCTTGCCGATAGTATGACCCAATGCTCCTAGCCAATTGGAGGAGTGGGAAGCATAAGCAAAACTAAGGGTGCTAACGAGAAAAATAAGTGTGATGGCAAGGACGATCAACCCCTTAACTTCTTGGGGTAATGGCTGCGTCGTTTTTACGGGCGCCGCTGCAGGCAATGGATGCTGCTGATGTGAGTGATGCCTTTTTCTCGTCATAATAACACTTGGTAAGTAAGCACGCTGTTAGAGAATAACAAAATAGAACAAGCAAAATGCGCTGATGGCAAAACAGTACCACGCAAAGTATTTTAGCGCATCGTTTAGTACGATGCGCATCACCACACCTAGGGAGGCGATGCCGGCAATAAACGAGAAAATAAACCCTACGGCATATTGAAGCAAGCCTACATTCGCGGCAACTACAGCGTGGGGTTTGAAAAAAATATGAGCTGCCTCTAGAACAGTTCCTCCTAAAATTGCAGGGATTGCTAGGAGAAAAGAAAAAACCACGGCTTTACGCCTGGGAATGCCGACGATCCTGGAAGCAGAAATTGTCGTGCCACTGCGAGAAATTCCTGGAATAACAGCAAAGGCTTGTGCTGCGCCGACAGAGAAAGCTTGTAGGGGGCGGATGTCGTCTCCTTTATCTCTGCCGAAGTATTCACCAAAGTAAAGGATAATCCCTGTGGTGAGGAAAGCGAGCCAAAGCCATGTAGGCGTTTCAAAAGCTTTATCTACCCATGATTTAAAAGGGACGATAAAGAAGAGGGGAAGTGTTCCCAAGCAGATTAAAAAGAAAAGGCGGCCATGCTCGGCAAAAAGATGTTTGATATTGTCGCGGAAATAAACAAAGAGGGCGCCCAGAGTTCCTAAATGACAGACAAGATCAAAAAGCATCAGGCCGCGCAGGTTTTGCATTCCGAGCAGTCCTTGCATAAGCATAAGATGACCGGAAGAACTAATAGGCAGGAATTCGGTCAAGCCTTGGATGACACCAAGGAACAGCGCTTCAATAATGGACATGGGAGTGTTGCGGTAAGAAAAAAGATGGGCGAACGACGGGACTCGAACCCGCGACTTTCGGAACCACAATCCGACGCTCTACCGACTGAGCTACGATCGCCATAACGGCACAAATATTGCATGTTTTGATGTTTTTATGTCAAATCTAAATAGAATATGACTTTAGAATATAATGTCAGTGTCATTGCAAGAGTCTTCACGCATTTTAAGCCAGCAGCCTGCAGCGAAAATTAAAGACATAACAAGTAAAATCATGCTTACAGGTATCTCAGGAATATACCATTGAATATCCATCGAAGGCGGAGCATCCAATGCCATCCCCATGACAAAATGTGTATATTTAGCGTTCAGCCAGTGTACAACCGTCCCTAGGTCACCCAATACCGCATGCGCGAATACACCCAATAAAAGTAAAAGCAGGGAAATACCGATAAAGAATGGAAAAAACAGATTGTAGATTAGGCTGAAAAGTGGAAAAGAATGGAAATGATAGAGGACTAGGGGAATAGCCGCTATATTGACAGCCGAAGAAAGTGCTAAAGTGCCTTTCAAGCTATACGCAGCAATATAACAATGTTGAGCGGCAGTATTCCATGCGGAAGCAATATTCAAGGGCCGGGTAGGGACCAGTCGATTTAAGGATCTCTCAAAACGGCTGCAAAAAAGGAGTATTGCTGCCGTGATCCCAAAACTGAACTGAAATCCCATATGTGCTGCATATAGGGGATCTATCAACAGAACAGCAAGCAATCCCGCTCCTAACAGGTTAAGGCCTGAGGGACGACGCGAAATGAAATAGGCGCTTAATGCGAGGACAATTGCAGCCCAGGCCCTTATGACGGAAGGAGTTAATCCTAGCAGTATAAAATACCCTGTCAAAACTACGATTAGGGCTATATTCACATAGTGAAAAGGCAGGAAAAGCCTAAAAAATATCCCTAACGCAAGCGCAAGAAGAGAAAAATGAAAACCTGAAATTGCTAAAATATGTTGCAGGCCAAATTTCCCAAATTGGTGCCTTAATACAATATCATCAAATTCTCCTACAATCATCCCACCTAAAAACGGGCCGCTGCGATTATTCAGATGAATTTGAATGTACTCTTTAATGCCGTCTTTAATTTCCTGGCGTTTTTCGTAAAAGAGACCTTTCCAGGATTGACTTAAAGGAACCCATGGAGATTTGGGATCACTTTTAAACTGAAAGGTCCCTTGTGCATTGGAAAGCTTAAGGGTGCCCTCCACTTTCCATACAGTCCTTAATGAGGGAACAAAGGCATTCTCTTTGCCATTGAATACTAGTTTCACCGGAATAGCAGGGGTAAAAGTTCCTTCCTGAGTGGAAATCTCTAACAAAGTCCCTTTAACAAACCAACGGGGTCCAATCGCAGTTTTTTTATAGGATGCTTCCTGCAATTCGAGGACTGCAGTCCCATAAATACCTGATGAGGGGATCGTTAAATCTATTTTATGCATTCCTGCATAGAAATAGCCGCTGAAAAAAACAAGAGCTGAAAGTAATAGACGTGTAAGAAGCTTGCGGTAGCGAGTGCAAATTCCGCTTAATAACGGTATCCAAAGGAAAATCAGAGGAAAGATCAGAGAAAGCGAGGGCCAAAGTTTTGTGCTGACTCCCAAGAGAAATGATATCCCATACAGGAGAGCCGGGTAACGTCCCCAGAAAATTGTTAAGCTATTCAACATAGCAAAGGAATTTACCCCAATAAATACTTTAATTAAAGAACAAAATAGAGGAGTGTAAATTAACTAAAATATTAATTTGGTTATAATAGTAAATGATAATGTTTTTACTTATCAAGGTTTTATGGATAATAAAAATCTATCTCAAATATTTAATCATTTTGTTTTAGAAACAGGTTATTATCTACATAAAACAGACGAAACATCAAAAACACCTTCAATATTATTTTGTTTATTTGATGCCGGTGAAACATTTGCTCTTAAATCCGTCATTGAAGAGATGAAATATGAGGGAATACCCTATAAAATTATCGCATTAGGAACCTCTTGGTCCTTAATGAAGGATGAACCTCATGTACTGGATATCTATGAAAAATTCCACTGGTCGCATGATCACGAGTTGTTATCTTGGGACCGGAACCTCAAAATTCCTGACAAAGTTTTCAAAAGGATAAAATTACATTGCCATCCCGATATTTTCATCACGGGGATGGTTTCAGCCTTCCAACTTCAGCTGTGCGAATTATTCAAAGAACAAGGCGCGGAGATCCTAGCTTTCTATGATGCTTTTTCTCCTATAGACCCTAATAGCATTCAAGCTAAATTCATGGATATCGCTACACAAGTTCTTGTTCCAGCCAAGGGGATAGGCGAGAGCGTTCGCGAGTATTACCCTAATTGCGATGTTCATGTGGTAGGCCAGCCTACATTAGAATATTGGCTGGATTCATTGAACGGACAGAATTTTAATATGATCAAGGAAAAGCTGTTCCTAACAGACGATAAATCCATTCTGCTATTCGTGGGAGGATATGGGATGGAATATGAGGCGGCGTTTCCTCTGTTTGTGGCAGGGATTGAAGCTATGTTGAATTTGCACATAGTGTTCGCTCTACATCCTAAAACAAACGGCAGTTTTGAGAGAGCAATGTTTGGCCCTCACGCAGACAAAATCCATTTTGTTGGCAGCGAAATCTTAACGTCGCATCTAGTGGCCATTGCGGATGTTGTATTGACTGTCAACTCCACGGTGGGTGTACAAGCCTCCTTCTTAGGTAAACCTGTCATTTATGTCCATACCCCGGAAATGAAGTATACCTCATTAGCCATTGAACAAGCTTGGGCCTCAAAAGTTACAGATGTAGAGGCGTTAAAAGATAAAATCAGGGAGGCGTTAACTTCGTGCGTCTGTCGTTGGGACCGCTTTCAAGACGGAAAGGTTCCTCGCGAAGCATCGAAAATGATCTATTCACGGATAAGCGCTACTGAAAAGTGGATGAAGGGGACTGATTTAGGGGGATAATATAGAGCAAAATCCTGCAAAGGCTTACGTTTGGAATTCTAAAACGTGACGGGCATGCAGATTGGTTTTTGGATTTTTTTGTACTTGATACTGCAGCATCATTTCCAAAAGGTGGTTCTGTTCTGAGGAAATAGCTTTGATAGCAGTTCTTTTGCCCTGGGTTGAGGTGCTATGTGTATCTACAGTCAAACGTTCGGTCTGATTTTTTATACGCAATGCGCCGCTTAGTGTAGGAATACCGGCAGCAAGTGCCTCATCCTTTTCATAGGAAGATAAGTTGCTGTTACCGTGAAGAACAATCAAGTACTTATAGCGGATGGTGCTCATATCGGAAAGGGTGATCTCTTTTTTCTGACGGTCGATATAGGATACTTCACAGGAAATAAGTTCAGCATTTTGTTGGAGCGAGGGAGGATTAGCCGCACAGATTTGATTGGTATTCTCGATATCGAGCATGTCTAAGTGAAGCTTATAGAGTAAAGGGTGGTACGGGGAATGGGTACGGTCAAGTAAGACTAATTCCGAAAATGCGTGGATAGACTCATATGAGCCGGGTTTGTCTTTCCGGTAGACGCTAAACACTGCAACTTTAGGGAGTCTAATTATTTCAACCATAAGAAAATATACGCTTTTTTAACTGAATGTTATAGATTTTTTGATAATAAGTCCAGTGAAATCTTTATCGAATCTTTACAACGGTACTTAAAAAATAAAGCATTTGTTATATATTGTTTTTTTAATACACGAGATGAAGGCATGGACCAGCACGTAAAAGATTATTTCTGCCAGTTTTCGGAAAAAACGCCTCAAGGCCAATTCCATAAGGTCATTGTGTTACATGATGCACCCGATGGAGATTTTGATCAGTTAGCCCGCAATCTGCCACCTGAATGTCAAGGTTGGCTTGAACTTGCTCAGCTGCCCACTTCAGACCGCATCGAATTAGTGCGCGAATTCTGGCTGGGAAAATTAAAAGATCATCCGCGCCTTTCAGCCTTTCTAGTCTCCTTTTTTGACACCCTGAATGACATTGGCATCTATGTAACCCAAAGCCGCTTTGATGACCCTTTAGAATGTCATATGGTTTACAGCCTACCTAACGAAGCAGGTTTTTTTCGCGGCAAGCCCCCCATCACTGAAGATAGACTGATTGAAATACAAGATTACTTTTCAGAATGGGTGCTCCCTTCCGATTATGTAGCTTTCCTTCAAGTACATGACGGATTCGCCAAAACGACCGACTGCACCGGATTGACGATGTCGAAGAAACTTACCCTAAGCTATGAGAGATTCCAATCCTATCTATTGCAGCAGGATACCCTTAAGACTACTGCAGGTAAAGTGGTGGAAGCCAGGACGCTTATTCCTTTCTATGAATCTTTCGGCATGCCCTTCTACCAATGTTTTTGGGGCGAATGGCATCCTGAATCGGAAATGGGGAACGTCTATTACTCAGGCCTGGCCCATACAGTCAACGATCCTTCGTCGAATACCGGAAGGGAAGAGCAGATGGCTTTTCCTACTTTTGCCGACTGGCTTATCTTCTATCTTGAAAGAATCAGTTAAGCGTATAAAAACTAGATTTAGTCAACTTGCGTCCCAGTCTGCTGCAATATGCAGCAGCAAGATTAGGGATAAGTTAGGATTAAATCAGGTATGCGTCTATCATCATTTACTTGCGGCCTCTCTGGCCGTTCAACTTGAGAAAATAAAATCTTGCAGCCTAAAAGAACATAAAGTAATGTTTTTGGTTCAATACCACGCGAAACTAATATAGATGCCTAGTTACTATGTAGAAGACCTTTTTGCACAGCATGGACAACGTTTAGGGCTTGAGCTTCTTGCCGGAAAGAAGGGGCTCCGCCGTAAAATCCGTGTTCCTGAAGTGCATCGCCCCGGACTTCCCCTTGCGGGGTATATGAAAAACCATGCTGAGAAGCGTGTCCTGATTTTTGGCAAGGTAGAAATAGAGTTCCTACGCCACCTACCTTCGAATCTTCGCGTTGAACGGCTGGATATATTGCTTTCTACTCCCACTCCCGCAGTCATCGTTACCCGCCGTTACCGCCCCCCCAAAGAGCTTGTCCATTTGTGCGAAAAACACGATGTCCCCCTTTTTCGCGCGGGAATGAGTACGATGAACTTATTAAGTAAGCTGACTCAATTGCTGACAGAAGAATTTTCACCCTCCACCACCTGCCACGGTTCCTTAGTCGAAGTCTTTGGCGTCGGTGTTATGATCCAAGGCGACTCTTCTGTCGGAAAAAGCGAAGCAGCTTTAGGTCTAGTGGAAAGAGGGCACCGTCTTATCTCCGATGATGTCGTCCGTATTAAAAAACGGGAAGGGATGCAGCTCGAAGGATTCGGAGCTGGCCTCACCCAATACCATATGGAGATTCGCGGCATCGGTATCATCAATGTCGCGCACTTGTACGGAGCTGTTTGTGTACGTGCAAGTAAAAATATTGATCTTGTCGTTAAGATGGAAGTCTGGGATGACAACCATTTCTATGACAGGGTTGGCCTGGAAGAACACTACTGTGATCTTCTTAATGTTAAAGTTCCGTTTCACGTCCTGCCTGTTAAACCGGGACGGGATGTGGTCTTGCTGCTCGAAACGATTGCCCTCAATCATCGATTGAAAGGCATGGGATATAATTCTGCCAGAGAATTCCGTAATAAGCTTATAGAGATGACAACCGGTCCACGGATTAAAACTCCTCCCATGAATCCTTACGGGGAAGTGGCTAATGTCAATTGAATATTCTTTCTTAATCATAGTTTTTTTACATATTACCATTCTAAAAATAAAGGGTTGCTATTTTGGAACTCGTCCGCAAAGTACGTGTCAAAAATACAATGGGCCTCCATACTCGGCCCGCCACAGCAATCGTAAAGTTGTTGCAGTCCTGCCAAAGCGATGTCTCCTTTACCTACAAGAAAGAGACGATCAATGCAAAAAGCATTTTGAGCATTTTGATGCTGGCAGCAAGGCGCAATACTACGATTACAATCACTGTGCGCGGCTCGGATGCGCCTGAAACGATGGAGAAGCTGGTTTCAGCTTTTGACAACAAATTTGGTGAATAAATGACCAAAACCGCTACGCGTCAAGGGGAACTTCGATTACAAGGAACTCCCGTGTGCCGCGGCGTTGCCATTGGCAAGCCTTTTTTCTATGCCTTTGATGATACCGCCACTCCCGAATTCTCTGTGAACGTCAGCGAAGTAGAAACTGAAATTGCCCGCTACCGAAGAGCACTAGAACGAAGCAGGCTTGACATTGAACGTCTGCGCCGTCAAATGGACCATGAGCAAGTAACCGAAGGTGCTGCAATATTGGAAGCCCATCTGCAAATCCTCGATGATCCGCTTTTAACAAGCGATATCGAATCCCTCATCGTCGAAATGGGAAAAAACGCTGAGGTGGCATTTCTTAGGGCTATGAATACATTTCAGCAGCGATTTGAGGCCATGCGCGATCCCTTTTTCAGGGAAAGGTTCAATGATATCCAGGACGTTGCCCGACGCATCATGGGACACTTGCGTCATTCTGTACGCATTTCTTTAGCAGAAGCCCCCGCAGGTGTGATCATCATCGCTAACGAACTTTCCGCATCTGAAGCAGCTGAAGCAGATCCCTCTAAAGTCCTAGCTTTTGTGACAGAGGCAGGAGGAATGACAACCCATGCCGCTATTATCGCAAAAGCAAAAGGCATCCCTTATATCGCCCGTTTACCGTTACGCGGGATACCCCTTTCAGAAAACTCCATCATTATCGTAGATGGTAGAACTGGAGAGGTGATCCTTGATCCTCACCCGGATACTTTAACCATTTATTCTTACATTCAAAAACAGCTCTCTTTGCATATCGAGAAACTACAACATACCGCTCAATGCCATGCCGAGACCTTCGATGGGTTGAGGATGAATCTTTGCGCTAATGTGGAAGCTGTGGAAGAAATCGATCTACTGCATCAATATGGGGCAAACGGAATAGGTCTTCTCCGCTCAGAAAATGCATTTATGTTTAAGGATACCTTTCCGAACGAAGAAGAGCAATTCACTCATTATCGAACTTTTGTAGAGCGGATGAAGGGCCTTCCAACAGTCATTCGCACGTTCGATATCGGGGGGGATAAAAGCTTTATCGGACGTATTGAAGGAAGTGATGAACCTTTCTTTGTCGGCTGCCGTGCCATCCAGTTTCTCCTTCAAGAACGAAACATTTTCAAAAGGCAGCTTCGTGCCATCCTACGCGCAGCAGCTGTCGGCAATGTCAGCATATTATTTCCGATGATCACATCTTTACCAGAACTGAGAGAAGCAAAAATATTATTGGAAGAAGCGAAGTCAGAACTGATCAATGAAGGTATTATTGAGAAAGTAGACATTCGCATTGGCTGTATGATCGAAGTTCCTTCGGCAGCTGTTATAGCAGATCTATTAGCTCGTGAATGTGATTTTCTATCTATCGGAACAAACGACTTAGTCCACTATAGCTTGGCGGTAGATAGAGGAAATCATGCGGCTTCTACACTCAGTTCTTTGTGTCACCCCAGTCTGCTGCGACTAATTAAAATGGTTGTTGTGGAAGCAAATCTTCAAGGCATTCCTGTGACTATATGTGGCGAAATTGCCTCCGACCCTCGTTTTACACCTCTATTATTAGGTTTAGGCGTACATGAACTTTCCGTGGCCTGCCGTTATTTACCCTTAGTCAAGAATGCTATTCGTTGTACCAGCGCGGTCTTTTCCGTAGAATTAGCGCGTCAAGCCCTAGCCTTATCTACCTCCGCTGAGGTGCAGGATCTCATTGCGGAAGCTTATCGCGATGCAGTCCCTGAGGACTGTTTTTACAATTTTTAGCGTAACGCCTTAACTGGCGCAGATTTGTAGTCCAATACAACTCAATAAATCTACTAATAATAAGTGATGAATTTAATTTAAACTATTAACTTGTAAAATTAGTAATAATATATTTGTGTAAAAAGTTGATTACTAATTATTATTAAAATAAGAACTAGTAATAATTAAAGGTCGATTTATGAGTGGCGACTATTCACATTTGCCTACACCCTCTCAACAAACATGGGGTCCTTCTAATGAAGAGGCTATCCAGCGGGAGGAGAACTCTCAAGATTACAGCCGCGTAGCTCTGCAATTTGATTTTAGTGCGCATGCTCCCACAGAATTACCCCGCACTTTGAAGCAAGTGAATGTGTCCCTGAATAAAGCGAGTAATCCTAGAGTTTCTTCAGCTGCGGCTGAGTTATCCCCTAAATTAGCTAATCAAAAGCAATTTCTTAATTCCGTAGCTAGAAACAATAAAGAGTGCGAGGATAATAGCTTAAAGTCATCTGCAGTTTTAATAGCCTTTGAAACAGAATGCCGCACCGATCCAAATGCTATTATTCAAGATCTAAAAGAATTTAATGAACGCAAGACAGCTCGGGATCCAAATTACGTTCCGTTAACTATAGATGACTTAAATACCCTTTCGAATTTTCCTCAAAAACTTGAAGGACAATTGTCGAGTTTCAATAGATTTAATACAGCCCGCAGTATGGATGAACAAATAGGGCATCTTCACTCGGTGTATTCAACCGGCTTTAGCCCATCTTCTCTCAAACCCAATTCAATGATTCGCGATAAGGCCGCTGAATTTCTAAAAGACAGGCCGGCAATAAAAAAAATGTGTGCTTTGCATAATTTTCCACCCCTTAAAGAATTATTTAATACTCCCCGCACGTTCTTCGAATCGCATCTTAATTCCATAAAATATCTTGAAGAAATTACAAATAATAAATTTACGAGAGCTAATTATAAAGATACATCTAATAGTTTGAAGACGATGCTCGAACAGGATAAACAGTCAATAGAGGAGAACAAATGGACGGAAGATGATTTTGAGACCGAGCTATCTTCTTTTTCTTTAGAAGAGACTGATCCATCCAATGAGGAGTTTGCAGAGCTCTTGGAAGATGTTTCTTTACTAACACCTGAGCAAGGAGCGGTAATTCATAAGGAAACATTAAATGTTTCTGATGCAGTGGCAACGATCAAAAAAGAGGGATTATCTAAATCCACTTGGAATAAGTTTTATAGTGGCGTAAAAAATCTTTTTACATCCTCTAAAGAATTCAAATTCGCTGTACCTGAGCAAACCAGAAACACTATTGCAGACGGTTACCTGGAGAATTTGAAGAACTTAGGCCATAAAAAAGTAGGAGAAGGTGGGGGATTTTTTGGTTTGTTAAGAATGAAGCTGCTTCATGGTTTAACAGAGTCTAAAAGGGAAGCATTTAAAAGCTCTGTGGAACAACAAGTACATTTTATTGTTAATACGCGCGGTGCATTAGATGAAGATGAATTTAAAATTGTAAGCGAAGCTCTTAGCAATAAAGATTACATACTTGGTAATAAATCTTTGTTTAATAAGATATTTAAATAGTTAAATTTGTTAACCTTGCATTATTTAATACTATGACTTTTAGTATTAATATTAGTGATATATAATAAAGTTATACTAATGCTTAAATGGTGTTAATATGTCTGAAACTAATATATCTCAATCTCAAAGCATCTACAACACGTCTAATATTACTTCATGGTCAACGGCAAAACCTTCTTCTTCATCACCCGGTGAAAAGGGTTCTTTCATTGGTAGAAACGCCACAGTTCAAAGTGGAACAACGCCTCCATCTGTGCAAGACGCATTGAAACATAATATACAAGATTCCAGTAATAATTCAGCCCCCTTAACAGAGAGGCATCATCTATCCGAAGGTTCTGCACGTCCGGAAACAGATGCTAAAGTCCCTAATGCTGCTGCGTGGACTGAGGCAAGAACTCACACAACGACACCTCACGCCAAAATTGCTATGGGAGCCCAACGGACAGAAAAGTTCCAACAAAAGCAAGCAAGCAATCAAGTGCAACTTCAAAGGGTTGTTAAAGAGACTGTAGCTAGCGAACAAAGTTACCGTAACGATTTGGATGATCTCCTAGGATATTTTGATGTGAGCCTCAATGACCCTCAATTTGATGCAGACTTAGCAAAATTTAATGCCGAATTGAAAAATATAGATCCTGAAGCCAAGCCTCTTACCCGTGAAGATATTTCAGGAGCAAAACAGAACTATCAAGAAGCGAGAGAAACTTCCCAAGCGATGCAGGCTCTTATGCCAAAAGAAAATATGAGCGACACCAGCTTTATTACCGGTAAAGAATTTATGCAGACTTTTTCCTCCATGGCTCAAACGGGGGCTGGCCAGGTTGTCTTGGGATACGAGACCAAGCATATTCATATCGGTTCATTTTTAAGATCTCAACCTTCAGTACAGTCGCATATCAAAGGTATAGAGGCAGAAAGACAAGCTGCTAATCAGACAGAAGCGACTGATGGAGGGCGAAAAGCTTTAACAAAAGAACCAACAGCGATAACACACCAACCTATCCAAAGGATGACTAAATATCAACTACTTGCGAGAGAGATGGCTAAAAATAGCCCAGAGAACAGTGCTATCATTAAAAGTCGTATTGGCGATATCGAAAGTGTCGTAGATCAGCTTAATGTTGTTAATTCGGTAAAGGATTTACAAAGTTCCGCTGAAGGAATTACAAAAGGTGGCGCTAAAGAAAATGTATGGACCAAATTTACTACAGCCCTCACCCAACTGGGTCAAAGTAAGTTGTATAAAGAAAATGCGGACTTTAAAAATAAAATTAATTCTCAAGTAAATATGGTTTATCGACATAATTTAGAGAATCTTTCTAAAGGCGGTTTTTTCCATAGGATAGCCTTAAAGTTAGAATTAGCTTTTGGTTCATTAACGAAACAAGAATTTAAAGATAATGTGGAATATCAAATTAATTTTATACAAAAATCAGGTATTACAGGTAACACTGATTCTGAACTATTTAGAAAGGCTAGAGAAGAAACCGAAAAATTGCTTTCTTGATAAATTTAATTAATTATTAAATTAATTATTTACTGTTTAATGATTTAGTTGTAACCTAATAATAGGAATTGTTATTAAAGAGGTTATTATGGGAGAGACTCAAAGAAGTTCAACCGAAAGCACCCAGCACCTTTGGGGTTCTAACATAAATTCCGAAACAACAGAATCCAAGCAGACCGAAGATCCGAGAATGAGTAGGATTTTAGATCAAGCTATAGATAATTTTTATCAGCTGGCTACTCCTCGTCCCACATCCGGAAAAGTCACTCAACAAACCTCCGACCCACAGACCGAAAGAATCGCTCATGTTGCTTCTCCATTGACACCACGGGGTAAAGCGATTGAAGAGTCTGTCAATGTTGCCGTACGCAATGAAGAATTTTTTGGAAAATCGATGGATGGGATGACAAAGATTCTTAACCTTTGTGCTAACGATGTGGAAAAAAATAAAGATGGAATGAAAAATAAACTGGCAGACTTCAATAAACGTCAAATAGCTAAAAACCCTAATTTCAAACCCTTTACAAGTCAAGAATTTAGAATGGTAGGAAGCAACTTTGCGGCTGCAGCAACCCTTTCTAAAGAATTAAGTAGTAAGCTGGAGAATGCCAAAACTCCACAAGATAAAGTACTAGTTTTACGCGATAGAGAAACGACAGCTTATAATGGCATATTGCATGGCGCTGAACTTTCGAAGGAACGTTCCAATGTGATGATGGAATTCTTAAATGAAAGAAAACGAGTAGGGGAGTTTGTTTCGAAAAACTCTTTACCGCCCGCTGGAACAATGTTAAGAGCTCCCAGAGCTCATTTAGAATCTCATGTTAAAACTCTTAACCATTTAAGTTCCGTTTCTGAAGGAAATGACGCTGCAATATTAAAGTTAGCAGCTAATGATATGAGCAAGGAACTGGGAGAATTGGATGATGCTAAGACTGAACGGGAAAGTAAGCTAAATCAGTATAACGACAAAATTAATACTCAAAAAGATAAGCTTGACTCTGCAAGATCTGAAGGAAAGACTATTGAGGATTTGTTAAGCAGACCCATCACCCTTCCCGATATACCTGAATTAGACGACACTGATGACAATACCCCTTTCGACTTTAAAACAATATTATCCTTTGAAGAAGGTACACCCACGGTAAACGATACACCCAAGCCAGATACAGGTAAATCTGTTGAAGCAGATCTTAAAAAGAGTGCGGTTGAGCTTGAAAGCAAGGGTATGGGCAAGAAAACCTGGGAAAGTTTCAAAGATAATCTGGATAAGTTGTACGAGAAAGGAAATATTAACAATCTGCCTAACGATGTGAAAAAGGACATTTCTAAGGGCTTTCTCGCAAATCTTAAAATCTTAGGCAAAAAAGAAAATAGTGGTTTCTTTGGCAGGCTTGGTTTGATTGCGATGCGTGCTACACACGGTATATTCAAGTCGGATAGAAAAAATTTCGAAGCTTCGGTTAATCACCAAGTTAATTTTATCAAAACGAATAATCCGTCATTATCAGCAGCAGAAATGAAGATCTTAAATGAAGCAGAGATTACGCGTGATAAGATCCTAGGAAGAAGATAACCTGTCTTATTTAAGCATATCCCTAGCTTGGGATTGAAGCGGCTTTACCGTTACAGTCCCAAGCTAGGGATATGCTTTTTTTTTACTTCGAAATCTCTATCCGCCAAGTCCTTTCAGCAAGCTTCCCAAGTCAGGCATGCCTGGAATATTCGGGAGTCCGGGAATACTGCCCAGATCTTTCGGAATATCTTTATCCAGTTTTTCCGTTGCATCATTGAAAGCAGCTTTAATCAAGTCTTCTAATCCCTCGATATCTTCAGGATCGACACACTGCGGGTTGATCTTTAAAGATTTAATCTTATGGCTGCCTGTAAGTATCACTTCTACCAAGCCGTTACCGGCTTGGCCGCGCACTTCTTTTGATACCATGTCTTTTTGCATTTCGCTGAACTGTTCTTGCAGCAGGCGGGCTTGTTTTTTCTTTTTTGAAAATCCTGATCCCATAATGAATCTTCCTAGGTTAAGGCGATGTCTGCCGGTTGATTTTTTTAATTTGTACTGTGCCTTCTAATTCGACGGCAGTGAATTGTAATAGCGTGTCATAACGGTGCTGAGGCATTTCGGGCGTTGTGTCTTGGCGGATAGGCACAACTTTGGTTTCCGGTTCGCGTAGGGGTGCAGCTTCTTGTGCTACAGGGGCGGGTGTAGGCATAGCAGGAGGCTGTGGTGGCGCTATGGGGGCTGGCGTCGGTAAAGGGGAGTGTTGTGTAAGCTGCTGTTGCTGCTGCTGCGGAGTGCCTAAGCGGGATTCTAGCTCTGCCAAACGACGGATGAGAGCATCGACCGGAACGCGGTGGTGTGAACGGAGAAATTTAAGTAGCAGCGCTTCTAGTGCAAAGCGTGGGGAAGGGGCGAACCGGATATCATTCTGGGCGGTAGTAAGTTCTTCCAGCAGCGACATGCACTGTTCTACGGAATAGAGTTTTGCCGTTTCATTGTAAGCTTCCCTTTCGGCATCAGGAAGCGAGATAGAGGCTGGTATAGCAGTGTTGAGCTTGATCAGCAAGATGGTGCGGACGTGTTCACAAAGCATTTCGATAAAATGGACGAAGTCTTTGCCTTCGTTAAATAGCTGCTCGGTGACGCGGAAGACGGCGGCGTAGTCGCCTGCTTTACCTGCGCGGTCCAAGGCAAAAAGTGTTTCGCGCGGCATAATACCCAGGATGTTTGTGACGGCATGGGTGGTGAGTGAACCTTGCTGGAAGGCAATGATTTGGTCGAGAAGCGATTCAGCATCGCGGAGGCCGCCTTCAGCCCTTTTGGCGATAAGGCGCAGAGCTTCCGAGTCTGCTTGGACGTTTAGGAGGGTGCAGATGTGCTGCAGCTTTCCAAGGATTGTGTCGAGGGGGATACGGTTGAGGTTGAAGCGCTGGCAGCGGCTGAGGATAGTAGGAAGGACTTTATGCGGTTCGGTCGTTGCAAAGAGGAATTTGACTTTTGGCGGCGGCTCTTCCAATGTTTTAAGCAGAGCGTTAAATGCTTCCTTCGTCAGCATATGCACTTCGTCGATAATATAGATCTTGTATTTTCCGGTGGCGGGAGCATAGCCGACGGTTTCGTTGATTTGGCGGACATCGTCGATGCCGCGGTGGGATGCGCCGTCGATCTCAAGCACGTCGATGCTGGTGCTGTTGGCGATTTCGCGGCAAGAGGGGCACTCATTGCAGGGCTCAAAGTCGGATGTAGGATGGGCGCAGTTCAATGCTTTAGCAAAAACGCGCGCAAGGGTGGTTTTTCCTGTACCGCGTGATCCGCAGAAGAGGTAGGCGGAGGCCAATCTTTCTTTGGAGATAGCGTTTTTAAGCGTGGTGACAATCGCTGTTTGTCCGAGGACTTCAGCAAAAGTCTGCGGTCTGAAGCGGCGTGCGATAACTTGATATTCAGGCATTGTTCTGCATTTCCCGGGGTGGCTCCCCAAATTTTACTATAAAAGGACAAAAGACGAAAAGGACAATCCCTGAATTACGAATACAAATAAGGAACTTGCGGCGACCGCCTTAAGTTAGAGCCTTCCAAGCATGCTTGACCATGACATCCAACGCGGGATATTTTGGTTCCCAGCTTAGCGCTGCGCGTGCTTTGGAGGCATCGGCCAGCAAGATTGGGGGATCTCCGGCACGTCTAGGTCCCCAAGTAATGTCTAGTGGAATCTTCGTCACCTTTTGGATGGAGTTTAAAACTTCCAAAACAGAGAAGCCATTGCCATTGCCCAGGTTATAAATCATGGAAGGGCTGCCATTGAGCAGTTTTTCCATCGCGAGCAGGTGTGCGTCAGCAAGGTCCATCACGTGAATGTAGTCGCGAATGCAGGTGCCGTCAGGAGTGTCGTAGTTGCTACCGAAGAGGGTTGCTTTGGGGGTGTTATTTCTTAAGTTTTTTAGTACAAGAGGGATAAGGTTATTTTCGGTCTGACGGATAATTTTAATTTGACCGTCCGGATCGCCCCCCGCAGCATTGAAATAGCGCAGGGCACAGAATGTGAATTTTTTAGAGGATTGTCCGCAGTCGATAAGGAGATCTTCCATCGTTTTCTTTGTTTCCCCGTAGGGATTGATGGGTTTGCAGGGATGGGATTCGTTGAGCGGAATGTATTCGGGGATACCATAAACAGCGGCAGATGATGAGAAAATCAAAGGGCAGGGGCGCGAAACAGTCAATTCTTCCAGCAGATGAATGGTATTTATGACATTTTCGCGATAATATTTTAGAGGGTTTGCTACAGATTCGCCCACATCCGTCAACGCAGCAAAATGCATAACTGCATCAAAATTGTGCTCATCCAAAATTTTTTTTATGGCTGAACGGTCGGCTAAATCGCCTTGAATAAAGGTACCTTTTATTACAGCGGAACGGTTGCCGCGACTCAGATTATCAAAGACTACCGTAGAGTAACCGGCCTCATTCAGCCTTTTATTTACATGGGATCCGATGAATCCCGCTCCGCCAATAATGAGTATTTCTCCCTTAGTCATCCGCATCCCCTTCGAGGTTCTAGTTGTCAGAATTAGTAGGTTCAGTAACAATACCGTCAATATAGACTATGCTTAGGTTGTCTGCCGAATGCAAGAACATACGACGAGTGAATTCCCTAGCGATAGGGGATGGAACATAACGAAAGAACAGGGTTACTTCGACCGCAGTACCGGTGTAAAGATTCTGATTGGAGTCATATTTGCCGTTGCTTTATTTCTGTTTGTCCATTTTCGGGAGGTGAGGGTCGAGGTGTTGGAACTCGATAGCATAGCCCCTGGATTTACTGTTTCCCAAGTAGATTTTGATTTCTTAGACCAGGATGCCACAGTTATCCTGAAAGAAGAAGCTGTGCGGGACATTGGCAAGATTTATCTGATCTCCGAAAAAGAGATCAATAGTCGCCGGTCAGAATTAGAGAATATCTTATTGCACGACCAGCAGTGGCGGACCCAGTTGCCCAAGGCGACATATGAAGATATGTACCAGGCTGCAGAGACAGTCGAAAAAATTTTGAAGCAGCTCCATCTGACAGATCCGCGCACGATACGTAAGATGAGAAGCGCGGGATTTAATGCGGACGATTTTCTTGTTTTCAGCCCATCCGATCCCAAAAAACCTGTCATTCTTCCCGGATCCGTGTGGGCTTATGTAAAAGAGCATAGCGCTACTCTATCTAACCTTCCCTCTGATACCCTCCTATTTGCCGTTGATTTTTTTAAATCCAAGGAATGGACCTTGGATGAGGACTTATCCACCTTTAAAAATCTGCGTGCGAATGCCCAAAGCAAGGTGAAAGATAAATATACCCATGTTGCTGCCGGTACTAAGATCATCAATCAAGGTGAGAAGGTAACAGCAAGACATAATGCAATGCTGCAAGCAATGAAGAAATCGATGAACGACAGCAGAAACCTCTGGCACCCTGCCACACTTTTTGCAAGCGCTCTTTTGACGTTCTTATTGCTTGGGGTTTCCGCAGCTTTTTTCCAGATGAATTATCCCCAAGTGATTGCTTCCAACACCAAATTATGCCTTGTTATCACTATCTTATTGATTACTCTGCTGATTTCCAAAGCGACGGAATTCCTGCTGCTTAACAGCAAGTCTAATTTGATCGAATTGATGCGCTATCCTATTTTGGTTCCTTTTGCAGCTATCATGCTGGCAAGCTTGATGAATGGCGGAATCGCAACCTATGCCGCAGGATTTCTGACAGTAGTCTTTTCTTTGGCTTTAGCCTTTGATAGACAAGGATTCATGCTGCTGAACTTAGCCGCAGCACTAGTGGCAATCATGTGTACTAGGTCGCTGCATCGCAGGAAAGAGATTTTTATTGTCTGCGGCAAGGCTTGGCTTGTATGTGTGCTAGTGCTGACCGCATTCTATTTCTACCAGCACACCTCTGTCGGTTTTACTCTTCTTACCGATATCGCAAGCTCCGGCTTGTGCATGTTGATTACCGGAGTGATGGTTGTAGGCTTATTGCCGCTATTGGAAAGCGGATTCCACATCATGACCGATGTGTCATTAATGGAATATATGGACCCCAACTCAGACCTTCTGCGTCGCTTAAGTTTGGAAGCCCCTGGAACATACCAACACTCTGTTCTCGTGGGGAACCTAGCTGAAGCGGCTGCTTTGGCCATCGGGGCTAATGGTCTTTTTTGCCGTGTTTCCACCCTATATCATGATATCGGTAAAATGACGACTCCGCTATACTTTACTGAGAATCAACAAGGCGGTTTTAATATCCATCAATTGCTCACCCCCAAAGAGTCTGCCCAGGTGATCATCGCACACGTCAGTGAAGGTGTGGCCATGGCGCGTAAAGCGGGACTTCCTGAACAATTTATTGATATCATCAAACAACATCATGGCACGCAATTGGTTTTCTACTTCTTCAATAAGGAAGTAGAAAAAAATGATGGCGATCCCTCTTTAGTCGATGAAAAAGAATTCCGTTATGGCGGGCCCAAGCCGAAAAGTAGGGAATCCGCCATTATTATGTTGGCCGATACCCTAGAAGCGGCTTCCCGCTCTTTAGATGTCGTCAACGCAGATACATTGACGGCCTTGGCAAACCGTTTAGTAAAAGAAAAAGCAGATGATGGGCAACTAGACGAATGTCTATTGACCTTTGAAGAGCTGTCTATTGTTAAGGAAACTTTAGTGAAAAACTTATTAGCCTCCGGGCACACCCGCGTGAAATATCCTACCCGCTTTGTTAAAGGGGCGGAAGATGCATGATCTGGTCTTTATCACAGGCGCTTCCTCCGGTATCGGAGCAGCTCTTGTCCGTTTGATCGCAGCACAGAAAATCGCTTTAATCTTGACAGGCCGTAATGAAACAGAACTTAGTCATCTGGCTGAGGAAGCTAAAAGCCTGGGCGCACCCTCAGTAGAATTCTTTGCTGCCGATCTGGCGACAAAAGAAGGCATTCATAGTGCCCAAGAGTCTATCCGTACGCATGCACCCGATCTGGTGATCAATAATGCAGGCTTTGGCCTCTATGGCGATGTGGCGCTGCTCGACCTTGAAAAACAGCAAGCGATCATTGACGTGAATGTTTCCGCTACCTTCGAACTTTCGGCCGTTGCCGTTAAAACACTTCTGGAGCGTGAGAAAGAAGGGGTTATCATGAACATCTCTTCGATGGCAGCATTCCCACCGTTTCCGGGATTTGCCGCATACTCAGCTTCAAAGCAGTTTGTCAATCATTTTTCCCTTTGCCTTGACTATGAAGTCAGAAGCAAAGACATCCGCGTTCTGGTGGCCTGTCCAGGAGTAGTCCACAGTAAGTTTAGGGAACGCGCCGGCGGTGCTCCCACAACCGCACAATCCCCCGGCGTGATGACCCCCGAATATGCTGCCCAACAAATTTGGTGGCAGATAAAAAAGAAAAAAAAATTACATATATTTAATTGGCGTTATCGTTTTTTAGTTTGGATGACAAGAATTCTGCCCAACGCAATCATAGCGGGCCTGCTGCATCAAGTCGTTCAAGCTCTTAATGGCCATACAGAGGATGAATGACAACTTTTATTGATTTTGGCCTAGATCCGTTGATCTTGCAGGCACTTGAAAAGATGAATTATAAGGAGCCCTCCGCAATACAAGCGCGGGCGATTCCGCTCATCTTAGAACAACGCGATGTGATAGCCCTAGCCCAGACAGGGTCAGGGAAAACGGCTGCCTGCGCTATACCTGTTTCCCATAATGTAAGGATCGATTTTCCTCATATCCAAGCACTTATCGTCGTCCCCACGCGTGAACTAGCTTTGCAATACGCGACGGAAACACAAAAAATTGGGCAGATCAAAGGGGTGAAAGCCTTTGCTCTATACGGCGGCGAGCAGATGGACCTACAGAAATCTAAATTGCGTGCAGGGGTACATGTCCTTATCGCGACGCCAGGCCGCCTTATCGACTTTATTTATAACCGCCTCATTGACCTTTCCCATGTTGAAACACTTATTCTGGATGAAGCGGATGAGATGTTAAGTATGGGCTTCCAAGATGACTTGGAATTCATTATCAACTGCCTAGTGCAAAAGCACCAAACATTGCTGTTTTCCGCGACAATGCCTGGCCAGATAAGGAAAATTGCCCATGCCCACATGAAAGATCCTTTGGAAGTGACGTTGACGAAAGAGGATGCCAGCCCCCAAACTCTGGAACACCGTTTTGTCTATTGCCACTCTCATGATAGGGATGCACAGCTTATGAAGCTGCTGAAAGACTTGCAGCCGCACCAATCATTGGTTTTTTGCCATTCCAGGATAGAATGCGAAAGTGTGTGCCGTCTTTTGCAACGGCATTTTGACAAAGTTGATTTCCTACACGCAGGACTGACCCAAGATATCCGCTCGATTGTCACAAATAAATTCAGAAACGGCAGGATCTCTTGCCTAGTAGCGACAGATGTTGCGGCACGCGGATTAGATTTCAGCAATATCAGCCACGTATTCATGCATCATCTTGCCTCCGATCCGGAAGTATACGTGCACCGCTCCGGCCGTGCAGGACGTAATGGTAAGCAAGGCATGGCGGTAGCCTTAGTGACGCCGCGCGATCTAGGTACCGTGGTGAAACTGCTTAAATTGGTGCAGCGTGATGTAGAGTGGATCGGTGATCCTCCTCCGGCATTTCCTCCGCAACCGGGCGCAAGCCGTGGCGGCAGTGGACGTGGTGGGCCTCCCCGTGGTGGAAGACGTCCGCCCTCTCGTCCTCCCAGAAATCCTGCGTAATGCAGACGATCGATTAGGGCTTTCGAGCCCCTCGCTTTACTCTTTACGGACCAGCGTTTCAAACTCCTTCAGCAGGCTTTCTACTTCTTGCTTGGGGACGTCTTTTAGCGAGACGTAAATCTTGATTTTCGGCTCTGTCCCGGAAGGACGGACGATAAGTTTTCCGTTATTTTCCAGTCTGAATATCAGCACATCGGATTTAGGTAATGTCAATATTTCCTCATTACCTGAAGCAAAAGTTTTCTTTTTCCCGGTCGTATAGTCTTCCAGTACAAGAACTTTATGGCCATGCAGAGTAGTAGGTGGATTAGATCTTAGCTTCCCCATGGCATTGATCATCTTCTCGCGTCCTTCTTTGGTCTCAGGGAAACCGATGGAAAGCATCTCATCTTCGTAGGGGCCGTATTTTTCATAGATATCATCGAGCATGTCAATAAGGGTTTTCTTTTGCCGCTTAGCATGCAAGGCTGCTTCAGCTATCAGGGCGCAGATAATGGCTGCATCTTTATCTCGCGCATGCGTTCCTAAAAGATAGCCATAGGAATCTTCACCGCCAAATATGAATTGGTAGCCTTGTTGTGGATCGCTTTCCCATTCGCGTATTTTTTGTGCGATATATTTAAATCCTGTGAGAACATCAAAACAGGCAACATTGTAGCTTTGGCAGATGGCTGTAAAGAGTTCAGTCGTTGGAAGTGTTTTGACGCAGGCTGCATTGGAAGGAATTCTTTTCTGCTCATGCAATGCTTCCAGCACATGATAGAGGCAAATACAAGCGATCTGATTTCCGGTCAACAGCTTTGCTTGGCCGCGATGATTGACAGCTAAGCCTACGCGGTCGGCATCGGGGTCTGTCGCTAAGAAAATATCGGCTTTTTGCTCTAACAACTTAGCCACACCTAGCTGCATTGCAGCAGGTTCTTCCGGATTGGGCGACTGCACTGTGGGGAACAATCCATTGGGTAGTGCCTGTTCTTTGACAAGTTCTACATGGGTAAATCCCCATCTTTTCAATGTTTCCGGAACAGTCGTGATACCTGTACCATGCAAAGGGCTGTAGATAATATTTAAGGAAGAGCCATGATTGCGGTTAGTTTCAGGATAAAGCTGCAAAGGAGTGATAGCCGCGAGGTACGCAATGTCTATATCGGCGCCCTCTTCAAGGATAAGCGGATGCTCAACAGAATCAGTTTTTTTTACTTGATCGGGACTTGTCACTTTTTGTACTTCAGCAATGATACCCTCATCATGCGGAGGCAGGACTTGCGCTCCATCGTTCCAATAGACTTTGTAGCCGTTATAGGAAGAGGGGTTATGTGATGCCGTAATCATGATAGCAGCAGTGCAATTGCGGTAACGGCAGCCAAAAGATACAAGGGGAGTAGGATGTAGGACCTTAAAAATATGTGCTTCAATCCCATTGGCTGCTAAAACTTTTGCTGCTTCTTGAGCAAACTCTGTGGAGTTGGTGCGGGAATCAAACCCTATCATGACGCGGTGAAGTTTCTGGCCGTGAGGGACAGGCTGCTTTAAAATATAGTTGGCCAAACCTTGGGTGGCAGCGCGAATAGTATAAACATTCATCCTATTCGTACCGATTCCCATTAGGCCGCGCATGCCGCCGGTACCGAAGCTTAAATAAGTATAAAAGGCATCGACCAATTTCTCCGGAGCGTTATTGAGCATGGCGTGGATAGTGTCTTTGATCTCATCATCATAATCGCCCTGCAGCCAAGATTGAATATTGTTTTCTGTCGTAGTATCAAACTTGAAGGCAGTCTTTAGGATCATAGTCAGTCACTCTTCTTTAGGATGTTTCTCTTCATACAGCTTTAATTGTTCTTCAATTTTTTCTCTAGGGATAAGAGGTGCCTTAGGGGAAATTCCTTCGCAATAGGAGGCTGCTGCATCCCATTCTTCCTGAGATTTTACCTGAGTGGGCCACCAGGGGAAAGTACGGCATTGCGTAGGGCGGAGCTGGTAGATCTCGCACTTTTTGCCATCGAGGAAAATACAATCGAAGGTTTTAGGATTCTCAAGAAGTGAGTATCTTTTACCTACGCGTCTTAGATATCCGCGGCGGAATTCCTTAATAGAAAGGTTTAAATGGGCTGCCATTGCCTTAATATCTTCTTCGGATACCCAGACAAATCCTGGCGCGCCGGTGCAGCACTGGCCGCAACCTGTGCATTCGAACCGTAGTCCGTCTTTATACCAAGGCTCTTCAGCTTTTGGCAATGAATTGATAACTGGTAAACTTGAATTATTCACGATCTTTTAATATTTGACGTATGCCTGCTACGACGAAAAGAACTAAAAATACAGCACAAATAACGCCGACGACAGCGGCTTCAAATTCAAGGCTGGCGGCGACAAAAGAAGCGGGGATAAACGATGTCATAAGCAGGCAGGGGGTTTATGATTTTAATACATGCTATCAAAGGTCTCTTGTAAATGTCAATGTTTGATTTGTTGTAGTTCAAATTAATATTAAATATTATAATTAGTATAAGGGATAGTTAGTTTCTGTTACTAACAGTCCATTTTGTTGATAAATTCAAAAATACTTGGGAATTCCCAGGAGGGCTTTATGAAAGATGCCAGCCACCATCTCAGACAAGTTCAAAAAAAAGTCTTACAAGAAAACAGGAGGCTTACCTTGCGTGAAGACTTAACCTCGGCTGCAGTACAAAATGAGATGGTAAAGGAAACATATCTGTCCTCGACAGAAGAGGATATCGATACCAAGTTTGACCGGGCACATCGCGCAGCGCGAGTGCTACCGCCCCATAGAGCAGGATTTATCCGCTAAACGGAAGGAGGACTGGTTGCTGTTTCCGATCGGCGTAACCCCAAAGACTTCTTCGACTAAAGAAGGAGTTAAAGTCATATTTGTCGGCCCTTGAGCAACACATTGCCCATTGTGCATGACAACGATTTGGCGGCAGTATTTATAAGCTGCCGCCAAATCATGATGCGTCACGATAACTGTTCTTTGTTGATCCCTTAGCTGCAGTAGCAAATCCCATATTTCCAATTGGTGCCGGATATCTAAAGAGGCCGTTGGCTCATCCAATAATACAATGGGAGCACAGCTTACCAGTGCCCTAGCGATATAAACCCGCTGCCTTTCCCCGCTGGAAAGCTCATTAATTAAGCTATCGGCGTGATGGATCATATCCACAGCTTCTAAAGCTTCCATAATATTGTCCCATTCATTGTGATAGTTGCGTGTATGAGAATATCTTCCCATTGCCACAACTTCCTTCACTTGAAAGTCAAATTGTAATGGAGGCTGCTGAGGAACAAAAGTGACGATCTTGCTAATCTCCTGTCGTGATTTAGCATGCAAGGACGTATCGTCCCAGATGATTTCTCCCGAAACGACAGGAATTAAACCGGCGATAGCGCGAAGAAGAGAGGTTTTTCCGGCTCCGTTAGGCCCCACTACGCCCCAAAGCGAACCATGAGACAAATCAAGGCTGACACCGCTAATGAGTGTTTTCTTGCCGGATACACAGCTAAGGTGGCGAATTTTCAGCATAATATAGCTATCCGAAGGAAGAGATAAGGGTTTTACGGCGCAATAAAAATAAAAAGAAGATTCCCCCGAAAATAGCAGAGAGATTTCCAATCGTTAGGAAATGCAGCTGGGTTTGTCTTAAGAGAAGGTCGAAAGCAACCAACGTTGCCGCACCGCCAAAAATACATAAAGGGATCAGGACGCGGTGGTTAGAGGAGAATAGACGCCGCAGTAAGTGGGGGAGGATAAGGCCAAAGAAAGGGACACTGCCTAAGGCTGCAGTGGCACCGCCGGAGAGCAAACTAACACTAAGGATCAACCGCCAGCGCACCTTGCGGACATCCACCCCTAGAGTACGCGCTTCCTCATCACCTAAGGATAAAATATTCATCTCGTTACGATAGAAAAAACAGACAGCTAATCCTATGAGTGTAAGCGGCAGCTGCATGTGGACATGCTCCCAACTACGGTCAAACGATGAGCCGGCTTCCCATTCAGTGACAACCTGGATAAGCTGCCAGTTATCCCTGAAAGCATACAAAACCGTCTGCTGGATAGCTAAAAGAAGCGTCGCGATGGCGATGCCTAGCAGGATTAGCTCAGAGAAAGGGCGTCTTTCCTGATGGCGGCTCATTAAGGATAAAATTCCCAAGACAAGCAAAGAACCCAAGATGGCAGCAAAAGGGACAGACCAGCTGTAAACTACATGCCACCCGGTAATAAAGACGAGCACGACCATTAAGCTGCTTCCTGCTGTCAAACCCAGAATGGTAGGAGCTGCCAGAGGATTCTGCAGCAGCGATTGCATAATAGCACCCGAAGCGGCAAGGGATGCCCCCGTACATAGCAGGACGATGAGGCGAGGAATCCTTTCATCCAAAAGAGCGTTCCAAGCGCCCGTCTCTCCGCTGATGCGTGCTAAAGCGCCACGCCAAACCTCGGCCCAAGCAATTTGTCCTGTAGCCAATAACGTCGCAGAAAAAGCGACGATTAGTAGGCCAAGGCAGATGTAAGCGTATTTAATTTTGGTGGACATGGTTTTGCTAATCTGATGAGTGCATGGTAAAGGTCAAAATAGGCTAACACAATATGTTGCGATACGCTTTGCTGTATTTCTGCATCGATGATTTGGATATTGGAATTGCGGCAAGCGTCTATCTCGGAGAAAAAAGGTTGATTGACAAGCGTATGCACATGCAAAGGTGCGCGCTTATCAGCAGCGATGATCAATTGGGAAGGATTATAAAAGACAATTTGTTCGTTAGATACCGGCTGCAGCCACATAATGGAATGGGGATGGTCGAAGAGATTTTCCTGCGGATAAGGGATGCCGGCCCTTTCGGCCAAGCGCGATGTCAGCGTTTTGTAAGTAGGGAAATACCACTGCCCATAATAATAGGTGACAAGCGGCTTGACAAAAGGTTGGAAGTCATTGCGCATCGCAGCGACCCTGTTGTCTATGCAAAGAAAAGCTGCATCGATGAAAGCGCATAGGATTTGTGCTTCTAATGACCGGTTGATCGCTTCCCCGATCCGTTCAATAGCTGAAGTAATCTCATCTTTAGTATTCAGATCTGAAAGAGTAAAAATATCCACCCCTTGACGGCGTAAAGCCTCAATAGAGGCGGGGTTGGAATAGCTGGCGACAAAAGCGATATCGGGATGGGCGGCGGATAGAACCTCTCCTAAAACCCTGTCGCAGTCGTAAGGAATCTCTTGCATAGACTGCAAGGGGAAAAATGACTGCCAATTTCTGATGGCTTTAGGGATAGCTACCACATTATCCGTTCCATTCAAAGCCAAGACGAATGAAGCCGATGCAATAGTGTGTGGAATAACTTTAGGGGTCTGTTTTTGACAGGGGAAAACAACGCTCGCATCGTCGATAACAGAAGATTTACGATAAAAAGAGCGGAGCGAAGCAATTTCGTCCCTATTATTTTGCTGCAGCCGATAGACAAGGTCCAAAGCGGTCAGCAAACGTTCAGTTGAAAGCCTTTCGATCCCTTCCAAACCGCGGAACTGCAGTAGCTGTGCATCCATGTCCCATTCGATCAGCAACCGTGAGATAAGATCAAAATCTCCGCTTAGTGCGCGCGAGATATCCTCTCGTACAAGGGGAGACAAAGCAGGCTGAGCTGTAGCAGTCAATGAGGCAGGATCGTAATGTGCAGAAGGAACAGTATGAAGACTCGCTTTAGGCATGAAGGCCCATGACCACCAGCCGGCGATAAATAAAAAGGCCAGTACATATCCAAAGCGCATAAGCATTTCCAAAAAGGCGCTTGCCGGTTAAAGCAAGCGCACAAGGATTATTCAAAACCGAATTTACTCTTCATCGTCTTCCGGCGCTTTGCCGATTAAGACTTCAGTCAGAAGAATAATGCCGGCAGAAGAGGCCGCATGGATAAGACTGCGTTTCACAACCTTAGCAGGGTCAATCACACCGGATTCAATAAGGTTTTCTACCTTTTCGGTCAGAACGTTAAAACCAAAGTTTGCAGGCTTAGATTCAAGTTCGTAAATAAGGACGGAGCCGTCATGGCCTGAGTTGGCAACAATTTGTTTAAAAGGAGCTTCACAAGCCTGATAAACAATTTTTGCACCTAAGAGCTCGTCGCCTTTTAAGTTGAGTTTTTCAATCTCTTTACGTGCTTGCAGCAGCGCTATACCGCCACCGGGAACAACGCCTTCCTGCAAAGCAGCGCGTGTGGAGTTCAAGCTATCCTCATACATGGACTTCTGCTGCTTCAACTCGCTCTCTGTCAATGCTCCGACGCGGATAACAGCTACACCGCCGCTTAGCTTGGCTTTGCGCTCTTCCAATTTCTTTTTGTCGTAGTCATTTGTAGTGTTCGTGATTTCATGTTCGATTTGCTTAATGCGTGCTGCAATCCTGTCATGCTGTCCGCTTCCATTCACAATCGTTGTATTTTCTTTCGTAATGCTTATACGTTCAGCTGAACCTAAGTGGTGTGTATCCGCTTCTTTCAGTGCGATACCTGCATCTTCGCTGATCACAATAGCACCGGTTAAGACTGCTAAGTCTTCCATCATCGCTTTTCTTCTGTCGCCAAAGCCGGGGGCTTTAATTGCAGCGACTTTTAAAGTACCGCGCAGTTTGTTGACGACTAAAGTGGACAGTGCATCGCCTTCGATGTCTTCAGCAATGATAAGCAAAGCACGCGCTGTGGAGGCAGACGCTTGTAGAATGGGAAGAATATCGTGTACGTTGCTGATTTTACGATCGACAAGGAGAATTTGAGGATTTTCAAGCTCTACTGTCATTTTGTCTGAATTTGTGCAGAAATAAGCGCTCAAATAGCCACGGTCAAATTCCATACCTTCAGTCTTCTCAATGATCGTCGTTGTCCCTTTAGCTTCTTCTATCGTGATGACGCCATTAGGTCCTGCTTTTGCCACTGCTTCAGCGATGATCTTACCAATTTCAGCATTGCCGGAAGCCGACACTGTTGCGATGTTTTGTATTTCTGTCGGGCTTTTGATAGCGATTGCGGTTTTTTCCAGTGTTTTAATGATCGCTTCTACGGCTTTGTCCATCCCTCTTTTAAGTTGGGTAGGATTGATGCCTGAAGAAATTTGCTTAATACCGTTAGAGACCATAGCTGCTAACAAGAGGGTAGCGCGCGTGGTTCCGTCGCCGCAGCTTTCTTTTGTTTTCTGGACAACTTCTTTAGCAATGCTTACGCCCATATTTTCATACTGGTTAAGCAAGCTGATCTCTTTTACGATAGTACTGCCATCGTTAGTGATGGAAGGCGCACCCCAGCTTTTTTCTAAACCGATATTGCGGCCTTTGGGACCTAGTGTGCATGCAACGACATCGGCTAGCTTAGTAATGCCTTTTAATAATAGTACTCTGGAGTCTTCTTCGAAAATAAGCTCTTTTGGACTGTCTGCTGACATGGTAATACTCCTTTAACGTTTTGAAAATAACTTTGACATTAGCCCTTTTTTAGAAGGCTGTGCGATAGGCTCAACTATTTGCTTAGGCTCGTCCAATTTTATCGGATGCATACGCAGTCCGATATCGAGAGCGTGGGTCGATGAGGTGATGGCCCCCAAGCAAATTCCATCAATACCTGCCTTGGCGTAAGCTAGGACAGCATCCGGTGTTAAATCGACAGAAGCGTCGAAGTAAACTTTCTTCCCTTTGCGATGTGCTTTTTGTACGCATTCCGTTGTTTCGGCCGGTGTCATGCCGAAGATGATGATCGCATCAACGGGTGCTTCCAAAGCTGCATCAAAAAGCTCGTGTCGGTGGACCTCTATCTCCAATGGAAGATGGGGATAGGATCGTTTTGCCGCTGCGACAATCTGTCGGATCGCCAGTTCCGGCGCCAAGCCGGTAAAAACTAAATGGTTGGACTTAATGATAAAGCGGTCGTCCAATCCAAAACGATGGTTGTGTCCGCCTCCCAGCCTCACGGCGTATTTTTCTGCGGCGCGCAGGCCCGGCAATGTCTTGCGTGTATCGAGGATGGCACATGCGTGACCCGATACGATCTTTACATATTCAGAGGTGGCAGTAGCAATGCCTGAAAGGTGCTGCAATATATTCAAAGCACTTCTTTCTCCTGTCAGGATTCCCCTGGCCGGTCCGGAGATCTCAGCTATTGCTGCCCCAGCCTTCTGGAAAGAACCTTCTTCAACCAGAAGCTTAATAGAGATTCTAGGGTCGATTTTGCGGAATAAAGGACCTAATAAAGCCAGTCCAGCAATGATCCCTTTTTGCTTGATATGGAACGTTCCTGACACCATAAGATCAGGCGGGATAGAGGTGTTGGTGGTGATATCCCCACCATCGCCTAGGTCCTCAGCGACCGCGATAGAAAGAAGCTGGTCGAAGTATAGATCCGACTGCATAATTATACCTTCTCATATTGAAGAGAGTGAATCTTATATGAAAAGGCGGAAAAAAGCAAGGGGTTTAGCAATCAGACATTCTGTTTGCTAAACCCCTACGCAGGAGTCAACTATTCACCCTAAGGTTTAGTAGTTGTAACCGGCAGATAAACCGACAGCAGTTTTAGCTTGCTTCAAGGATGTATTACCTCCGCCCAATTGCGCAGGAATAGTGTTGAATCCTTTAGTCACGCGGTTAAATCCATTGGCATAATAACCGCTGAGTTCCAGAGCGCAGGTAGGACGGTAAGAAAAACCCGCCATGATGAAGTTACCGCAAGGATCATCTGTTAAGAGGTTAACAGCAGTTTGCGAAGCAGGAATAGTGCTCTTGGCAAAACGCGCACCGGCACGTACGGTCCATTCGCAGCTTAAGTCATAGTCGATACCCATACGATAGATCCACTGAGATCTCCAGCCGAAGCCAAGACCATTTTTACCACCTAAGCGGTAATCAGCCTGACCTAGCAAAATGTTGCCGAATGCTGGTTGGAGGCGATTATGGATAGAGCGGCAATATCTCCAACCCACATACTGAACGTCGAAGTTGATGCTGGATTGTGGGATAAAACGGTATGAAATACCGGCAGACACTAGAGGTGGTATGTTCAACAAACCGTCTTGCGCTAAGAAGCCTTTATACTTGCCGAAATGGTTCATGCTTGTTCTAGGCTGGAATGTAGCGCCTACGCTTAAGCAAGGAAGAATATCCCACTTCCATCCTAAAGTGAAGCCTACGCCATTGGAATAAGCATATCCTTTGTTTGTAAGGAAGCCGGGGTGTGCAGTAAATGCAGGAGTGTCGAATCTTTGCAGGCCGTTAACCTTTAGTCGCTGTACCATATAGTTCAAAGATACGCCGAAGCTATGGTCGCAAATTTTAACAGCAACCGGAATGGAAATTGTTTGATGGATGTATTCCATACCTAAGTTGGAAGTTCCGAACAACGGGAAAGCCTGTCCATAAGTTGTTTTAGATGCGTTTCTGTTGTAAACGCACAAACCGACCGCGATATCCCAGTCATAAACACAGAAGTGCTTGTTGATACCAAAATCAGGAGCGTAGAAGTCGTGCGTTGTAAACGCATTAAATTTTCCGTTAACTAAAGGTGCTGCAGGGCTGCGGTTGCCGGATGCAATACCGTCGCCTTGGTCATGGCCCCAGACGATACCTGCATCGATACGGTCGCCCACATCGGTGATACCTGCAGGGTTATAGGCAGCAGCAAGAGCATCCTGTGGTTTTGCTACACCCACAGCCCCCATACCGGTAGCCTTAACGCTAGCAATTAAAGCTTCGGTATTTTGTGAGGGGATAAGTATGCATGTCAAGGCAGCTAAAGTTGTATATAAACAGCGTAATGATCCTTTTAACATTTTGTTCCTCGTATTGCGAAATGAGAGTTCCATTTACTCATATATGATTTGATACGAGAAATCAAGTAATTGTTTTAATTTAAAGAGTAATTAATAGCTGTTCAACATTCTAGTTCGAAAAAGCAAGATGCTTTAATGGTTTTATGATTCCGCCGACCATAATTACCGGGACGAGGGCAAATTTTTGTGCAAAAGCGCCCGCATTGCCATAGACAAACGCAGCATTCTTATACTAGGGAATGTTTCGCTTGTTAGTTCGGAAGTAGAGGCATTGACTTTCCTAAAGTAAGGATAGCGCCAAGATAGATATAACACGGAGAAAGCTGATGCGCTAAGGAGCCGATAGGATAGGATCCAAAGGCAGCTCCCAAACAGCCCATTGAGTTAATTAAGGCTGCGGCAAAAGAAATCCTGGCATCCATTTTCATAAGAAATTCGCGCTTTTCCATCCATGGACACTTACTAGAAAGCTCTCTATGCAATGCCCATTTACACGCTGCATGAGCACCTGTCAGAATAACAAACGTCGCACATCCTGCACCACCTGCCCCTAAAATAGAAATGGCCACTAAACCCGCGGTGATAGTTTGCGCATAATCGAGGGCGGAAGTGACATAGCTATGCCGAGAGAGATTTAATTTTGCAGCTAATTGAGCACCGGCCAGACCTAAAGCAGTGGGTGCTAAAGTCGATAAAGGATGAACTAAACTTGCAAATGACATAAAGGACCTTTATAAGGTGTAATAATGCAAGAATTATAATAATAATTATTGTTAAAGTCAATAAGTAGTGTGAATTGTAATTGGTGTTTTTATACAAGCGCCATATAAAAGACGCTTGTATAAATTGAATTATAGAATGTGTTATTGCTGCTATTGTTCGTCGTTGCTGAAACGGCATCCCTCTGCAATCAGACGGTCAATATAACCAAGGTCATAATTGCTATCGAGGAACGCTTGATCATCCAACATGAATAGATGAAAGGGTATCGTCGAATGCACGCCGCCAATATGGAACTCTCTTAATGCCCTGCGAGCCCTTTTTAGAGCTTCTTCGCGGGTGCTTCCTTTTACGATCAATTTTGCGATCATCGAGTCGTAATGGGGAGGGATTTTATAGCCGGAATAGCAGGCGCTATCCACCCGTACGTGTGGTCCGCCTGGAGGTAAATAGTATTCCAATTTTCCGGGAGAGGGGGAAAAATTATTGGCAGGATTTTCAGCGTTGATACGGAACTGGACAACGTGTCCGTTTAAATTTATATTTCGCTGAGTAAAACTGAGCCTTCCACCCATAGCAATATTAAGCTGTTCTGCAACAAGGTCAATACCGGTAAGTTCTTCTGTAACAGTATGTTCCACCTGGATGCGTGTGTTGACTTCCATAAAATAGAAATTCATCGATGCGTCTAATAGAAACTCTACGGTACCGACAGAATAGTATCCGGCGGCTTTGACGACATTGACGGCAGCTTTACCGATCTTCTCGCGCAGTTTCGCATCTAAAAGAGGGCTTGGCGCTTCTTCGATCAGTTTTTGCCTGCGGCGCTGTATAGTACAGTCCCTTTCTCCTAGATGGACATAATTTCCATATTTATCGCCGATGACCTGAACTTCAATATGGCGCGGCTGCATGATCATTTTTTCTAGATAGACATCAGGATTGCCAAAGCTTGCTTCGGCTTCTGTGCGTGCAGCTACAAAATATTTACAGAACTCTTCACGGTTATGGGCAACACGTATCCCTTTTCCGCCGCCGCCGGCTACCGCTTTAATAAAAATAGGGTAGCCAAGTGTACGGACAACTTCGAGGGCGTGGTCTAAATCCCGGACGACACCGTCGGAACCGGGAATAACGGGGCAGCCGGATCGTTTGGCCGTAGCTTTAGCTTCTGCTTTATCCCCTAAAAGACTAATGGATTCAGGGGAGGGACCGATGAAGGTCAGTCCGCAACTTTCGCAAATGGAAGCAAAGTTTGCGTTCTCGCTTAAAAAGCCATACCCTGGATGGACTGCATCCGCGCCTGTAATTTCGCAAGCGGATAAAATATTGGCAATTTTGAGGTAAGATTTGGAAGAGGGCGCTTCACCGATGCAGATCGCCTCATCGGCATGCAGGACATGTAAAGCTTCTGCATCTGCTGTCGAGTAAACCGCTACAGTCTGCAAGCCTAGGTCATGGCAAGCGCGGATGATACGTACCGCAATTTCTCCGCGGTTGGCAATAAGTACTTTTTGCATGAATTTAACCCCTAGCGGACACGGAATAGTTTAGTGCCAAACTCGACCGGATCGCCATTAGAGACGAGGATTTCCACTATCGAGCCAGACGCGCCGGCCTTGATTTCATTCATGACTTTCATCGCTTCGATGATGCAGACTACATCGTCTTTCGCTACTGTGTCGCCTACTTTGACGAAAGTGGGAGCTTCAGGAGAGGCTGAGCTGTAGAATGTTCCGACCATTGGGGAAGTGATAAAAGTGCTTCCATCACTAGGATGGGATTTTTCTTGATGATGGGTAGGGCTGGAGTGTTCATGAGGTATGGGGGAGGTGGAATGGGGGAGGGGTTTTCCGGGCCCGTCATGGGTGATGACATGTTTCTCCGCAGGTTCCATCGCACGGGGCATCTCACAGGGAGTTTCCGAGCGTTCCAGCTCAAGTTCAAAGTCGTCATGCTTTATTGTTAAACGCTTCATCCCTGTGCGGCCCATAGCGGCCATCAGTTCTTTGATATGTTGTTTGAGATCTTTAATTTCCACGGTATTTCCTAAACACGTTGAATGTATTCGTCAGTACGGGTATCCACTTTAACAATATCGCCCACTTCAATAAAGAGGGGGACTTCAACTGTTGCGCCGGTTTCTAGAACAGCGGTCTTAGTGGCATTCGTCATCATCTTTTTCTCGTTAACTTCATCAGCTTTTGCGACCATCAACTCCAAAAATTGGGGGAGTTCAACGTTATAAATGACATCGCCATAAAACTGTGCTTTGACATCAATACCCTCTTTCAAGTAATTCGTTTTACCACCGATCACAGCAGAAGGGATTAAGACTTGGTCTAAGCTATCAATGTCTAAGAAAAGAAAATCTTTTCCTTCCATGTACAAAAACTCTAAATTTCTTTCGCTTAGGTTAACTTCTTTGACTGTCTGGTTTGGCTTGAAATTACGTTCTACAAGTTCGTTGGTATGCAGATCACGTAACTTGGTTTTAATGAAGGGCGTCCCTTTAGGAACGTTAACCTTTACTGAAGACTCGATCCGGTAAAGTTTTCCATTAAGAGAGATTGTCATCCCTGCCGTTATCGCTGTGTTGCTGCTAGCAGCCATAAGTAACTCCAAAAATAGTTCTAAGGTTGGAACGCATGCGCACGGCGCAGGTCGTTAATTTTCTCGGCCATCCGATCGTCCTTGAACAAATATGTTCCGGCGATGAGATGGTTGGCCCCTGCGGCTATGCATTCCGCTGCAGTCTCTTGTGTAATGCCTCCATCCACTTGGATAGCCATAGGCGGATAGGAGGAGGAAGGCAGCGATTCGCCTTCTTTAACATAAGTCTTGCCATTTGCGCCGATGCCCAGTTTACGGCACATATTGCGCGTAAAGCTGATTTTACTGACGACATCGCTCATAAAGGACTGACCGCCAAAACCGGGGTGTACTGTCATCAAAAGAATAAGATCGCATTTATCGAGGTATTTAACAACCATTGATTCGGAAGTTTCGGGACAAAATGCCAATCCTGCTTCTACATTGCATTTGCGTATATAGGCTAAGGTGTCGGCAACATCCTCTGTCGCTTCAAAATGGATAGTGATACGGTCAGCTCCTGCTTCCACAAACCTTTCCACATATTCAAAAGGATTGTAAATCATTAAATGGACATCAAGAAAGATGTCGCTGGAACGGTTGATGGCAGAAACGATCTGCGGACCCATTGTCAAATTAGGGACAAAATGGCCGTCCATAATATCGACGTGTAAATAATCAGCTCCGGCATCAGCAGTACGCTTCACTTCAGCGGCTAAATGAGCAAAGTCGCAGGCTAAAATGGATGGCCCTACGTAAATATGGCCGGGTTCATGTTTCTCTGACATTGGACCTCTTATTAATTAATCCCTAAATTCATACACTTTGCTGGGTGTTAAAGTCAAGATAGCCTATCTTGAATTATGCGTGAAGGGTGTTTCAATTTTTATTGTGAATTTCCCTTGACGCGATATGGTAATTCTCTCTATAACAAATGGCATATTCGGTGGCATAGCCAAGTGGTAAGGCAGAAGCCTGCAAAGCTTCCACTCCCCAGTTCAAATCTGGGTGCCACCTTTTAACTTTTTTGATATCGTGTTATTTGTAATCTCCACGCCTATTGGCAATCTCCAAGATATATCAGCTCGTGCAATTAGTACACTAAATGCTTGCGAGTATGTTTTATGTGAAGATACGCGTCATTCACGCCCTCTTTTAGATAAATTTGACATTAAAAAACCACTTTACAGCTACCATCAACATAATGAAGCTTATAGGTCTGAAAAAGTCATTGCTGACCTAAAGGATGATCTTTCAATTGGGCTTATCAGTGATGCAGGAACACCGGGAATCTCAGACCCCGGCCATGTTCTTATTGAGCAGTGCTATGCAGAAAATATTAGAGTAGTCCCCATTCCAGGCGCTTGTGCAGTTATAACCGCTTTGTCGGCTTCCCCTTTGCCCACCGATCGTTTTCAATTCATTGGGTTTCTGCCAAAACAACCCGGAGCTCTCTCTGAAGCTCTTGAAGAGGCTATTGAGTATGACGGTAGTACTGTCTGTTATGAATCACCCCAGCGCTTGCTAAAAACTCTGCAAGCTTTGAACGACCTATCTCCTGACGTACCTGTCGCTGTTTGCCGCGAACTCACTAAGCTGCACGAGGAAATAATTTATAAGAAAGCAACTGATCAAGTGGAGCATTTTACCCGCCATCCTCCTAAAGGAGAGATTGTGCTTATCATTGGTCACTATAAGATAGAAAAAAAGTTTTCTTTTCCTCCTGAAAAACTTATTGCATGGCTTTTAGAAGAAGGGCTTTCCAAACGCGATGCACTACAGGCTGCAGCGAAAAGCTTAGGCGTTTCAAGAAATTTGCTTTATCGACTTCTGATGGATAAAGAATAAACTGTACATTTTAGGTAAATTAGTATGAAAGCCGCCGCTTCGCTTCTCTCCTCAATGAGGCTAGCCTCTGCTGTAAAATTGACCGGAGCTCATTTTCTTGCAATGGGAGGGATTGCAGTTCTCTGTAGTTTTTTTGAAACAACAAAATCCCAAGAACGAAAATTAGCAATTCTCTTACAAGCTTCAACTATTGCAGTTGCAGGCGTGGTGGCATTCTCTATTATTGGACCCACATCCGTAGGCTATGGTACTTTTTATGCTTTTGCTGGTAACAGTGTGGTGTCGCTCGGTCCCTTATTTACGAGTAATTCTTTTTTGTTTCGCAAATGGAGGGATCTGTCCCTTCAAATCACCAATCCTATCTATCATCTAAGTTTAATAGTAAATTTAGCTGGTGGAGTATATTCGTTGATCTCCCTTCCCTATAATTCCTACAATGTAGCGAGCACATTTTTCTCTGCAGTTCATTTGATGATAGCTTCCAGATAAGTAGATCAGTTAAATATATACAGTTTTAAACACCCAAACCTTTTACCTTTTGTTTAAAATAATTGTTAGTATTATGGTAATTGTAAACAAATTAGGGTTCTTCGTAGGGCGCTTCTAGCATAAAATATTAAAGGAGAAGTTAATATGAGTTTCTTACCTAGCCTAGGCTTGCACAGTTTAATGTGGCCGAGCGTAGTAAATAGCTGTGCTGTGATTGCAGCCAGCAACATGAATATAAAAAGTAGCCATACATTAAATGATCTAGGATATATAGTTAGTTACTATCCCACAACAATTATTGCTGCTTTGATTAGTCTTTCTGTACTAGGTACCGGAGGTGCAGGCTGTGCTGCTTTTGCAGCTTTTATTGGTGGTGGCACCCTGTCTTCTCTAGGATACTGTCTAGCAAACAGGATGAAAAACCCCCTTGTAAAAGATATCTCAGAAAAAACACTAGCATATCTTTTTGTAGCAGGGAATATTGTTGCTGCAGCAGGAGGAATACACCTTCTTATTTCCCTGCCATTTAGTTACTTAAATTTAGGTGCTTCAACTCTAGCAGGGCTTCTTAGCGTTGTTAGCTTTGCCGCAATTACTAAATAGAGTCCACGAAGCAGTGGTGACAAGTCCGACTTGTCACCACTGCCCCCTGAAAGGCCGCACTATCTTTGTTATCCCCGGAAACAACTTGGAAACTCATTACTAGCAGAAAAGTGTGAACTATGCCTTTAGGTCCTTAAAGTATATGCCGTCATTAATATTTTTTAAAATTATTTAATATTAATAAATTATACAATTGAGTAACTAGATAGACTGTTTTTTTTATAATTAAAAATATGTATTGTATTAATTTATATTTTGATGTATTATTGATGAATCACTAATAATTAAGGTTTTCATATGTCCTTCGTTCCAAGTTTAAGTGCAGCTGTGAAGTTTACGGGTTTTAACATATCTTGTTCTCTTATTGCCGTAATCATAAACAAGGAAGTTAATGAGGATAATTATAAACAAACTAATAAAACTATAGGAAAAGTTATCATAGCTACTTCTGCATTTTTAGCAGGGTGTATGAGCCTTGCAATGCTAGGTCCTGGTGTTGCAGGTTATGCAGCTGTAGGGGCTTTTGTGGGAGCCGGTGCATTTTTCTTGGGTACATTTTATGAGGGAAAAAATAAATTTCTTTGCCAATGGAAGAATTTATCCGACAAAATTGAAAATCCTTTGATGACAATATGTACAATTGTAAATTTGAGCGGGGGAATTTATTCTATAATAGCATTTCCTTTTAGTCCTTTGAATGTTGCAAGTGTTGGATTAAACGCTCTTATTTTTGTAGTTCATTCTAACTCTTAAATAGCATTTCCTTTTAGTCCCTTGAATGTTGCAAGTGTTGGATTAAACGCTCTTATTTTTGTAGCTCATTCTAACTCTTATTTTAACTAAGTATAACTAATGCTCTCGAATCTTTGAGGGCTTTAAAAAAAGGTAATTTATGTCATTCGTTCCTGAAATAAGCAGAGTGGTTCCTTTAGTGGGAGCAAATTTAGCAACTTTTGCACTTCCACTGATAGCCTTAGAATGTTTTGAAGATAGTGATTTAAAAGACGTCACCCAGGATGTTATTGAAAGAATTTTTATTTGTTGTAATGCTGTTTTGGCTGGTTGTACCGCTCTTGCTGTCATAGGTTCGGGCGGTGCCGGTTACGCTGCTTTCGGTCTTTTTACCGCTGCCGGCGCCCTTACCCTTGGAAAAATATATGAGGGTGATAATTTCTTACTCAAGAACTGGAGCGATTTGGCAAAAAAATATGAGGATGGGATATCGTGTGTCAGTTCTATTGTAAACTTAAGTGGCGGAGTGTACTCTTTAATAGCTCTACCTTTTAGTTTTATGAATTTAGGTGGAACTTTGTCTGCTGCTTTTGTTACGTATATGTTTGTTAGATCCCAGTGTCAGGAATAATAAACTCTTAGATAAACTATAAAATAAATAACAGAGGTTTTTATGTCCCTTCAATTAAGTACTGTGGTTCCTTTAGTGGGAGCAAATTTTGCATTTTTAACTTTGGGATCAATAGCTAGTGAGCAAACCAAACAATATAGAGTTCATGACCTTGTAGATAGAGTCTTTACTTTCAGTAATTCTATTCTTGCTGGTTGTACGGCTCTTGCAGTCATAGGTTCTGGTCCTGTAGGCTATGCTGTATTCGGTGCTTTTGCAACTGCAGGTGTTATTACCCTCGGAAAAGTTTATGAGGGCGACAATCAGTTTTTAAATACGTGGCGTGATTATGCAAAGGACTATGAGAAAAATATAGGGGTTGTCAGTTCAATCGTAAACTTATGTGGTGGAGTACATTCTCTTATAGCTTTGCCATTTAGATATATGAATTTGGCTGGAACTCTTTCTGCTGCTATTTCAGTGTATATTTACTCTGATTTGTAACTCTAAGCGTTATCTTTGGAGACTTCAATAGAATATGTTGGGTGCTAGTATTGCTGTCGGTAGCGCTTAGAAATCTAAAAAAAACCGTAATATTCGACATAGATATGGGGTACTCAGGAAACCATGTCTATGGCTCGTAAAATGGACAAAAAATTTCGATGAGTTATTTTCCATCTGTTAGTTTAAGTAGTTTAATGCTTCCAAATTTATTGAATGCTGGAGTGTATTCAACTATTGCAATATCAAACCCGGAGAGAGAAAGTTTGATACTGGCTTCATTTTACCCTTCAATGGTCATTGCCGGTTTGGTTGGACTTTCTATTTTAGGAACTGGGGGAGCAGGCTGCGCAGTATTTTCTGCCTTTACACTGGGCGGGGCATTTTCTTTCGCTGCCTTCAGTTATGCAGATTATTTTGCCAATAAAAAATTGAGGGACTTTTCTAGTAAAATATATTTAAGCCTTTTTCTTGCAAGTAACATTGTGAACCTCGGAGGGGGTGTGCATCTGTTAATTTCAAATCCATTTAAGGGTGTTACACTTGCAAGTACTTTAATATCAGCAGCAGCCTGTGTATTGAGTATTTTCTATGCATCCGGCGCATCCGATCATTGGGGCACGCCCGTAGATTAGCCTGTTAGAAGCGCGGCAAAAGGCGTATTTTTCATTTGATCCAATTGACATTAAAAATTTCTTAGGGATTGATGACGTTGATAATGCCTTTCAATTCCGTTAGCAACTTCTCCTGGATCATCTGTAATTTGTATGAGCGAAAGGTCATTCTCATTGACACATCCGTTTTGGAGCATTGTAGATTTGATCCATTCAATTAAACCTTGCCAGTAGCTTTTTCCCATTAGATAGATTGGAAATGGATGGATTTTTTTCGTTTGGATTAATGTTAACGCTTCAAAAAGCTCATCCAGAGTGCCATATCCCCCCGGTAGAAATACATAACCTTGTGCATAGCGGATAAACATAACTTTTCTTACAAAAAAGTAGCGGAAAGTTAGGCAATATTTAGGGTCGATAAACTTATTGGGTTCTGTTTCAAAAGGTAGATCGACAGCTAAGCCGCAGGATTTCCCTTGAATCTCTTGAGCGCCCTTGTTGGCAGCTTCCATAATTCCTGGTCCGCCCCCTGTAATGATGGCAAAACCCCTTTTTGCAACCTCTTGCGAAACATCGATAGCGAGTGAATAGTAGGGTGTTCCTTCTTTTAGGCGTGCTGAGCCGAATATAGAAACGGAAGGCCCGATGTTGGTCATTGTCTCGAATCCTTCAACGAATTCTGAAACAATACGGAACACACGCCATGAATCTGTTGTAAGCATTGATGAAGGGTCATTGAATGTGCGCGGTGTTTCCATGATAATTCCTAAAAAATGTAAGCTTTCGTCAGTGTCGCAGAGTGTAATTTTTTTTTGAATAAGCAAATGATGGTAATGCATTTTGCACTTATGAATAACTTTTAGAGGCAGTTGCACTGGATGAAAATTGGCGTTGAAGGGCAAAATGGAAGGCAATTATTTTTCTTTGAGCTGTTCTAATGTAAGCTTTAGTCCTTCAATACCTCTTCGTTTAAGAGGGGAGCCATCTAGGGTGTCGAGATGAGCTAATTTCTCTAGAGATAAGTAGATCTTATTTTCAGCCACAGGGAGAAAATCAGCATTGGTGGATAAGGGTGAACGTACATTATGGGGGCAGATATTTTGACAGATATCGCAACCGAAAGCGTAGCCGGGATTAAGGCGTGCTATCTCAGGATCAATGGGCCCGTCTTTTTCAATGAGATGGTAGGATAAGCAGCGATTAGCATCTAATAGGTAAGGTGCAACAAGCGCTTGGGTGGGGCATGCATCTAGACATTTGGTGCAAACGCCGCATTTGGGTATATGTGTAGGTAGGCAAGGTAGATCTGGAAATTCGAGCGTGGTCAATAATCCGGAAAGTAGAATAAATGTTCCGAAGCGTCGATGAATCAGGAGGGTGTTTTTTCCAAACCAACCCAAGCCGGCCTTTACGAAAAGGGATTTTTCCATAATTGGTTTGGAATCGCTAAAGCCTATGGCAATATTTGTCTGTTGGGTTTGGGACTCTAGCCAGCGGATGAGTTTCTTTAGGCGTCTTCTATGCACATTATGATAATCGCGGTGGCGGGCATAAGAGGCGATCAGTCCTTCGTCCGGTCCTTTCAAGGGATGTTGGGGTTGTTTATAATTGGTGACAAAGAGAAAAGCTGTTTTTGCTCCTGGTAGGAGTCTATCAGGAGCCGTTCTTAGATCATTCTCCATATATGTTAGATCAGCTTGGCGCCCATTTTCAAGCCATTTTCTATAAGCAGCAATATCTTCATCCGGTATTGCCGGTGTAGTGACTCCGACATCATCCCAACCCAATTCAAGAGCTTTAAGTCGTACATCTTCAACTGTTAATGAAGAGCTCATGGAGTTTTATTTGAGGATATTCCAAAAATACTGGTGAAAAGCTTGATCCAGCGTTTGCCTTTATCGCTATGCCCTTGATTGCCATTAGCAACTTCATGCAGATTTTCAATAGCGATGAACGCCTGTGGGTCATGTGAATAGATAAGCTCTTTAAGGTCGGCAAGTTGCAGACGTTCAGCGATAACATAGATGATTTCTCTAGCGTCGCCGGAAAATCCTCCACGACCATACATAATAGTGAGCCCTAAGCCTAATTCATGTATAATTGCTTTTGCAATTTCGCTCGATTTCTGTGAGATGATCAGTACTGATTTTGTTTCGTCCAATCCCACGATGACAGAATCCATAATTTTGATGACGACAATGTACGTGATCAAGGATAGCAACGGGGGGTGCCAATCCTGGAAAGCTAGTCCTGCAGCTCCAAAAATGAAGACATTGCAGACGAGGATGACTTGCCCAACAGTAATGCCGGTACGTTTATTGATGATAATACCGAGGATTTCAGTACCGTCAGTGCAGCCGCCGTAACGGATGATCAATCCCAGGCCGATACCTAGTATGGCGCCGCCAATGACAACAACTTCTATAGTGTCGCCATGGAATTCCCAGGTGGGGGCGAAGTGGTGCATTAACCAGCTGAAGGCACTAAATGAGATAATAGCGTAGAGCATATGAAAGACGAAGGTCTTACCGATCGTTTTGTATGCTAAGATAATAAAAGGCAAGTTCAGGACAAAGAGCAGTGGGGAGAAGTAGGATTTGCCAAATATATTAGCTCCGATCATCGCAATGCCGACTATGCCGCCGTCGATAAGTTGATTTGGAAAAAAGAAAACTTCGATGGCAAAAGCGGCAAGAAAAGCGCCTAATGCGATTACAGCATAAGTATATAGATTTAGAAACCAGGATTTATGTTGGGGTGTAAGAGCTGCTTGCATGAATTCTCCCTTTGATTAGGAGCAGCTAAGGAACATAGATAGGCGTTTGGTTTACGAAAAACAAAACGCGGGAGACGGGATTTGAACCCGCAACTTCCGGCGTGACAGGCCGGTGCTCTAACCAATTGAACTACTCCCGCAACTTGGGCGCGAAAGGACTCGAACCTATGACCACCTGTGTGTAAGACAGGCGCTCTACCAACTGAGCTACACGCCCTTGTAGCAACATGCGCATAATATACGTTGAGCGTGCATTTCTTTGCAAGTATCTTAGATTAATATTTCATAAATAATTGGGGGTAAAGGAATTGTGTGAGGGAAAATTGACAGTGTTTTTTAGTTGTATTGTATTTCTAGATGACAATTGATTATTTTAAATGTACGCATATATATTAAAAGTGTGTAAGATTAGATTATAACTATAGGCGAACTAATTCATGCCGATTTATAAAAAAGAGAATACTTCTTCAAAGAAGTTAAAAGCTATTGCAGTTCCTGCAGTAGCGATGCCCTCTGCAGTTCCAAAAACACCATTCCATAAGTTCATTAAAAGAGTCCGGGGACTCTTTACCTTCTTGAAAACCAAGAAGGAGATTAACCTTACGGGACGTATTCATGAGTTAGATGCTGATGCTGAAGTACTTATGATTTCACTGCAACGGATTAAAAGTTATTTCGATCCTGCTGGACAGTATGCTATTGGAGAGGACGACCCTGAATTGGGAATATTCCTCGAAGCAATTATAGACCCGTTGCTCAAAGAAGCCGATATGTTAAGGCAAACCTTGCATTCATCTTCCGTGGCAGGACAAGCGAAAATCTTCAAAAGGTTCAACCTATGGATTGATAGATCAGAGCATTGGGTCGACTATTTTGAAAAGAAAAGAACGAAGAAAGAATTGGTGGATGCGGTAGTCCATTACCTTGTAGGAGAAGCGCTGCAAAGGATAGACCGCGATGTAGAGGTCATTCGAGAGTATATCAACCATCAAGTGCAGTCGCTGCCTGTAGATGATGAGAGAAAAAGATACTTGAAACAAAGGATTGATTCTAGTGTGGAAGTACATATAGAGAACTTGAACCTCCTCAAAAAAAGACCTTCGAAGATAACTTTTGAAGGGATAGGTTACTGGAAGAGCCAGATAGACCAGTGCCGGCAAACCTATTTTGACATGACGCTTCATGCCGTAGATGTCCAGATAGAAGAAGAATTTCCCGAGGCAAGCAATAAAGAATACAGCGATCATTTACAGGATTCCCTGTTAGAAACAGTGATATTAGAGTCAGAAGTACAGGAAATAGCAGATGAAGTTGCAGAAAGTGATTTGAAGCAGCTAACTATAGTGAAGCGTTTGCTGTCGCATATCAATGCACTGGAAGATGAAGCGCATACAATGCTGCTAGATTTGCGCTTGGATGGGGATGTTATTTCTAGAGCAGAGGATGTATTAGAGCGGCTGAAAGAAATCAAAAAGCAAATCAGGTAAGAACGCACGTTCATTATTCAAGTCAACCATAATAAATCCAAATGAAAGCAGCTTATCTAGTTAACTTAACTAACCAGTTAATTTATTTATAGACTGTGATCTTAACGCTATTAGACAGCGTGTTGGAAAATGAGATTATCATACTTTGATACGCGAACACTAAACTCTCAAGTTTCATAGCGGTTAATTTAGACGTAAGGACGCAGAGAAGCTTTGCTCCACACTAAATTGTTACGAGCATTATCTCACAGCGTTGCGCTCCCTTGCGGGACCGTGACGCTGACAGTGACATGCTCGCTGACGCAATATATCACTAAACAAACACTGTTTTGTTCCTAGACTCCTCTATAAGATAGTCTACTGAATCTAATATACCAATATCCTTATTGTTTTATTGTTATAATAGTGACTTTAATTTCAGAATTATATAACATCTATCGTTAATTATTATTTATAACAAAAATAGGAAGATTATGAGCTCGCTAAGTAACCTAACGGAATTGTCAATGTATATTGCGAAGGATCTAATTGATCTGACCCCCATTGGATATGTTTACGATGCATATAAGCAATCGACGCAGAGTCCGTCTGCTGTGAATCCAGAGATGCAAAGAGCCTTTGAGAAGAAGTCAACGCTATTAGGAAACCTTAAAGATGCTTTTACTCCGGAAGTGAAGTTAAACGAGAAAATGAAGTCATTTTTTGAGACTGAGGGGTTTCGTAAGGACATAGTAATAGAAGAAAGACCGGTGATAGGCGCTTCTTCACTTGGAACAAACTATTTCACCAGTGGTTATGCAGCCATTTGGATTAGCAGCATTTTTGTTAAAGATTCGCCTGCTACTGCTACGTATATGATAAAGGAATGTGCTTATCGTATTAGGGCAAATAGCTATGTAGTTAATCCTACAGTTGTAAGCATTATATCCATAGCCTCATTTATTTTATGTTCTTCAGTGATGACCTCTCTTCCTGCCTTTTTAGTTTGTTGTACTGTTGCATACATTGCGAACAAAGTAGTGAATTCTATTACCAAAACTAATGAAATAAAGTACGCGATTGAAAAAAGCACTGACAAAGAGCTTATTGCAGGAAGAAATATACAATCGTATTTTGTACAGAAGTATAAAGAGGCTTATGAGAGGGATCAATTTTGGTTGACACCTGAAGGAGAAGAAAGATTCGAATTTTTTCTTCCGACAAGACAGTCGATTATAGCAAGATTTGATGCTGAAATATCTCGTAGAGACATTAAAGTTAAAGCTAAAGATTTTGATTTAACCAAAATCACAAAATGTATGGGTGCAACGATTGAGGCATATAATAAATTAGTAGAGGAAGTGGAAGGGACGATATAAAGTCTTGGGGAGCACGGATTGTGCATTAATTTAAACGTTTGAGTAGAGGCAGGTTAATCTCCGCCCCTACTCAAACGTTCATAAAAACGCTTTACAAACAGTACTACAGATAACTTCTTGATGGACAAAGCTTCTCTGCGAATAAATTCACGTTACTCACACGCTGGCTAAAAGATGTATTCGTCTGCTATTGCTCGCTTATCATGTCCATCCAACACGTGGAATTTCCGCAGTTTATTCAACGTGACGGGAGATAGCTGTCCTATAGGAATGTAAACTACCTTTTTCCCGAAACGGCTAGCAAAACTTTTCAGGAGTGGTCTCGGCGGTGAGGAAGCGACATATACGATGGTAGGGGAGAGGGAGTAGTCAATAGCAGCCGCTAACAGGACTTCGGCTTTGCTACGGCAGGGTGCGTAGTCCGGATCTGTCCAGATGTCCATCATACGCCTCGGGGGATATGTGAGCATGAACCCACCATATTCGCAGCGATAGATTCCGGGGCCGATGATTTCCTGTCCGAAGGGGGTGGCGTAAAACGCCATATCGGATTCTTGGGCATGTTCTCCATGCCAGGTGACGCACCAGGGATATTTCTCTTTGAAGGATTCGTTTTCTTTAGGCGAGTCTTCATCAAAAATCATGACGACAGAGCCTACACCACCTGGCGGTTTACCTTGAGACTTAACGTAAAGCTTTTTCTCTGCCCAGTGGCGGATCGTTTCGCGCATGTCGATACCGTCTTCTATACTGGAGGAGAAGGGTTTTGTTTGCGCTGCTTCCTCAGTCAGAAGCTGGGTGCCTTTTTTCTTTAGGAACTCGCCAAAGTTTTCAATGGAGAGGTCTTCCGGTGGGAAGGAGCAGAAACCTGAGAAGCCTGGTTGTATTTTGTAACGTTTTTTATCTTTGCGCAGGCGTTGGAAAAAAGATCCTTTTTCGCTTTTTTGTAGAAGGCGGAATTTTATCAGCTGGCTGTTTCCCCAGACATCTTCAGGTGTAAGGTCTATTTCGGGCAGGTTATCGATATTTTTAAGGTAGGGATAGGCTGTAGCTTCTTTCCATGTTTCATAAGCGTAGTTATTATCGACGCAGCTTTTGGAGGCTGTGATAATTTGGAAAAGGGTTGGGGTAAGGCGGTTGCGGATGAGGGCATAGTTGCGTGAAAACTTCATAAGGTTGCGTAGGTGATACCCTTGGAAGGAACCTTTCTGCTGTGAGATATAGTTTTCTGCGCTTGTTTTATACAGGTTTAGCAGGAGAAGCCTGCGGTCGAGCGGAAATGTTGCGGTATTATTCTGTAGGTATTTTTGCCGGGCTTCTTCATACGAGCGGCTGATGTATCCTCCTTCGGGGAGGATCTCGCGGCAAGATTCTTCGGTCAAGGTGCATAGTTCGAAGATTTCTCGTTTGGCATGCACTGTCTCCGCAAATACAGCCGACCGTAGTTTGCCTAGGATGCGTGCAGCATGGGCCATTCCGCAGACGCACAGCACTTTGTCATGGCGGAGGGAAAGCTCTTTCAGACGGCGAGCCATGTGTGTTTCGCGCATTTCATCATGGCGTACGGCGCTGGGAGGATTGATTGCTAAGGAGTTATATGCGTGCCAATAACTTTCGAGGCCAATACGTGAGATAGCGTAAGGGTCAGGCAGGAGCTCATGGACATCGGGATAAAAATCTACATCCAAGTCTATGCAGTAAGCAGCGGCGCCATTTTCTAAAGCGCAGCGCAAGCCTTCAAAGGCAGGATCAGTAGGTTCAGCCAAATAGCAGATGAGTTGTGTCTTTTGGCTATAGGAAAGGATAATGCTGATGTCAGGTAAACGTTCCGCTGCCTTGACTAATGGTTCTTGCAAAGTTTCAGCAAGTTCTACCGCTACGGCGTCAGGCTTCAATTGGTGGAATAGTTTGCAGACATGCGCTGCTGTTTCCATGTTGTAATGGATGACAGGGACAATCCACACGTTCTCATAGTGTAGCGCAAAGAGTAAAGGATCAACCATTATCGCAAAACCGTGGTAGAAAATATATTTTCACCTTATGATAGCTATTTCTTATTGAAAAGAGGAGTAATTTATGACAGCAACAGCAGTAAAAAATATCAGGAAAGGAATGAAGCTGCTTTTGTCTAAGCCTAGAGGGTTTTGTGCCGGAGTAGACCGCGCTATTGAATCTGTAGAAAAAGCGATCGAAATGTGGGGCGCACCCATCTATGTTAAGCACGAAATCGTCCATAACAGACATGTTGTCGACCGACTTAAAGCTTTAGGCGCTATCTTTATAGAGGATTTGGATGAAGTCCCTATGGGCGCACGCTTGATCTATTCTGCCCACGGTGTTTCTCCTGCTGTAAGGGAGCATGCAAAGCGTCGGCAATTATTCGAGATCGATGCCACCTGCGGCTTAGTGACACGTGTCCACTCTGCTGTAAAACGTTTTGCGGACCAAGGTTACCAGATTATTCTTATAGGACACCGCAATCACGTCGAAATCATTGGAACTGCGGGTGAAGCTCCGGATGTTACCACGATAGTAGAATCCCCGAAAGATGTGGAGAGCCTGACTTTCCCTAAAGAAACCAAGCTTTTCTACATAACGCAAACAACTCTGAGTTTGGATGACGTTAAGGAAATTACTGATGCTCTAACTGTTAAATATCCTGATATACAAACCTTGCCCAGCTCTTCCATTTGTTATGCCACGACTAATAGACAGATGGCGCTAAGGGAGATCACCGATGAAACGGACCTCGTCCTCGTTGTAGGCGACCCGAAGAGCTCTAATTCAAATCGTTTGCGTGAAGTAGCAGAAAGAAGGAATGTTCCCGCTTATCTTATTAATGACGAGACCGAAATAAAACTGGAATGGCTCGAGGAAATCTCCACTATCGGACTAACAGCCGGCGCTTCTACACCAGAATCTATTGTACAAAAATGTATTGAACGTCTTAAATCGCTAGGTGTCGATAAAGTAGAAGATGTGGTGTTTACTCAGGAAGATGTTGTTTTCCAGCTTCCTAAGCCACTCTTTAATGCTAAATTTGGAATGGTCTCTAATTAAAGTTCGGAGTTCTACATGCTGCGGCCAACGCTCTTGCTTCTGTTTTTGATTTCGCTCATGACCTCATCTCTACAGGCTTATCCCGGGGGATGCTATGGATGTTACGGTTGCTATGGAAATCAGCTAGAATGCTGCGATGACTGCGGATGGAATGGGGATGCGTGGGTTGGGCTAGGCTATAGGCAGGACCATTTCCGCTGGAGTATTTCCGGCCCCTCCGGCACTCCGGATATTCTATCTGAACTGGAATGGGAAAAATTAGGCATTATCGAAACCAGCTGCTCCGTTTGGAATGCTTTTCCCTGCGGGCTCTACTACAGGTTTGGCGCAAGCTTCGGTACGATTTTGCATGGCAAAGTGACCGATACCGACTATTCCGGCGACAATCGCACCGGCATCTGGTCTAAGATCAAAGGAAAAGGGGATAGGGGCCGTACTTTTGATGCAATCGGCGGATTGGGCTGGCAGTTTTCCTTCTGCGATGACGGCCTGCTTATCGCTGCACTAGGCGGCGTGTCGACTCACGATCAAAGCCTGCATTTTTTTCACGGCGACATTTTAATTAGTACCCTCAATCCAGCCGCTGTAGGATTAATCCATGGTCTAGATAGCAAATATCACGCCCGCTGGTACAGCGGATGGGGCGGGATCGATGCGGTATGGCAGATATGTCCGGAATGGGTGTTGAATGGTGTGTTCGAATACCACCGCGCACGCTACAGAGGCAGGGGTGACTGGAACCTAAGAGAAGATCTTGATGGCCAATTCTACCAAAAATCTAAAGGCCATGGCCTGGTCGGTAAATTGGGTCTTTCCTACGCTTTTAGCGGCGACTGGCTTTTCATGCTTAATTTAATGGGGCAGCGTTGGGAAGCGAAGGGTGGAGTAGACTATACTAGAGTACTGGTCCCTGTGTTCGATCCGGCTTTAGGCGGAAATGTTTTGCAGTCAGTCCGTCTTTCAACTCCTTTCCACGAAGCGCAATGGTGGTCCTACGGAGCAATGCTCTGTATCGAATATCGCTACTGAGCTTGAATCTCACTCGCTATCTAATCGTACTTGAACGAAGACCAAGGAAATATCCCTGGTCTTCGTTGCTAATTGTGGAATTTCGAAAGAAGTCTAATACCTAAACGACACTTTTTCCTTCCATTTGCCCTCCTTTATTGAACATCTTTTTATCCTTTCAAAAAGGCTTGCGATTCTGTGTTAAATCAGGTATGATGTTCTTTAATATTTTGGTCTTGAGGATACTGTGAGCAGATCACGCCGCCGCTTACCTAAGGGCTATGATGGGACATCGCCAACCTTCCAAAGAGTTGGAGACCTTCTTCCTTTTGCCCTTCAAAAGATTGGGGAACGATTTCAAGATAGGCCCGACCTAGTTCTAGCCTCTTGGGCAGATATTGTAGGCCCTAAATTGGCCCCCATGACAAGAGCCCTCTCTTTTTTTGAAGGGGTGATTACAGTCAAGGTCAGCAATTCGACGCTTCATAGCCTCCTCGTCCAACACGAAAAAAAACGCATCCTCGATAGGCTGCGTCATCGTTTTCCCTCAGTGCCCATCTATAACGTGATTTTCAAGTTAGGATAAGGCCAATATTGTATGCCGCATTAATGGAGTGACATGTCTAATCAGTCAGAAACATCAGAAAACCACCCCGTACCTAATGGCTCTAAACCCGCCAAAGAGTACAACGCAAGCTCGATCACTGTTCTAGAAGGACTACAGGCTGTTCGCGAACGGCCGGGTATGTACATCGGTGATATAGGCAAAGATGGTTTGCACCATCTAGTTTATGAGGTTGTCGATAACTGTATCGACGAGGCCATGGCAGGCTATTGCAGCGCCATCAACGTTTCTTTGAACAAAGACGGCTCCGTATCCATCGAAGACAACGGCCGCGGTATTCCGGTTGAAAAACACGAAAAAGAATCGATTAAAAGAGGACGCGACGTTTCAGCAGTGGAAGTCGTAATGACCGTACTCCATGCAGGCGGTAAATTCGATAAAGATAGCTATAAAGTCTCCGGCGGCCTTCACGGCGTCGGCGTTTCGTGCGTCTGCGCACTTTCCGAAAAAATGATCGTCCAAGTGTTTAAAGAAGGCTTCTCCTACGAGATCATCTTCTCTAAAGGCCAAGTCTTAAAACCTCTGACACGGACCGGCGAAACAAGAAAACGCGGTACCAAAATCACTTTCTGGCCTGATACTGAAATCATGCAGGTGACCGAATTCGATTACGACGTCCTCGCAAAAAGACTCCGCGAACTCGCTTTCCTTAATAAAGGGATTAACATCTACTTTCATGAAGAAAGAAATGCTGATAAAGACGATGTCAACTTTTGCTACACCGGCGGTATCGTCTCTTTTGTAGAATACCTAAACGAACACAAAGACCCCCTCTTCCCTGCACCTGTCTATATCTATGGCACCCGTGAAGGCGATGACGGCATCATCGAATTCGAAGTGGCCCTCCAATGGAATGGCGGTTTTACCGAAACAATTTTCTCCTTCGTCAATAACATCCCTACACGTCAAGGCGGTACGCATCTTACCGGATTCTCTACAGCCCTGACCCGCGTTCTTAACACCTACATCAAAAATAATAACCTTCTTAAGAACGATAAAATCGCCATCACCGGCGAAGATATGCGTGAAGGCCTCACTGCCGTTATTTCTGTTAAAGTCCCTAACCCGCAGTTCGAAGGACAAACTAAACAACGCCTAGGCAACAGCGATGTCGCCTCCGTCGTTCAGCAGATTGTAGGTGAAGAACTAACAATCTACCTTAACGAGCAGCCCCAAATAGCCCGCTCCATCGGTGACAAAGCGATCATCGCAGCACAAGCACGCGAAGCTGCCCGTAAAGCACGCGAACTTACCCTGCGTAAATCAGCCCTGGATAGCGCACGTTTGCCTGGTAAATTAACCGACTGCCAAGAGAAAAACCCGGAACATTGCGAAATATATATAGTAGAGGGTGATTCTGCGGGCGGTTCGGCAAAATCCGGACGCGACAGACGCTTCCAAGCTATTCTCCCTATCCGCGGTAAAATCCTTAACGTGGAAAAAGCCCGTCTAGAAAAGATCCTGCAAAACACCGAAGTCGGCACCATGATTGCTGCATTAGGCTGCGGTATCGGCAAGGATGGCTTTAACCTCGAAAAACTGCGTTACCATAAAATCATCATTATGACGGACGCCGACGTCGACGGCTCCCACATTCGTACGCTGCTGCTTACCTTTTTCTACCGTCATATGCCAGCTTTGGTGGAAAATAGCTTCATCTACATCGCTCAGCCTCCTTTATTTAAAGTCTCTCGTAAAAAGACTCAGCGCTATATCCACTCTGAAAAGGAAATGGATGATTACCTGCTAGAACTAGGGATGAGCGATATTGAAATCAAACGCCACAATGATGACCGTGTCCTTTCTCAGGAAGATATCAAGAAAGTGATTACGACAACCCTCGATGTGGAAAACCTTATCCGTAAATTGGAAAAGAAAGGGGTTTCTTTTAACCTCTTCCTCGGTGCCAGAAATGCAGAGGGACGCCTTCCCCGCTTCTACGTCCAACTCGTCAATGGCTCACGTTTTGTCTATTCTATAGACGAATTCGAAGAGCTGCGCGCAAGTGACGAAGAAGCTCAAAGAGCACGCCATGACGCTACCTTAGCTTCTATCCCTGAACGTGAGATCACCCCCGAAATGCGCAACTTCCGCCTTGCACGCCTCCACTACGTGGAATTGTACGAAGAGGAAGCGCTAGAAGATTTAACTCAAAGGCTCCAAAGCTACGGTTTAACGCTTGACACCTATCATAAACCCGTCAAACCGCTCTTCGACCTAAAAGAAGATAACAGCACGACCCATGTCTTCCATACTCTCCAACAGGTGATCGATTTCATCCGTCTCAACGGACGCAAAGGTATCGATATCCAACGTTATAAGGGCTTGGGTGAAATGAACGCTGACCAATTGTGGGAAACAACGATGGATCCTGCAATCCGCACTCTCGTAAAAGTGTCTTTAAATGATGTGGTCGCCGCAGACCAAATGTTTACTATGCTAATGGGCGAGGATGTCCCTCCACGCCGGGCATTTATTGAACACCATGCCCTATCAGTAAAAGATTTGGATGTATAAACGGACGATCAAGGAGTAAATATGAGCTATACTAAAGACGAAAAGATTGTCGTCCGCCCCGTAGAAGATGAGATGAAGGACAGCTATTTGCGCTACTCTATGTCTGTCATTATCTCGCGCGCCCTCCCCGACGTGCGCGACGGACTAAAACCCTCGCAGCGCCGTATCCTTTACGCTATGCTTAAACTGAACTTAGGCCCAAACGCCAAGTTCCGTAAATGCGCTAAAATTTCCGGTGATACATCCGGTGACTACCACCCCCACGGTGAGCAAGTTATCTACCCTACCCTTGTCCGTATGGCCCAAACCTGGCTGATGCGTTACAACCTTATCCAAGGACAAGGTAACTTCGGTTCTGTGGACGGAGACCCGCCAGCTGCGATGCGATATACTGAAGCGCGCCTGACTTCCGCCTCTATGCAGATGATGGACGATCTGGAAAAAGACACTGTCGATATGGTTCCGAACTACGACGAAACTAAAAAAGAACCGACCGTGTTCCCATCCATGTTTCCGAATCTTCTCTGCAATGGATCTTCCGGTATTGCGGTGGGTATGGCAACAAATATCCCCCCCCACAATTTGCAAGAATTGATCAACGGTACACGCCTGCTCATTGATGACTCCAATACATCCATGGATGAGCTGATGCATGCGATCCCAGGTCCTGACTTCCCTACAGGGGGTATTATCTGCGGTTACCGTGGCATTAAAGAAGCTTACCATACCGGCCGCGGGAAAATCCTTTTACGTGGATTGATCCGTACCGAAACGGATGAAAATACCGATAGAAGCCGCCTTGTGATTGACGAAATTCCTTACAACGTCAACAAGTCCCGCCTTATTGAAACAATTGCTGACTTGATCAACCAAAAAACGATCACAGGGATCTCTGACCTGCGCGATGAGTCCGACAAAGACGGTATGCGTATTGTCATCGAACTTAAACGCGATGCAATGCCTGAAGTTGTCATTAACCAACTTTATAAATACACCGATCTTCAGATCACCTTCGGCTGTAACACGCTAGCTTTAGATAAAGGGATGCCGAAAATCCTCAATCTTAAGCAGATGATCGTCGCCTGGATCGACCACCGTATCGAAGTCGTCCGCCGCAGAACACAATTCGAATTGAATAAAGCCGAAGCGCGCGCACATATTTTGGAAGGCTACCTCAAAGCTATCGATAATATGGACGAAGTCGTCAAGATCATCAAAAATAGCAATAACCGTGACGAAGCAAAAGTCAACATTATCGCTCGTTTTGAGTTTACAGACCGCCAAGCAAACGCTGTCTTAGATCTGCGCCTCTATCAATTAACAGGCCTAGAAAGAGATAAGATCACCCAAGAGTATGAAGAGCTTCTAAAAAAGATCGAATACTTCAGAGCTGTTCTAGCTGATGAAGGTCTCGTTAGAGGCATCATTAAGGACGAATTGGCTGAAGTTGCCAAATCACATCCAAGCAAAAGACGTACTCAAATCGTCGCTGCGGAAGGTGAAATGGAAATGGAAGACCTTATCCCTAATGAGCTGGCCATCATCACAATTTCTGAAGATGACTATATCAAACGTATGCCGATCGATACCTTCCGCGAACAGCGCCGAGGTGGTCAAGGTGTTTCAGGGGCTAACCTAAGAAAAGAAGACGACGCAATTAAGGGTATCTATGTTGCAAACGCGCACGATTACCTGCTCATCTTCACAAACCTAGGACGCGTCTACTGGCTTAAAGTATGGCAAATCCCTGAAATCGGCCGTAAGTCTAAAGGCAAACCGCTCGTTAACCTTTTGGAAGATATCAGACCGGATGAGAAAATAGCGACGATCCTACGGGTCTCTTCCTTTGAAGATACCTCAAATATCTTAATGGCTACCTATAAAGGCGTTGTGAAAAAGACAAACCTTTCAGAGTTCAGCAACCCACGCCGCAAAGGTGTCTGGGCACTTGCGATCGATGAGGGCGACCAACTTGTCAGCGCTCGCCTCACAGTGCCTAACCAGCAAGTGATGCTCTTTACCTATAAAGGGATGGCTGTACGCTTTGATGAAGCGGATGTACGCCCTATGGGACGTACCGCTCGTGGTGTCAAAGGGGCTACTCTGCGCGACGAAAACGACTACATCACCGGTGCGGAAGTTGTCAACGGCAATGAAACGATCTTAGTCGTTTGTGAAAATGGCTTTGGTAAACGCTCGAACGTGGATGAATTCCGCCAAACTAAACGCGGCGGCGTCGGAGTACGTTCCATTATCACCAATGACCGTAATGGTAACGTTGTGGGAGCTGTGTGCGTAACAGACAACGACAGCATTGTTATGATGTCCTCGGCAGGGCAGACGATGCGTATCCGTATGAATGAAGTGCGCGTCATGGGACGTAATACTCAGGGCGTAAAACTCGTAAACCTCACTAAAGAGAGCGATGTCTTAGTCGCTATGCAGAAACTAGCAGGGGAAGAGACTCCCGATGTCGTAGCTGACGCAGTTGTTGAAGAAGCTCCCGTTCTTACAGAATAAAATTGTATTCAGTCGGACATAGCGGAGAGACCCCCGCTATGTCCTCTGTTGTCTAGGAATTGTCGTGAGTCCTTTATGTCCCAAATTTATACTTTCACCATCTCTGATGAGTTTAAAGATTTCACTCTACATCGTTTTCTGACTGATAAATTAAAAGAGCTTCAAAGCGGCAAGCAGATAAAGAAAGCCATTGAAGATGGCAAATGTGTTGTCAATGGTCGCATGGAAAGATTCGGCAGCATTAAACTTTTAGTTAATGATAGCATTTCTATTCAGTTTGATAAAAAAAACACACAGAAAGTTCAAATTCTCTTTGAAAATGAAGAGTTCTTTGCCATTGACAAGTGGGCGGGATTGATTTGTGAAGATACTGCCGTTAGGAAATTTTTTCCCGGAACGTTTCTTATTCACCGTCTGGACAAAGAAACAACCGGCGTATTGCTTATCGCTAAAAGTGAACCTGTAAAAAAGCGTTTCATCGAACTATTCCGCGAAGGGAAAATCCTTAAACAGTATCTGGCCTTATGCTCAGGATATCCTTCAAAAAACAGTGGCAGTATCAAGAATTTTCTGACCAAACAAGGGGAATTCAAAGGGCAAACTCTCTATAAAGGAACGCTTGACGGTCCTGGACAATACGCTGAGACGCATTGGAAAGTTCTAAAAAAAGTGGGGAATGATACTTTGATAGAATGCAGGCCGATTACAGGGCGCACCCATCAACTCCGGGTTCATCTGAAAGAAATAGGCTGTCCCATCGTCGGGGATGTTCTTTATAATAAGAAGGGGGGTATTTCTCCCCGTATGATGCTACACGCACAAAAGCTTGAGATCGTACCACTAGGTATAATAATCGAAAGTCACGAATCTTTTTTCACAGCAACATGAAGTAGCATTTCAAGGGCCAAGCATTAGTCCTCGCTCTAGTATTATTTTTTTATTTAAATATAGTTTATTAATAAAATCTTTAATAACACCTATTATAATAAGTATTATATTAATTATTAGGTGAGCGTATGAATGTAATTAAGTATATAATGTGCTTTGCTTTAGCTTTGGCTTCCTTGCAATCGAATGTTATTGCTGAAAATAGCATCGCTCATACAACAAGCGTTAGTGATTTTGGTAAGATCTATTCAGCCCAGGCTTCTTCCACTTTTGAGCCTACATCGACGGAAGAGGTTCAAGCTATCGTGATAAAAGCTCTTCAGGACAACAGAAAAATCGGCGTGGCAGGAGCACAGATGTCTCAAGGAGGGCATACCTTACCCGGGGAGCCAGAGGGTTTTTTTATTAGTTCAAAAAAAATGAATATAGTCCAAATCCTTCCCGAAGAGAAAATTGCCCGTGTAGGTCCGGGTGCTACGTGGAAAGACATTCAAAATAAGGCCTATCCTTTTGGATTGGCTGTTAAAGTCATGCAAGCTTCCAATATATTTTCTGTGGGAGGATCAATTTCTACAAATATTCACGGGTGGGATCATATTGAAGGATCTCTTTCAGAGACTCTTCGTACCGTTACTATCGTGGATGCTAATGGAAACATCGTAAAACTAAAACCGAATGACGAGCTTTTTGGATTAGTTGTAGGCGGCTATGGAATGTTTGGTATTATTGTAGAGGCAGAGATTGAGTTGGCGGATGATGTCACGTTAATAAGGCAGCTCAACGCTATGCCGATCGAAGAGTATAATAGTTACTATAGCACTGCGGTGGAACCTGATTCCTCCATGAAATTGCACTATGCTGCTATATCCCTAGATCCCTATGATCTGTTTGGAAATGTTACTGCTATAAATTTTACTGAGACACAAGAAATGTACCCCCGTAAGGCTATTCTGGTGGACGAGCCTGAAAAAGGACATTTTACAGATCGGCTTGCAATCACCATATTGCGTAAATATCCTAGGTTGATCCTCCTGAAAAGAAAATATGAGGAAAGTTTTCAAACCCGTGAATCAGTAATGACCCGGAACGAAGCAATGCGCCCAGCTATTAACTTTATCCTCAGTGCAGATACAAAAAATGGGGATATGCTCCAGGAGTATTTTGTACCTAAAGAGAATTTAGTGCCTTTTTTGAAGGAGCTTAAAGTCTTAATAGAGAAACATGGTGTTAATCTTTTTAATGCAACGATACGTCATGTGAAAAAGGATACTTTAACGGCAATGCCTTACGCTAAAACGGATGTGTTTGCGATTGTGCTGTACTATTATAACAATCTGGAAGCTAATGGGTTAGAGAATATTCAGGACTTCACCCGCAAAGCAATCGACCTTTCCATTAAATATGGGGGGACATATTACCTGCCTTACCACCGCTTTCATACTCTTGAGCAATTGGATGGCGCTTATCCTGAAAGAAAGCATATCATCGAAAAGAAGTCGGAATATGATCCTGGCAATATCTTTTTTTCACAATTTGCTGAGCAATATTTCAAACTTTAACTTGTCATAGTATCCTCTTCATAGCCTTCGACTTGTCGAGGGCACCTTACCAAATGTTTTATAAGACCGTTTCATTCAGATTAAGGGTCTTCGACAAGTCGCAGTGCACTCTATACTAGGGAACGTTTCGCTCATAAAATAGAATTATGAAGCTTCGTTTTGATCTATAAGTCTACGTTATGGTAATCTCGTTATCTTTCAACGAGTTGTATGATGCGTATCTTAATAGTAAAAACCTCTGCCCTAGGGGATATAGTCCATTGTTTCCATATCGCCCGTTATCTAAAGCAATGCATACCGGAAGTTTATATTGGCTGGGTGGTGGAAAAACCTTTTTCAGAACTAGTGCGTGCACATCCTGACGTGGATAGGGTTTATACAATTGAAAGTAAAAGGTGGCGCAAAAAGTTTTTCTCTCGCGACACTTGGAGAGAGTTAGGTAAATTTCGGGGTGAACTGCGCGATAGCACCTATGATCTATTGATAGATTTCCAAGGCAACGTCAAATCAGCTATTGTGACTGCGATGGCTAAAGCAACTCAGAAGATAGGTTTTGATAAGCCTTATGTTGCGGAAAGACCGAGCACGTGGACTACGCATAAACGCTTCATCCCTCCAGGAAATCAGAACATCCGCGACGATTACCTTTTCTTAGCTCAACAAGCGATTATGGGTCCTTTTGTCAGTTCGACGGAGATAGATCCTGTCGTATTGAAAGTGACTCCGGAACAAGCGTTATCTAATGTCCAATTTCTAAAAGGCCTACCAGACGTATTTGAAAAGAAGATGCTTGTTTTTGCCGGCGCTGCATGGAAAAATAAACAGCTCTCTGAAAACGATTTAGCAGCCTTTTTGCAAATGTGCGAACGCAATATGGGGATGGGTATACTTTTGGCGTGGGGCAGTCCTGAAGAACATGCTCTGGCCAATCGTCTGAGCTGCAGATTAATAAATGCGCGTGTCATCGATCGTTTACCTTTACCTCAGCTGCAAAATCTCATGTCAAACTGCAATGTTGTAGTGACGATGGACTCACTCCCGCTCCATTTGGCCGGTTCTGCACAAGTGCCTACCTACAGTTTTTTCGGTCCTTCCGATGGGCAGAAATACGCTCCCCAAGGGAAGATCCACAGCTATTATCGAGGCAAATGTCCTTATGGTGTCACCTTCACGCGGCGCTGCTCTCAGCTGAGAACCTGCGCCACGGGAAAATGTTTACGCGAGATAGATGTAGCAACGGTATTTGAGAGCTTTAAAGCTTGGTGGGAGAGAATTCCGCGAGCAAATGCCTTATTGTCTCTTGCGTCTCAATAAAGATTTCTTCATCGCCTTTTAGTACTGCAATTTCTGCAGCATTAAACCAACGCAGACCGCTTGTTTCAGCATGATTATGCACAAGTTCCTTGTGAAGTGGTTTTGCGATATAAAGCAGGTCTATGTGTTGGTGTGCAGGCTCATCCGCTCTTGCAGCAATTTCTTCAATCATGCAGAAGTAGGGGCGTGGAATACTTTTTGCGTTCCAACGATCTACCCAGAGGTTTTCTTGTAAAATAAGTTCAACATCAAGGCCTGTTTCCTCTTTTGCCTCGCGGATTGCGCCTTCATGAGGGAGTTCATTAAGTTCTAAGTGTCCACCGGGAGGGAGCCATTTTCCCAATTTCTTATGGTAAATGAGGAGCACTTGCCCTTGATCAAGAATATAAACCGTAGCTGTAAATTGTTTTTTCATTATTTTTTTTCTTTTTTCTTTGCAAAAAATCTTATCTTATATATAGTCTAGAGCCAAGTACACGTCATTATACTTATCAAGACACATCACTTTGTAAGTTCTTAACACCCCTTTTGCCGGGGACCTCATGGAATAGGTCAGTTCGAACCAGGTCAGGACAGGAATGTAGCAGCCTTAAGAATGTCGATTTATGCCTTGAGATAATCTCCGGCTTTTTTTTATTCCCAAACAGTGCGTTTTTGTTTTGCAGGCTGAATGTCATGCGGCGTTTCCAGAGAATTTGTATTTAATAGTGATCGTCTTTTAGTGAGGAAGATGGCATGTGTGATGCCGGATTCTTGCCTGAAAAAGCGTGAAATTTTCTCCATGCCTGCACGCAGCGAGTCGCTATTCCGTGATAAATTACTAAGGGGGTTCACCACCCATGCCGTGGCTTTCCAGAGGAAGTGCAGCCAGGGCTGACTTAGGACTTTAAAGAGTCCATAGCTTAAGCCACGACGCTTATCTAAGGCGATTTTCCTCTCTTGCGGCGATGACGTTGCGCGGGCTAAGCGGCGCGGGTAAGCTAGGAAATCCAGCCAGTGGATATACAGGGAATCGTTTGCGTAGCTTTCATTTTCGACCTCAAACTCCGTATCAATTAATTGCACAAACCGGTCTAAAGGATCTTCCGAATTAAGATCGAGCGGAGTAGAGCAAATAACGCGGCCGGTAGATTTTACGATGCGGGCCAATTCCGAAATCAACATCCTGTATTCATTAGGATGCAAGTCTCCAATCAGATCATTGCAAATCACCAGATCGTATGTATCGTCATCTAATTTTGTAAAAGGAACATAGTCTTGTAGGAGGTTGAGGTTGTCCGGTTTGACAGCGCGTAGTTTTTCTAAGGGAATGCTTGCAATATCCACTGCATCTACTTGCATCCCTTTTTTACAAAGCCATAAAGATATTTCTCCGCTACCGCAGCCTAAGTCGACGGCTTTCTTTTGGGAAATATCTCCCAAATCTTCTATTAGGCCAGTTAAGCGCTTAAAACGATTGCGATGGATACTGCATTGGCTATTGTCAAAACGTTCAGGGGTATTTCTCCATGTTTTTTCGTAGTAGGCTGTTCGCTCTATTTTACGTTCTTTCCAGTCTGAACTAGGAGAGCTCGCTTTTTTCTGCGGTTTTTCTTCGGGAGTAATGATTGGTAAATTGGACATTTTTTCCCCTGTAGGTCTTCTATTCTTTAGCTTGTAGCGAATGCTTCAATAATTCGACTGCAGATTGCTCAGGGGGGCCCGTCTCGATTCTTCGGTTAACATAAATTTGTACCCAAAGTTCAAGCATAAGAATGGACCAAAGATAGCGGAACACCTGAGCGGAACTATGGACCTCTTTAAGTCTTTCCTTAAGCCATGTGCTGCTTATCATCCCTGTCTCTACGAGCGAACCATAAGGCAAACGATGAAATAACTCAAGGATAGGAGGCAGGGGTGCCCAGTCGCCTAAGAAATTTTGGCGGGTACGCTTGGGTCTATTGAGCAGCTGCTTTGAGAAGGTATGTTTGAGTAATTCTTTCAATATGCTTGCTGTGTTTATTTCTTCTAGATTATTAGGCTCCGGCAGACCTGCTGCAAACTCGATCAGATCGCGATCTAGAAAGGGGGATTGCCATGTTACACCGTGGGCAGTACTTAACCGTTCATACTGGTGGATATAGCAGTCGACAAGACGGGTTTTGATGTCTAGATATTGTAAAGCCCCTACTGTATTGTTTATCCTCTGCATGTGATGGAATTTATGCAAAAAAACTTCCGGATCAAACAGCTTTGAGAGATAGGGGGAAGCTGCTTTCAAAGTTTTGAGGTCAAAGGCGGCATTCCTTTGCATGTAAGAGAATTGCCAGGGATCAGTACGTGTTTGCTTGAGGTAGCTAAATGCTAACGGCTCCCAAATCAATTTCAAAAGAGGAATAATAAATTTTTTGGAGTGGGTCATCAAGGAGCTGACATAGGTCTCCCATGGGCTGACTTGCTGCTCTCCTGCCGTATAGCGGCTGTGCCCTGCTAGGAATTCGTCACTGCCCATCCCTGAGAATACATTTTTTGTGAATAGCGACGCCGATTTGGTAAGATTCCATGTGGCAATAACGTTAGGATCGGCAACAGGTTCGTCCAGATACCAAACAACGGAAGGTAATTTGTCCACCATCTGTTTGGGAGAGATGGTGATAACTTGCTGCTGTATCGAGAGGGTTGCAGCCACTTCGCGCGCAGCTGTAATATCAGAATCATTATGTCCTACAAATCCTGCAGTGAAGATTTCCAAGGGCTGATTTTTTGTTTCTTTTTGCAGATAGTAAGCAGTGCATGCGGAGCCGATGCCGCCGGACACAAATGAACCTATGGGTCCTTCTCCAGGCAGGCGTATCCGAATTGAATCAGTGATCAGGTGATCAAGTTGTTTGACAAGCTGCTGAGGTGAATCTTTATGTGTATTCTGGAAAAATGCACTAAGCGACCAGTAGGGGGTGATGCTCATACTTTGGTCTAGTTTGAAGATCAGTGTGTATCCGGGGAGGAGTTTGCTCACCCCTTGGATAGGCGTCAAATCCTGAGGGATGAAGCCAAAGTATAAGTAGGAGCTGATCGCGTCTTCAGCTAGAGTTTGCGGGATAGCGCCGGTAGCGAGAAGGGCTTTAAGTTCGCTGCCAAAGATGAAAGTATTATGCGAGTGATACCAGTAGAGAGGTTTTACTCCGACGCGGTCTCTTGCAAGCAGAAGAAGCTCGCTTTTCTGATCAAACAGCGCAATGGCAAAATCGCCATTTAGTTGTTCTAAAAATTCTGTGCCCCATGTTTCATAAGCTGCAATAATAAGATGGGCATCGGTATTTTCAGTAAGGGGGTCGATGCCCAGGGATACTAAGTCTGAGAGGATTTGCTTTCTATTGCTGATAGACCCATCAAGGGCGCAATAAATAGTTTTATGAGCATTTGCGGCCATTTTTTGGCCGCAAATGCCTAGCTGCACATTGCGGAAAGTATAAAGGTCTCTAGGACTTTTACCCCGATGCCCCAGTGTATCTAACATAGGAGAAACCAAGTTGTTCACTTGGAAAACATCGGGATAAAGGACTCCGGCGATCCCACTCATGCGAATATATTCCTATTCTAGATCTTCGTCCTCTTCCACATCGTCAAATTCTTCCACTTCATCTTCTTCCGGTTTTATCTTTACAATTGCAGGAGCAGCTTTAGTGGAAGCTTTAATGAGGCGGCGGCCTTTGCCGGGCAGTGTGGGTTCTTCATCGATCCAGATAGGAGAACTCCATGCCATATTTCCATCTTCTTGAGTTACTCTTAGATAGTAATACACGAAAGAAGGCTTTTTATCTTTGGCGTCGATCAGCAATTTATTCCAAGGATCCATGTCATCATAGGTGAAATCGACATGGTAATCTGTAGGTTTGACTGTATGGACGACAACACCGTTACGTATAATTTCTACTTTACTGAGTTTCTCTGTACCCACTGCGTAAGCAGCAATATGGCGGTTTACACGTAAGCCGGGCTTGTCAGCTGTCGTGATCTCTGATCCCATGGTTGCACCTGCGATAGAGATACCCACGATAATACGGGGTCCTGATGTCGCATAGCAATGGCGGTTCCATAAAGCATCAAAAATCGCTTGGCGTGTGTGTTCTTTGCAGATAACAGCCGTCAAACCGGGGGAATATTGCTTTTGATCACTATCATAAAAATGACCGTAGACGCCGCGATCATCCAATCCACCTGAAACAAAGCCGAAACGGCAGTTGCGCAACAGGGCTTTTTGGAGTGAGCCTTCCGGATTAGGTTTAACACCTTTTTTGCCTTCTATCGTGATAGGGATTGCGTTCCCTTCTTTCTCAGTGCATTCAGAGCTGCCCCACGCGTTATAGATTTCCGCTACACGCTCATAATCGGGATCATATTCTTTGAAGTTATAGTGATAGCCGTCACCCATTGTGAAAGTCGGAATGGCAATAATCTCTTTGGGAGAATAACTTTTGTAGAGTTTAGAGAGATTAGGATATTTGCCTTCTTTTTTACGAGGAAGCGTTTTTCCTTCTTTGGCGAATACAATTTGTCTTAGCCCTTCCGATCCGGCTGCACCTTGCCATTGGAATCCTAAGAAAGTTGTAAAGCGGTCTGCTTCATCAAAGTCGCTGACATTTTGGGAGATTTGCTTCCACACTTCGTTCGGTGTTTCTTCAGCATTTTCAAATGGAGAAACGCCGTAGAAGCCCAATACATGTTCATCACGGAAGTGTCTTAAGCAGCTTTCAATACTTTCGGTGGAATCAAAGCGTTCAGATTCTCCATGAAAAAGGCCCCAATACAATGCATTTTCTGTTTCGTTGAAGCATTTGATCGGAGGGGCTTTGAACACTTCTTTAGTGGCGTTGTTATGCAGCTTAATAGTAAAGACGCCTTGCTCATTGAAGTACATGTTGGGCAGGGCTAAGAAGCCGGTCTCAGGTACAAAGAGGCGCCAGTTTAGATTTTCACGGATATGTTCGTAGGTCAATTCAATCAGCGTCTCATCCGGAGCGTTGCTCGTTAGATTAGAATACTGATCTTCGAATCGGACGACTGCATCGAAACGTTTGTTTTTACTGACGAAGGAAGGGACGATAATACGGATAATGTCGAGCTTATCACCACGCACATCCAAAGCAAATAATTCGGGTTCATCGAAATGGCCCTTGCCTGTGGGGTCTACAAACAATCCAAAAGTTCTACGACGCTGCGCTAAAGTTTGTGCACGAGATCCGCTTTTGCGTGCTGAGGGGCCATCGAGTTTAGGAGAACCGATAACAATGGTAAATGAGTGTTCGGAAGGGATTTCGGAGGGTAGAACGAATTCGAATTGTGGAACTATTGAGGAAGGAGAATCTATGAGCTTAGGACTTAGGATTTTACCATTTTCCATTACGCCATAAATGACGTTATTTCCCTCTTTTAAGTTGTGGGTAGGTGTTTCCCAATCAATATTGCGTCCTTTGGACATCATATCAAATCGTAACTTGGTTCCTTTTGGAAGGGTAGAACCTGTTGTATAGATAAACTTCCAAGTATTTACCTCCCCAGCATATGCATGGGTTGGCTCGCAATAACAAATCGAACGTCTCATTTAATAACCTCGCTAACTCGTCTAATAGGCAAGTCATTGTGCTGCAATCTGCATTCTTTTTCAATAGCGATCCAATACAGTAGAGTTAAACCAATAATCTGCGAAAGATTTTCAAGCTTAAGGAGAAGGTCAAGTCATGCTATCCCTGGAGTAATCCACAAAAATAGCTATTCTTAATAAGAAATTTACAATAATTATTTATGATTATAGCCAATAAAATAAATTGGGTTTGTTATGCCTTATAGTTTTAGTTGTATGGACGTTTATGATAGTAATAGATCTTATACCTTATCTTTTATCGACTTTTGCAACGAAGGATTCTATAAGCTTTGGGGCAGTCACAAATACACCGTATTAAAGACAGAGGTTTATTTAACGGAATTTAATAACTCACCCTGGCGGATAGCCGCAAACGTTATTTGTCTAGCTATTTTTCCACTTTTTTTTGTTACCTTGATATGCAAACTATGTAGTACTGAAAATACAAATTTACAATTTGATGCGCGGAATGCCTTGATTGCAATGGAATATCAAGCAGAACTTGCAAGGCAAAGGGCAGAACAAAATAAAGAACAACAGGCGGAAAAAACTCCAGGGGTATTAAACACAGTAGGGGGATTCATTTCCGGTGCTGTTAAAAAAGGAGCAAACAACTTAGTCAATAACACCACTCGCATTATTCGTGGGGCAGAAGGGGTTGCGGCAGCTGTGGGTGTAGGAAACGGACAAAACACAGTCAGTAATTTTCTACTGAATAAAGTTTGCAGGTGGATGCTGCTTGGTGCTGCAGCTCCTCTGGTGGATCCTAGTTTAGTAGCCGATGCTGTGGCAACTGAAAGAGCCTCCGGGTTATAAAGCGTACTCGACTGCGCGCCTTTCCCTAATCACTGTGACTTTAATTTTCCCGGGATAGGTGAGTTCTCTCTCTATCTGTTTAGTCAGATCGCGCGCAAGTGTGATAACCCCATCGTCATCTATCGCATCGGGCTGGACAATCACGCGTATTTCTCTTCCCGCTTGCAATGCATAGGCTTTCTCTACACAAGGATGGGCTTCAGCAATTTCTTCTAAACGTTTTAGACGTTTGATATACTCTTCGACAGCTTCAATTCTACCGCCCGGACGCGAGGCAGAGAGAGCATCTGCCGCACTGCATAGGCTGCCTTCAATCGTATTGGCCGGCATTTCAAAATGGTGGCAGCCTACACCTGTAGCCACGTCTATTGATTCCCCGTATTTTAAGACTATATCGTGACCGATAAGTGCGTGCGAGCCTTCAACTTCATGGGAGACCGCTTTGCCGATATCATGTAGTAGGCCTATCCGTTTGGCAAGTTTAATATCCAACCCAAGTTCCCCTGCAAACAGTCCCATAATATGGGCAACTTCTATGGAATGGTCGAGGATGTTCTGTCCAAAGCTATAGCGCAGCTTGAGTTTGCCTAATAACAGGATGATTTCGGGATGGAGGTTGATGGCTCCTGCCCTTAAGGCGGCATCTTCGCCATGTTGGCGCAGTTTTTTCTGGACATCCTTCTGTACTTTCTCGACGATCTCTTCAATCCGTGTAGGATGGATGCGCCCATCTGCAACTAGCTCTGCTAAACATTGCTTAGCAATATGCAATCGTAGGGGATCGAAGCCTGAAATCACGACGGCGTTAGGGGTATCGTCAATGATGAAGTTGACACCGGTAGCTCTCTCCAGTGTGCGTATATTCCTTCCTTCACGCCCGATGATACGTCCTTTCATCTCTTCAGACGGAATGGAAACAATGTTTACTGTAGCGTCTGATACTGTAGAAACAGCGAGGCGGTTGATTGAGGTGACAATGATCTTTCGTGCAAGATCTTCAGCATTTTCTTCCGCTTCTTTTGTCGCACGGCGGATCATATGCGCTGTCTCAGTACGGACATCATTATTGATTTTCTCAAGGAGCAGTTCACGCGCTTCCGTGGCGCTAAGTCCCGCAGCCTTTTCTAACTCTATTAATAGATTTTCTTTTTGTGTTTGCAGCAGCTTCTGGTCTTCCAAAATTTGCTCACGTTGTGCTGCTAGGGTGATCTCTCGTTTTTCAAGGTCGATCAGCTTTTTTTCTACCGTGTTAAGTCTTCCCTCAAGTTTATCTTCACGCTGCTTCAGCCTTTCCTCTTCGCGTGTTAGTTTTTTTCTTTCTTGCTGCCAAACCTGCTCAACTTCTTTTTGTTGGTCTAGATGCGATTGTTTGATGGTAAGTTCATTGCTTTTGCGGAGAGATTCCGCTTCTTGATTTGCTTTCGTAAGGATGTCGTTGGCCAGGCGCTGGAAGCCTCCTTTGCGGAAACGGTAATTGAGCCCCCATAATGTAATCCCAAGGATGATTCCGAAGATAAATATGACGAGTATTAAAGCTATAGTATTTGCATCCATCCGAATATTGTCCTGCACTAATTCGATTGGATTCTAACAGACGCAGCAAAAAAAAGACATAAAGACTGAAATAGCAGGGGATAGGTCAAAGAATACAAGTTTATAGATGTAAATTACTTACTGTAAAAAGGCTAATGGAAGCAGAGGACCCAAGACTAAACCTTGGGTCCATGAAAGAGGGGATATTTCTAAAAGAGGACGCCAATATTGACTTTACCGCCCCAATTTTGGTTGACTTGTTCTGGTAATCGGACACGAATATCTTCATTAAAACGGATGGTTTTGGACTTACCGTCTTTATAGCGGCGTGTAAAAGGAGCTATCGTTAAGATAAACGTATCATTACATAGTCTGTAGCAGAGTGGCAGTTCTATTAGATAGCCATTCTTATTTTCAAGCTTGTAACGAATATTGGAGAAGCTGCTAAGACGTGCGGAGGAGTCTAATTGAAGTTGCCACTGTCCATCAAAACCTATGGAAAAGCCGTCCCAGAGAGGTATATCTGTTCTGCCGCCTAAGATTCCATAATAGTTGCGATAGCGCATATTCAAGTCTGTTTTAAGGATATGGCTATTGACATTATCGTATCCCAAACCTGCATAAGGCGTTAACAGTAGGCATTGCCACATAAAATTATATCCAATACGGCCTTGGCCCAAGTAGTAATGGGAAAAGCGCGAAGGGCGGTGTTCCCTCCGGTGAAGTTTTCCTGATGCCCAATCAAATTCGGCATTAAAATAGAGGCTGCAAGGTTTACGATAAGTGTACCCTATCACAGTTCCTACAACGGTATTTTTATATTCACGTTCAAATCTTCTTGTCCCAAAATAATCCTTGACGCCTCTGCTATGGCGGCTGATTTTAATCTTTGTGGAAAATGTATCAATGCCAACATAAAATTGGGAATAATGATTACAGGGAGCGCTGCAACAAAAGTCAGGAAAATTTAGAGAAGGTAAGCAGAAAGAAGGGAGACAGATAGAAGGGAGGCGAGGAAAATTAAATCTTATTCTGGATCTGCTACAGGGTGAGCAAGGAGGAGCGGGACGGCAAGGGGTAGCGCAAACCTGGGTGCATGGAGCGGATGGCGGCGGTGGCGGCTGGCAATTAGAATAAACAGGATAAGGGACGTAAACAATCTTAGTGACAGGTTTAGGACAGAACTCTGAAGGTAGCACTGAGCAAGTGACTTCCTCTTGAGCGGAGGGATCTGTCACAAAGGAAAAGTCATAATTTTTTATGAGGAGCTTATCATGAGAGGGTGCTCCGGGGTAGCCTACAGGGGTGGAAGTATCAGCATTAGTCTTTGCAGAAGCGTTGGAGTTAGACTCCTCAAAGACTATAGTGTGTGTATGATAATTTGTGTAGTCATCTTCATAGCGGTTTTGTGCGAAAATGCTCGATGTACAAAAAGCTAATAGAAGGATGATTGTCTGGCGTAATGATTGCATGGCGCTTCTTTGGTTATCCTGATTCCAAGTAAATTCTTATCAAACAAAATAAAATAATTATTTTCAACTAATTCATTCTTGTGGATGATGATTTTTAGCTATAGATCATTAAATTAAGGATATTTATGGATATTTCACAAAACAGGAAGCTATTCATCTTTGAAGGCATCCTATTCTTGCTCATTGGTATTGCCGCTATCGCAGTGCCCGGTTTTTTTACTTTAAGTATTGAGCTTGTTTTAGGCTGGCTATTGATTATAGGCGGCGCATATCAGCTTTTTCGCTCTTGGTCCGGAAGACATCAGCCGGGGTTTATTTGGTCCGTATTCTTTGCACTGCTTAATATAGTACTGGGAGTACTTCTCTTAGCTAAACCTATTGTAGGGATTATCTCTCTGACAATAATATTGATTACCTATTTTATTATCGCCGGTCTATATCAAATATTCTGGTCAACGCAGATTACGCGCATGCATGGGTGGTGGCTGCTGCTGATTAACGGCCTCCTATCCTTGGCAATGGCTGCGATATTAGTCGCTGGATGGCCTGACAGTGCCATTTGGGCAATAGGGCTTCTATTCGGCATCAATATGCTCTTCACCGGGTGTGCATTGCTCTCATTAGCTTGGAATGCCCACAGCGGAAAACCTGTAGGGCAATAGTTTGGCCCGATGGATTGTATTAGCAATCATCTTTTGCAGTGTCGCCGTTTTAGGATACTACTATAAAAACGGGGACACTGCCCAAAAAGTCTGGGACGAATGGGCATCCACGCCCAGGCCTGTATGGAGTTATGGCCAAGGCAACTACTCCGTCTTAGGGTTTAACCCTGCCATCGACGCCTTTTTAGGAGATCCATTTTTCCTGCCACGATTTGCTGAAGATGCATCCGAACATTTAAGCCCTAATTTAGTAAATTCTGTGGCTGCTGCATGGCGCTATAGCGCATTTGGCGGAGGGGTAATTCCCGGCTGCCCGGAGTTAGCTCCACCAAAAGAGTGGGAGATAGCATTAGGGGATGCCGCTGCATCAGCTTATTCCGCTTGGAAATGTTTCTTAGATATCAGGAAAGAAGTTATCTCTATCTTTAGCGCCTTAGATAAAAGCGAAAAGAAATACATCCTCGAAAAGTATTCCCAGTTCTTTTTCAATCCAAAAACCCCCGACGCGTATGATATTTTCACGACCGAATCTTTAACTTCTTTTATATTTTACACTTTAAGTCGAAAAATTGACATTAAGGCCTTAGCTTTTCAGGAAAGGCGTCTTGCAAACATTGCAGAATATCTATCCAAACACAAAGCAGAATATGAAAAACTACCGGCAACACTGCATTTCTTATTCGAAGAAGAAGGCGCAAAGATGCTGATCGCAGGGACCGGCAACGATAAACATAGTGAGGATGTCGATTTCTTGATAGATGCCGGAGGTAACGATGATTACTTGAACAATGCCGGTGGAACAGGCAAACACTTTCCTGTAGCCTTATTAGTCGACTTTTCTGGCGATGATAACTACAAAGGGAAGGTGGCTGCACAAGGAGCCGGGGTTTTAGGCTTAGGTCTATTGGCAGATCTAAGCGGAGACGACTCTTATGATGCTGTAGAATTATCACAAGGTGCTGCCTTCTTTGGAAGCGGCATTCTGTGGGATGAATCCGGCAATGATAGCTACAAATTAGATTGGTTTGGACAAGGAGCTTCCGCCTTCGGTGCTGCGATGCTCTTTGATAAAGGCGGAAACGACACTTACACAGCCTTAGGATTTGCACAAGCAGCCTCCACAACAAGCGGAGCTGCATGGTTAGTAGATTTAGAAGGTGACGACCGTTATCTTTTAGGAGAAGTTGAAAAAGACAAATTGAAAAAAAACATGGGTATTGGGCAAGGAGCGTCAGTGGGAGTGCGGTTTAACCCCTTTAATGCAACTCCAAGTTTATATGGAGGCCTCTCCTTTCTCTATGACGCTAAAGGGAATGACCTCTACAAAGGGAACTGGTTCTCGCAAGGTTCAGCCTATTTTTTGGGAGCAGGGATATTAGTAGATGACGCAGGGGATGATGTCTACCAAGCAAAAGTCAATTCCCAGGGACAAGGCTTGCACCTCGCCGCCGGATTGCTTCTAGATAAAAAAGGCAACGACACTTACCAAGCTGAGTGGGGAAGTCAAGGTGTGGGCGGGGACATGTCCATTGGTGTGTTGATTGATGGGGAAGGAAATGATAATTACTATGTTCTGGAACAAGGGATTGGCACAGCCCGCAAACCCCAAGCTCTGGGATTGTTTTTGGATGGCTGCTGTGATAACAAATATTTTTTCAAGACAGGAAATGCCAATATTGTTCTACCGGAAAGTCCGGAAGAATGGCCTAGCGCTCTATTTATTGACGCAGGCGGGAAAGATGTCTTCCCTGCCTTTAGAAAAGAAGATCATTGGGGCGTTGAAGGACATAGCCAAGGCATAAAGGGTTCTGGTCAGATCAAAGAGGATTGGCTGAGTAGCCTACCTCGCTACCCAAGGGTAGAGGGACTAGCGTATGATCCTGAAAAAGGCTGGCTGGAAACAGGCGCCATTTCACCCATTAATGTATCATTCCTTCCTTCTATGCTTGCGACAAGCCTGATTTCAGCCCGCAACAAACTGGAAATTTTGGATATCATCAGATTCACACACTACTTTAACAGTCCGTTGCTTAAGCAATTTCCGGAACATCTCATTAGCGTTCTTAGAGATCCTTCACTCTATTATTCTCCTGTATTAATCTATGCACTACAGTACTTCTATAATTCACAGGATAACACTGCAGTAAAATCTGTCAGTAAGGACTTGGAGTCTAAAAGCCTTATTGAACCTATCATGCGCAGATACGCACTATTGTATTTAGCTTCTACCGATAGTACACAAGCGCTTTCATTCGCCAAAAAACTTTATCAAGAAGATGATGCGCTTTATGTCAAAATCATCGCAATATTTATACTGGCCCTTTCCCCGGATAAGGATAATATGCCATTAATTCAAAATGCTTTGGAGTCAGACCAAGAACTAATCCGTTACTCAGTCTTAAATGGGCTTTCTGTATCCAAACCCCAAGGCTGGCAGGTATGGATACGTCCTCTTTTAAATGATCCCAATGAGTATGTAAGGAAGCAAGCTACCCTTTTACTAGAAGGAAATACAAAGTGACTTTTGTAAGTTATCAAGATATGGCAGAGGCAAATGCCTCAGGAAAAGTTATGCAGAGGTTTAGTGATGAGCAAGCATCACCCGCCGGGTCATTCCAAGCTCAGCTTGAGGAACTTCAGTTAAAGCTCCGTCTGCACAACATGAGGAAAATAGCGGATAAACACATCCCTCCCGGTGCGAAGGTCCTAGAAATCGGCTGTGGTCCCTTAGATGATAATGGGGCCTCTTTTTTTACACGTTCTTTCTCAACGGAATTAAGACAAGATTTTTACTATTGCGACTGCAATCCAATTTTAACGGATAGTTTCCCTGAAATCATATCTGCAGATATGCGTAAGCTTGATGCAGTTTTTCCTGAAGGATCATTTGATTTTGTGATAGGGACCAATGCTCTTGATACATTGAATGGGGAAAGTTTGATCCTTGCAATAGAATCGATAAAGAAGGTGCTGCATCCTGAAGGTAAACTGATCCATGCCTTAAATTACGAACCTTATCTATACATGTTTATTGAAGAGTCCCTTAACTTGGATCCCACAGCAATCCCGTATTTTAATGAGAAAGGGAGCCATAGCGTTTTTATTCCAAAGGGATCTTGGCAGCATCCTTTATATGCAATACTACAAAAATTGGATGCAGAAGAGAGGCAACGTCTTTGGCAAGGGATGCTTTCTTTGGACAAACAAGGATATTTCCTAGCCTTAGCTAAGAGCTTTCAAGGCAGGACTATTTCTTCCTGGGAATTCTTTGATGACATGCTAAGCTCAGCATGTATTCGCACAGGCGTAAGAAGCTATGTGAATGAGGTTGTCACCAGTGAAGAGCTTGTTGCAGTTCCCGAAGGTGTAAATTTGGGCGGGCGTTGCATTACTTGCGGACCGGACGGCGTAAATTCAATAACTGACAGTTCTATCCCGCTAAAGGATGCAAAAATTGTGCTACAGACTCGTGTGAGTATCATTCATTAATGAACTCTCCTTTGCGAAACAAAACGTTTTCTAGGACAGGTTTATCATACTGAAGGGGTAAGCTTAGGGCGCGAGTTCTAAAAAATTCATTGCAAAGAGAATAGCTTTAGATCCCTCTCGAGTGTATCCTGTCGGAATAGAATACTCGTCATAGACGACAAAGTTTTGTTCAGACAGCACTTCTTTAAGGATGGAATTCCTTTCCAAAATAGCTTGGTCTTCTATCGCATTGATCCGTTCCTTTTTGATAGATTTCCAATAATGTGTTAGAGGTTTTATCGAACGTATATATGTATCTATAAAATTCTCTAGACGGATTTTCTCCTCTTCATCTACTGCTCTCAAAAGTAGAGCGTCAATACAGGGTTGTGTTTCTTGGTTTACAGAGTCCTTATGCTTTTCTTTTAACCCTTGCATAGCCCATTTTTTCTTAGCTGTAATTGCTTCAAGAACTTCATCTACTGTCCACGATGTATTCACTAATGATTTTTCCAAATTGGTCTGGGCGCTTTGTATAGCCTTTGATCTTAAAGTCCTGCAGAGCTGTTCTCTATGAGCAAATCTTGTCTGTCTAATTTTTTGCAGTGCATAGGATTTCTTAGTATTTACTTCAAGCAGCCGTTTGCTGTGATCTGTATATTTTTCGTTATTTGGAATGATATGTTGTTCGACATAACTTAGTAAGAGCTCATTCATGGCATTTATTGCATGAAGGTCGTTTTCCCTGAAGGCTGTGTTATGACGCTGATGATAGAAATTAATGATATGAAAGGGGTTTAACTTGTTGTGAAACCCTGCAAATACATCGTCCTCTGTATGGTAATTCCCGATAAATGCGAAAAGATCATCAACAGTAGTATTCATTTCTGCAAAAGGGATTTTGATCCCATTATTGCTCAATAGAGTGATAAGGCGTTTTTCAGTATGGACGGACTGGTTGTTTTCACTGATGGTGGCCTGTGTATTAAAAGGATCTAAAACTTCTGCAGCCATCTCTATGACGGCGCCTTTTTTCAGTGCATCCCCATAGGCTAGTTCCCGTTCCACATAATCGTACATCTCAGAATTTGATAGGGCAATGTTACCTGTGATGAGAGAATAAAGGCTTGTAAAGACGCTCTCGTGTTTGATAGAGCAATAACACATGGCTGCTACAGTTTCCATCGCATTTGACAATCGGTCTTTCAGAAGCGGCATTTTTTCAATTTCAAAAACAATATTAGACAATATTTTTAAGATATGAGCATTTTGAGGAAGTTGTATTTCTCGATAGAATTTAATGAGTTTATTCGTTGTGGATGTTTCAGAGATATCGATTTCACCACGAAAAGGGCTGACATAGTTTGGAGCACTTTTATCATAAAAATTTGCAGTAGAGTAATAATTCTTGATAACCGAGATGTCTACGTTTCTCTTTGGAGGAATGGTTGTAGGGACGAAAGTGCTAAGCCGCTCAAAAAAGTTATCCAGACTTACTCTTAGCTGTAAGACTTCTTCAATAGCAGTGTCGATTTCAGATAAATCCTCTAGCTTGTTGATATCCCATTGAATCAACATTTCGGGATAGAGGGGATTTAAGAAATAGGTTCGATAAAGCAGAGTCGTTGGGTTCTGGTGTATTAGGACCCTTTTTTTTGTGTTGTGTATTTTGTTGATGAATGTGGAGCGTAGATAGACTTTAGCCTCGTCCTCACTAAGAACATAAAAACCTAAAAGACCTAACAAATTATTAATTGCAACAGAGTGTTTTAATCGGGCGACGTTCTCTACAAAGTGGCTGTAATTTGAGGATAGGATGCAATGATGTAAATAAAGGAGTTCGCCCGCTTCATTGACTTGAATGGATTCAAAGGAGCCTGAATTTAATGTAACTGGGATACCTGTTTCGGGAGCAATCTCATCTAAAGTCTTTTGTAATATGTCCTGATGGATTTTTAGCTGTTGTTCTAGCTTTGCTTCTATAGTTTGATAAGAATCATTTTCTTCAATCGGGAGGGTATGCTTCACGTAGTATTCAGGGTCCTTGAGGAATCCCGCACAGGTCACTTCTAAATGAGTACCGCCTAGGACGACGCAGCAGGAAACAAAATATTCAAACTTAAGAGCGTTCAGCTGCTTAATATTTATTCGACAGTCTGTAGTTAATCTGGCTTCCAGGCTTCTTACATAAGTAAGAGCTTTAGGGCCCATTTTTTTTAAGCGTGTGGTTTGAATACCGTTGAGGCTATCCTTCCAAATCAGACTGATGAAAGGGACGGGGCAGATATTATCCTCGAAGTCTACTACACACTTAGTGGTAGAACCCATTTCTTTACTATAGAGGAACCCTGCAGATTGCACTTGTGTTTTGAATTCTGAGCTTCTTATTTTCCATAGTTCTATTTTCTCAGGGGTGATTTCCTTTATTGCCGTCATTTCGGTTAAGTCTGCTAAGCTAGTTTTTGCACAGGGGATTTCATAGCTAAGGATTTCATGTCCTGTGGAATGGAGCTGATGCTTTCTAAGTGCTATAGGAAAGGTGTTTGATAGCTTACATGTTGGTTTAGGGTCATATTCTTCCCGGATTTGCGTGTTCAGAGGAAGAGTTTCAGATGCTATTTTTACGCCTAAACTTTCCAGTACGTCTATATAGTGTTCTAAAATGCGTAACTCTAATAGTTCTAATCTCTCATAGAAAAAAAGGAAATGTTTAAACTTCTCATTTTCTGGAACTAAAAATGAGAAGTTGCCTTGTCGATGATCGTCAATATATATACGAATATCCATCGCATCATTTGGCTTTTCACCCTCTTTGGGGAGTTCATGAACGAGGAAAGTATTAAAATTTTTTATTAGAGTTTCTCTTACTGTCTTATAGCCATTTACATTTTCGTAGATGGAGAGTGTTTTTTCCATTGTCATTGCTGAATAGGACAGGAAGCTTCCTATAACAAAGTCGCCTCCTAATCCAAAATAACAATATTGGCCTTCATAATTTATGAAGAGTCTGTTTTTATTTACCTTAAGTTTGTCAGTAATGTTAATGTAAGTAGGACGGGGAGAAACAGATGTGAGGTCTTCCAGATTTTCAAAAGAATCCACCAGCGCTACGATCTGTCCTTTAGCAGGATCAGTTTTGGCATGGAATTCTTGATAAAGGTTGATAGCCGCCGTAATATTATTAAAAGTAGCGAGGTCGGAGACGGGTCTCGTTCTTAATTGGTCAGTATACTCATCACTCCACGCAGCAAAAATTCCATGGGGAGTTTTAATAAGGGATGCTTGGGTTTCAACCTTTTCAAGTGAATCTACGAAGTATTCGGAACAAGCATATTCTAGAGGGGAATTTTCCGGATCTTCAGATAAGGGGCTGTCTGGACCCCACTGATCGGCAGTATAGTTTATTTGCTGTATAGCGCCGATCAGTAATTGTCTACGTTTTAGAATCTCATCGACAGTATAGGGAGAGAATATTCTGAAAAATATTGTATCAGCCCAAAAACTTTCGCTAAACTGCAGCAACTGGTATTGCCTTTGTTTTAATCTAGTGTAAACTTTGTCTAAATAAGCGTTGGGATTATCCAAGGCTATGTCAACAAGTAAATTCACTTTTTCTGTGGCTTCAGTTAGATCGTTGGGTAGAGTGTCTGCTTTCAGGAAATAGTTGTTCCAAAAAGTGACTTTGGGTGCAACTTCATTTAATAAAGGAGTGATAGACATAGATTGCCGAGATTTTCTAAAAATAATCCATTAATACTAGCATGGAATTATTAATTTATCGATAATTTATTTGTTTAGTTATGGTGTATGTTAATTAGTTAATGTTGACAAAGATTTATTACTAATTGGAAGGGAGCAGCCGCAGAATTTCTAAAGTCAGCGCGGCAGCTAAGCGTGCAGTCATCTGATCGCGGTCATAGGAGGGAGATAACTCTGCAATATTGCATGCGAAGAGTTTTCCTGTGCCGGCCATTTTTCTTATCAAAGGTAAAGCTTGCGTTGGGGTGATGCCCAAAACTTGGGGAGCAGAAACCCCGGGGGCAAAGGCGCTATTAAATACATCAAGGCAGATAGTAAAATATAGATGTTGGGCAAGATCAATAAAAGGCTCCAACAAATGGGGGGCGTGATCTATTTCTTCGGCTGGGATAACTAAAACATCTAAAGTACGCGCTTTTTGGTGCAAAGCAATCGTATTCCCCTGGGGTTGAATTCCTGCGCACGCATAATAAAAAGGGAAACCTTTAGCGTTTTGATGATCAAGCATCTGTGAGAAAGTCGTGCCGGAAGTCCCTTTATTTCCTTCCAGAACGGGACGTAAATCATAATGGGCATCGAGATTTACTATGCCCAGTCCGCGGTCAAAACCTTTTTCTGCTATACCAAGAAACTGTCCCCACGCTACCTCATGCCCGCCCCCGCAGACGAAAGGAAATCCACCCTGTTCTAGAACTAGGGCGACAAGAAGGCCAAGAGCTGCTTGTGCTTGTTCAAGATCGTTTTCCAAACAAGTAATATCTCCGGCATCAAAAATAGGGCGCGTTAATCCCTCAGGTACAGGTAGGTTGGCTAGGGCTTTCCTCCAAGCTAAAGGGCCATCAGCAGCACCGGGTCTGCCCAGGTTGCGTTTAACACCTTCATCACTGGCAAAACCAATGAGTACAATAGCGTGTTTTGGAAGGGCCAGGCCAAATTGTACGTCAGTGCAGTGGACAACTTCGTGCAATCGTAAAGCCTCAGGACCGTCATGCCTACCCTGCCAAAGGAATTTTTCTGGAGGTTGATATCCGTATAAATTTACCACAGCCTTCCTCCGATCATGACAAACTTGGGTAATAAAGAACCTTGATAATACAGGACCTCTTGCCAGTTTTGGCAAGGGAAAATAGCTAAATCAGCACGCTTTCCAATTTCGATGACTCCTCTATCGTGCAGGTCTAATGCCTGTGCGGCACGGAATGTTATCCCTGCCCATGTTTCTGTCATCGTAAGTTTCTGAGCGGCTCCCAATAAAGAGGCTTGGGTCAGCAGGCGGCCCATCGGGGCAGATCCCGGGTTCCAATCACTGGCGATAGCTAAACAGTTGCCGGTGTCTAAGAGCATACGAGCAGGTGGAAAGGGGAGCCCCAAGCCTAGAGTTGCCCCCGGTAAAACTGTGGCAACGGTATTTGTTTTAGCAAGAATGCGTGCTGCAGCTTCGTCAACACATTCCAAATGGTCTGCGCTATGTACACCCGCTTCTATGGCAGCATGGATTCCTTCTGTGCTAAACTGTCCCGCATGTGCAGTAGTTGCAAAACCGCATTTCTGTGCATCTTTGAGATAACTAAGTGCGGAAGAGGGGGGAAAAGCTTCATTTTCAATAAAGATATCCATTCTATGCGCTAGATTTTCCTTCTGCAGAAGGGGCCATAACTCCTCTTTAATAGAGGATAGATAAGCGTCCTTATCAGAAAACTCGGGAGGGAGTATGTGGGCAGCAAGGCAGGTAGCGACGATTTGAATAGGCTGTTTGCGGGAGGCGAGTTGGATTGTACGTAGACACTTCAATTCATTTTGAAGATCCAATCCATAACCGCTTTTCACTTCGCAAGTGGTGATGCCATCGCGTTGTTGTAATTTTAAACGGTCTAGCAAGCCCATCAATAGATCATCTTCAGACGCTGATCGGGTGGCGCGCATAGTACGTAGGATGCCGCCGCCTTTTGCTGCAAGCTGTTGATATGTAATACCTTCAAGACGGTTTGCGTATTCGTCTGATCTGTCGCCGGCCCAACATATATGTGTATGTGCATCCACTAGGCCCGGAAAAACCACAGCAGGAAAGTCGATTGGCATAAAGGAGTCTGCCTGAGAAAAAAGCTGTGTATAAGGCTCTACAGCTTCGATGACACCGTCTTTAACCAGAATACCGCCATCGGCAATAATTTCTAGGGCGTGATCCGCCAGAGGACCTTTTAAAGGTAGCTTGCGCAATGTAACAATCTGTTTGAAGGGGCCTATAAGCATATTATAAGTCTAATCCGAAGTTGCGGCTCATTTTCTTTGCTTCCTCATAGCCTGCATCGGAGTGGCGTATTACTCCCATAGCAGGGTCGTTATGCAGTACACGTCCTAAACAGCGTGCAGCTCTCTCTGTTCCATCTGCAACGATAACCATCCCTGCATGCTGTGAAAAGCCTATACCTACGCCGCCGCCGTGGTGAAAGGAAACCCAAGTAGCACCGGACGCAGTGTTGACAAGAGCATTGAGAATGGGCCAGTCTGAGATAGCGTCGGAACCATCCAGCATATTTTCCGTCTCGCGATAAGGGGAGGCAACAGAACCGCAATCCAGGTGGTCGCGTCCGATGACTAGCGGGGCGGAGACGGCGCCTGTTTTAACAAGCTCGTTAAAACGGAGGCCGGCTTTTTCTCTTTCACCCATTCCTAACCAACAAATACGAGCAGGAAGACCTTGGAAGGCTATCTTTTCTTTTGCTGCAGTTAGCCAGCGGGCAAGGTTCTTATCCTGGGGAAAAAGTTCCAATAAAGCTTGGTCTGTCACAGCAATATCTTTAGGATTGCCCGAAAGTGCAGCCCAGCGGAAAGGACCTTTCCCTTCACAGAATAAGGGGCGGATATATTCCGGGACAAATCCTGGAATATCAAATGCATTTTCTGCACCTCCCTCTTTGGCAAATCCCCTCAAGTTATTTCCATAATCGAAAACTATGGTCCCCCGCTTCTTCATTTCGAGCAAAGCTTCCACATGTTTTGCCATGCTTGACAGGGAGTGTTTCAGATATGTCGCAGGATCTGCTTTACGTTGATCTGCAGCAGATGAAAGGGAGTATCCTGTCGGTACATATCCATTTAGGGGATCGTGGGCTGACGTCTGATCTGTTGCCAAGTCCGGCACGATGTTATCGTTGTTCATCTTTTCTAAGACAAGGCCGATATTTCCTACCAATCCTATGGAAAGGGGAATACCTTGCTCTTTGGCTTCTAAGGACCAGCGTATGGCTTCATCATAATGGGTCGTCATCTTGTCTAGATAACGTGTTGCAATACGGCGTTCAATCCGCGCCGGGTCCACATCAACTCCTAAGAAAACTCCGTCATTCATAGTGACAGCAAGGGGCTGCGCTCCTCCCATTCCGCCTAAACCGCCGCTGACGACCAAGCGATTTTTCAAGGTGCCGCCGAAGTGACGGCGTGCAGCTTCTGCGAATGTTTCGAATGTCCCTTGGACTATCCCCTGGGTTCCAATGTAGATCCAGCTGCCGGCTGTCATTTGACCATACATGATTAAACCGCGCTCTCGTAAAGCATTGAAGTTTTCCCAAGTAGCCCAATGGGGAACAAGATTGCTATTGGCGATAAGGACACGCGGTGCTTCGGCATGCGTGGGCAGTACTCCTACAGCTTTTCCTGATTGAACAAGCAGCGTTTGGTCTTCCTTAAGTTCCAGTAAAGCTTTGACAATCCCTTTCAATGCTTCCACACTGCGGGCGGCCTGCCCGATCCCGCCATAGACAACGAGATGGGCAGGATCTTCAGCTACTTCCGCATCGAGGTTATTTAACAGCATCCTTAAAGGGGCTTCCGTCTGCCAACTTTTTGCATGCAGTTCTGTCCCCCGCGGTGCGCGATAAGAATTCTCGTGGGCGTAAGTTTTCCAAAAAGTGTCAAAGGTCATTGGAGGTTCATTCCTGCTGTACATAATTCCTCCGTTGCTCTTGTTAGAGCGATGGATCCAAAATATAATTCATCTTTGAAACAGCGGTCATTTTCTAATTTGGGGACTTCGCTGCGTACGATATCGTACAATTTCCTAGTTCCGACACCCAATTTTGTAATGTTCCGCATATCGATCGCTTGTGCAGCGACGATGCATTCTATTCCAAGAACTTGCCGTGTGTTGCGCACTACCGTCTTCAGTTTGCGTGCAGATGTCATTCCCATCGATACATGATCTTCTATGCCTACATTCCCGGGGATAGAATCTGTGGATGCAGGATGAGATAACACCTTATTCTCATTCACGAAAGATCCTGCCAAGTACTGTGTTAACATTAACCCGGAATCAATGCCTGCGTTTTTGGCTAAAAAGGCGGGGAGATTGCTTAAGTGGGGATTCAATAAGACTTCTATACGTCGTTCCGAAATATTAGCCAATTCGGCCACACCAAGGCAGGCTGAATCGAAAGCAATAGCTAAAGGCTGTCCGTGAAAATTGCCTCCGCTTAAGATTTTTTTGTTGGCAACATCGACCAATGGATTATCTGTAGCAGCATTCAGCTCACATCCACAAACGTCCAAAGCATAAGTAATAATATCGCGGCTAGCACCATGCACCTGCGGTGCGCAGCGGAGTGAGTAGGGGTCTTGCACGCGCAAATGCTTAGTGTCTTCATCGAATAGATAAGAACCTTTGAGTACATTCAGCATATTTGTTGCCGTTTGTGCTTGATAGCGGTGGTTTCGGATCCTGTGTATCAATGGATCCAAGGGGTCAAGATGCGCAACCATAGCCTCATAGGTTAAAGCCGCGGCCAGGTCTGCTTGGCGGCAGAGGCTATATCCCACGAGTGTCGCCAATCCTCCTACCGAAAGCATCACTTGCGTCCCATTTATCAGAGCTAAACCTTCTTTTGTTTCTAAGACGATAGGTTCGATCCCTGCTTTTTTTAACGCTATCTTAGTCTCGATCAATTCATTTTGATAAAAAGAGAGCCCTTCGCCCAGCATAGCTAGAGCTATATGAGAAAGGGGAATCAAATCTCCACTAGCACCCAACGACCCATATTCGGGTATATAGGGATAGATATGGGCGTTGATCATATCGCATAATGTTTTGCACAGGATAGGTCTGACACCGGTATAACCTTTGACAAATACATTTAAGCGTAGCGCCATCGCCAGGCGGATCTCGTGAATATCCAGTGAGGGCCCCATCCCGCCGGCATGGCTGATGACGACATTTCTAGAAAGGATCTTTTGTTTATTGGGGGGGATTTTTGTTCCCGCTAGCCAACCTACTCCTGTATTTACCCCATAGACGGGTTTATCCCCTTTCGCCAATTCTTCAACTAAAGTACGGCTGCGTACAATTTTTTCTGCACAATTCGTATCGATTGCTATAGGAGCTCCCATCGAAATTTTATACGCATTTTCAATAGTCAGTGTTTCGCCATCCAGAACTATAACTTTAAGATCAGATTCTTTATTCATTGTCCCCAGAACGTTCAAGTTTATTAGGGTCATTCTAGTCTATTAATATTTTTTTTGTATGAGAAAATAGTGCGATTAGACTAAATGAACTGTCTAGTAACTGAAGACTGCATCACTCAGTCTAATGGATAAATGAAAGGAAATTCTATGTATAAAATTCTATTTTCCCTGCTAATTTTTTCTTTTTCTGCGCTTCAAGGTGTATTGCCTCCACTGTATTCCACTGCGAATGAAATCAAAGCTATTCTTAATTCTCCGGAATTAAGCGAACACCTCACTTCTGCCGACGCTATTCTAGCTATAGAAAAAACCGATAACGGCTGGTTTATTAAGGGCTTTCATCATTCCGTCACCGTAGAAGTTGTCTATTTAAAGCAAGACCATCCCGGGCCTGCGAAATACAATTTAGTATGGCATGCGAACTAGAATTTGAGATCTCACTTTCAAAACGGGCTCTTAGTAATACTATTTTTTTTACTATTAGTTAATTTATCTTGAAATCAAATGAGGTTAGGAATATAATTATAGTAAATTGCCTGGTAGTCCACGGCACCGTGCCTTGCGACCCGAATCAAGCATAAGTGTACCTTGCAAGTCCCTATAGGAGCGGATGCACAGTACCCTAGATGAGTCATTTCAATACTCTTCAAAACGCTTGAATATAGCGTACAGCCTTTTATTGTCCATTAAATCTAATTATCAAATTGCCCCCGCTTTCGTTCTCTTTATTATTAACTCTTTGCATAGTATTTTTCATGAGGAACTGGATGGAAAATAATGGTGAAATCTTCCTTTCACGCGGCTGGGCTAGCATCGCAGGCGCCATCGCTCTCGCCCTCTGGGCTGCAGAGTCTACCATCGTTATGTACTTAGGGGAAATACCACCCCTACAGCTCATCGCTATAGTGGGTGGCATCGGTTTTTTAGCAACCCTAGCTCGCGTTGCCTTCACTAATAGGTGGCATACCCTTAGACAACCCCCAAAAATCTGGCTTGTCGGAATTGTTTCCTTCACTCTCGTTCAAGCTTGCTACGCCTCTGCCTTTCAATACGCTCCCCCTGCTGGCGTAGATATGATTTATTACCTGTGGCCCATCGAGGTCATTATCCTTTCCAACATCGTGATCGGCGAACGCTTCACGCGCAGCCATATTTTTGCTTCGATGATTGCCATGGTAGGAATGACCCTGCTATTCATGGACATCATTGGCAGCGATAGCATCGCTTGGGAATATAATCACATTATCGGCTATGTCCTCGCTTTTATTGCTTCGCTTGCTTGGACAGCTTATACCCTTTTTACCCGCCGCTATTCCAACCTTTCAAGCTCCATGATGGGCGGCTATATGGGAGTTTCCGCCTTAGTCACAGCAATTGGCCACTTCCTCTTTGAAAAAACTGTAGTCCCTACTTCTGAGCAGTGGATGCTTATGGTTTTCTACGGAATTAGCTTGGTCGGCATTGCCTACCTCTTGTGGGACTATGGCCTTAAAAGAGGCCACTATCAAACATTGAACGTTCTCTCTTATATGGTCCCTATGGGCGCCCTCACTTTCCTTGTACTTACCGGATTGACTGAGCCTACGACGTACCTTTTATGTGCTTGTGCCTGCATTACTCTTGCCGCTCTGTGTACACTAGCAGCGGAAGGAAGCAAAGCGTATAAAAAACGTAAAACAGTCAAACAAAAGAAAATGCAGGAAAGGCAGGAATCATCCTCAATCCTTGAACCTATTGCGATGGAAAGTGCTTAGGAATTGTTTGAAAAAAACAATTACTAGCCCTTTTTATCTTAGAAAATCAATACTTTAAATCTCGAACTATCTTTTTTCTACTTTATTAAAACTAGCGGTCTAGGCTGCTCTAGGGGACGATTGTTTCGTCTGAATTTACATTTTCAAATGCGAAAAAAAATAATTTTTTTCATATTTTTAGTGAAAAGACTTGCAGAAATTATATTCATGAGAGTAAAGATATAAACGTTAGCGTTAAACGGTGTTGTGGGCCTCGTCGAGAGCCTCAAGACTATGCGCACATTGAGTAGTGCAATAACTGCCAAAGTGAGCATTATTGCGACACCAATTCATGGCTAAAGCTATGACTAAATCAACATACCAACACTGAGGGAGTATGTGGAACTTTGCTAAGAAACTCGCATTGGCGGGAGTATCAACTTTGCTAGTCGCAACAGCATCCTTGTCGGCTGCCTACAACGACTGCTATGACTACAACAATAACTATAACTGCTGCAATAACGCCTCGAATGACTTCTGCTGTGGAGACTGGTCTTTCGAAGCTGAATTTCTATACTGGAGAACTTACGTCGACGAATTACCCGTCGGTCGTTCTTTCTCAAGCACCACCAATGCCCCTACAACTGTGGCTATTCCAGGTGATGGTACAATTTCTGTAACTAATGGCTCATCCCAAAGATATTTCACAAAATATCTTGATCCAAAATGGAGACCAGGTACTCGCCTTACTCTAGGCTACCAAAATCCAGGCAGCTGCTGGGATTGGAAATTTGCTTGGACATGGTTGTATTCAAAGTCTAAAGCATCTCTTACTGATGATGCGTTACTAGATTCAGAAATCAACGAACCAGCTTGGGCTAGTGGTGCAACACCTCCATTTAGTACAACAGGTGCATTGCCAATTCTAGGAAGCAGAATCTCAGGCGACTGGGGCTTAAGCTACAATGCTTTTGAAATCGGCGTAGGCTATTCTTTTGGCGCTTGCTGCGATCAATTCCATGTAAGACCACACTTTGATATTAAAGTTGCTTCTATACGTCAAAAAGCAACTTTCCGTACAGAGACAGCTTTTACAGGCTTCCCGGTTACAACTCCAGTTGTAGGCTTTGCACCATTCGATCTGACCGACCAAGTTCAGTTGACAAGAGATTATGTTGGTGTTGGTCCACAAATTGGTCTTGACCTGCATTACACTCTTTGCGGTGGATTAGGATTATATGCTAAAGCTGCAGCAGCATTGTTGTACGCTGAGCCACAAATCAAATTCCGCGGTAAAATTAAGACAGAGTCACCTATTGCTGCTCTTAACTATGACAACAATGAAACAAGTAGAAGCCGTTCAGATCCACGTCATGTCAACCTCAATACAACATTGGGACTTGGCCTAGAATATAGCCGTTGGATTTGCGACTGCAGCTACCGCGTATTCTTCAAGTTAGGTTGGGAACACCAATTGTACACAAACCAGAACCAATTCCACCGTGCAGTACTTGCACCTGGTGCAGTTTCAGGACTAAGCGACATCATTTTCCCAGTTGAAAATGGTGACTTGTCCTTATACGGTTTGACAGCTTCTGTCGGTTTTGATTACTAAGATCCGATAGTAGAGTTTTTGTGTGTGAAGGGGTAGCAGTAGCTGCCCCTTTTTTTTTGCTTAAATAAGTCGTGTAGTATTTTCAAGATGATTAAGATCTATCTAGATCAGCGAGCAATAAAGCAGTCGATAACTAGCATTTTGTCCTTTTTGTTTTTCCACCCTTCCATCCACAAGAGTACTCTATTCACACGCATATGCTGTGAGCTATAGCAATGGCAGTAAACCAAGCCATCATAGTCACAGGTTCGAGCAAGGGATAATGCTGGATCATTGAAAGATCAGATAACCTCAAGCTGTAAACACCGATAGGTTTATCAGCCTGAGGATTAAGATTAGGCACAATTCAAGATTAAAGTGATTTTGCTTTACCGACGCAGTAGGCCGCAGCAGACTTTAAAAGTGTCCCAGGAATGAATAGAACAAAACCATACCAGAAGGCATTCTCAACGCCTATTAGCGCTGATAGCCACGCGACGCCCATCATAAAGGTCACAGCTTGACCAATGGCAATTCCTGAAAGCAAATAGGAATTTCTAACACAGACAGATGTAAGGTATGCAGCAAATGGAAAGCTCAATAGATATCCCGCAGCTGGCTCTAGGATCCATAAGGGATTGACATGTCCAGCAGAAAGTACTGGCAAGCCCGCTGTTGCAGCCGAAAGATAAGCTAGGCACGCAAAAAATGCATTTTTTGGGGTAAGGAAAAGACCGAGAAGCATGACGCCAAAGGTTTGTAGAGTAATGGACACAGGATAAAGCGGGATAGAGACTTGTGAAAGAACTGACAGAGCAACTGCTCCGGATACAACAGCGCAGGTATTAGCTAAAAAGCTATTTGGCAGAACTTGGGAAAAACGCAATTTCTCTAAAATAGTAGTCACTTTTAAATTCCTCCATTAAGTAAAACATAAAGAAACATCAGTATAATGAAAGTGAAGAATAAAGGGGAGAGAACGAATGACACCAAATATTGGAACACCAGACAGGCTAATACGCCTTACCATTGCAATCGTCCTTTTTGTGTTAGCTTGGTACTATGCTAGCTGGATACTCCTAGCCTTTGCAGTATTTACACTCTACGAAGCAATAGCAGGATGGTGCTTGTTTTTCCAACTTATCGGAAAAAACAGCTGCGATTTGAAGAGGTAGGAGACAAGTGCAATCACGAGAGTGCTGCACTGCCAAAACTAATTTAAACTTGAAAAAGTTAAGAAATTAGGAATTGCCTTTTCAAAAAATGAAGCTACTGTAGAGATAATGCGTGAGATAGCAAAATACACGTGGGAAATCCCCCATGTTTTTAAGAAAAGATTTTTTATTCGGTCAGTTGTAGATAGTTTAGAAGGGTTGTGTTGAACTCTTCCTTCTAATGAAGCTGTTCCAACTACCTTATTAATTTGAACAAGAGCTGATAGAACGGTGTGATTTTCTTCTTGAGATATTGCTGAATAAGGTAAGTCGCGGAGTTTACCAAACAACACGTTGAATTTTGCAATTTCACTTTCGTGAGCATTCACCTTATAATTAACAATCTTAAATGTATTTAGCAATTGAATATCTCTTGGAGTCAATGCTAAATTGTTCTTTAATTTGGGCAGCAGGACCCTTAATAGTCTATTTTTTGTTAGACGCCCTTCCAATGACTGGATCTCGATTTTATCTACAATTTCACATAGAAAAGTGTAATGGTCATTAATAACTTCTTCCGCGGAAAACTCTGAAAGAGTTTCTATCTGGTCGCTAGGAATGCAATATATTTTTACAAACTTTTGAAGTTTTTCAAATACACTAGAAAATTCCGCATACACATCTTCACTCATATTTAAAACAGAATAATTGTTGAGTTTGAATTTAAGGAAAAATTCTTTTTCATCTTGTGTAATAGGTGATTTATTTTTAAGCGTGGTTAATATTTGGAATATTTTCTGTTGGGCATCTTCCACTCTAGTTGTCGTCAGTTTAATATTGTTCAAATTTGAAGTGAGGAAATCGTAACGTTCTGCAAGGAGGCTTTCAACAGAACCATGTTTTGCAATCTTATCCTCGATGGATAGAAATCTACCCTCCTGCAGTTTTGTAACGAAGGTTATAAATGCATCCCAACCTTTGCGTCCCTTATAAAATAGAAAATGAGTAATTTCCCCTGTTAAACGGGGGTTAGAATTACTTATCCCTTCACTTAATACATGTCTGTGAATAATCTTATTTTTATACACCGTTTCTATTTCAGGATCGTCCTTTGCATATGAACGGTTCATCGCTTTTGCATATCCTTCAGGATTAAGTTCAATAGCCTTTTCATAGGCTGTAGGATTGAGTTCTTTTAGCCTTATAAGGGGTTCAGAACGAAATTCTAGTGTATCTTTATCGTAATAGAATTTTTCGCCAGGCTTAAGCTCTAGTAGCTTTTGATCAGTTCCATTTGCACGCTCAAGGAAGTCAGTACAAAACTTTTGGGTACCTTCAGGATTTGACTGTATTGCCTGATAAAAAGTTTCGCGATTTTGCAGTGAACTTGTGTAATTAGAATCTAGAGTCATAATTAAACCGTTATTTATAATAAAAATATAATTATAGCTTTAAATTGTTAATGTTTTATTAAGATAAGTATTGTAATTTCCCTTAGTTGAATTCATAACGAGGTTGGACTAAATCTGCCCCGCCACTTGCTGCTGTTTCTAGTGTCTTCCAAAAGGTGAGTTGAGTGAATAAAGGCATTAGATAGGAGCGTTTTACTCCGGACACACAATGCAAAAAAAAAGGGCCTGTGGAATTTCTTCCACAGGCCCTAGCCTCAATAACTAAGTTATGCGCTTAGTTAACGATAGTGCTTTCTTGTTGTGTAATCGGAGTCGTAATCGAAGCCGAAGTTACGTCAACAACTACGCGGCCATCGCCAGACTTAGCAGCACGAGCATTGACACGGTAGTTCAATGTTTGACGTGGTCTAAAGTTGTCGTATGGTGCGAAGGTCACTGTTTGGCCATTGACTTGACCTGGGGTGTCGCCACTAGCATCAATAGGCTCGATTTCCGCAGGGAAATGAACGATTACTGATACATTGTCGTCAGCTTCGGAACCTTGGTTCACAACGCTGATGCAGTAGCTTGTAGGCTCGCCAATGCAAACTGGGTCTTCAGTGTCGCAGATGCAAACTGTTAGAGCAGGACGTCCTCTCCAGCGAGTAGTAAACTCGGAAGAAGCGCAGCAGCCTTGGCAGTTTGTAACGCTAACGCGGTTAGTGAAGCAGCCTGGTGTGCAGGTTGTCAACGAGATGTTGAAGGTGACTTTTTCACCTGGTTTCAGCTCGCGGAGTTTCCATACAGCTTGGTTGCCGTTAATCGCAGCACCTTGTGCAGCAACGATAGATGTCGAAGCTGGAGCAATGTCTGTTACGATCACTTCAGTTAATGGCTTGTCGCCTTGGTTAGAAAGTGTGATCACATAATCAGCATTTTTGCCGATTTGGACTTCTTTCGGACCAGTTTTGACTAAGTCAACAGCGCAGCAGCAGATGCATGTGCAAGCTTGGCAGGACGTAGAGTCTGCGTTGCAAGCAGTAACAAGGGCTGTTGTGCAGACTTTGCCGCGGCGTACTGCTGTGAAGCATGCATTGATTTGCTTTGTCTGGCATGGCTCTAGGCGGCCAAGACGGAAGCAAAGTGTACGCAAGCAGCTGCTGTGCTCAAGTCCATCAGGTACGTTGATTGTAGCGACAACGTCTTCAGCAGCGCAGCTTCCACGGTTGGAAACTGTGAGTGAATAATGAACTGGATCGTTTGGGCAAACTTCTTCTGGACCGCAGATGTGGCAGTTCAGAACAGGCTTAGCGCAGAGGATAGAGCAAAAGCGTGTGGGTGTTGCAGTAGCGCAGAAGCAAGCGCAAAGTTCACCTTCGCAGTCGCAACGCAACCAAACTTTCGCTGGGATAGTTTGGCATTTTTGCATGGAACCGATATCCCAGATCACTGTACGGCCATCAACGTGTGCTGGTGGAGTACTGCGAATGAAGGAAACGCCTTCCGGTAGGTGTGTTGTCACAACTACGTCGCAAACATCATCGCAAGCTCTGATGTCGAATTCCAGAGGATACTGGTCGCCGAGCATGCAGAGTTGAGGGTTACGTGCAGAAACGATGATACCATCGATGCACTTAAGTTCATTTTGCTGAGGATGTTTGCAGCGGATAGGAGCTTTGCAGCTTGGTTCGCATGGTGGTGGGCATGGAGCTGGGCAAACTGGTTTGCATACAGGCTCACATGGAGGTGGGCATACTGGTTTGCATACAGGTTTGCATACTGGCTCGCATGGTGGTGGGCATACAGGTCTGCACACTGGCTCGCATGGTGGTGGGCAAACTGGTCTGCATACTGGAGGGCATACTGGTCTGCACACAGGCTCGCATGGAGGTGGGCATACTGGTCTGCATACAGGTTTGCATACTGGTTCGCATGGTGGTGGACATACCGGCTTGCAAGGTGGAGGACAAACGGGCTTGCAAATCGGAGGGCACACGGGTTGACAGGGGTCGGCACAAACAGGTTCACAGCTGTTTCTGCTGCACCCTGCCCACAGCACTGTCGTTGCACATAACAGCAGCAACGCGGTGATGTAGCGCAGTTTGTTACTCATTGAACACTCCTTATAGTTTTGAGGTCTACTCGAGCTTTCACAAGCACGTGGTAGTTGTTTACACGCTGCTTTACATTAAGCCGCGCAGCTGCGGCGATTTTGGTGTAAGTTTCTAGTAGTGCTCCCATAAGTAAGGACGGGCGCTGTAGCCGGAGTCATCGCAACATTCATTGTAGTCTAGTACGGGTTGCGGGCAGGTGGGCCGAGGCGCTGGGCAGGGATTGCAGTTTGGATCGTAGCTATTATTACAGCAGCTTGAGAGTAGGAATCCTGTTAAGCAGAGGAGAAGTGTGTTAAGAGATTTCATTAGAGCTCCTGTGTTTCATTGTTACTATTGCTACCTTAATCGTGCTGCAACCGGCAAGGAAATGTAGTCCTGCCGGTGCAACAACTCGCTATGCAGCTCTGTCGGCTCTTAGTAGCAGCACTCTGCTGGAGGACAACAAACTGGTTTTGGACAGCAAACTGGTTTTGGACAGCAAACTGGCTTAGGTGGGCAGCATGGACGTGGTGCTGGGTTGCAGCAAGGATCACGGACGCAGCAGCAGCCAGCTAACATTACAGTAGCAGCGCACAACATTAGGATAGAGAATAGTTTATTCTTCATGATACACCCCTTAAATTTGGTGAGATTTGTTATTAGTCCCTTGTACCGTCATCCGCCGCTCTTGCGAAGGTTACTTTACAAAAAAGGATTTACCTCCAGTACATACAGTGTTGGCAAATAATTCTTCCAGAACAATCTGCATTTTTAACAAAATATTTTTTTATATTTATTCTAGATGGCTGATTGTAAGTAAATTGAGAAAGGATAAATTACCCTAGGAATTACGCTTTGAGCTTGCCTGTCCAGCCCAATTTTTTTCTCAAAGTAGAGAAATAATCGTATTGGGGAAGGTTGACTAATTTGAATTTTTTTTGTGAGAGAGTAATGTAAAACATTTCTCCATTTGACATGCGGAAGCAGTCCAAACCGTCGAAAATAATCTCGATAGGTTCATTTTCTGTGATGTATTGAATTTGGATTGTTTGATTAGGGAGCAAAACAATAGGGCGGTTAGAAATTGTATGCGGACAGATGGGAGTTAGGACAAAGGCTTCCATCTTAGGAGTGAGGATAGGTCCTCCTGCGGCAAGAGAGTAAGCCGTAGAGCCATTAGGTGTGGCGACGACGACGCCGTCGGCCGAGAAAGTATTTAGATAGTTACCGTCTACATGAATGACTAATTCGATCAGGCTGGGGATTTGCCCCCTATGAATGACGATATCATTCAGGGCGAAGGTGCTTTGGCCGCCCTGGGTTGTTCCAGTCATCATGATCCGTTCATCGACGGAGTAATTTCCTTTAAGCAGAGCATGCAGGCAAGGGTAAATGTCGGATAGAGGGATGTCTGCCATAAAACCTAAACCGCCAAGGTTAATACCGACGACAGGAGCGGATAAATCGGGATGGGTATGTAGGAAGCGCAGGATGGTCCCATCTCCGCCTAGAGTGATAATAAAAGAGATCTCTTCGGATTTCACGGAAGAAAGGGGAACGGCGCCTATTGTTTCGGCCTCATCGTCGCGCGCGGTGACAGTCACCCCGTTTTGCACTAGGAATTCCCTGATGCTTGTGGCGATAGATTTTGACTGGCTTTTAGAAAGATTGGGAAGGAGGGCGATGATCATATGCTGCTCGCCTGGATAGAGGCCTGTTTGGAGAGTTCGAACTGGGAAACGATTTTGTTGGTGATATTATCAGACGTAAGGCCAATTTCTTTTAGTAAAGCTGCATGCGTGCCTTGTTCAATATAAGCTTCCGGCACTCCAAAATTAAGAACTTGGACGTTGGAGTATCCGTTCGTCATAAGGAAGTTATTTAAGATGGAGCCTAGTCCGCAAATAGCGGAATGTTCTTCGATGGTCACAATAGTTTGGTGTGTCGTTAGAAGATCGCACAGTAATTCAGAGTCCAAAGGTTTAACGAAGATAGGATCGACAACAGAGGCTTCGACACCCCATTGCTTGAGCTGCTCTCTAACTTCAAGGGCAACCTTATTCATATGACCTAAGGCGATGATAGCGAGTTTAGAACCTTGGGCAAGAATTTCTCCCTTGCCTAAAGGACGGGGGACTCTAGGCGCTTCGGTCACTTCGGTGGCTAAGTTCGGATAACGGATGGCGGTGGGACGATTCCACGAAAACGCCGAGCTTAATAAGTCTTTTAGCACATCCCCGTTGCGTGGCTGTGCAATCACCATATTTGGCATAGCGTTAAGGAAGGAGATATCATAAATACCATTATGTGTGGCCCCATCGGCGCCGGCCAGGCCTGCACGGTCTATCGCGAATACGACGGGAAGTTCTTGCAGGCAGATGTCGTGGAAAAGATTGTCGAAGGCGCGTTGCAGAAAAGTGGAGTAAATAGAGGCAACGACATGAGTTTTGCCGCCATAAGCCAGGCCGCCGCAGAAAGTGATAGCATGCGATTCTGCAATGCCTGCGTCTAGGCAGCGCTGCGGATATTTTTGCATGAAGGCATCTAAGCAGGAGCCGCAAGACATGGCAGGGGTAACAACTTGTAAAATAGGGTCATTATCAGCCATTTCCAAAATATGCTTTCCAAAAACTTGAGGGAAAGTGGGCTTGGGTGAGGGAGCAACAATGAATTTACCTGTATCAAGATGAAAGGGGCGTGCGCCGTGGTAGCCGGTAGGATTGGCAATGGCCGCTTCCATCCCTTGGCCCTTATTGGTCAGGATGTGTAGGATCACAGGCCAGGAGGAATTTTTGAGCTTTTCCAATACAGAGGTCAGCTCTTTAATATCATGTCCATCGACTGGGCCGATATAAGAGACGCCGTAATGTTCGAAAAAAGATGCCGGACTGACCAGGTTTTTTAAGGAGCTGGATATTTTATGGCCTTGGCGAGAAAGAGCAGGTCCGTAGCTTGGGATTTTTGAGACGAGAGAATCAAGTTCCTGATGGATCTTATGCGTGAGGGGATTGCTTAGTATGCGGCTAAGAATTCGGGTGATGGCTCCCACATTCTTGGATATCGACATTGCATTATCATTTAAGATGATAATAAACTTTTTCAAGTCTCGTGGTAAGTTATTTAAAGCTTCCAATGACATACCACAGGTCAACGTTGCATCTCCGATCACAGGGATGACATAGTTGTCTTCATCCATCAAATCGCGCGTTTGGGCCACACCCAGAGCTAAAGAAAGGGCTGTCCCCGCATGGCCTGCGTGGAAATGGTCGTGAGGGGATTCTTTAGGGTGGCCAAAGCCTGAAAGTCCCTGGTACTGCCGGATCGTAGGGAATCTATCGTTGCGCCCGGTGAGGATTTTGTGGGTGTACGTTTGGTGGCTGACATCCCAAATAAACTTGTCTTTAGGGGATTGAAAGACCTTATGCAAAGCAAGAGTCAATTCAACTGTGCCAAGGTTGGATGCCAGGTGCCCCCCATTAACAGACATGACTTCTATAATACGCTGGCGAATCTCAGCAGCCAGCTCATTCAATTGATTAAAGTCGTATTTTTGTAGATCTTCAGGAGTTTTAATGGTGGGCAGTAGCTTTGACATGGGCGGCCTAGGTGGAAAATGGTTCTGTTTTTGGCCGTCCTTGTTCATCAACTTGGACTTCATCGTTGCGGTTTTTAATCAATTTCTCGATTTTTTTTTCTGCTGTATTCAAGCGCTTATTGCATTGGCTGATGAGTTTGTCAGCTTCTTCATAGCATTTCAGAGCATCTTCGAGGGGAGTCTCAGCATTATTCAACTTTTCAAGCAGTTCTTCCAGACGGTGAAAGGCTGCTTCAAAGGAAAGCTGTTCCTGTCCAGTGCTTTCATTGGAAGAGGTGTTCACAGTTAGACCTTGATATTTAGCATTTGTTATAACTGATTTGCCAATTTCAAGCAATTTTGGACTACTGTAGAGCGATGAAAATTTAATGAGGGAGCAATAGACTTCTTTCGAAATTCCATTTGATGGTTAAAATTGCTATTTTTATGATGAGTATATCCGGGAACAATCAATTTTACATAAAAATGACGCCCCTCGAAAATAATTCTTTTTAAATATCGCAGAATAGAATCATTCGGACGCTGGTTTTTTCAATAATCAATCGGTAGTATTAAGTACTCTCTTCTTGAATGCCTATATCCTTCCAGAAATATTAAGTTCATCTAACTGCTTTAATACTGGAGGCAATTTTTCAAGGACATCCTCTAGATTTTTTGATGATTTCATATAATTACAGCAGGCAAGCATGTACATTTTATCATTCAATTTTTCAATGATATCCTGAGAGAAGTTGGAGGGAAATAGGTTATTGCTATTAAAATGACCTACAATTTCTTCGTATCGTTCAGTGCTTGCTTTAGTGATGAAATGTTTGAAAATAGCAAACTTTGAATCATCGTCCATTAAAAAAGTTTCATAATGATTTCTGGTTAGATAGCTTTTAGCGTCGTCAAAAGTGTGAGTTCTTAATAGGAAATAGTATTGGGCTGTGACTATATTTTTCTGTGCCTCAGTAAGCTCTTGAACAATGCCGTTAAATTTTGAAATGAGCTGGTCTAATGTAACATTCTTTAAATGGTACTGTAAGAAGGGGAGGCCATGAAGCTTATACAATGAAAGGGAGAAATTTTGAGAAAGATCATCTTTGGCAATTTGAATTTGATTTAGCGCATTAGAACGGGATTTATTATAGAGAGCTACACCGAACAGAAATGTGAGGGTCGCAGCTGTTAGCGGAACAGCAGAAACATAATAAACGCTGATGGCTACTGCTGTAAAACTGGTGGCTAAAATAACTTTTGCAAAAGGTCTAATAAAACTTTCTTTTTCTAATATTTTATTTGTCCAATAAGTCGGATCATTAAAAGGCTTAAGATTTAAAATAGCTGCATAACTCATTAAAAAGACCTTTTGAAATTATATTTATTCATTTATTTGATTATCTTTAAAACATTCTACTTGGAAGAAGAAAGATCGTTGATTTTGACGACCTATCTTTGATAAGGAATGTGTTAGCCCTGTCTCTCGTTTGTAAAGGTAGTGGTCATATCTTCGATAACTATTACTTACTTGGAAATTCCTGATTTAACGTAGTTATCAACTGCTTTACCTGATTAGACATTTTTTTCGCCTCGTCAAGCGTGTCGTTTTTTTCTTTTGAAACCTCTTCCAACTCTTCATAAATGGTAGAATGTTGGAACTCTGCAAAGACCGCAGTGGTCATATCTTCGATAACTTTTTCTAATGTAAAGAACTCATTGATCATATCTTCGATAACTTTTTCTAACTTGGATTTTTCATCTCTAACGTAGTTCTCAACTGCCTCACGTGCGTTTCTAAGCTTTACTGCCAAATCTTGAAGCTGTACATCTTCAATTGTTCGTTCTATTGAAGCTTTTCTGAACTCTTCATCATAGGTAGATTGTTGTGCCTTAACAGCCTTAGATTTTGGTGTAAGCTCCTCTTCTAAAACCTTTATCTCTTTATTAAGAGTCTCAAGTTTTGAGATGAGCGCCAGATGTAGGCCTTTAAAATAATCATTCTGATCGTGGATAAATGAAGTGGGTATTACAGGTGCATATACTTTACTTTGATTAATTAGATATTGGTTGTGATGAACACCGTTTTTACCAAAAAGTGTTTCCATAGCAACTTGAATGTAAAATAGTGTAGATTTTAATTCGGTAACTATTTTTGGAATATAAGGCCCTCCAAGAGCGCGAAGAGCATTATCCACCTTGTCTTTTACTTGATTGCAAAGATGAAGTAATCCTTTTTTATCCTTAATTTGTTTTTCTAACATTCTTACAGAGTTTCTTTCAGCTTGCGTGGGGGCTTTGGCGTTAATGAAGACTTTATTACTTACTTCTTCATAATGTGCCTGGTATTCCATATCAACACGAAGTTTGGCTTCAATAAGAGCGTTGAGGGCAGGGTTTGTTGAGCTTTTATCCACAGGAGAAAAGGTAAACAAGTATTCGTACTCTTTGAAATGGGTATTCCACCAAGGATTGTTCTGGATATTAGTACGAGCTTCCAAGCTTTTGGGAGAAAGAGAAGGAGTTTTCATTATCGATTTGGCTTCACTTGCGACCCAAAACTTAAACAAAGGTTCATCTGCTGTAAACAAGCCCCAGGTGATTAGATAGTCCAAGGAATCATTTATATGGTTTGCGCGATAGAATTCCGGTTTAATAAGACTATTGGTTCTATCGATATATTTCTTAGCGTCCTTTAGAAAGGATGCCTTCATTATTGCCTTATCAATGTGTTCTAATAACTCTGTTTTAAAGTCATCATTAAGGTTTCCATGAATCATAAAGTGTTTGAGTTGTGAAAAGTCTTTGCGAGCGTTGAAAACATCAGCTATATTTTTTGCACTGAGGTTACATTCAAGAGCTGCTTTATAATCTCTCATCTCCAAAACATCTGCAGCAATGAGTTTTTTTACAATCTCTTTTGTTGGATGGTTTAAGTCTTTAACGCGGGAACGTGCGGAAAGCTGCTGATATTCATAGACAGAACATTTTTTTAACTGTTCTGCTAATATGCTTTCTACACCTTCTTTTGATATCCTCAATGTGTTAGTTAGCTCTCCGATAGTAGTGGAGATGTCATTGTAAGCTGCGTTCTTTGCCATTGAAACAAACTTAGCGGATACCTCTTGCTGCGATTTTTCGGATAAGACGTGGAAACATATATTAAACTTCACAAAAGAAATAAGAGTATTGCAAAGATTTAAATGATATTGGACTAAGGGTTCACCATGTTTAGTAATCAGGTCAAGATTTAATATATTTGAGGAGAGACTATCTTTTTCAATTTTTACGTTATGTTGTGTGTCATTCGGAAACTCGTCCTTCATGTAAAGAGCAGCACCAAATATAAAGGTAAGGGAGGCAGCGGCAATAGGAACAGCAGAAACGTAATATACGCCGATGGCAGCGGCTGTCAGACTGGTGGCTAAAACGACTTTGGCAAAGGGTTTAACGAAGCTTTCTCTTTCAAAGAATCTATCTGAACTTTTGAATTTCTCCGCCTCCCAATAGGAACTGGTATTAAATGGGTGGGAAGCTAAAATGCCAGGTGATGTCATCAGTATTCCTAAATAAAAAAAATTTAATAAAATATATTGTACACTTAATTTTAATTTTAGTCAATGATTTGTATTGATTGTTATTATGAAATAACTGTTTATTGCATAAAGTAAATAGTAATATCGAGATTAGATTGCGTTTGTAGTAGTATGATCCGAAGGTGGAAAATTAAGGTGTGATTTTATCGATGGTAGCTTCAAGAGTGCCTTTGGCAAGACGAGCGTTAAATTTATCTCCGGGTTTCATTTGCGAAGCGTCTGTTATAAGAGAGCCGTCCTTTTCATTGAAAAGCACACTGAAACCCTTGCTTAAAAGTACACGCGGATCTAAAGCCTGTAACGTTTGGCTTAACCCCTGCAACTTTTGTGCTTGGAGGGTGAGAGTAGTTTGTGCTGCGCGGTCGAGGGCTTGCTGCCAGCTAAGGAGTTGTTGCCTGCGCTGTTGCAGTTTTTTGCGCGGGTCTAGTGACTGCAGGAGCTTGGCTGCATGACTAAGTTTGACTTTCCATTGGTTCATTTTCGTAGGCAGAAGCCGATCACTTTGTTGACGGATATCGTCAATTTTTTGCATCCAACGTCCTAAAAGGTAATATGGAGTCATGAAGAGGGGATGGCGCAGAATCCCGCTGAGTTCTTGTTTATGTTTACGCAGGTGATGCAGCAAGGCCTGACAGCACTGGCGTTTCAGTTGATCTAGATGTTTCTGCAGTTCCAGTTGTTCAGCCATGACTATTTCAGCACATGCCGAGGGTGTGGGGGCGCGCACATCGGCAACATATTCTGCAATGGTATGGTCTGTTTCATGTCCGACGGCACAGATGATGGGAATACGGCTGAGGAATATCGCTTCCGCCACAATTTCTTCGTTGAAGCACCATAAGTCTTCAAAACTGCCTCCGCCGCGACCGACGATCATGACATCGACAGGAAGTTTATCATTGAAAAAACGGATAGCGCGTGCAATTTCTTCTGCGGCGCCGTCGCCCTGGACTTTTACTGGATTGAGTATAACGTGGAAGTTTGCCCCGCGCCGGTTAAGGATATTGAGGATATCTTGGATCGCAGCGCCGGTGGGACTGGTGATGATGCCGATGGTATGGGGAAGGAAAGGGAGCTTTTTCTTATGTTCTTTGCGAAACCAGCCGAGTTGGTGGACCTTCTTTTTGAGGGCTTCTAATTTAAGTAAAAGATCCCCCAGACCTTCTTTCTGCATTTTGCGAATGACGATTTGGTAGCGTCCTCCGGCGGGATACACATTGAGGGAGCCTTCAATAAGAACTTTGTCACCATTTTTTGGCTCGAAAGAAAGCGACGAAGCCTCGCCGCGGAACATGACCGCAGCAATCTGGGCTTGGGAGTCTTTTAATGTAAGGTACCAATGGCCCGATTGCTGCAGTTTGCAATTGCTAACTTCTCCCTGGAGCACAACTTGTGAAAACGCACCCTCCAAATTGTTTTTTATCGCAGCCGATAAAGCCGAGACAGTCAATGCGGAGGATACATCCAGGGTATTAGCCATACCACTATTCCGTTTGAGGTTTCATCCAAGGGAAGAAGAGGACATCACGGATAGAGTGTGCTTGTGTGAAAAGCATGACGAGGCGGTCGATACCAATTCCTACACCACCGGCGGGCGGCATACCTTGGCAGATAGCTTCTAGAAACTCTTCGTCAGAAGGAGCTGCTTCTTCATCGCCTTTATCACGTCTGCGTGTTTGTTCGTCGAAGAGGCTGCGCTGCAATTCCGGATCATTTAATTCGGTGTAGGAGTTGCAGGCTTCTCCACAGAGGATAAAGCTTTCGAAACGCTCAACGATACCTTGCATACGCTGTTCAGGGTCGCGGTGAAGTTTGCAGAGCGGCGTTGTCTCGATAGGGTGATCGGTGATGTGGTGAGGCTGGATGAGGTGTTTTTCGACATGGATCTCAAACAGAGCAGCAATCATCAGACCGCGTGAGAGGCTGTTGATTTTCTTCGGATCAATTTCACCGCTATCGGCAAGGAGGCGGTGCAATGCTTCATCAGATAGGGAATCTACATCCAGTTGAGCATAATGGCGCAGGCTTTCCTTCATCGACATTCTCTTCCAAGGTGCTTTGACATCAATAGTCACAAATTCGTCTTTACCGGGAAGGGGCACTTGCAGTTCTGTTGTACCAAAAAGCTTCAAAGCGAGCATTTGATAAAGGTTTTCAACAAATGCCATCATGTCATTGTAATCCCAATAGGCTGCATAAGCTTCCAATAGGGTGAATTCAGGGTTGTGGCTGCGGTCTATGCCTTCATTACGGAAAACTTTACCCATTTCGAAAACACGTTCGATGCCGCCGATAAGGAGTTTTTTTAGGGGGATTTCCAAGGAGATACGTAGGAACATTTCTTGGTTGAGGGCATTAAGCTTAGTCGTAAAAGGACGAGCTTCCGCGCCGCCGTAGGTGCTTTGCAACACCGGTGTTTCCACTTCCATGAAACGTTGGTCCGACATGTATTGGCGGATAAGCGAAAGGATCTGGCTGCGAACGCGGAAAACTTGGTGAATTTCAGGATTTGTGATGAGGTCTAACCAGCGTTTGCGGTAGCGCAGCTCTTTATCGGTCAAGCCGGAGTGTTTATCGGCAAGAGGAAGGAGGGTTTTGCAGAGGAGGGTGACTTTTTTTGCGTAGAGGGTGAGTTCGCCTTTATTGGTGAAGAAGAGGTTGCCTTCGATGCCGATGATATCGCCAAGGTCAATTTTCTTCTCGATGACTTTGTAGGCGGAGACGACATTTTGTCCGTCAGGTGCGGTCTGGGGTGTATATCCTTCGAGATGTGTATGTTCATTGTTGAACATGATCTGGATGCGTGTGTGGTCATCTTGGATATGGGCGAAGGCATTTTTCCCCATAGAGCGAAATAGGATCAACCTTCCTGCGATCTTTACTGTAGGCGTGGTGCCGGCGGCAGCTTCTTCGCTGTGCCCGAGCGGCTGTGATTCGTATTGCTTGCGGACTTCTTCGAGCGTGAGGGTAGGATTGAATTGATTGGGGTAGGGCTCGATCCCTAGGCTGCGCAGTTCAGCGAGTTTTCTGCTGCGGTTTTGGTACTCTTCATGAGTTAAATATTCAGGAGTATTTGATGATGTTGTGTGTGTAGGGGAAGACATTCTATTCCTTAGGGGTTGCGGACGCTTGTTCCGTTGGAGGTCCGGAGCGGACAAAGTCCAACCTGGCATAAGCGTAAATGGTTGTAGCGATGATTAAAAACATATAAATCGCCCAATTAATGACAAAAACTTTGGTTTGGCCGGTCGCTCTAAAAAAGGATTGTTTCTGTTGTGCCATGTCGATATCTCCGGAAAGTATTCCGAAAATTCTTATACCACACTTCCAATTAGGTCGTAATCAGTATGTCCAGTAATTTTAACTTTATATCTTTTGCCGAAGGCATCGACCTTTCTGCCGTCGTTGATGATAACCTGGCCATCGATGTCGGGACATTGGCCGTAGTGGCGCCCAACCATCAACATTTTGGATTCAGGATGGTAGCCTTCGACGACGACAGGAACTGTTTTACCTACCATCTTAGCGAGGACTTTTTTCAAAGTCTTCTTCTGTGTTTTCATCAACGCATGATAACGGCGATTTTTCACATTTTCGGGATGGTGGTCTTCCAGTGTGTCGGCATGGGAGCCTTTTTCACGGGAGTACTTGAAGATACCGACATTGTCTAACTGGTATTTTTCTAGGAAGGTGCCCAGTTCTTTAAATTCTTCTTCGGACTCGCCAGGGAAGCCGACGATGAGGCTTGTGCGGATGATAATGTCAGGAATTTCTTTACGCAGCTTCTCGATGACAGATAGGATTTGTTCACGTGAAGTAGTGCGACGCATCTTTTTGAGTACGCGGTCGTTGACGTGCTGGATAGGGATGTCAACATAACGGCAGATGCGTTTGTCGTTCTTCATCAATTCGATAAGCTCGTCGGTGATTTCATCCGGATAGAGGTAGAGAAGTCTGATCCAGTAGTCATTTTCATTTTTTAGTAGATCTTTAAGCAGGTCAACGAGACCGTCGGCGCGTTTATAGCCGTGGTCTTTACCGTAGTCGCCTAGATCTTGCGCAATGAGGATGATTTCTTGGACGCCCTGATTGAGTAAAAGTTCAAATTCTTTTTTGATCTGTTCTTTGCTCTTGCTCTTTAGAGGGCCCTTAATATTAGGGATGATGCAGTAAGAGCATTTTTTGCGGCAGCCTTCGGCTATTTTAAGGTAGGCAAAATGCTTAGGTGTGGAAAGTTGGCGGGGAACTTCACCTGCTTCGATATAACTGCGGGCGGAAGTAATCTGCATGCCTTTTTCTGTGGAGCGTACAGCTTCCAGAATTTTTTCCACATCGCCGGAACCAAGGTAATAGTCTACAGTAGGAAAGCGGTCTTTCAATTCAGGATGGTGAGTTTGGACCATGCAGCCGGTAACGATGAGTTTTGCGGATTCTTTGCGCTCATCCAATGTCATTTTGATTGTTTGAGAAGACTCGTTACGCGAAGCTTCAAGAAAACCGCATGTGTTGATAACGATATAGTCGGCTTCAGCCAGTACTTCAGTAGCTTCGTAGCCAGCACGCAAGAGGATGCCTAACATAACTTCACTGTCGACAAGGTTACGTGGGCAGCCTAAGCTGATAAAATGAATTTTATTTCCAGGCTCTATCCATTTTAGCTTGCCATCTGGCGGCAATGCAGTTTCTTGTTCAGGTTGAGGTAGATTATTTTTCTCTTTGATTACTGGCAGCATTTTACTTATCCATAAATTAATGGGGATAGTATACCCCGATCTCTAAAAACTTTCAATGGTTTACGCTTCAAAATACTATTGGCTTCCTAAAGGAATAACTGAAGTGTTCTTTAGAGGAAGCCCGTATTTCTCTGCTGAGGCGTTATAAAGTGTAACAATATATTGGAGATGATTTTGTACTCGATCTCTTACGGGTTTATCTAATTTTCTTAAGGAAAGCAAAAGTTGATAATTGTCTTGGAGGTCGCTTTTATCCCAAACCTTTTGTTTATCGTTTATAGGTTTATTCTTTACCTCTTCTAGATCTATTTCTAGGTCGTGTTGCTCATCTAAGAGGCAGTGCTGAAGTGCGCTTGTATATCGGTCCTCTGTTAGACATAGCAAAATATCCATATCTGACCACATTTTGATAGAATTTAGGGGAATTTCATGATCTTTAAATGCGTTCGAAGTTTCCAGAAAAAGCGATTCAACATCCTTAGTATTTTTATCGCTGTTTTCATATTTGAAGAGCTCAGCGAATAACTGACACGCTGGGCTCTTGGATGCATTATCTGAACAATAGTCATTAAAGCAGTCACGGACCGAGCTGGAGTAAAAGTCAGAGGGTTCTTCGGATACATCTTCCAGATATAGGTATTGATAGAGGGCCCACATTTTATAGGTGTCATCCTTAATAGTTTCCAAGCACGGGTTTAAGGTCGTTTTGAAATCCGAAAAATCGATAAGTGATGTCAATGCGAGCGAAATTTTATTGTAAATAAAATCTGTAGAGAACGAGGTATTTAGTTTTCTACTGAAAGCAACCGCCAGCGCTTGGGCTGGCAAACGGGATAATTGGTAGTCTGAAAATTCGATCTGTTGGAAAGCTTGATCAGGCAAGCTTTCTAATACCGCGCCTATAATATCTCTAGGTACCAATGTGAGGTGGTTATTCAGGTGGTTTAGCTCGGGTTTTGTTTGTAAGTCTGCAATCTGATTTGTTACCCGTTCGTCATATGCTAATGCATTTATCCTCTGCAATGCTTCTTCTCTTGAAGGGTCTTGGGCGGCCGCCGCTTTGATGTGAGGGTAAATAGAATTTATAGCTACTTTATTTGTCTGGTAAAAGTCGCTAGAATCCTGTGCGTTCTTCAACTTATCTAAAATACGCAGGCTGAGTTTATTCCGTAAGAAAGAAGGAGCATAATCAATAATGCGAGCCGTATACTGAAGAGTTTCCGAGTTGATTTCTTTGCATAGAAGGAAGGCTGCTGTATAGCTGCCGTGGATAGAATAGAAAAAATTAAAGAACTTGTCTTTTACAAATTGGAAAAGCTTAGAAAGATTTACTTGAAGGTAATACGTTTTCGCATGGATATACTGTATTGTAGAGAGTGGTAGACAAGAAATAGAAGGCATAAAATTATCCTGTAATAAAAAAATTTTACTAATAGTAACAGTTGCTTTGTATTTTTTTCAATATTTTTTATAATGGATAGTTATTAATCGAATTTAGAAATTGTGAAATATTACAAAATTAGAAAAATGTAGAGTATGGATTCACATCAATGGATATTTTAACGTTCTTGCTTTTGTGCCTTTGTTCTTCTGATAGATAAGCTTGTACCATAGGATAAACAGCAGGTCCGCGAATCAGGAATTGATACTTAAAATTCCCTTTAACTTTGGAATGTCCTGCCGGTAATAGTGCCATCACCAAATAAGTTTGAGGGAGCTTTCGTTCTACGCCGGCCCTAAACACTTCTGCGATATGGCTTACAGCCTGGGCATCTTTTCCGCTAAAAGCGATTTTTGCAAGCTGGGTAAAAGGAGGATAGCCAAAGATCTCACGCGTGGAGAGTTCTTCCGCAAAGAAACTTTCGAAATCTTGCCGCGCGGCATGTTGAATGACGGAATTCTCAGGCACGCAGGTTTGGATGATCACTTCACCAAGGGCGACGCCCCTGCCTGCACGCCCTGCTACTTGGGATAAGAGCTGGAAGGTGTGCTCGGAAGACCGGAAGTCAGGGATATTCAGGCTGCTATCACAGTTGAGGACACCTACAAGGGTGACTTCAGGGAAATGGAGCCCTTTGGCAATCATCTGCGTCCCTACGAGTACATCGGCTTTGCCGGTGCCGAAGTCGCGTAAGAGTTTCTGATGGCTGCCTTTATGTTTGGTTGTATCTGCGTCGATACGCAGGGTGCGGACCTCGGGGAAAATAGCCTGCAGCGAGCGTTCTACAAGTTCGGTGCCGACGCCGCGGAATTTCAAGGTGTCCTCGCTTTTACATGCAGGGCATTGGCGTGGGGGCGGGGATAATGTAAACCCGCATAGATGGCAGCTTAGGCAGTTGTCGCCGCGGTGGAAAGTGAGGGAGGTGTCGCAGTCATTGCATTTGATAGTCCCACCGCACGCTTTGCACATCTGCATGGTATGGTAGCCGCGGCGGTTGAGGAATAGGATAGTTTGCTCGCCTTTTTTCATGCGTTGGCTGATGCCATCGAGCAGTTTTTCTGAGAAGGTAGTGGGTCCTTGCGCTTTTTCGTATTCTCTTTTCATATCCACAATAGTTACAGAAGGCAATTTAGCATTGTCGGGGCGCATGGTAAGTTTGGAGAGCCCATATTTGCCTTTGATGGCATTTTGATAAGTCTCTAAGCTGGGTGTCGCACTCCCCAGTACAACGGTGGCATTGCTAAGCTTACCGCGCATGACGGCAATGTCCCGGGCGTTGTAACAGGGCATTTGGTCGGTCTGTTTATACGATTGTTCGTGCTCTTCGTCGACAATAATTAATCCAAGGTTAGGCAGAGGACTGAAAACGACAGAGCGGGCTCCGATGACGATACTGATTTTACCTTTATGGATATCTTGCCAGGCATCATACCGTTCTCCATCGCTTAACCGGTAGTGGAGAATAGCCATTTTTTCGTTGAAGCGGCAGCGGAACCTTTCAATGGTCTGTATTGTCAACGCAATCTCAGGAACCATCATGATAGCGCTTTTTCCTACTGCAAGAGTATGTTCGATGGCTTGCAGGTAGACTTCCGTTTTTCCACTGCCTGTCACACCGTATAAAAGGTGAGTTTGGAAAGACTGTTTGTCGATGCTGGAGGTGATATTTTGCAGCGCTACCGTCTGTTCTGGAGTGAGTTTCCGTGGGGGGGTGAGGAAATATTCTTCGTCTTCCAAAGGGGAGCGGTCGATGCGTACCATCTGCATTTCTAGAAACCCCTTTTTAACGAGGGCGTCCACGGCAGAGCGGGTAGATTCCGCTTTCTCTAAGAGGACAGACAGAAACATTCCTTTAACAGCGGGAAGGATAGTTTCAAGGATTTTAGCTTGGGAAGGGGCTTTTGTTCTGATTGCGGGGATGGCTTCTATAATCTCTTCACGCGTTTTAACACGCATGACGAAAAGCTGTTCTTGGTGTCCGGCGTCTTTGCGCACGCTGGCAGGCAGGAGGGAGCGGATGACATTGCGCAAGGGAGCTGCGTAATAGTTGGACATCCATTGGGCAAGCTCGAAAAGGTCAGGGGGGAGTGAGTCGCCTTCGCCGACAATACTTAAAATGGGTTTTAAATGACCAAATGAGCTTTCATTTTTAAGTTCGCTGACTGTGCCATAGCAAGTTCTGCCACGCACAGACACTTCAATGCGCATGCCGGGTGTTATTTTTCCTTGTAGATTTTCCGGTATAGAGTAGTCGAGCCTCTTGTCGAGGGCATTGTCAAGGATAACACTAGCGATGGACATATTTTCTGACGTTTTGACAGATGGTTGACCATAAGCTAGCTTTAAGGGAAGGGTTTTGCATATGCAGGGATAAATCAGGCAATGGCAACAGAGGGATATTCGGCAGAGGGGTGGATAGGCGATGTTCTGCCGCTATCATCAGCTTGGTAATAGCGGGATCAAATGCATTGTTAGTGCGGGCAATAACTTTACAAGGAATGTTGAAACAGCTTTGTATTGCTTCTGCAATGTGGTAAAGGAAGCGCAGTTCAGCTCCGGATTCGCCTTGCTTCAAAATGGCGATGATAGGGGCAAGATCGGGTTTTGGCGGTTCAACAACGCGCATATCAGGAAAAAGGGTGCGGATGTTTTGAAGCATCTCGTTATGATCTGACGTATGAGTTTTTTCTTGTGTTGCGGCAAGGCGGATTTCCCGCCTTTCCTCCTTGGGGGAAGCAGGTGCAGCTTCATTTTGGGTGAAGGGGAGCGGCTTCCTTTTGGGGGTTACAGCCGTAGGTGTATATGTAGGTGGAGCTGTTGTTTTCGGCAGCGAAGGTGCGGGGACGGATTGAGCAGCAGCAGGGGGTGCGGGGAGGGGGGTGGAGTCTTTGGCTTGGGAAGATGTGCGCAGGTATGCGCCATTTTCAGGCGAAAAATGTAGTTTATCTTCCGGAAGGTAATTTTCCAGAAGATATTTACGCAGGTCTTTAGCTAATAGACCAATCTCATGCTGCAATAAGTTTTCCATGGATGCAGTATACTTAAGAAACTAAAGCGATGCCAGTAAATTGCGGAGAGAAGGCAAGAGATTGGTAAAGCCGCGTGCATTAAATTTCTGAAGGAGCATATCGCCTATTTCTCCGGGAGTGCCGAATCCTCCATAGACCATCTCCTCAAAAAATTCGTGTGAGAAGCATTGAACGATTTCGTCTTTCTTTTGAATCAGGAATAAAACGATGTTTTCGTCTTCATTAAATGAAGTAATCCAAGCAGAGTAATGCCGTGCTATATTAATAGAAGTCGTCGCCAGCCTTTGAGTTTTTTCTTTGCATACTTTAGTTGAACATTCTTCGTGGCTGGTGAAATAGATGTCTCGTATTTGTCTTTCTAAACTCTCGACATAATGTTTTAGTGATGTAAGGGGGGCAGTGTCGCCGGAAAATGAATGCTGTAGCGAAGCAAGCTGAAGATATCTTTTCAAGCGTCTAAGCACTGTTTCCTGACTGCTCCATGAATGGTAGGGGAGAGCAGCTTTCTCTTCATCGAGCAATTCTAAAAGGCCCTGCTTTAACTCGTGCGGTGTTTGCCCTAAAGATTGGATGCAGTTTTGGATGCGCAAAATATCATTAAATATAATCTGTCCCAGCAGACAATAACCTCGCGGCGCTGCAGGCAAATCGTATCCGAGATGCAATGTATTTTGACATAAATGGGTCATTTAGGGAGTCCGGGGATTTGTCTGCAATTTATCAAAATAAATTCAAAATGCAAGAAAAAAATTAGAGTCTCTAGTAGGGAACTCCTTGAAAATTAATTAGTTTTGAAATTGAATACAAAAAAAAACACAAAGGAGGAAGTATGGCTAATCCAATGGTGCCCCCTTATGGAGGAACAGTCTCCATGCCTATAGATGCAGTCCCCCGGATGTGGAAACTTTGTATTGCACTGGATGAAAGAATTAAAAGGCTGGAAAACAGGATTCCCGAGTTTTGCCCCCATTGCGAAAGCAGGTTGGATAACGTAGACGATCGTGTGTCAAAACTAGAAGAAGATAACGAAGAATTTAAAGAAGCGAGCGTTCATCAATTAAAAATTATGACTGAAATAATGAAACAATTAACGTCTCTCTCTGGGCAAAAATAAATAGACTCTGTAGGATGTAAGTACTTCAATCCTAAAGGAAAGTATTCATGAAAAATTTACTATTTAGCATGTGTCTTTTCGCAACAACATTCGGCGGAGCAGCTGTGACAGCACTAGAGACAAATAATCAACCCCAAGTCATCATTTTGATGGGACCGCCTGGATCCGGCAAAGGAACACAGGCGATACAACTAAGTAAAGAACTAGGTATTCCCCAAATTTCTACGGGAGATATTTTGCGTGAAAACACACGCAACAATACAGAGCTGGGAAAACAAGCCAAACAATATATGGAAGCGGGGAAATATGTTCCCGATGAGCTGATATATGATATGTTGTTCGACCGCATAGCCCAGCCCGATGCTAAAAAAGGCTACTTATTAGACGGCTTTCCGCGCACTCTTGCACAGGCGGAATCTTTAGAGAATAAGCTCGCAGGTAAAGCAAATGTCACCGTAGTAAATCTTGATGTCCCTGATGAAATTATCGTGAAAAGAGTTTCCGGAAGAGTCCAATGTAAAAATGGACACGTCTATAACATCTACTTTAACCCACCTAAAGAACCGGGTAAATGCGATATCGACGGCGAAGCCCTAACACAGCGGAACGATGACCGTCCTGAGATTGTTGCAGAGCGTCTTAAAGTATATCATACGCAAACCTCGCCCGTTCTGGACTACTATAAGAAAAAAGGCCTGTTAATAACTTTGAACGGAAATCAATCTCCTGACATCGTTTACAAAAATCTTTTGGATGCTATTTCTAATAAGCATGCAAATATAAGACCTTGACGCAGTCAAGTAGTACAGATACGTCATTATCTTCGACGTATCTGTACAAATCAGGCCGTCCTTAGACCTGTTGTACCCGGCGCACCTCTTCAATAAATGTTCTAAAAACTTCAATGAGGAATTCTATGAGAAAATCAATCCTTTATATGGCGATATTACTTTCGTGCTTCGCCTTGAACCTCCAAGCATTCATATCCGTCCCGCGAACTGAAAAAGCATTTGCTGAAGCAGAGGGTTTTGGCGAATACACTCAAGGCGGCAAAGGAGGCAAAATTCTAGATGTAACGACTCTTGAGGACACAGATAAAAAAGGCAGTTTGCGCTGGGCAGTATCGCAAGACTACCCCCGCATAATTCAATTCAAAGTAGAAGGGATCATCGTCCTAAAGGATAACTTGGTTATTAAAAACCCGTTCTTAACAATTGACGGATCCACCGCGCCGGGGGAAGGCGTTACCCTGAAAGATGGATCGTTGATCGTTAATGACACGCAAGATGTGATTATCCGTTATCTGCGTGTACGACCCGGTGACCAGGCAGCCTTAGGTAAGGGGCCTTGGAAAAAGAAAAAACGTAAGAACTTTCCTGAAGATGCCATTACCGTAAACAATTCTACCTATGTGATCATCGACCATTGCTCCGCTTCTTGGGGCTCTGACGAAGTTGTTTCCGTTGTGGGATTAAGTGAGAATGTCACTGTGCAATGGTGCTTTATTACTGAGCCATTGGCTAATCCTAAGCTGCATATTGAGAATGGAATACAAATATCCCACCCCTACTGCGCTCTTGTCAGTGCGAAAAATGTCTCCTATCATAAAAATTTAATTGCGTATTTTCGCATCCGCGGTCCCCAATTAAGCAGCAATTATGATAACAGCTTTAAGGAGGCCGTTAATAACTATGTATTTGCTTATGAAAGCTCCGGGATGAGATTTACTCTTCAAAATACGACAACCTATCTGCAATTGATTGGTAACTATTTCCAACAACCCAATACATTTAAACAAAATTCAAAAGCCATCCATTTGTTGTATGCAAACCCGGAAGATGCTAATACTATTTTCAATCCAAAACTTTACCTACACGATAACTTAAGTCCGATTCGGCAAAACATTACAGATGATGAATGGAAACTAGTAGCTTCTGATATCACTACAGAAGAAGAAAATAATATTTATGCCGCTGCGCCTTTATTTACTTCTTCAGTAAATCCTATCCCAGCAACGCAAGTTCCGAATGTGGTTTTGGCTAACGCCGGCGCTACTCTTCCTGTAAGGGATCGGGTGGACGCACGTATTGTCAAACAAATCCGTAAGGGAAAAGGCACTATCATTAACAGCCAAGAGGATGTAGGCGGATATTAATCCTCAGCAACCTTGTCCTAGTATGGGATGGGAGTGCGGCGAGACTTGTCGCCGCTTTCCCAGCCTTTGACTTGTCGAGGGCATCTTTACACAATGTTTTTTAAAAGACTAAGGGCCCTCTACTAGGAAAAGCTCGCTTCGTAAAATCCTGAAGCATCAGCGAGACCTTGTCCTAATATAGGATACACTTTTACATCAAAGACGCATGAATTTATACGCATGCTTAACGTAATCCTGCAAGGCTCCACGTGAATAGATGCGGTTGGCTTTTACATCTGCTACGGTACGCAACCCTAAGGTATTCAATATATGTTGGACATCTTGCAAAGTATTTTTCCGATCGGGTTCCGCCAAACCTAAGGCTTGGAAATCCTCTAGATAGACTATACCCAAGACAGCCAATGCTTCGATGGAAGGGTCAGAATCCATTAATAATCGATCATAGATAGCCCCTAAGCGTTCTTCAATCTTCAAATGAAGGCCGGTAGCCTGAGTGAGATCATTCTTCTTTTTTCCCAGGCTTTGCAGCCGTAGTCTTTCAGCCGCCTCTTTGATGGGACTTAATAATGCTACCAGCTGTTGTCTATCGCTTTGCCACGCTAACTTCAAGGCGTTCTGTAAGGCTGTCGTAAGGTTTGCCATTTCGTTTTCCAATGAGGAAATATTCTGATAAAGAGGCTCAATCCCTGATGCAGTATCATTTAAAGTACTTATTTCTATTAAGCAGCGCTCTGTTTTTACTGATAATTCAGACAATGATTTCTCGGCTGAGTGGCCAAAAACCGTTAACTGATGCAGCAAGGGTTCTTCATGGATGGATTGATATAATAGCAATAGAATGGGATCTGTAAGATTTATCAGTAACCCACTGAATGTTTCTTCTGTCATTCCTAGAAGAAACGCTGACAAGTTACGCGATGAAACTTTCTTTTGACGTTCCAACACCTGTATGACGTTTTCTAGACTTAACAGGTTCCCTAGTTTCTCTAATTCTTTGGAAACAGTCTCTTCTTGCAGCGCTAATAAGGCTTGAATTTGTTCCAAAGTGTAGCCGTGAATGTCCAATCCCATTATCATGTCTCAAAAATTGTTTAACATTGTATATACCGTAAATATGAAATAGGAACAAAGGTTAGTCGTGATTTTTAAACAAAGCTCCGGCATTAGTCCTGCTGCTAATGACATTTCTATCGTTTCAGCTTCAACTCTGACGGGAAACGAAGAGCTATGGGCTCCTTCCAATGCTTTCTATGCACGTTTGAAAAAATACGGCCCTTTAATACTCCGTATTTCCATGCCCACAACATCGGGTGAAGAGCGCCTTGTCAATGAATGGATCAGTAACCTTAAAGGGATACACCCGTTATTTATTCCGCTAGGCACTTCAACTCCTACACAGATTTTATTCAATTCTTATCGCAGATGCAGCAAATCGCACAAAGAAAATCGATGTATTACTGTCGCTTTGGCCTTTCCTTGGAAAGATCCTGCAGCGATAGGCAAATCTTCTCAAATCATTGATCCTATCTCCCAGCGGCAAGCCCTCGCAAAATTTAACTTTATGGCACTTTCTTTCTATACTCAGCAATACTCGTTTCTTTGTCGTAAAATTTTATCCGATGTGCGCTATACAGAACCGGATGCTTATCATTTAACTGCGGCTGTAGAAACATTCACGCGTGAGGTCTATTCCTTATTGACAGAGGAATCATTAAAAACCATAGATACATTCTGGGCTAGTCCCTTAGAGGCGTCACAGACTATACAGGGAATTTTAACAAATCCTGCGTGGAATGAACTTAGAAGTGGGCTTATTAATCAGCTGCTATCCTTAGGTGGTATCATCGACGCGATATATCGATTGAATATAGAGGATAAGGTCCTAAAATCCATTGCCCATACCGGTTATTTGCTAGCAAAACTTATGTTAGAAGAGATAAATAGTTCTGCGACACGTCCTAAAGAGGATATTCCTTTAGAATGGGACGCAAAAGCTCTGCTATGGCAGTCTGTTTCCATGCGCTTAAAGTTTATACCTATCGTACTAGGGACTGATCAGCCCGGTCTGGCTGATGTTCTGTTTGGATTTTTCACTGCCTCGGGTACTACGAAAGAACAGATCAGCGGCAGTGCACATTACCACATGATCCTTCAATGGAATGAATTGAAGCAGCATTGGAATGATATCATAGAACATAGGGGAATCAACGATGCCTCCACCTGGATTCAGAAAATAAAAGACCATCCTCAAGGCGATCTTTCCAAGGGAATAGTGGGACTAGTGTATTTGCAGGAAGCCTTCTACTCAACTTTGGAAGAACTCTCACATAAATTTATTGGCATGCAACATAATAATGCAAGGGTACATACCGACCTTCCGGCTAGTATGGCCCATCTCTTACCTGCATTCACAGTAGACGAAAGAGGGAATGCACATCCCGCGGAATTTCCGTCACAACTGACTGCTATGATAGTTACCTCTTAAGCCGGTATCCTCAGGATTCAAACACAATAGGTTGGCCGAAGGACGCTTCCAATCTCGTAACTATAGTTTTTGCAGCTTCTAATTGAATCAACTTTTCAGTATAGGCGAGGTTTTTAGGAAGGTTATCATTCAGAGTTTCTTCAATAAAATTACTTAAATCTTTTTTGTATTTTCTAAATTGGGCCTGGTACGAAGCAGCAGCATCCCTATAAGGTTTTTCATCTTTTAAATATTCCTCTTCTAGACCGGCAAACTGACTTTTTTCCGCAGCTTCTTCTTCTTCAATCGATGCTAGGATTGTATTTAGTATCTTTTCGAGATCATCCCATTTCGGTGAAGTATCCCACATATAACTCGATACAAACAGACCTTGTTTACTAGCTATATTCAGCTCGGTACTGCAACTACGGTTAACTTTAATGCAAAGATCCTTAATAACTACTAAATTTTTACTTTGCACAGCTGTTAAAGCCTCATTGACTAAACTTTTTTTATTAGCTATTGATTTAAGCTCTCTTCCGGAGGCCCTATAAGCAGAGTGTTGTTCTTCAGCATTTTTCAATCTATTAAGTTCATCGAGCCAAGACACTGGATGCTGCGTTCGCGTCGAATCTGACATATACATCTCTGTTGCTTTCGTTCGGTGTGAGTCCTTAATAGCATCCATTTCCCTTTCGATTTTTGAAGCTTGTTTTTTTCCTGCATCAAGCTGCATCTGCCATGCACAGTAGTCAGCTATTTTTTGTTTGAAATTTGCAATGCCTTCAGGCGTTTGTCTATCAATATCTCTTAATATCTCTACAAGCGGCCCTGAAAAAACATCTAGATTAATATTTTCAACAACAGTGTTTATAGTACGGTCTGTATTATTGCTATTTAGGAAATCGACAACATGGTTGAAATTTTTCAGATTGTTAAAAATTTCTGCAATAGACTTTAGAGGAATGTCTGATTCAAAAATTGCTATCGAACAATGGATTAAGGAATAATTATTTTCTAATTTCAAACATAACGCTCCTTTAAGAGCGGTGGAAGGTATTAAAGTACGACAATTCTGTACCATTTCGGAAAATGTGTGGGCACTAAAACGGGCACTCCAAATATCTGTCATTTCGCATTCAGTAAATTTGAACTTCACTTGGAAAATCTTTTCTTGTTTTCCATCAAAGGAGGTAGAGGATAAAGAGGCAAGATCCTTAAGATGGGTTTTAAGCATGGTTTGGGCATCTTGAGAGAAAATTTCAAAACAATCCTGAAAAAAAGTGATCAGATTTTCCAATGAATTGGAATTACGCTGAAAGTGGAAATTAAAAAGGCTAAGAGCGGCTTCTTCATTTTTATGCTTCTTATAAACTTCTGCATCAAAGCGGGAAGAAATCTCAGTTTTAGCTTTATTGATCTGAAATGTAGAGTCCTCAGGAAATTCCATTTTTCGGGCAAAATAATAACCTGCAGTAATTGCAATAGCGCCTGCGGTAAGGGGGACTGCAGATAAGTAAAACCCGCCCCAGGCTACTGCTGCTAGCCCGGTAGCTAATAGGGACGTGGAAACAGACTTGAAGAACAATTCTTTTTGGTAGAATTTATCTTCACATTTAAATAATCCACTCCAATAGGTATCCCTTTTAAAAGGTTCTAAATCTAATAGTCCTGAATATTGATTAATTGTTGACATCTTGAGCCATAGTCTATTTTTATTTATTATTTAATTCTTGCTTCTTAGCATTATAGGTATCTCTAATCAGTGCAACAATTAAGCAACATTCCCTTTTCACCCGGCAGTTTCCTACAAGCAGTCTTAAGTTGGGCAGTCAAAGGACTCTAATGAAATAGATAGATGTAATATTCTAAAATTTTTATTGATATAAAGTCAATATTATAGTTATAGTGTGGATACTACAAATTATTAACTTAATATCACTAATGCAACGATTATTTCTTTGTGTAATTCTTTTAAGTTTGCACATCTTACCCCTCGGCGCTGCAGAAGCTAAAACTATTCACGCTTTGCTCGTGTGTGATACCACCGAGTATTTAGCAGGAATTTCAGCCCAACGCGACTGTGAAAAGATGAATGCTGAACTGGAAAGAGCTGCTCACTTTTCAGGAATGAAGACTAATATTGTCAAATTGACCGGAAAAGAGGCTACTCCACGTAAGTTATTCCAGACCCTTAAGAAAATCGATGTCAAATCCAAAGACACCTTTGTGTTTTATTTTAGCGGGCATGGGTACCATCCCGAAGATAAGCAGGGTAGTCGTTGGCCTTATCTGTATTTTAGTCTAGTAGGTAAAATGGTTCCTTTGCAGGAAGTTTTAGATGAGATCACCGCAAAAAAACCACGTTTAGCCATAGTCTTTGCCGATAGCTGCAATAACTATCTGGATAATGAACTCCTAGGAAATATAGTGTTTCACAAATCCTTACTGGTGAACCCTGTGACAACTCTAAGGAAACTGAACGGTTACAAAAAACTTTTCCTTCAATCCAAAGGCCTTTTGATTGGAACGGCTGTAACGGAAGGGGGATATGCAGAAGCGACAGATGAAGGCGGTTTATATACGGAGACTTTACTCTCTGTTATTCGTCAAAAAGTATTGGAGGCAGAAGCCTTAAATTGGACGAATGTGATGCTGCATGTACGTGAAAAGATGATCCAAGCAAATAAGCCTATCCCGGATTTTCATTTTGAGCAGTAACAGCCAAAATCTTTATCCTCAAATATTAGGTTTTCACACTTTTAAAGCTGCTACACCTCTTTTTTCAAAAATAAATGCAAGGTTTTTTGCGCCTTTTATTGATTTTTGTTTTTTTTATCGCATAATTCTCTAGGATTTTTTTCGTAGATTGCTCATGATGAGGCGCAAATGACAAAATCTCCATGCGACCACTATGACTTTTTGGGACCAGTTTAAAAAACAGCTTACGGCGATCATCGATCTGCCTATCGAAGCAGCTCAAGGCGGGGCTGTAAGAAGGCAAGCGTATGTCTCACCCTCTGGAACTGTGACCCCTGCTTCTTCCACCACCTTTACTTATCCCACAGCCGCTCATAAGACTGTTATCAATAAAGTTAAGGGCGCACGCGAGCCCTCTACAGGTCGCACAGCATACTCGCATGGACTTGAAAAAATCTATTCGCTTGAATCCGTCGATCCGAAGTCCATCCGTGTGATGGGTAGCGGGGCAGAGAAAGCTCAAGTTCCTTCTAAAACATTATGTCCGCTAACTGAACTAGAAGCACAAGTAGAGTTTGATTTTGGTCCTGCGTATAGGCATTGGATTACCCCTTGTTTTCTATTAGAGCCTTTGCATGTTCTTGGACTCTCCAGCCAAACAGAAAAGCTTTTGCTCGGATTAAACAAACAAACTGTGGATGACCTTATCAGCGTAGACCTTTCGTCACTTGTCCATATCAAAGGCTTTGGACAAGGGCACATCGACGAACTAGAAACTAAACTGCGTAAATATATTGCAGGGCGTCCCTGCCATAAGAGCAGAAGTGTAGATTGGCCTGCATGGCTTAGAAGTATGACGTCGCAACTGTCTATAAAAGAAGCTAAAGTATTTTTAGATCATTTTGGTTTAGGTACAAGTATTGCAGTGCCGGCACATATCGCTATGGAATTACGCCGTGCTTCAAAAGAAGAAAAAAACACCCTTTTCAACCAGTCTTTAGAGGCATTAAGAAACTCCAAGCTTGGAGATGTGAAAGCGCGTTGGAGCTATATTCTTCAAGCTTTGGTAATACCTTGGATGTATTATCGAGAAGGTTTTGCTTCGGTAGAAGATTTAATGGAAAGATTGGAATGCATATCCAATGAGCCTGAGCATGTGGGAAAAGTATTAAAATTACTTTCCGAACTGACCGGGGACACCTCCGCCTTTGCTAATGACCTAGTGCAAGTGGAAGAGAATCTTTTTGCTGTAAATCCTGAAAAAGGAATTTTCATCGCTCGCTTATTGGAACTTTGCAGATCGTATTTCTATTCCTCTGAATGTGCCTATAAGTGCAATGAGCTGTCTTCATGGCTGACACGCGAGCTTGCCAAGGAATGGGTAGAGTGCTCACAAGAGGGGATTGCTAAGTTATTGTCCTATACCTCAACCTTGTCTTCCTACAGAACAACCTCAGGCTTATTCTATAAGCTTAATTTCAGCGCCTAAGACGGCATGCATCACAGACTCCGCACGGAGCATTTTCAGCCGTAGGAGCATAGCAACTGAATGTTAATTCCAAAGGCGATCCTAACCGCTTTCCCAAAGCTATCACTTCATGTTTTTTTAATCCGACGAAAGGAGCGATAATTTTTGAAGGACGGCCTTCAATACCTTGTTTTGTCGCAAGGTTAGCTACCTGTTGAAAGGCCTCAAAGTAGGCAGGGCGACAGTCCGGATAGGGGAAATGGTCATCTGCATTAGAACCTATATAGATCTCATAGGCTCCGTGGACTTCAGCGACGGCGATTCCATAGGAGAGGAAAATAGTATTGCGGGCAGGAACATAAGTGGGGGCGACACCGCTTTGTTCTATTTCTTCTTTCGTTCTATTTGTTGGTACTGGTTGATTGGACAATAAGAGCGATACGGCTTCAGCACCCCAGCTCGGAAGCTGCAGGACGATATGCGGAATATTGTAGAATTGCGAGATTTTGGCGGCACTGTCTAATTCCGTTCTGTGTCTTTGTCCATAGTCAAAGCTGAGAGCAATGCACTCTCGCCCTTCACTCAGTGCATAGGCCAAGGCTACAGCAGAGTCCACTCCGCCGCTTAATAAAATGATAGCTTTCATTTATCAAACACCTTTTGTTTCCGGATCCCAAATGAACTTGTGAACCTGCAAATTCAATCTGACGTCTAATGCGTCTTCAAGCATCCATTGAATAAGGTCTTTAGGATCTAATTTTCCATGTACAGGAGAAAGGAGCACTTCTTCCACTAGATGGGTTAGACCATGTTTATGGCACACATCGCGCGCCCACTCATAGTCAACTCGATCTAACAGGACAAATTTGACCTCATCACTTCCCTTGAGAATAGGAATATTTCCCCAGTAATTTTTAGCGCTCATACCACTGCCGGGACATTTCAGGTCTAAGATAATTTTAACGTCCGGATGCACATGCGCAATAGGTAAAGATCCACCGGTCTCCAAGCTAAGTTTATACCCCGCTTCACACAATCGGTTCATAAGAGTATGAACGTCTTTTTGTAGCAAAGGCTCGCCGCCGGTGACGCACACGTATTTACATCCGAACTCTTTGACTTTGTCGATAATAACTTCGACTTCCCAAGGCTCTCCTCTTCCAAAAGAATAGGTGGTATCACACCAAGTGCAACGTAAATTACAAGCCGCCAATCTTATAAATGTTGTAGGTAAGCCGGTATAAGAGGTTTCACCCTGCACGCTACGGAATATTTCAATAAGATTTAATTTAGAATTCACAATATTTATACTCATAGTGCAAGAGAATATATCATATATATCTTCCTCTTGGCCAGATGTTTCTTCATGTTTTTTCACTCCAAAATTTGCAGAATAACTTGTCGAATTCTATGATGCGCTAAAAACAGAAGGATATCTCCCATGGCCAAACCACTCAAACGCATCGCAGTTACCGGAAGCGCAGGCCAAATTGCCTACAACCTACTTTTTCGCATTGCCAGCGGCGAAATGCTCGGCAAAGATCAACCCGTTGCCCTCCAACTACTGGAACTTCCCGAAGCCCTACCTGCCCTAGAAGGCGTCCGCATGGAACTCGAAGACTGCGCCTTCCCTCTTTTGCAAGAAATTATCGTCACAAGCGACCCTAAAGTAGCTTTCCGCGATATCGACCTCGCACTCCTCATTGGCTCCAAACCGCGCGGACCCGGCATGGAAAGAGGCGAACTTCTTGCAGAAAATGCCAAAATTTTCGTCGAACAAGGCAAAGCTCTAGAAGCCTTCGCTAAACCCGAAGTCCAAGTCGTCGTCGTCGGCAACCCCTGCAACACCAACTGCCTCATCGCACTTAAGCAATGTAAGAAAATCCCCCCCAGCCACTTTCACGCCATGACTCGCCTCGACCAAAACCGCGCCGTCAGTATGCTGGCAAAAAAAGCCAACGTCCCCCTCTCCGATGTTTCCAACGTTATCATCTGGGGCAACCACTCCGCTACCCAAGTTCCCGACCCCTATAACGCCCGCATCCATAACACCCCCGCAAACGAAGTCATCAAAGATCCTGAATGGCTAGAAAATGACTTCTACAGCCAAGTGCAGAAACGAGGCGCCGCCATCATAGCCGCCCGCGGGAAATCCTCCGCAGCCTCCGCCGCCAATGCCATCATCGACCACGTCAAAGCCCTCTACCAACCTACCCCCCACGGCAACTGGTTCTCAATGGGCGTCTACTCTGCCTCCAACCCCTACGGTATCGATGAAGACCTCATCTTCTCTTTCCCCTGCAAATCTCTCGGTGATGGCAGATTTGAAATCGTCCCTAATATTGAACTCACCCCAAATGTTAAAGCTAAACTTAAGGCCACCATGCAAGAGCTCATCGAAGAGCGATCTATGGTCGACCGCCTTGCAGTACGCTAACTCACCGGAGATATATCATGGCTGAAATGACTAAGGACGATGTGCTCCTAACCATCACAAAAGAAAACTTGGAAACAGGCCTCCGCGGCTACCCCGTGGGCTACTGCACAACCTCTTCGGTAGATCCCCAAAAAGGCCTCTTCTATGTAGGGAAATCCCTCGCAGATATGGCATTCTGGAACCCGGAAAATGTTATCTTCCTCCTGTTTAATGGACGCGAAGGCTCCGATGCTGAAATTAAAACTTTTAAAGAAGATCTCATCAAACGCTCACATATCTCCCCCGAAGTTATCAAACACATCCACGCCCTCCCACGCCATGTGCACCCCATGAAAATTTTCTGCATGGCCCTCCTCATTCTAGGTTCCCTCGAAGGGAAAAATGACTACCGCGAAGATGCCCTAAACCTCATAGCTAAACTACCCCAACTCACTGCCACCGTCATAAATTTTCACGGCAGCTGGGGCGGCACCAAACCTCCTCAACCTGAACTGGGTTATATGGAGAACTTTACCCATATGCTCAATACCCCCAACGCTGACCCTAAAGCCCTTACACACGCCTTCAAACTTTTCAACGTCCTCCACTTCGACCACGGCGGCGGCAATCTCTCCGCCTTCACCGGAAAAGCAGTCTCGTCCGGACTGGAAGATATGTACGGCTCGCTAACTGCTGCTATGTGCGCTCTAGCCGGCCCAAGACACGGTAAAGCTAACCAAGAATGCCTGGAATTCGTTCATCTCCTCATAAAGAAACTCGGCGCCAATGCCACTGAAGATACTGTCAAAAACGAAATCTCTCGCATGCTAGACAATAATGAAATCGTCTTCGGCTTCGGGCACGCTGTCCTCCGCGTCGAAGACCCCCGCGCCTCTATCTTTTACTCGGAAGCTCAAAAACTCTACCCCGACAACCCACTTGTCAAAATGGCCCTCACTCTACGCGCTGCCGGCCCCGATATCCTTAAACAAAACCCTAAAGTGTCCGACCCATTTCCTAACGTCGACGCTATCTCTGGATCCTTCCTCTCCGCTTCCGGCTTCCCATATCCACACTACTTCACCGTCCTCTTCGGGCTTTCCCGCTGCATCGGAATCTCCCGCCAAATAACCTACGAAAGGCTAGAAGCCCGCGACGGCAAAGGCGTCCCCATCTACCGACCCAAATTCTTCTACAAACAACCCTCCTCCTAATTCAAGGTCAAGGGGTTCGTGCAGGGTTTCACCCTGCACCCAGCAGGACTTTGTCCTGCACCTACCAAAGGTCTGGCGACCTTTTGGAATCCGCGAGTTGCATCGTAGGCTTGGAGGTTGGCTGTGCGAGGGTTTCGACACGAATCTCCGATTCGTGTCGCCGACGTTGACCTGCCCGCTTCGCGGTCACGTCAAGCATTATACTCAACCCTATCCTCCCCCTTTTTGAATCAGTTTTCACGAATAGACTCCGGCTACTTACGAAAAATTACTTAGTCAGATTCTACTTAGGATTAGATCAAGAAGGGTTTATACAAATACAACAAGTTCTTGAACTGTTCCATGACTCTATTTCTCCTTCAAAAAGCAAAAGAAGATCCTGACCAAACATATTTCAGTCATTTGCCGGAGTCTATTCGTGAATACCAATTCCTGATTGAAAGGACTAAGGTTGAGTATAATGCTTGACGTGACCGCGAAGCGGGCAGGTCAACGTCGGCGACACGAATCGGAGATTCGTGTCGAAACCCTCGCACAACATACTTCCGAGCTAGCGATGCAACTCGCGGATTCCAAAAGGTCGCCAGACCTTTGGTAGGTGCAGGACAAAGTCCTGCTGGGTGCAGGGTGAAACCCTGCCTGCTAGGAGAGGATTGTTTTGGTGGTGTTTTGGCCGAGGAGGCTGTGGTAGAGGAGGCCTTTGGAGCCGAGGCCGGAGGCTATCCATGTGTTGTGGGAGAGTTTTTTGAGGAGGGGGAGGCGGTTGGGTGTTGTGGCGCGGATGCCGGCTTTGCAGGAGAGGATGGTTGAGGAGGAGATGTTGGGTAGGAATGGGTCGAGGGTGGGGAGGAGGGATTGTGAGGCGAGGGCGGGGTCGGGGAGGGGGGAGGAGAAGTTACGTTCGAAGGTAGCGCCAATGGTTAGCAGGTTATTTTGGGGGATGATGTAGCAGTCGGTTGTTGTGGGTGTGGAGATGTTGAAAGAGTTGTAGACGGTGATGATTTGTCCTTTGAGGGGTTTGAGAGGGAGGTCAGGGTGGAGTGTTGTGGAGTCTGCACCAGCGGCGATGATGATGATGTCGAAGAGGTTGGAAAGTTGGGATGGTGAGGAGATGAGGTCGATTTGAAGGGAGGAGCCTTGTTCGAGGCAGGAGGCCCAGAGTCCTTCAAGGTAGAGTGGGCAGTTGACTGTGAGGGCGTCAGGAATGAAGAGTGCTTCTTGTCCGAGGGATTTACTCCAGGGGATATTGTACAGCTGGGAGGAAGTTTGAAATTCTTTGAGCTGGTGCGGGGAGGTGGGGATGCGGAAAAGTCCTGTTTTGGATGCGACAGGTGTATTGAGGCATTTTTCTGCAGCTTGAAGGAGCCGCTGGGTAGCGGCCATTCCTTCGAGTCCGAGGGCGTTGAGTCGGGAGCGGACACCTCCATAAGGATGCAGGAGCCCTGCTGCGATGGCAGAGCATCCGCCGCCAATGCCTGCTTTGTCGAATAGGGTGGTTGTGTGGCATCCTGCTTGGTGTAGGTGCCATGCTATAGAGAGTCCGGAGAATCCGGCACCGATAATTGCAATACGCATAAGTCTTTAATTTTCAAAAAGGACTAGTGTAATAATTCCTGTGAATTTTAGCTAGAAGAAGTGAAAAATTGATTTTAGCTTGTAAATATTTATGAGGGTAGCTTAATATGTTTTCTGTAATCGTTAAATCGATAGGGTGTCGCCAAGTGGTAAGGCAGCGGTTTTTGGTACCGCCATTCGGAGGTTCGAATCCTTCCACCCTAAATTAACTAAAGCAAAGATGCCGATGACCCATCATGCGTCGGAAATAGCTGTCCTCTCGGGATCTTCCCATCCAGACTTAGCACGTAACATTGCTAAGCATGCCGGAGTAGATCTAAGTCCGATAGAGATTTCGACGTTTGCTGACGGCGAGATATCAGTCTTGATTCAAGAGTCCGTACGTGGCAAACACACCTTTGTCGTGCAGTCCGTCTCTCTTCATCCAAACGAATACCTCGTCGAACTCCTCATCATCATCGATGCTTTACGAAGAGCCTCTGCGCAGTCTGTCACAGCCGTTATACCCTACTTCGGGTACAGCCGCCAAGACCGCAAAGACAAGCCCCGTGTGCCCATCACCGCTCGCCTCGTTGCGGACCTGCTCGAAAAAGCAGGTGTTCAACATCTCTTCACGATGGACCTGCACGCGCCGCAAGTGCAAGGCTTCTTCAATATCCCTGTCGATGACTTGCCTGGACGTATAGCACTGATCGATGCCCTCAAAAGCATGACAGATGCACCAGACGTAGTTGTCGCTCCGGATATCGGTAGCGTAAAGACTGCAAGAAAGTACGCTTCCGCTTTAAACTGTGATTTTGTCATCATAGACAAACAACGACAGAAAAACGACGATGTTGAAATTCTTAACATCATCGGTTCTGTCACCGGAAAAAATGTTCTTCTCGCTGACGATGTGTGCTCTACCGGGAGCACTTTAGTGTCAGCAGCGAAAGCATGCCATGAGAAGGGCGCACGTTCAGTCAATGCCGTCGTCACACACGGCCTATTTGTCGGTGATGCAATCACCACAATAGAAGACAGCCAGCTGGATTGGATCCTTACAACCGATACCATTCCACAAACTTCCCGTCTAACGGGAACGGCTAAAATCAAAACGTGCTCCATAGCCCCTCAATTTGGCGATGCCATCCGCTGCTCCACTTCTCACGAGTCCATTTCTTCTCGGAATCATAGGTAGATTAACAATTGTGTAAACTTGCTTGAATGACAAGCAAGTTGATTTTTGGAGGAACTATGAAATTATCGGTGACTAAACGTGCCGTCAACCGTAAAAGCGATGCAACAAAATTGCGACGCGAAGGGTTTATCCCAGCGGTTATCTATTCTAAAGGGGATGTAGGCGAAAACATTGCTATTAAAAGCGACGAATTCAGCGCATTTATCCGCCAACTGCAAAAAGGACGTCTTCCTAACACTATAGTGGAACTCGATATCGATGGTAAAACTCGTCGCGCCATTATTAAAGATATCCAATACAACATCATCAACTACAACGTCATCTCTTTAGATTTTGAAGAGCTGCATGATGACCGCCCCGTTAAAGTTAAAGTGCCTGTGGAATGCACTGGCGTTAACGAATGCATCGGCGTAAAAGCCGGCGGTGTTCTACGTCAAGTTATCCGCCACGTACGTGTGCGCTGCTTGCCTAAAGACATCCCTAACTTGTTCAATATCGATGTAACTTCAATGGATTTGCGCCAATCACGCCGCCTGTCAGATATCGCTTGGCCGGAAACTATCCGCCCTCTCGTTAATTTGAATGAAGTTGCCGTACTGATAGCTAAGAGATAAGTAGACAATGGAAGAGGAAGTTAGCAAGCATAAGCACCGGGTAATCGTAGGATTAGGAAATCCCGGCCTCAGCTATGCCAATACACGGCATAACCTAGGCAAGCTTATCGTCTTAGCCCTAGCCTCCCACCTAAACTGGACCCTTAAAAAAGACCCCCGCAACAATGTCGAAGATGCTAAAGGCATCCTAGATGGGGTCAATGTCCACTTAGTCCTTCCAACGCTCTACATGAATGAAAGCGGGTCAGCCATACGAAAGTATCTAAGCTACTACCGCTTATCCGTCGACGACCTCATCGTCGTAAACGACGATGTGGCCCTACCATTCGGCTCCCTTCGCATCAGAGAAGGTGGCAGCTCAGGCGGTCACAACGGCTTAAAAAGCATTGAAGAACACTTAGGTACGCAAAAATATCTGCGCTTACGCGTGGGAGTAGGACAGCCATTTGAAGGGCAAGACCTGGCAGATTATGTACTGGGAAAATTTACCCAAGATGAAGCAAGCCAGCTTCCCAAAGTTTTGGAAAAAGGGACTGAAGCCCTCCAGCAACTTACCAAACATACTGTGGAACTCGCCATGAACCTAGTGAATATAAAGAATGTCAGTGGAGTTAAATCATGAGCAGAAAACAACCTCAGCTTTACGAAGGGATGTACATCATCAGCGCTAAACTAAGCGATGAAGCCCGCAGAAAAGCCTTTGAAAAAATTACCGTAGGCATCACCAGCCACGGCGGCGAACTTGTCAAAATCCATGAACAAGGCCGTAAAAAACTCGCGTATGAAATCAATACACATCGCGAAGGATACTACTACCTCGTCTACTTTTCAGCCCTACCGGCAGTTATTGAAGAGCTATGGGACGAGTACCACATTAGCGAAGACCTCATCCGTTTCATCACTTTGAGAACAGATAAGGTTCTTGAGAAAATAGAATTCAAGACCATTGTCGAATAACGGCATAGATGAGGTAAAACCATGAATAGAAAAATTAGAGCACCCTTAGAAAGTGGTAGCGACGCACGTTCAAAACGTCGCAAACGCTGCCCATTCACCGCCGCGGGTATTCGCGATATAGACTACAAAGATACAGAAACTCTGTTAAAATTTGTGACTGAACGAGGCAAAATTCTTCCTCGTCGTATTACAGGCGTTTCCGCCTTTCATCAAAAGCATTTGGCACAAGCTATCAAACGCGCGCGCCATATGGCCCTGCTGCCTTTTGTAGCGGACCAGTAAATTAGGAGGAAATGACTGTTATGGCTACTAAGATATTATTGCTAAAAGACGTAGACGGCTTAGGACGCAAAGGCGAGATCGTATCCGCCCGTCCTGGCTACATCCGTAACTATTTGATTCCTCAAGAATTTGCGGAAATTGCTACATCTCAAGCTTTGAGAAAGCAAGCCCGCCTCGTTGAGGAAAGACAGCAACAAGCTATCATGGATAAGCAAGAAGCTGAACAAGCCGCAAGCCAAGTCGCAGAAATCACGCTGATAACTATCGTAAAAGTGGACCACGAAGGCCACATGTACGGTTCTGTCTCAGCACATGATGTCATCGACTTGCTCAAAAAGCAAGCCAATGTGGAAATCGAAAGACGTTCCATCCAACTTAAGCATGCTCTTAAAACTACAGGTAAGCATACTATTCACCTTAAGTTTAAAGAAGGCGTCTCAGCAGATATTAAGCTGGATATCATTGCAGAAGGTTCTGAAGAAGCAGCAGCGCTCCAAGCGTAGCAAAGCTTATTCTACTTTTGGAGAGGGACGGCACGCCGTTCCTCTCTGATATCTCTAAAGGTTCTATATGCTTCAACTATTTTCACCTGCAAAACTTAACCTATTCTTACGCATCCTCAAAAAGCGTGAAGACGGCTTCCACGAACTAGCATCCCTCTTTCAAGCAATCTCCTTAGGCGACACTCTAACATACAAAACATCTTCTAATGATCAACTGACAGCAGAAGGCATTCCTATGCCTCTCGACGAGAACAATCTTATCCTTAAAGCGGCACGCCTTTTCAGGCAGAAAACCCGGCTACCTCTCTATGTTTCTGTGCATGTAAATAAACAAATTCCCCTTGAAGCAGGATTAGGTGGAGGCAGCAGCAACGCAGCAACAACCTTATGGGCAATGAATGAACTTGCCGGAAGACCCGTCAAACGGAGTGAACTCACAAACTGGGGTGGTGAATTAGGATCGGATGTCGCTTTTTTCCTTTCTTCAGGCACAGCTTATTGTACCGGCAGGGGAGAAATAATCAAACCGTTGGAAGACCTGCCCTATAAACCGGAATTCACTCTAATCAAACCTGATTTTGGTGCCAGCACTCCGGCAGTCTATAAAGCTTTAAAAGTTGCTGAGTTAGAGCAAAGGGATCCCTTAGCTTTTCTAGATAAATTTTATAAAAGTGATTTTGCCTATTTCAATGACTTAGAAGGAGCCGCTTTCCATGTTGTGCCTGAACTACGTACTGTGAAGCAACAATTGATAGCTGCAGGATATGACGAAGCTGTGATGGCCGGATCAGGCTCTACATTCTTTTGTTTAGGTGAACCGAAACATCCGCTTGCAGCAAACTTTTATGTAAAAAAAGCACACTTTGTACGCCGTGAAAATTCTGAAAGCTGGTACTAAATGTTTTGCTTATTACACTTCTTTTGAAATTCCATTGAGTTGGCTAAAAGGATGTGTCCCTACGGTAAGGGACTCGTCGTCGCTTTCATAGTCTCAACAAGTCGAGGACTAAGAAACGACGATCGCTGCACTCCTATACTAGGAGAAGGTTAGTAGGGTACATCAAATGCACTATTATTTACCTTGTATGGCATTCAGGAGGAAGGGGAGCGTTTTATTCGCCATTAATGCGCCAAAAGTAACACCTGTAGAATAGATGTATACGTTTCCAAATATACTTAAGGGAATTTGATAAGCTGGAAAAGTGCGGGCCATACCATTAAATATAATACTCACGAAAGCCGTCGTTAGTTTTATTTGATTAATATTATTTGCTATGCCGTAAGCAATAGAATTAAAACTCTCTGATTTTTTAGATAATTCTAGTCCTACACCCAAAGCAGTTCCTACAAGGAAGACTATGGGATTAAAATATAATGAAACCATTGCAGCTGCAACAAAAAGGCCATCGGTAGAGATTACCGCAGCTGTAAAAGAGCTTAAAGGAGAGGGTTGAGTTTCTTCTATAGTGTCGAAGCGTTCTGGCACATCCATAGTTGTAGTATCATCGTTTGTGCTAAATTGAAGCCAACTAGAAGCAAAATTTGGATTGGTTTGAATTTTATAATGTAAATCTGGAGATGCCATAATCTTTCTCCAATTAAATTTGATTGTTAATTATATTAATTTATTTAAATTAAGTCAAGTTTAATAAGTGTAAGATAACATTTGATTTCATATAGAATGGATAGAGATAGATAAGATAAAATATTGAACTAAGTTGGCAATAGGCAGAAGTGGATTTAAAGATTAACTAAAGAATACTAAGCAGTCGTAAGACTGCTTAGTATTCACTTTAAAAGTATATGTGTTTCTTATACCCGTAGAAATAGGTAGAATTACACCTTAGATGGGGCTAGTGCTTTTTAAATTTAGAAAAGCAGCTGTTGCACGCGTTGCTAATACCATACCAAAGCTAAAACCAGCTAAACCTGTAAATAATTTACCGGCAAAGTTAGCTGCTGTAGATGCATAGGGGTTGATAGCAGTAAAATTCGGAATGACATACTTGCTCATTACACCTGTAAAAATACTAAGTCCAGCTTCTAAGGCTCTATTTTTAGGCAGAGCAACATTACAAAGTACTTTAAGAACTTTCTCAGAAAATTTGTCATGTGTTTTAACTAATATAACGCCTGCAGCAGTTCCAACAAGGAAAGCTATCGGGTTAAAATAAGCTGAAACCAAAGCTGCAGCAGCAAAATAACCATCATGGTTTAATACTTGCGCTAAGAAAGATTTTTTAACTTTAGGTTCATTATCGTTTTGAGGGATAGTCCTATTTGCAACATCCGCTACGGGTGAAGTTGAGATTGGGCTGCTTGATGAGCTGCTTGATGAGCTGATCGTAGCTGGAACATAGCTAGATGAACCAATGCTAGTTGAATCAAAGCTAGGTGTATTATCAAAAGATGCTGACATAAATTACTCCTTATATAGGGTTAAAAATTGAAATTTAAAAATTAAACATGTAAATCTATTTTGAATTTTTTATAATGCAGCCTAAAATTAGATAATTTATACGTGCTCCTAATGAAAAACCGTTTATAAAATATAAGGCTTTTGCATTAAAAGCAACCTTAGCAGCTGAAGCAATACCAGACTCCAATAGGAAATTATTCCATAATAAAAGAGTATTTCCAACTGCAGAAATGTGGCCGCCAAAATTAAATAAAACTACATTAGTATTATGAACAAACTTTCGAATGACAGTATCCTTATCAAAATTCAAACAAAAAACTAAACAAATTGAACTAGCAGCAAGCCCTGTTCCAACAGCAACGAGAAATGCCGCCGGGTTCAGATATAAAGACACCAGGGATGCAATATATAATAAATCACTTTTATGAAGAATTTTTACAGGTTTACTTAGAGAGCTCGATGCTTCTTTAGTTCCAGCATTTATAATTTCAATAGCAGGAGAGGGCGTTTGTACAGAAGTTGTGGGGATAGCGCAAGGAAGTCCATTTACGTTTGCTTCATTTTGTACACTCGAAACTAAGGCTGCCATTTTTTATCCACTATAGATTTTTGTGAATGAATATAATGTATTTATAATATGTTACCAAACACTTCTTGAAAGAGTTTATAGCGCTGTGCGGCTCTATAGCAGTTTGTATTCAGCGGAGGAGTGCCTTTCAAGCAGTTTTGCAGGGTGTTTCTCTCGCGATAAATACTCTCTAAAGCTTTTGCATCTTTAACATTGTCACCGCTGCATAGCCTGCTGCATAGTGAAATATAACGGACTAAATCATCGCGGTCTTCAACTGAAATCTTGGTAAGATCATAAACAGTTCCTTTATAAGGAGTCCGCATATGAGGCGGGCAGGAATTGTCATATTGTTTTGAAAACCAATCCGAATGCCCGGCAAGCTGCTGAAAGTAATAATAGAGCTTAAATTCAGGCAAGAATTGTAAACGGCAGTCTTTAGGGAAAAATTGCCTTTCTATACCTTTATCTAGGATTGCTTGAGCTTGCTTAAGATTATCAAATTCTATTCTTTCTGCTTTTTCGACGAATGTATTTTTATCGATTCTTCCACAACGGGCATCGTGCCATAACGCTGCAAACTGTGCGTCTGCAGCAGCATTATGCAGTTCAAAAATGAGGGTTTGAATAATACCGCCTAAAGAACGATGGTGTGGGTTAATGTAGATAGTGCGGGTTTTCCCTATCCACATGCCATGAAATGAGGCTGTTTCTTGGGTTGATGTTTCTACTGCTACCATTCCTTGCGCGTTAGCCTTGTCGATCAGCGTTTTTGCTTCGGCGAGTTTAGTGATGCTTTGTATAGCGGAAGTGAGTTTTGGTGAATGGTATCTGAAAGGAGAGCTTGCAAATATTAGTGTTGGGATTATAAGTGCAATAAATAAATATTTAATCATGCGTCTCTTTTATTTGTAATTCCTTAATACTATAATTATGATGAAATTAATATTCAACTAAATTAAAACTATTTTTTAATTTAGTATTGAATGTGAGAGTGTGAATTTTTTATTTATATGGAAATATTATCAAACTAAGAAAAGAACCGTCACAATTTTGAACCCTATCATTACGCCTCCTTAACTGCATGCAGGATTAGGGCGCACAAGTAGGTTAAAATCAAGATTTCAACTAGAATCATTCTTCGTTGCGAGACATTTGCTTACTATGCTAACCTTACTCACAAAATTCTATTCCGGATTCAAAAAATGATAAAAAATCACTCCAAGAAAATTGTTGTTACCGGTGGAGCCGGGTTTATAGGTTCTTCTATTGTTAAACACCTCAATGACCAAGGCTTTACCAATATCGTTATCGTCGACAACTTAGGTAAAACCGAAAAATGGAAAAATCTCGTTGGAAAAAGATATTCCGACATCCTTCATAAAGACCAACTGTTTGATTGGTTGATGGGCCGAGAAAGCGATATCCAGGCCTTCATCCATCTCGGAGCCTGCAGCAGCACTGTTGAAACTGACGCCAACTATCTATTAGAAAACAACTACCGCTATAGTGCGCAACTCGCTGAATACGCCCTGATAAACCAACAACGCTTTATCTACGCCTCATCCGCTGCTACATACGGCGACGGCAGCCTAGGATTTGATGATAACGAAGCGGACCTGATCAAACATCATCCTCTGAATATGTATGGATATTCCAAACACATGTTCGACCTATGGCTGCAAAACATGGGCCTGCTCGATAAGGTTGTAGGACTAAAATACTTCAACGTTTTCGGTCCCAACGAATACCACAAGGGCCGCATGTCATCCGCTATCACTCACATCCTTCCCCTCGCTCGTAAAGAAGGAAAAGTCCGTCTTTTCAGATCTTGTGAAAAGGATAAATATGGCGATGGCGAACAATCCCGCGACTTTATCTATGTTAAAGACGCCGCTCGCATGACCTGCGCCTTCCTAAATAATGATGCCGGCGGCATCTATAACATCGGTACCGGTAAAGCTGAAACATGGAATACCCTCGCCCGCTCCGTCTTCAAAGCTATTGACATCCCCGGTGAAATAGAGTACATCGATATGCCTGCCGACCTGCACGGCAAATACCAGAACTATACCCAAGCTGAAATGAAAAAAACTAAAGATGTACTCGGCAAAGAATCCGATTGTATGAAATTTGAAGATGCAGTTGTCGAATACGTCAGGAACTATTTGCTACCGGAGAAAAGATGGTAAGCCTCTGCGGAATGGTCGGACGCCTCGAAAGACGGCGCGTCCTCGTCGTCGGCGATCTAATTGTCGATAAATACACTATCGGTCACGCCAGAAGAATATCTCCCGAGGCCCCCGTTGCTGTTGTACACGTCGCCAGCGTAGATCAACGTCCCGGCGGTTCCGGAAACGTCGTGCTCAATTTCATCTCCCTCGGCGCACAAGTCAAAGTCCTAGGCCGCGTCGGTGACGACGCCGCAGGACATCACCTCATTCAAGCTCTCAATTCCGAAGGCGCGGACACTAGCGGGATATTCTGCGAAAAAACTGCACTCACACCCCTCAAAGACAGAATCATCGCCGCCGGACAGCAAGTTGTACGCGTTGACCATGAACGCATCGACCCTCTGCATCCTGAACTCGAAGCTAGAATGATCGCCATGATCCCTATCCTCATGGCTGATATCGAAGTGGTTGCTATCTCCGACTACGGCAAAGGCAGCATCACACCAAATCTGCTTAAACATATCATCATAGAAGCACGCTCTCGTGAAATACCTATCATCGCTGACCCCAAGGGCACCGACTTCTCCCGCTATTGCGGCGCTACTATACTTAAACCTAATCTGGGTGAAGCCTACGCTGCAGCCTCCCTCCCTCGCTCTGCACCCCTGGAAAATGTCGCTAAAGCCATATTTGAGAAAGCTAAAGTCGAAGTACTCATGATCACCCGCTCGGAAGAAGGTATCTCACTATTCTATCCCGATGGCCGTCATGATCAGTTCCCTGTCGAAGCCGTCGAAGTTAAAGACGTTACCGGCGCCGGCGACACCGTCCTCGCTATCATGGCTTACGCCATTGCGAATGAACTCAACTTCTCCGAAGCCGCACAACTTTCCAATATCGCCGCCGGAATAGCCATATCACAGCTTGGATGCGCACGTATCTCTCCTGCAATGATCGTGAGCGCCCTTCTTAAAAAAGATGTTATCAACAAAGTCTTCGAAGACGAACACCTCTTCACCCTCCAAGAAGCCCTCAAAGGCCACTCCTTCAATATCCTCGGACTCTCACTCAGTCAAGGACTCCAACCCTCACACTTCGAAGCAATATATAAACTCACCTCTGAATCAAAAAAAGAACTCATCCTCTATATTCAAGACAATACACCCCAGCCCATACTCATCAATATCCTTGCCTCCCTCAACACCGTAAACTACATCATCGTCCACGGCCACAACCTAAAAAAACTCTGCCAACAAATCTCCCCCGACAACGTCTACCTTATCGAAAATAACACCCTCATCCATACTCCCGAAGTCAACTCCCTAGTCAAATCCCTCTAGCAGGCAGGACTTTGTCCTGCACCTAGCAGGGTTTTACCCTGCACCCACCCAAGGTCTGGCGACCTTGGGAATCCGCGAGCTGTATCGTTAGCTTGGAGGTTTGTTTCGAGAGAGTTTCGACACGAATCTCCGATTCGTGTCGCCGACGTTGACCTGCCCGCTAACGCGGTCACGTCAAACATTATAGCTAACCTTAGCTCATAGGTAAGGAATAGGTATTCACTAATAGACTCCGTCTATTTCCGAAAGAACAAAAAAATCATAGCAATTCTTGTTGACTGATCAATGCTCTTAATGGGATGGAAAAAACTGCAACACGATGATAAGTACTATATATCAAAGTAGAATCTGATTAAGTATTTTATTAGTAGATTGTCGGAGTCTATTAGTGAATACATATTCGATAATGGAAAGAATACGGTTGAGTATAATGTTTGACGTGACCGCGTAGCGGTCAGGTCAACGTCGGCGACACGAATCGGAGATTCGTGTCGAACCTCTCACGAAACATACCTCCAAGCTAACACGATACACCACGCGGATTCCAAAAGGTCGCCAGACCTTTGGTAGGTGCAGGACAAAGTCCTGCTGGGTGCAGGGTGAAACCCTGCCCCTGCCCCTGTCTGTGTCTGTGTCTGTGTTTATTTGGGGAGGATATTTTCATTTTTGTGAAGGATTTTGGCGAGTTCGTTTAGGTCAATAGTGGAGATGCCATTTTTGAGTTCTTTGGACATTTGTTGGAGGTTTTTGTATTCTGGAGTATTTATTTTGCCGTTGTTTTCGAGGAGGGTTAGGGCGCCATTGACGGTAAGTTTTAGGGGATCTTGGAGGTCGAGAAGTTGGTTGCGGATTTTATTTCTGACCGTCTGTTGTGCGCTGGTGTTGAGTTGGATGATTCTTTTCTCGTCTGAAGTTAGCTCATGGGTAGGTTTTTTTGGTAGGTCGGGTAGGGAGTTGGAGTAGGATGTGAGGGCATCCAGTTTAGTACGGGATTCTATGAGATCATTGTGGTACATGGTATCGGGATCGAATGTTTTGCCCATATCATTAGGTTTTCCAATAGAGGGGCTGGCTTTAGCGAAGGCTGCGAAGATATCTTTGTGAGTTTGAGCGTCATCCACTTTAGACTGGTAGGCGGCGATGACTTTAGGCTCAATGTATTGGAGGTTGAGAGATGTGATAAGAATTTTCCCGAGTTCAGGATTAGCAAGAGCTTCTTGGCTGTATTTTGGGAGGACATTTTCCATGATAGCGGTGAGGCCGACGGTGGCTTCCTTTTCATTTTTTGAATCGGACGATTGTTGGTTGAGTTTTGGGAGATCGGTGATATTTTGGTTAGAAGCGGACATGGCTAGTGCCCCAAGGTGGAAGGCAACCGCGAGGCGGTCTTTGCTGTTCACTTTGCTTTTGTCGACGATAGTAAGCATACCGTTGACAAGTTTAAGTTCTTTATTCTGTTTGTGTGCAGGTTTGACGGCGAGGTCTTTAGGAGTGGGTGTATCGCCCTTTCTTTTTGCTATTTTGATATTAGCTTGGGCTTCGTTATATTTTGCTTTTTGCGCTTCGATGGTATTTAAGTAAGAAGAGAATTGGTTAAGGATTTGAAGTTCTTCATGGATGCTTTCATGTCTCAGGGCTCTGGAGGTTTCCAATTGGATAGAGGCCATGCGTTGAGGGGAAATTTTACTTTTGCGTTTATTTTCAAATTCTTTGTCCACTTTGGAAGTTTTTTCTGTGGGGATGAAAACCACTTTCTGGACAAACTTATCTTTGAGAGGGGTCAGATCTACGGGGATACTGGCTTTTTTAAGTTCTTTTTTTGCGACTTTAGCGATGACGGCCTGGGTGACTTGTGATTCTTTGCGAAGAGCTATATTGGCGTTATCGCGGGAGTCGGATTTTATTTTGAAGGAAAAATCCAATTCCAGTTCGCTGGTGTGTGGGGCTTCATCAGGAGTCGTACTGGGTATTTCGACTTGGACAATATAGCGTACGTTTTTGGCATAGTATCCATCTTTAATAGCTTTATTATCTCTACTATCTAGTGCAGATCCTTCATAGGTATAAATGTTCAGTTTACCTTTATCTTTGCCTAATTTTAATTTCTTTGAGAGCGTTTCCTTGAAGATAATTTTTCTTTCTTCTGCTTTTTCTTTTGAAACTTCCTTAGGAGCGATCGAGATGACGCCCACTCTTTCTGCTCCGGTTGCGGTTTTTGGTGTAGGTTTCGCGATGATTCTGGGTTCGGCTTTATTGGGAGTTTTTAATTTTCCTTCTTTCTTTTCAGTAGAAGAGGAACCACGGTTAAAGAAGGGGATTTTAACTCCGCCTAATATTCCATCCATTGGCATATAAACACTCTTTGTTTAGAGTTAGTTCTATTTTTAGTTTAGAATTAATAATTACGAGTGTCAACTAAATTGTTTATTTCTTAATAAAATTAATATGGTATTAATAAAATATATTGCCGGGTAAAGTTTATCGTAGCAAAGAATTCAATTAAAAATTTATACAAAGGGAGACAGCAAATAGGGAAAATACAATGACGACAGAGCAAGCTGCAAAAGAGAAAATTTTTCAATGGGTATGCCAGCCGGAAGCGACCCAATTCATAGAGAAAATAGTGGACCACTGCTGTACAAAGAATGAAGCAGTAGCGGCACTTGCATCTTCATTAGAAAGAGTTGCCAGTACGCGGCTTTTTGATTGGGTAGATTATGTTTCCATCCCATACAGCCCAAATATTGATGATGTATTGGATTCCTTAGGAATGGTGGAAGAAGCGGCATCTACCCATTACCGAGTATATTATCATCCCGGTGCACAGTTGCCTCGAATACTAGTGAATGACAGCACAGAAGAAGTTTATGATATTGCGATCAAAGTAGAGAGTGTCCCTGAATATTTAATGGTGCGAGGTATTACCGGTAAAATTGAGGGGGGGGCTTATAGCGGCTTGCGTCGTTGCTGCCTTGCAACTGACAATGGAGTTAGTTTATGGGTGGTAGAACGTCATGGATATAGAGGAATTGAGCCGGTTCAGTCTAACGATTCCACAGTAAAAAATTATCTTGAAGCCAAGGAACTGTGGCAGACCAGGCAGCGCACATCTGATGATGAAGAGGGGCTGTTCGCTAATACACTGCGTTTAGTGGAGAAAATTGTAAATATTGTGGGCAGGGATGCTGCATCATGGATAGTCTTGGAAGTAGAAAGAGGCTATTGGCAGGCGCGTAATTTCGCAGGACAGTTGCAGAAAGTCCGTCAAGATCAGTTGGGTGTAGGCTGGGCTAACCATGATCATCATACATTCCGTTCATCACGTAAACATTTTGAGGGCTTGGTCCGTTTGTTTGAGATGCTAGGCTTCCATTGCCGGGAAAGGTTTTATGCAGGCCAAGAGGCGGGATGGGGAGCGCAGGTAATGGAGAATCCCCAGAGTGGACTAGTTTTATTTTTAGATGTGGACTTATCGCCGGAGGAGATAGAAATTGACTTTGCCCATCAAAGTCTTCCGGAGCGAGATCATTTGGGCACAATAGGTTTATGGTGCGCATTGCATGGCGACTCAATTCTTCAAGCGGGGATGCATCACTTAGAGGCTCAATTCCAATTTGATTTGTTGAGGGAAGACTTAGCTGAGCAAGGAGTCAAAATGATGCAGCCTTTCAGCAATTTTACCTACCTTAAGCAGGCATTTACGCAGGGAGAAAGGTGGAAAGTCAGGCCTGAAGTGGTGGAGAAGTTAGTCAAAGCAAAAATGATCAGCCGTGAAGAGGGTGATAGGTTTATTCGTGATGGTGCGATTGGAAGCCATATGGAGAATTTACAGCGTCGCGAAGGCTATAAAGGCTTCAATCAAAAAAATGTCAGTACAATCATACGTAGGACCGATCCCAGGTCGCAATAATAGAAGGAGTAAGCGATGGAACGTAAAGCAACAGCAGTGTGGTCAGGTGGAATTAAAGACGGCAAAGGTGCTATTTCCACAGAAAGCGGGGTGTTGAAGGATACGCAGTACTCTTTCTCAACACGTTTTGAGAATGGCGTAGGAACAAATCCAGAAGAACTATTAGCGGCAGCGCATGCCGGATGTTTTACTATGGCCGTTTCCGCAGAGCTTACAAAAGCTGGTATTTCCCCTGCTAAGTTGGAAACAGTAGCGACTATAACGTTGAATGCAGACCAGAGTGGATTTAATATTACCAAAAGCCATCTTGAGCTTACGGCGAACATTCCAGGAGTAGATGAGGCAAAATTTCAAGCAGCAGTGAAGTCTGCAGAAGTCAATTGTCCCGTATCGAAGTTATTCAAGGCGGAAGTAACCGTTTCTTCTAAGCTGCAGAAATAGTGTATCTTACATAACAAGCTTGTCCTATGTTAGGACAAGCTTGTCCATGAGAAGGTAATATTATTCGAAATTCGCTTTGGTTGAGAAAGAAGCTATTCTTTAATGTCAGGGGGCCTTACGGATTTGCGCCGTAAAGTGAAGTAGTCTCCGATGGATCTCGATTTTGTGACTATACCTTCTGGTGCGGGGAGATAGATCTTATTTTTTTTCGAGTTAAGATTTTTTGCCTTTTCGTATAAAAGATCATTCAACGATTCGTCAAGGGGCTTTGTATCTAGAATAGCAAGCTCTAATGGGGACTGTTTAGGCGGTCCGTTTTTTATGAGGTTCTTTTGATTTGTCTCAATTTTTCCTAAATAAGAGTAGATCATTTGAATAAGAGCAGTGTCAAATTCGAGAGTACTAGATCTTGGGCGGCTTATCGCTAGTGGATTATTTACTGTAGAGACTGTCGTTTGAAGTTCATCCACATTTTTAGACTTATCAAAGTTTACAGAAGTAAGATTGTTCCCTAATTGGAAAGTATTCAAATCTTTTTGTAGAATTCCTAAGAAAGGAATGTAAGGCTGATTATTTTTCATGTTTTCTTCTATAGCCTCTCTGAGGCTCGCATGATTTTTAATACAATCAGTAAGTTTATCTAATATTTCCAATTCTTTAGGTTTGGTGATTTTTAATTTCTTTACCGCTGCAGCTACAATGCTAGTATTTAAAGCAGACATAATAGACATTACGCTGAAATAGTCTCTATGCAGCATGCATTGATAGGCTAGTCTACAGTAAAAGTGATAGCGTACTTTAATTTCCTCGGGATTATAAAGCATAATCTCTTGAACAACAAAGCTTGATGCACGGTTTAGTGTGTCGGTATATTCAATAATACTAGAACAATATAAAGGCTTCTCATCTGCATGTACAACGGCATCAAAGACAAGTTCATGTAGGGGTATTTTTGTAAATACACGCAAAGCCATACTATAGAAGTGCATTTGATAGGAATGTAAAAGGGCTTTTAATTCTCTTTTAGGCAAAGTGGAAAATAACGTCAGTTTTTCGAAGGTGTGGGGTTGAATTTCATCATGACTTACAGGTAAGAGAGTGGCTCGATTATTATGTCTAAGAGTTTCTAGCATGCATTCTAATGCTGTGGTCTGCTCTTCAAGAAGCTCATCAGTTACGTCGGAATCATATGCTATGCGGGCTATTTCCGCACGTGTAGCTACTGTAATTGAAGTTAGGATATCTGCGATATTTTGATCATAAAGATAATTTAAGTTCCAAGTATCGCGTAACCACATTCTGCAAATATGTATCAATGTTCTTTTGTGGCTGCTGCATAGTTTTCGGTCTTGAATGGAAAGCTTAATATAATTAAAGAGCTCTTCCGTTGTCATGAAATAACGATAAGTGGCTAAAAGCTTTTTAGGGGTTGTGATTGACCAATCTATTTCTTCTTCTAAAGTAGCGTGGGGGGTTATTTTTTGGATGAGTCGATCAAGCAGAACCTTATAAAGATACTTTTTCTTAAGATCCTCTTTTTTCATCTCACATGCGCGGATGATGTTGCTTTCGGCCTTTGTTATCGCTGGAGGTGACGGCGATACTGTGATTGGTAGATCCGCTGGTTCTGTTGCAGTAAATAAAGAGTTTGTGGGTTGAGGAATTAATTTTTCCAAATGTTCTAAAGGCAAACTGTTAGAATTTCCGCGGGGAGAAGGCACATTCGAGATTGTTGGTAAGGGTAGTGAGGTGGAAGTCTGAGGTGCAAGGGATTGCAAAAGTGATTTTTTTTCAATTTCGACAAGGTCTAATTTCTCTCGCATTTCTTTTAAGATGATATCTCTGTTGCTTTTGGATGATTTTATCTCTTTATAGTAGGCTGTACGTTCGGTGGCTGCACGGCTTACGGTAGCTTCAAATATTGTTCTAATATCATATTTTTTGTAAGAGGAGGTAAATAAGCTTTTAATTTTTTTTGATAAGGTTAATTTTTCCAATGCCATATGAATGGGGATTCTCCCCTCAGTAAATCGTATAGAATATTTTTGATATTGCAGTAAGATTTCGATACCTTTACAAATTTGATAAATATTTTTCTTTAAATTTTTTAATTTAAATAAATAGGGGAAAGTAACTTTAGCTATTTCATGCCCATTTATTAATTTAGTGACAGTTACAGGTTCAAGTAAAATAGATAATGATTTGGAAATCTGCTTAACCAAATTCGTTTTACTATTATTTAATAATGATTTCTTCTCTACAGAACGGGGGCTGGAGGAGTTCTTCAAAGTATCGTAATGTTGGAAATAAGCTAGCATGCGCTGGTAAATTTTAGATCGCGGAGAATCGAGGGAGGGTTTTTGCTCGGCTTGTAATGCTTTAAGACTAGTATAAAGCGGAAAAGAATAAACGCTGCTCTTCGATGTGTCCGTTCCCAGCATCGTGGGCGACGATCGGACTAAACTGCTTAAAGAAGTCATGATGCAACCTCCTCAAAATAGTATACCATTAAGATATTCTGCTAGGTGCAAGGCTGGACGCTTTGTACCTTCGACTATTTGCGCACGGCAAGATGTTCCATTTGAAATTATATATGTACAATCTGGCATTTTTCTGATAGTGGGAAGTAAAACTAATTCCCCGATCCACTGAGAAATTTCATAATGTTCGCTTTCATATCCGAAAGCTCCTGCCATTCCACAGCAACCTGTGGGAATAATTTTAGCTGTTATTCCCGGTATAAGATTAAGAAGTGTATGGGCAGCGCCTACCCCGCTCAAAGATTTTTGGTGGCAGTGAACATGTATTGCCACGTCATGCCGCTTTATGAGTTTAGAGGCCTTTTGAAGAGTTTTGAGGGTATTGGGCTCCAGAAGGAATTCTTCTAAAAGGAAAATAGGATTAGATATTGCTAATGGCAGAAGGCTTTTATAGTCATCTTTAAAGGCGCTCCAGCAGCTGGGTTCTAGAAATACCAGTGGTAGATAAGGGTAGTTTTGCAAGGAGTTTAAAAGAGCTTCTGCATATTTTCTGGCTTCAGGGAGCATTCCCTTAGAAAGTGTTGTTCTTCCACAGCATTTCCAAGGGGGGACAATGACATTATAACCGAGTGACGTAAGCAACTTATAGGCAGCAATCCCTATTTCGGGGTTATTGAAGTTAGTGAAGGTGTCGTTAAAGAGTAGAATGGAGGGTTGGTTGGATGCTTGGTGATTCTTCTGTATCCAGCTATCAAAAGTTTGAGCCGCCAAAGCAGGTAATGAGCGGGATTTTGAAAATCCTAGAAGAGAGAGGCAATACTTGCCAAAAGAACTTTTATTAAAATTGTTTGCAAGTGATGAAAATACGCTTCCCCATGAAAAATAATACCCCAGATGTCCGATAAGTTTACTTCTAAGATCCAGGCCATGTTTCTGGCGATAGTGGTGCTGTGCTTCTGCTTTTAACTTTGCCATATCGACTTGAGAGGGGCATTCCGTTTTGCATCCTTTACAGGAAAGGCATAAGTCGAGGATGTCATGTACCTCTTGCGAGCCTATATCTTTGTCATTTTGGGGATTACTGATCATAGAATGGAGCATGACGGCACGAGCCCGTGTCGAGTCTTTTTCATCGCCCGTCGCTTGAAAAGATGGACACATAGTCCCTTCTTTTTTCCGACAGAGGCCGTTTCCATTGCACATGTCGACAGATAGATCGAAGCCGCCTTCTTTAGAGAAGTCTAGAAATGTTGAGGGTGTCTTGATAGGTGATTTACGTATATTTTGAAAGAGGGGTGGCCCGTCGACAATTTTATTTGGATTCATTAGGTGGTGAGGATCAAAAGCATTTTTCAAGGTACGGAAGCCCTGATAGATTTTTTTGCCATAAAGCGCTTCATTAAGCCAAGAGCGGATGAGTCCGTCGCCATGTTCTCCACTAAGTGAGCCGTGATGTTTAAGCAGCAGCTGTGTGGTGGCAAGCATGAGGGATTCTATTGTTCTGCGGTCTTCGGAACTTCTCAGGTCCATATAGGGGCGGATATGCATGCAGCCTGCACCTGCGTGGCCATAAATACCTGCGCGTTTATCAGCAGAACCAAGAAGGGCGAGGAAAGAGCGCATGAAGGGTGCGAGTTCTTGTGGAGGAACAGAAACATCTTCAAGAAAGGCGATAGCACGTGCATAACTGCGTTTTGACATGAGGAGTCCTAGGCCGGCTTTGCGTAGGTTCCATACAGATTTCATGGTTGCAATGTCTTCAATAATCAATGAGCGTGAAGGGAATTTCGCGGCAGTTTGCCTGACCATTTCACTTGAGGTGGGCCCGTCAAATTCCAGGACTAGCAGAGCGGCGGGAATTTCAACTAGCCAGCTTAGTTCACTTTGTAGTGCAGGAGAGGATTTTCCGGCGGTGATGATATCCTTATCGATAAGTTCTAAGGCTAGAGGTTTCAATTCCAACAGGGAAGTGACTTCTTCAAAAGCATTTTCTAAAGAATCAAAGGAAATAAGGCAGAGCTTTTGGTTTTCCGGTTTGGGAGATAGCTTAACGGTGATTTGGGTTGTGATGCCGAGGGTTCCTTCCGACCCTGCGAGAAGTTGGCATAGGTTAAAGTTATCGGGATGCAGGAGGCTGGGGAAATTGTATCCTGATACGCGTCTTGGCATAGGTGTGAAGCGGAGATTTATTTCTGAAGAGAGCTGCTCTCTAAGTTGTTTACAGGTTGCATAGAGAGAAGCTTTCGTGTCGGAACCTTGACATAGCTTGTTCCATTCCTCAATACTAACATTATCAAATGAAAGTGTTTCACCATTACTTAAAAGCAGTTCTGTTGCAAGTACGTGATTCGCCATATAGCTGTAGCGTAAAGAGCGAGCGCCGGCGGCATTGTTGGCGAACATTCCACCGATGGTTGCGCGGTTGCCGGTGGAGGTGTCTGGTCCTAGCCTAAGTCCGTAGGGGCTAACGGCTTCATTCAAAGTGTCTTGTATGACGCCCGGTTCACAGAGGGCAGTCTGTTTTTCAGGATCAATGTGCAGGATCGAGTTCAGGTATTTACTGCAGTCAATGATAATGCCGGAGCCTAAACACCCTCCGGTGATTCCGGTCGCTGCCCCGCGTGGAATAAGAGGGATGTTTTCTTCAGCTGCTGCTAGAATGGTTTTACGTATGTCTTCAGCATTTTTTGGGATGACGACCCCTAGGGGGCGCAGCTCATAGATGGAAGCATCGGAACTGTAGATGGTGCGGCTGATATCATCAAACCGCACTTCACCTTGAAGGGTGTTATTAAGGACTTTTTTGATCCTGTCATTGCCCATAGCGAGCCATTAATTAAATTACTCTTAGGAGTTTCATAACGATGATAGCAATAATAGGTACTCCAAGCAGCCAGCGGACGAACATTCTTCCATAACCCACGAGGCCTCCACTGGATGATTGTGAAAATGAGAACACTAAATAAATACTTTAATTTCCGCAAGTGCCTCGAAATCTAATCCCCCGGTTTAGTCATATATAATAACGGACTTGAGTTCCAACATCCAGTTTAAGGGCTTTTGCAGTGGGCGCATCCACATGAATAAGGTCGCCGTTGCCTGAATCTTCAATTTGAATTGTTGTATGACATACTCTAAAAGGATTCTCATTGCATAAAAGAACCTCGGAATGAGTTTCGAGAGTGCCTAGTATTTTACTGACAGTAGCAATCTTGCTATGGGTTATGCACTTAATGGCATCCATCTGGGACATGATGATCGGTCCACCATCGAGGATGCTAACCTCACGTTGGAAACAAAGCCCTTGATGATTCAGCATATAATAGGCAGCTTGTGTGTTGGGATGGATTTTTCCAGCGCAGCGCTGTGCTTCAGGGGTAAGAAGGCACCAATGGATGGGATAACGTGTGACTAAGTTGCAGACGTTGACCTCTTCTTCGTCTAGCTTTTTTAACACCTCCTTATACGACCATTTCCATATTTTACCGCCGATAGCATCCCAAAAGGGGCATTGGTTGTCAGCGGTACTGTATCCGCGCATATCGGCGAAGAGAGAATCATTGAAGCGTTCTCTGTTGGCGGCAATAAAAAAGAAACGAGAGAATGAGAGCAGTTTGCCTAGTCCGCCTTTGCGGAATGCCGGGGCAAGGTAAAGTGCGATAAGTTCACTAGCGCCTTTTGAGTAGTGTTTGGGATATAAAAGTGTATGGTTGCATCCTTCCAGAGGCTCTAATTCACCTTCAGGGATATTTTCTAGATAGAAAGTGCAGAAAGGTGTCCGTTCACCTGCGCTGGCTAAAAGGGAACAGGTGCCGACTTTCTCGCCCGTTTCTGTATTTTCCAGAATGAAGGGGTAAATTTCAGATCCCGGAACGGTGATTTTTTTGTTAAATGAGTTAACGCCGTCATCGATCATCTTTTTCAGGCGCGGCATATGGGCGGGTAGGTTGGCAATTCCTAGGGATGCTGCAATTGCAAAATGATGTATGGCTTCAATATCCTCTGCGACAATAGGTCTGACCACAAACATAAGGGTTAAGTCTCCGCAGTTTTTTGAAAAGAATAGATAGAACCTAATTTAAGTATCTGTGTTAGTTCGTCCAAGGCTGCATGTGTTTCGCGTAATAGTTCTGGATCAGCCAGATCACTGGTTTTTAACATATCGCGGTAGTGCTTGTTAATCCACTCTTTTAATTGCTTATAACGGATGTCGCTAAAAAGTACACCTTGATGGATAGAAAGAAGCTCTGAAGGAGTAAGGGAAAGATTAAACCTTAGACAGGCGGGGCCTCCGCCATTGCGCATGCTTTGTGTGAGGTTTATATAGATTACATTGTTGATAGGGACTTTGGGATCTTGGAGCAAGGAGTCTAAGAATAACTTTGTATTCGGATTATCTTGGCACTGCTTAGGAGCAAAGAAAACCATGTTGCCATCAGGCTGCGGTGCAATTTGCGAGTTGAATAGATAGGTGGCTACAGCGTCCTCTAAAGAGACCTGAGAGGCATTTACTCTGCACTCAACAAGAGGAGCGTTAAATAGTCCCCTGGATTTTTTTTGCATTTGTTCCAGCAGATTATCAGTAGAGACAAAGGAGTCTTCGTGATACATAAAAAAAAGTCCGCTGCCAAGGGAAATGACGTCATTATGGAAAACACCGGCATCGATAGCGCGGGGATTTTGCTGGGCATAAATGATATGCTCTTCCAAAAGTTTGTGGAAGCGTGCGACAGATTGTGAAGCTTCGAGAGTTTGCCTAGCAGGAAATTTTGAGGGAAGGAGAGCATTGGGGGTAAGTGCGCTTTGACCGTAGACAAAAAGATGCATCCCTGGAAGATAGGGATCTTTGGAAAAACGGATGTGGTTGGCGGATCCTTCGTCGGAAAATTGACGGTAAGGAGGAAGGGGGTTGTGGATGGTAAAGTAGCTTTCGTTAGAGAAAATTTTTTTAAGAATTTGATAAGTAAAGGGTGCTTCAATGGCGCGGTGCAACTTGCTGATAAGGTTTGCGGGGGTGATATGGACTTTACTGTCGAGGGTATCCGCCGAGGGGGCAAACGTCCCTGAATTAGCCGTAAACATGCAAGCTGCAGATGTGATTGAAGGGATAAGTTCAGGATATTTGCCCGCGCATTCATTCAGGATGGATTTATCACTGCCGGAGAAACCTAAAGCACGTAGCGTAGGGATATGCGGACGTTCATTGGGAGGTAATACAGCTTGATTGAGTCCGGCTTGATATAAGAGGTTCATTTTTTCCAGGCCTTCTAGAGCAGCCGCCTTTGGATTGGAGAGCGTGTCTTTATTTTCTAGGGATGCAATGTTTCCCGGTGAAAGACCGCTGAAATTATGTGTCGGCCCAATCAATCCGTCAAAATTTAGGAGAGGGGAAGGTTGTGTCATGTGGATTCCTTCTGGATGGTAATCCCTTGAGGTAGAAAAGGAGAGGAGGGTATTGCAGCTTCCATCGAAGCCACAGGATAAGCACAGTAGTCGGCAGCATAATAGGCACTGGGACGGTGGTTGCCGCTTTTACCTAATCCACCGAAGGGTGCGTTGCTGCTTGCTCCGGTAAGTGGAGCGTTCCAATTGATAATACCTGCTTTAGCATCCTGCCAAAATTTAGAATATAATTGCATATTATCAGTCAGAATACCTGCGCATAATCCATAGGAAGTATTATTTGCCAAGGCGATAGCATTTTCAAAGGTGTCTGTCCGATAAAGCTGAAGGAAGGGGCCGAAGATCTCTTCGTCTTTAAGACCCGATACTTCCGTACAGTCCAGAAGAATAGGTGAAACAAAAGCGGAGGACTCATTTTCATTGTCTAAACCCATTATAGGCTTAGCGCCCTTTTGCAAGAAGCTATTGTAAGCATCTCGCACTTTTTGTGCAGCTTGTGCATTGATCAAAGGCCCCATAAAAGGGTCATTAGTTTTGCTGGGGGGTCCTATCTGTAAGGCTTTCGACATCTCGACAAGTTTATTGACGAAGGAGTTGCCTTGCTCATTATCTTGTACGATGAGTCTGCGTGCACACGAGCAGCGCTGTCCTGTAGTGATATAGGCGGAATGGATTGTTGTAAGGGCCGCTTGCAAGATATTTTGACAATCCCAAACAATAAGTGGATTGTTCCCCCCCATCTCAAGAGCTAAGATGCGGTTTGGATAATCCAAGCTTTTCTCCAAAATTTTACGGCCTGTCAACCAACTACCCGTAAAGAATAGAGCGTCGATATGAGGGTTTTCGGAAATCGCAGCACCGATGTCGCTGCCTCCTTGAACTAGGTTGAAGACTCCCGGCGGTAAGCCTGCCTCAGCCAAACAGTGGGTGTAAAATGCTGCTGTGGCAGGGGTCAGTTCACTGGGTTTATAAACTATAGTATTGCCGGCAAGCAATGCAGGGATAATATGACCATTCGGGAGATGAGCAGGAAAGTTATATGGACCTAATACTGCTGCTACGCCGTGGGGTTTATGGCGGGTCACAGAAGTTGCTTGGGTAAGAGCGCTATGTGTAAATGCACAGCGCACATCATAAGCCTTATAGGAGATGGCAAATTTGTTGAGGACGGCGTTGAGTTCGCCCCTTGTTTCCCAAAAGGGCTTGCCTGTTTCGTTTGAGATAATTTCGGCGAATTCCTCGCGTTTTTGCATAATAATGCTATGTGCTTGAGAAAGCAGCTCTTTACGCTTAGGAAGCTGCGTTTTTTTCCAAAGGTCTGTTGCTGCGGCAGCAGCTAGTAAAGCGTCTTGGAGCTGTAATATCGTAGCGGAGTTGCCTTCCCATAGGACTGATCCTGTAGAGGGATTTTCCGATTGCATGGAAGATCCTTTCCCACTGATCCATTCACCATTGATATATAGGCTATTTGTGTGCAAGGAGCACCTCTTCAATAAGAGTTTCAATGATAGCAAAGTCGGTGTCTTGCAATACGCCAATAGGAGGCAGCATGCGTATGCGCGTAGGATTGCTGCCTGCGATGAAGGTGATGATCCCAGCTTGGAAAAGGGCTTTGACGATGGCAGTCGTTTTATCTGCAGCGCCGCCATAGGCTGTGAAGGCGACCATTGCTCCTATTCCAAAAGGTCCGTGAAGAGCTTGTGGATGGCGGTTGGATATGCGGTGTAGGAGGGTATGGAATTTATCCTGCAGCTGCATCACCAAACCATTGGGGCCATAGTACGAGCCACTTGTTAGTTCAGTGATGATAGCGATCGATGCCCTGATGGCAGCGGTGCTGCTCGTAAAGGTTTGGCTTAGCAAGCCGGGTTTGGGCGCAAGATGTTTTCTGTAGAGAGTTGCACAGGTTTGTGAGAGTTTTCCTAAAGTCACAATGTCAGTCAGATGGTCCACTTCGAAGTACTGCATTGCAAAAAGGCTGGATGTGCGTCCAAAGGTCTGTACTTCATCGACGATGACAAGGATGCCATCATCTTTTAGTATCTCCATCAATGTGATAAAGAACTCCTTAGTCCCTATATTAAAGCCTCCCTCGCCTTGAACTAATTCAAAACACATAGCAGCATGCTGTTTAGGGTAGCGGTGAAGGTGTGATTTCAAAGCGTTGACAGCTTTTTGGGTGCTTTCTTCCGGATGGGCAGGATCGTAAAAAGGTATATAGTCTACGAAAAGGGCTGTAGGTATCCCTTCACGGAAAAATGCCTTATCAGTAATTTGAGAAGCCGCGATGGTCCTGCCCATGAAGCACCGTTCAAAGGCTAATATGCGATTAGCAGGATAGCGCTTCTGGAAAGCGATCTTCAGGGCATTTTCGTTAGCCATTACTCCTGTTGTAGACAGGAAACAATGATCGAATCCGGAATGTTGGATCAATATCTCCATTAGTTTAAGCGCATCCAGGTTTTGCTGCAGATTGCCTTGCATGATTACATCGCTTAAGGCTGCTTCAAAGACGGAGGCAAGATAGAGGGGATGGCTGTGTCCGAAATAGTGCGGTCCTATGCCGCTGATAAGATCATATTTAATGCTGCCGTCTAATAGTTCCACAAAGGGGCCTTTGCCGCTGCCGCTGCCGATGTAAGGGTGCCAAAGGGGTGCGCCGCGGGCTTTGGAAAATTGATCCAGCCAGTTGTCGTAATCTAATTTCCGTGCAGGGTCGGGCGGCTTGATACCGTGGATTGTACTTTGGCTTTGCTCAAGAGCTTCGATCAGCAGTTTTTTTGCTTGGGCTAAACGGTGGTCTTGTTGCAGTCGTTCGGCAGCTAGCATTTGTATTGGATCAGTCATTGTCAGTACCTGGATGCTTTTGAATGTGTTTTTCAGCAATGAATTCTATCGAAGGGGCATCGGATGCTAGGCTTAACAGCAATGCCGCGCTCAGTTTAGCTCTTTGGGATAAGCTGGGAAGCCATGCCCATTCTTCATCTGTGTGCAGTCCGCCACCGATGACACCTAGTGTGTCCAGGGTGGGAAGTCCCTCGGCAGCGAGGTTGTTGCCGTCGCAAACGCCGCCCGTCTTAGCAGTTTCAAGGGGGATTTGCAGGGTGCTTGCGCACTCCTGCAATCGTTGCAGCAGGTTTGCTGTTGCTTGGTCAAAAGGTTTAGGCGGCCTGCGGCTGCGTATTTGCAGTTCTATAGCAATATCATATTTCTCTTTAATTTTCTGCGCAGCCTCAAGCATACCTTTTTCAGCTTTTTTCATGGATGTTAAGCTGGGCGAACGCACATTAATGTAGCTCTGTGCATAGTCTGGCACAACGTTTGCAGCTTCGCCCCCCATCAGGACCCCTACATTTAACGTGGTCGTTTCCGTGTTGAGCGGATAGATCGCTGTGATCCATTCTGCAAGAGCTACAACAGCATTTTTGCCTTTGTTAAAATCTCTGCCGGCATGGGCTTTTTGTCCGCGGGCTGAAGCTATATAATTTATTGATCCTTTGCGTTCTGTGACTATTGTACCGCCGGGCATTGCGGGCTCAAAGATTAATCCAAAATGGTTTTGCCAAGCATATTGCCGCCATAGTGACTGTGAAGCGACAGAGCCTGTTTCTTCATCGGGAGTGATCAGAATATCCCAGCCGATTTTCCCGGCAAGAGGGCTCCTTTCCAGTGCCTTCAAAGCGTAGATCATGACAATCAGGCCGCCTTTCATATCTGCAGTTCCGGGACCGATAATTTTATCAGGGGCCGCTAATCGACATTTTTGAAATGGGGATGATTTAGGGAACACCGTATCCATATGCCCCCCAAGCAGAATTCTCAAGGGCGCTTTGGGGTAGCGGCGTATTAGAAGTGCATTGGCATTCTTTTTTAATGTTGTTTCCCCGTTAGTATGAAGTTCAGGTGTAAGTGGAAGTTCGAGTGTGCTGCGCTCACCTCGTAAATCTGCTGTTGCATCCAGAAGAATTTGATGCACATGCGAGAGCCCTTCCAAGTTGTCGCTTCCGGAGTTTTGATCTGCGAGTTTTATCAGCAGTTCTTCCATCATATGCTGTTGTGTATCAATCCAATCAAGGTAAGTGGAATATTCTTTGGGAATGGGCATGCTCCTATAACTCTTAACTTTAAATTTATAAGTTAATTTAAATAATATAAAAAAAATGCACAACTAATTCCCTTCCTAGAAAATAGGCTGATCCGCTAATTTGACCAACATTGGTAGCTCATCTTAAGGAGATTGCCTTCCATGGACAACGAAATTTGTGAACGAATAAAAAAAGAGCTTTCGCAAAAACATGAGTGTTACGTGCTTATTACTTGCGGAAAGCCGAATTCGAATGGGGATATGGAAGTAAGCTTTAGTTACGGCGGAGACGCAGATTTAGCTTCTTATCTAATACAAGGTGCACAGTCATACATGGATGAAGAAGATGAGCGCACTCCCGCTTATTGTTAATACATCATGTTAATGTTATCTTTCCAAAGTGGCGATTCATACTACGCAATTTCCGGTGATGCAGTCATTGAAGTTGTTCCTAGTGTAAAGCTATTTGTTTTGCCCACAGCTCCCTCCCAAGTCGTGGGATTACTCAACTATGGGGGGGGTCCTCTACCCGTTATTGATTTTTCTATTTTAATGGAATCACGCCCCTCGAGAGAGGCGCTGCATACACGTATTATCATCCTTCAGGGAGAGGTAGATGAAAAACCATTTATGATTGGTCTTCGCGCTGAAAAAGTCACAGAAGTCTTCGACGGAAATCTCGAAGACTTTCAAGATAAAGGAATTACAAACAATAAATGGCCCTTTTTAGACGGCGTAATGGCTAAATCTAATCAAGTAATCCAACGGATCGATGCAGAAAAACTTTTTGAATGGTATAGCAATGTTGTACAGAAAGGTATTGAATCCGCAATGGAAAATATTGAATTATGGAGTCATTAAAGCGCATATGTTTACTATTTGAGCAAAGGCTTGGCTATAATACACACTATCTTGCCGATTCGCTCTGGGAAAGAGCGATTAAAGAGCGCATGAAAGAACTGCTGTATGAAGACGAGAAGCTTTACTATAATTACTTGGCCACGAATGAAGCCGAATTTCAACATCTGACAGAAAAAATTGTGGTGATAGAGACATGGTTTTTTCGCGATTCAGCAGCTTATGATTACCTGGTGGAATGGTTGAAAACCTTTTTGAATAAAGGCAACACCCGTATGGTGCGCATTCTTAGCGTTCCATGTTCTACCGGTGAAGAACCTTATTCTATTGCCATTGCACTGCAAGATGCAGGCATCCCTTCCTCCCAATACCTTATTGAAGGCGTCGATATCAGCAGAGAATTGATAGAGAGAGGACTGAAAGGGGTGTATAGCAAAAACTCCTTCAGAAACCTTAAAGAAAAATACTTCAAAAATTATTTCGTCAAAAAAGGCGAAAACTACTCAATAATAACCGACGTACGTTCACAAGTTTTCCTTAGACATGGCAATGCAATGCTGGAAAGTACTTATCCTCAGAATGTTGCTTATGATGCTATCTTCTGCCGCAACCTAATGATTTATCTTGATACCGCTTCGCAAAAAAAACTTTTTGCCATCCTTGCCAAAAAGTTGAAGCCTGAAGGAAGGTTATTCGTTGCCCCATCAGAATTAGAAGCCGCTCGAATCAATGGTTTCCAGGCAATGGGAACTCCTCAAGCATGCGCTTTGCGTTACAATTATGATGAAACACCTACACCAGTAAAACAATCCCAACATCTAAGCGCGAAAGAAGCTGAAGCCATCCTCATGTCGTTCAGCATCCCATTAAACCGTAGAAAAAGTATGAATAGGATGAAAGAGGCAATGGCATTGGCTGATAACGGTAGTTTCAAGAAAGCTGAAATACTTTGCCAAGAGCATCTGAAAGAAAATAAAGACGATCCGGAAGCCTTTTACCTCCTCGGGCTCATCTGTCAAGCATGCTCTGATTTTCCGAAAGCTGAAGAATATTTTACTAAGACTTTATATTTAGCACCTGAACATTATGAAGCCTTAATACATATGTCTCTCATCATGGAAAGGCATGGCGACCACGACCGCGCGTCCGTTTTTAAAAAAAGGGCGCAAAGACAACATAATAAAAGTGTATAACCCATGCCTGAACCCCTAGATCTGTTAACACAGTCTACAAGTAATTATGCTGAGAAGCTGTTAGACAGGGTGCCTGAAGCTTCGTACATGGCTATGTGGGAAGATTTGCTCAGGAAGACCAAAGTTGCTCAGGATGAAACACAGGAAAGCTCCCTGCTACTTTTCCGTTTGGGAGTGGAATGGCTAGGTATTTCAACCAAAATGGTGGAAGAAGTATTAGAAATACGCCCCGTGCATATTGTCCCCTCGACACGAAGCAATATTTTTCTCGGTGTCGTGAATGCCAGAGGCCAACTCCGCCTATGTGTTGCTTTGCATAAACTTCTAGAAATCTCAAGCAATATCGACGTCTCGATCAAAGAACGGTATTCTGTAGAAAGAAAATATCGACGTCTTCTGGCCATAAGAAGAGGCGGGGAGATTTGGGTTTTCCCCGTAGATGAAATTCATGGCATTATCAGTTTTGATTCATCCATGCTCGTCAATATCCCTATTACAGTTTCTAAATCCACGGCTAACTATATCAAAGGTCTCCTCCATTGGCAGGAGCGAAGTGTCGGCGTACTGGACGATGAACTGCTTTTTGAAAGCCTACGGAGATTGATACCGTGAACGCTGAGAAAGGAAACCCCCGTGACGCCATACTTAAAGTCTTTTTGACCGATCTTCAAAAAGATACCAATACCTTGCGCACACTGCTGCTTAAAACAAAACAAGTGGAGTGGGATCAGGTAAAGCAGGTATTAAGTCACGTTGCCGGCTGCGCAAGGCTTGCAAAATGCAGCGTTGTAGCACAATATGCCTCGATGCTTCTAGATAACATTAATAAAATTAATGAGAACCCTGAATTAAACGTTAAAGCTATTCAAGTCATACATGATGGTGTAGCAAATTTAGTTAAGCTTTCCTCAGAAGAAATCTCATTGGTAGAATGGGAAAAGAAAGCTGTAGAATGGCTTCAAAATACCCCTTCAACACCTAAAAAATCTAAACATGAATCACTGCAAATTCCCAGAGAGCAGACGCCGGAACATATTTTGGGAATGTTCGCTAATGAACTTGAGATCCAAGTCGAAGAACTGAATAAAGGGCTGCTCCGTTTAGAACATAACCGCAATGATAAGCTGACCTTGCAAGTGATGATGCGCGCTGCACACTCAGTCAAAGGGGCGTCCAGAGTTGTAGGACTGTCAGGAATTGTCCGCTTAGCGCATATCATCGAAGAGTGCTTTGTCAGTGCACAGCAACATCGCATCGACCTAGGTGAAAAAGAGGTCGAACATCTCTTCAAAGCTGTTGACTTCCTTTCCAAACTCTCAAAAGAGCCCCCATTAGAAATACCTCCCTATATGCGCAGTAACAGTGATGAAGTCGATAAACTTTGCCATAACTTGGAAGAGTGCATATTCGCTGCCGGCGGTACTTTTACACCCTTATCTGAGATTATAGAGGATGTAGACCAGGGGATCTTTCCCGACGAGCCATTGCTCATTCCCTTAGCGCCTTCCCAAGCACAGCAGCGCGCTTTGCGTGTGACAGCAGAAACATTAAATCGATTGATGGGGATAGCGGGCGAAGCTCTGGTAGAATCTCGTTGGCTTACCCCCTTCTCAGCCTCCTTGATGAAAATCAAACGCGAACAAGGCGCCTTTGCCTCATTACTTGATGAGCTCAGGACCATTGTAGGAGAGAAGCTGCAAGGAGACCGCTTAGATGATGAATTCAGCCTTTTGCTGCACAATATAGGCCATTGCCAGCATGAACTTTCCAACCGCCTTTCAGAATTTGAAATGTTCTCCCGTCGTTATTCAAAGATTGCTGAAAGATTATATCATGAAGTAATAGAAAGCCGTATGCGGCCATTTTCGGACATTACCGGCGGCTTCCCCCGCATGATCCGCGATTTGGCGAAGCAGCTCCATAAGAAGGTTGTTTTTGAAATGAGAGGGGAGTCGACTCCTGTCGATAGAGAAATCTTGGAAAAATTGGAAATTCCCCTTACACATATTTTAAGAAATTCCATAGACCACGGGATCGAACTGCCATTGGAACGAGCGCAAAAAGGAAAGCTTGAAGAAGGGTCTATTGTCCTGACAGCCCAGCATAGAGCCGGAATGCTGGCGATTGAGGTGTCTGACGACGGAGCCGGTGTTGATATAGAACAGATTAAGCAGACCATCCTAGCTAGAAACCTTGCCAGCAAAGAGATTTTAAAAAGCTTAACCAAGCAAGAGCTATTTGAATTCATGCTATTGCCAGGGTTTTCCACCTCAAAGAATGTAACCGAGATTTCAGGTCGGGGTGTAGGCTTAAGTTCTGTGCAAACATTTGTACACGAAGTGGGAGGAAGGATTACCCTAAGTTCAGAATATGGGCAAGGATTCCATATTAGCATGATCCTTCCTTTAACTTTATCCGTAGTAAGGGCCCTTCTCATACAAATAGGTTCTGAACCCTACGCGTTGCCACTAGCCAAGATCGAGAAAGTCCATGTCGTAGAAAAAAAACAGCTTGAATATGTAGAGCAACGCCCCTTTTTTCGTCTTCAAGACGAGAATGTCGGCTTAATATCAGCTAGCGAAGTCCTCGAGCTCCCCCCATTCCCCACAGGCGACTTGCTGCCCGTTGTCGTCTTAAGCGATCAGAATAACCATTACGGTATCATCGTAGATAAGTTCATAGGTGAAAAAGAACTAGTTGTCCAGGAACTCGACCCATTATTAGGCAAAGTGCCCAACATTAGCACAGGCGCATTTATGGAAGACGGATCCCCCATCCTTATTCTAGATGTCGAAGACCTTTTACGTACGATAGATATGTCGCTTTCAGGTGGACGCTTAAAGTCCTTTAGAGGTATTGAGTCCCTAGAAGGAGTTAAACGAAAGAAGAAACGAATATTAGTCGTAGACGACTCCATCACAGTGCGTGAAGTAGAATGCCGTCTTCTAGAAAATCAAGGCTATGAAGTTGAAACTGCTGTCAATGGCATGGACGGCTGGAATGCATTGCGCACAGCATCATACGACCTCATTGTCACAGATATCGATATGCCGCGTATGAATGGCATAGATTTTGTAAAATCAATCCGCGCAGACGCCCGCTTCAGTGACTTGCCTGTAATGATAGTCTCTTATAAAGAACGGGATGAAGACAGAGTGAAAGGGCTGGAAGCAGGCGCTAACTATTACCTGACTAAAAGTAGTTTTCATGACGAAACATTAGTCAAAGCGGTTAAAGATTTGATAGGCGAAGCAAGTACAGGGGCTTACCCATGAAGATCGCCATTGTTAATGATGACCCTGCAATAATAAAAGCTTTGCAAACTTTCCTGAAGCAAGATCCATCCTATAAACTTGTCTGGATTGCAAAATCGGGTGATGAAGCAATTGCAAACTCTCTATCCAATTTACCTGACCTTATTTTGATGGATATCGCTATGCCCGGACTAAATGGCGTGGAGACCACAAAGTATATCATGCAGCATACTCCCACAGCGATCATTATTGTTACATTCCCACTAATAAAAGAAACGCATCTGGTCTTTGAAGCTATAGGAGAAGGTGCTATAGATGCACTTAACGTAACACTTTCAGATTATTCTATTGTAGAATCAGAATCCCTCCATTACAAAATTCAAACAATAGGCAGACTTAAAGGGAAAATCCTTAGCAAGCTCAAAAAAACAGCAGAAAAACACGTTGAACCCTTAATGGCAAATAAAGAACCTTTCCCCATTTTGCTCACCATTGGGGCTTCGACGGGTGGACCTGTCGCGCTTTCGAAAATCCTTACAAGCCTGCCGTCTAACCTACCCTTAGCAATAGTCATCATTCAGCACGTCGACGAAAGGTTTATTGGGGGGTTAGCCCACTGGCTCAAAGACCAAAGCGGTCAGAACGTCAAACTTATTACAGCCGGCGATATACCCAAACCCGGTGTTGTACTATTGGCAAGCAAAAACCAGCACCTCGTGGTGCGCCATAATGGAACGTTAAACTATACGACCTTTCCTAAAGGCACCCCCTATATTCCCTCGGTCGATGTATTTTACCATAGTTTATACCAGCACTGGCCGCAAAAATCTATTGCGATACTTCTTACAGGAATGGGAAATGATGGAGCGCAAGGGATGAAAAGTTTGCGTGAAAAAGGGTGGCATACAATTGCAGAACATGAGAAAAGTTGCGTGATCTTTGGTATGCCGCGTGCAGCGATAGAAGCCGGAGGCGCAGAAGAAGTTGTCGAATGCGGACATATGCCCGCTGCCATATTAACCGCCTTTCGTGAAATAGCAAAAGCCAAAGGGTAGCCACAACATGTCATCACTACTGCCAACAGAAGTTATCACCACACCTTTGCTTAAACCATTAAGCACTTTTGTTATTTCAGTTTTGCTGATTGATGATCAGGAAATTATCGGCGAAACAATACGCTCCATGTTATCGGACCAAACGGATATATCTTTTCACTACTGCAAAGATCCCTCCTATGCAATAGATAAAGCGATGGAGGTTAACCCCACAGTAATCCTTCAAGACCTTGTCATGCCTGATATCGATGGTCTGGAGCTGACACGATATTTTAGAGCTCATGAGAAAACTAGAGATATCCCTCTCATTGTATTATCCAGTAAGGAAGATCCTGCCATCAAAGCCGAAGCATTTGCTGTCGGTGCCAATGACTATATGGTCAAACTGCCGGATAAACTAGAGCTTATAGCACGCATACGATACCACTCTAATGCATATATACGTCTTCTAGAACGTAACGAAGCCTATGAGAAATTGCGCGAAAGCCAACATCTGCTCAATGACGAATTAGCTGAAGCCGCACAGTACGTGCGCAGCCAGCTGCCTAATCCCATGAAAAGCGGTCCCAGGGCTAACTGGCAATTTACCCCTTCTCAACAGCTTGGGGGAGATGCATTTGGCTACCATTGGATTGACGACGACCACTTCGTAATTTTCTTGCTTGACGTTTGCGGGCATGGAATAGGTGCAGCATTATTATCGATCTCTGTAATGAATGTGTTACAGTCGCAAACGCTTTCACTGACTGACTACAAAGACCCTAAAGCTGTAATGCATTCGCTCAATGCAATTTTCCCTATGGAAAAACACAACAATATGTTTTTCACAATATGGTATGGCGTATGGTGTAAATCCAAAGGACAGCTTTCTTATTCTTCCGCAGGCCATCCTCCCGCCGTTCTTTTTCAGCCAGGTAAAAGCTCTCAGAAACTTCGTACAGAAGGTATCGTTATCGGTGCTATCAGCGATGCAGAGTTCTCTTGCAGTACCTGTGAAGTACCTCTGGGATCCCAGCTATACGTATTCAGTGATGGCGTCTATGAAGTGACGAACCCTTCGCAAGGAATGATGCATTTGGATGATCTGCTAAAAATCTTGGATAAAGTATCAGCTAACCCGTCAAGCGCTTTGAAAGATATTCAAAAGGCAGTACATTCATTCTCCCGCACGAAGGAAGTCTCGGACGACTACTCCATAGTACAAATCATCTTCGCTTGATAAGAAAAAAAGCGTGTCCTAGTATTAGAGAACTCCAATACTAGGGGGGAGGGTATGTTATTTAAAGAACTGCTCGGCTTGCGCTAAAGCATATCTTGTGAACGAATCGTCTATATCAACCTTGCGCTTTTGACCATGCACTTCAATTTCAATAAAGTTTTGCTTGTAGGCATCCATCAATTCCTCAAACGTAAAGTAATAAGTACCTAAGATAGCTTCTGTCATATCGGGTCTAGATTTGCCTATAGATTCGGCAGTACCTATGAAGATTTCACCTAATTGACCCACAATTCCCGAGTCGGGTGACATCATTCCTAAGGATTTGACTGTATCCGGATTTAATTTAATCCCTGTCTCATCGAGAGTTTCGCGCGCGGCAGTCACTGAGTTATCTTTATCGCTTTCTATGGGTTGGCCACGAGGAATTTCCAAACGTAATCCGACAGCATGTCTATGAATAAGCACCAAAGCAATTTTCTTCACACCCTCTTCGATACAAACCGGCAATACCGCCACGCCTTTTTTACCACCTAGGCCAGATTTCCAAATGATACGAATATAGGTATGTTCATAGTTGTTTTTTGGTGATGTCACAGCATCCCTTAAAACGTAGATGAATGCATCTTCATAAGCGATGCCGGGATATGACCACTCTCTAGCTTTCGCTTCAGCGACTTCACGAGTGTCGCCTTTATTCATAAGCTTTTTCGTGAGTGTTGCTTCATTAGTGGAGATGATACGCTGGACTTTATCCACATCGTAATGAATTTGATAACAGCCATTTTCGTTAGTGTACCATTCATCAGGTACAAGTTCAGGATACTTTTTAAGGAGTGCTTTATAATCTTCCCAAGCTTTGACCCTAAAAGTGCACTTCACTTTTTCATCCGTAGAAGTTTCTTCCACAGAGGTTTTGTAAGTAATATTTTCCAATTTTTTAGGATCAGAAACTGGGCATATCGCAAACTCTTCTATCTTACCAAAAATTTCGTTCCAGCGCTTGATCGCTTCTTGGTGCTTAGCATAATGATAAGCTGTTAGGGCGGCTACGTCGCCTTCCGCACGCCCATCCATTCCTTCGTTTAGACGACTGTGGATTTCGTTAATCCACTTTACCCTATCTTGCAGCTTAGTGAGTTCTGCGGGAGTCGAAGATATGTAGGATGAGGATTGCTTTTTTGCAAAAGTGGAAGCTTCCTTCAAATATTCGATATACTGGACATGATCCGCGTGTGAGATCGCATGTAACATAATACATTCCTTGCATTAGTCAAAATAGTATTCGGGCCCTTCTGAACCGGCTTCATAGTTAGGAAAATCTACCGGAGCATTCTCTTCCCAATATTTCAGCACAGGAGAGAAAAACTTCCAAGCTGCTAAGATCTCTTTGAAAGTTGCAAAATTACTAAAGTTACCTTGCAGCGCATCTTCAAATATATTTTCGTAAGCATCGTTGGAGTCGTTAGGAGTATAGAGAGTGTGTTTATTATCTGCAAAATCTACGTAATAAATTTCTTCAACGGGATGGATGCTGAAGACAAGTCTATTTCCACCGGATTTAAGCAAGGGCTTAAGCTGAATTTCAATTTGGGTCTTTTTTTCAGAAAGCCTTTTACCGGCTTTGACGACAAAAGGAACATCTTTCCAACGGTAATTGTCGATTTTAAAGTTAGCTGCAACAAAAGTCTCAACGTTTGATTCAGGGGAAACATTTTTCTCTTCACGGTAGCCCGGAGCTACTTGATTGTTAACAATGCCTCTAGCATATTGCCCACGAATAATTTGTGGAAATTCATCTTCCAAATTAAAAGCTTTTAGTGCTTTGATGACCTGGACTTTATTTTTTGATAGCTGCGGACCTTCTAAATTATCAGGCATATCCATCGCTACTAGTCCTATCATTTGCATGACGTGGTTTTGTACTACATCGCGCAGCAGCCCTGTTTGTTCCCAAAATGCACCGCGCCCTTCAATGCCAATATCTTCAGCTAAAGTGATGTCAACGGATTGAATGAAAATGCGGTTCCAAAGGAGTTCGAACTTCTCGAATTTTTTTCTGAAGCCCGTAATGCTGCGAACAATAGATTTTCCTAGATAATGGTCCACATAAGAAGCCTGGTCTTTACCTAGGTAAGCGGAGATCTGAGCATGTAAAGCTTTTGCGCTATCTAAATCTTTGCCGAAAGGCTTCTCAAAGAGCACTTTTACGTAACCGTCATCTTTGTCCAGCAGGTCTTCCTGGTACAAACCTTTGACGATTGTAGGGTAATTGTCGGAAGGTATTGCTAGATAATAGAGGTGGTTTGTGACATTTTTCCTTCTCAGAACATTGGCGATTTTTTTGTACAATTCTTCAGAGTCCAAGTTGCCGGTGACATAGACAATTTTGTCTTTTACAGCATTCCAATAGGGGAGTTGTTCTTCTTTTATGAACGTGCTGATATGTTTGAGGAATTGTTCCTGGGATAGCTCGCGCCGTCCGACGCAGATCCAGACATAGTCTTGCGGTAGTTTATCTTTTGCCGCAAGGCTAACTAAGGAGGGGATGATTTTCCTTTTAACAAGATCTCCGGTTGCACCGAAGAGGACGATGCCGTGGGTGGGGAGTTCTTTTTGTTCGTAATATTGTTCAGCGGGATAATAATCTTCTGATTCAGAATAAAGGTTAATTTGAAAACATAATAAAAGTAATAATGAGTAGATGATTTTATTCATGAAGATCTCGTTGTTAATTCTCCGGAGTATAATAGTTTGTTTTGGGTTTATTTTCAACCTCTCAGATCTAATGTGGAGTTTCCATTAATTCTGTGTGGTTTAAAAACACGGTTTTGCATATAGTTGTTCAATATTATGCGTCCCAAACATTTAAAATACCCATTTCATAATCCCGAAAACAAGCGCGTCTTCATGCAAGAACGCGTTTGGTATGTCCCTGAAAGCGGAGTGGCAGACTATTCTGCATTTGACTTCCAAGGATGGGAATCACCTGACATGTTCGGCAATGCCAACCCTGTCATGATTGAGTACTGCAGCGGCAATGGTGCCTGGATTGCACAGAAAGCTATTGAAAATCCGCACATTAATTGGATTGCCCTGGACAAACGCTTTGATCGCGTCAAACGTATCTGGGCTAAAATCCAAAATTTCCAGTTGCCCAACCTAATAGCTGTTTATGGTGAAGCGCTTTTCTTTTCGCAGAAGTACCTTTCCAATGCTTGTCTTGCAGGTGCATTTATCAATTTTCCAGATCCTTGGCCTAAGCGCCATCACGAGAAACATCGCCTAGTAGAACCGAAATTCCTAGACGAGTTGAATAGGATCCTAAAGCCTGAAAGCGAATTGACGATAGTGACAGATGATGTAGGCTATTCTCAATGGATACTTAAGCATACCCTTGCACACAAAGATTTTAAATCCCTCTATCCAGAGCCCTACTTTGTACAGGAGCTGCCAGGCTACGGTACTTCATTTTTTGAGAATCTTTGGCGTGAGCAAGGACTGACCATCCATTATCACCGATACCAAAAACAATCATCAGTTCTATGATATTCTTTGAAGCTCCTCAGTTTGTATGGAACGAAAATCCCTATTTCCCTGAAGGGACAACAGATGGCAATCTCGTTGTGCTTCAAGAAGCTGAGCAACCTGTAGGGGATTCTGCTGCAATATTATGGAAAAAAGATTTTAAGCTTTTTGATCAATTTCTCAAGCCCTTATCCGATAAGGAACAGTTTGACGAGATTGAAAAAGAACTGTTGAATTTTTGCGAAACTATTCCGGAGCAATACCATTCCCAGACATTAGGAGTTCTTCTTTTCTCAGGAAAGCTTGAGGATATATTAAATTTCCCTTGGGACTGCCAGCAAAATGATAATTTTAAAGCTTGGCGCGAATATGTAGACCCTGCCCATGATCTGAATGATTATTATTTGCTGCACCATTATGCGTGTAAAATCCTGAATGATTTCATTGAAATTTTGACCTCCGGCGTATCCCAGCGGTTAGAATGGTTTGTTCAAATTGACGGTTCAGGATTTGTGGATGAAGTAGAATTCTATCATTTAGCAAATGCCGCCCGCTTTGAAAATCTGCATGTATTTTGGAAATGTCCTCAGCCCGAAATATTAGCTGACCTGGTTTGGGATGCAGGCATCCCACTGCAAGGCTACTGTGCAGAAAGTAAATTAGATCTCCGCTACCAGAATTCTATAATAACAGGTTGGTGTTTACCTCCAGCAGGAATGATCGGACCGCAGGAGCTTCAGCACCAAAAATCTGTAGTGGAAGCTTTAAAAAAAGCAAATATTAGCTACCGTCCTATCCCGGATGAAAGAATAGCATTGAATTGGCAAGGATTAGATACTATCATCGCAATCAGTCACCATATCTCTCCGCAAGGAAAACGGCAATTGGCCGGTTTTTGTGCTGCAGGGGGGCTAGTGGTTACTGTAGGAGAGCCGCTGGGGCTTCCTAACGAAGAAACCTTTGCCAACTTTATGAATGCTTATGTCACGACGTGAATATCAACCTTACTTTATCCCCCGGCGCAATGCCCGCTGCGTAGGCTGCCATCAGCTTTTTAACCCTGAACAGACCTATTATTCCTCAATATTAGAACAACTAGACGGCACCGTTACCCGGCAGGACCACTGCACTGCTTGCCGTACGTCCGGCGCAGAGTGTGATGTAGCATGGCAAGGGAAAATTCCCCCTTCGGCTACAGCCTTTGTCAATGAAGCTGCCCGCTGCGAGAAAGCCCTTGAACTATTACGTACCTTTACCCAAAGCGAGGATCCTGAAGAAAAAAATCAGGCCTTCGTTTTAGCTTTATACCTTGAGAGACGCAAGCAAATTGTCCTTCGCAAAGAAATTTGGGAAGGAACCAAGGTTGCAACGCTGTTGTACGAATATTTGGAGACAGGCGAGATGCTGCATGTGCCAAAAGTGGCATTAGATAAGATTGATTTGACCTTAGTTGCTCAGCAGCTGGGGATAGATGGAAAAAAATAACCCTTTCCACATTCAGATAGAAGACTTTAGAAGATATCTTGCAGCTGAAAAAGGCCTCTCAGTCAATACGATTGATGCCTATTTAAGCGATGTCGATTCATTCACGATATTCCTAAAAAAAAATGACCTCAAAGAAATTAATGCTGAAGACATCATCAACTTTTTGAGCCAGCTCAAAGCATTAAATTACGCTTCCTCATCTATTTCCAGGGGATTGTTTGCCTTGAAAGTCTTCTTCCGTTTTCTTCATCGTGAAAAATATATCGAGAAGAATATCGCAGCTAATTTAGAGAGCCCTAAAATCTCGCAGCTTCTACCACAAGTCTTATCGTATAAAGAAGTTGAATCCTTGCTATCCCAGCCAGATACAAAGACAGCGCGAGGAGCCTGTGACAAAGCCCTCATCGAAGTTATGTATGGTTGCGGATTAAGGGTCTCTGAACTCTGCTCCTTAAATTTATATGATGTCGATGATGAATTTGTACGTGTATTTGGAAAAGGAGGGAAGGAGAGGATTATTCCGATCGGAAAAAAAGCCATCCAAGCTGTGGACTACTATCTTGCCCATTTTAGAGGCAAATGTGAAAAAGAGTCCGATCCATTATTTATCAATACGACAGGCAACAGGATGGACCGTGTGACTGTCTGGAATAGAATCAAGGACTATGCAAAGAAAGCGAATATACGAAAAAATATTTCTCCTCACACACTTAGGCATGCATTTGCTACCCACTTACTCGATAATGGCGCAGACCTTAGGGTAATTCAAGAAATGATGGGCCATTCACATATCGGAAGTACAGATAAATATATGCATGTTAGCAGGAAGAAACTCCAAGAAAAATTTTTTGCTTGCCATCCAAGGAACTAGTCCGATACCCTACCAATAAAATATTTATTGGATAAGTTGGATGGAAAGTAAGCCCCTTTTAGATATATCTAAAGAACAATTGGAACACATCCTCAATCCGGATGTAGTCCTCAGAGAGCTATTAAGCGAAAAGCAGGTAGCAGAACAATTAAAGCTCGATCCTGAAGATCTAGCGATCATGTATCGACATGCGTTAGAACTTTTTAAAAAAGAACACTATCAAGATGCTGCCTACGCCTTTTTTTTCCTTTCATTTTTAGATAACACTAATTTCGACATATGGATAGGGTTAGGCATGTCCTTACAAATGACCCAGCATTACGAAGCCGCAATAATTGCTTATGAACTAGCAGCAGTAAGGGAAATTGAGAACCCCATCCCATATTTCTATTTAGCAAAATGCTTATTTGCTATCCATGACCATAAAGCAGCATTAGAAGCCATAGAGATGGCAATAGAATACTCTGAAGATCAGCCTAAGTTTGCAGAGATCTTAGAACAGTCTCGAACCGCCAAAGCTAGTTTGCTGCGCCGGCAAGCGTAAAAGTGAAACTGTAGGTACTTCTTTTGGACGTTGGAAATAATAAACCCCCGTCGCAAAGCTCGCCAGTTTAAGGAGAAGATGTTTAGGAAATACAACGATAGTAAGCCCTGCCAATCCAATATAAGATAAGTTTTTTGCTGTATTAGATAGCGCGTTGAAGCTAGGTGGAATTTTTTGATGAATTTTTTCTATGGTGCTTGAAGCCCATTGTGCTGTGCAAATAGCAACAGCTTTACCAATAATATATGAGGACGGGGAAAGAGTAAAAAGCCCTATTTCTAAGAGGATTAACGGTCCTTTTTCATAGAATCTGGAATTATTATAGTTTGCAACACAGTTTTCATAATTAGTTTGGATAGACTGCCATTCTGACTTAAGTACTTGGCCTGCTTGTTGAAATAATTCCATACACATAGAGTTTCATCCAATAATAGAAATAACAGTAAATAATAAAACAAATTTTTAAAGATTTGATTAAGAAAAAGGAATAGAAAAATGCCCTAGTACAAAGTAAACTAGGGCATTTATATTAACCTAACTTTTCCATTAGCAACTCATTGACAATTGCAGGGTTGGCTTTACCATTGGTTTTTTTCATGACTTGGCCTACCAAAAAGCCAAAAGCTCGCGCCTTACCTTCCTTATAGTCTACCACAGATTGCCCGTTCTCACTCAATACCTCTGTGATCAAAGCTTCTAAGGATGCTCTATCGCCTACGGGGCGGTAATCAGGATTTTCTGAGACAATCGTACGGCTATCCTTACCGGGATTCGCTACCATGTCATCTGCAACAGCCTTAGCGATTTTACCGGTGATGGTGCCGTTATCTATCATGTTGACCAAATGACCGACATGTTCCGGGAGGATGCCTGAAGTTATCAATGAAGTGCCTGTGTCTTTATATCTACCGGCAAATTCAACAATAATCCAGTTGCACAAACTGCGTGCGTTGCCGCATTCCTTCAAGGCTTTTTCAAAATATTCGCATGCAGGCTTGTCGCTGACGATAATGAACGAGCTGTCCGGTGAAAGGCCTAAGTCGTTGACATAACGTCTTTCACGTTGTAAAGGCAGCTCAGGTAGAGCTTGGCGAATCTCTTCAATGTATTCATCGGTCAGGATTATCGGAACGAGATCAGGCTCTGGGAAATAACGGTAATCGTCTGCCTGTTCCTTGCGACGCATCATCACAGTTTCTTTCTTTTCAGGATCCCAGCGATAGGTCGCTTGTGTGATGATCTCGTGATGAGGAATTTCAGGATGGTTTTCATAGGCACGGATTTGACGTGCAGACTCGGCATAAAGAGCTAACTCCATATTGGAGAAGCTGTTCATGTTCTTTATTTCGATCTTATTGCGTAATTCCTTCTCTCCACGCTTACGGACAGAGATGTTGGCGTCCATACGCAAAGATCCTTCTTCCATGTTACAGTCAGAGGCATCGATGTACATTAATATCGCCCGTACAGCCATCGCATAAGCAACAGCTTCATGCGGAGTATGAATGCAAGGTTCGGAGACAATCTCTACCAAAGGCACGCCAGCACGGTTGTAGTCGACCCCGGCGAAATTGGAGAAATGCTTGAGCATTCCGGCGTCGTCTTCTATATGTACCCTATTAACGGCAAAATGCTTCTCCACACCGTCCACCTCAGCCACGACAGTTCCGCCGATGACGATAGGCTGATCAAACTGAGTGATCTGGAAGTTACGCGGGCTATCAGGATAGAAGTAGGATTTACGGTCGAATTTGCTGAATTTGGCGATATGGGCGTTGATAGCGCAGCCAAATTGTACCGCTTTGCGGACGGCTTCTTTGTTAAGCACCGGCAGGGCACCCGGTTGTCCGGTGCACACTTCAGTAATGTTAGTGTTAGGCTCATCGCCAAAGCGGTTGGGCGCTACACTGAAGAGTTTACTTTTAGTATTCAACTCGGCATGGATCTCTAGTCCGATAACTATTTCCCAATCTTGATGATGCGACATATCTTAACCTTGCTTAACGAGTGGGGGCAGATGACTTGAATATTTGGTAGCTGCATCGAAAACATGAGCAGCTTGCAATACGTTACGGTCGTGCTTTTGCGGTCCGGTCAGCTGCAGTCCTAACGGTAGGTTGTTGGATGTGAATCCGCAGGGGACGCTGACAGAAGGTAGTCCGCATAAGTTGATCGGGATAGTGTAGATGTCTGCTAGGTACATCTCCAAAGGATCTTTAATAGCGCCGATGCCAAAGGCTTCTGTAGGGGAGACAGGGGTAGCTACTAGTTGGCAAGTGCGGAAGATTTCCTTGTAGCGGCGGAGCATCAACGTTCTGACTTTCTGAGCCTTCTTGTAATAAGCATCTTGATAGCCGGAGGAGAGGACATACGTTCCCAGCATGATACGGCGTTTCACTTCAGCACCGAACCCGTCTTCTTTGGACATATCGTAGACTTCATCCAGCGTCTTAGCGCGAGGTGAACGGTTGCCGTAGCGGATGCCGTCAAAGCGTGCCAAGTTGGTGGAAGCTTCTGCAGTAGCGAGGATATAATAAACAGGCAAAGCATGTTTTAGAATGGAGAGGTCTACGTCGACAAGCTCAGCACCTTTTTGTTTCAGTACTTCAAGGGACGCCTGGAAGTTTTCTTTCACATCCGCACGCAAACCGTCTAGGAATTCCCAAGGCACACCGATCTTCCATCCTGCGATATCATCAGAAAATGTGCTTAGATAGTCTTCAGACGGAGCAGGCAAGCTGGTAGAGTCTTTTTCGCATTGCTTGCCGATGACTTCCATCACTAAAGCCGCGTCTTCAACATTTGCAGCAAAAGGACCGATCTGGTCTAGAGAAGAGGCGTAAGCAACAAGACCGTAACGTGAGACACGTCCATAAGTAGGTTTAAAACCGACTAAGCCGCACAAGCCTGCAGGTTGACGAATGGAGCCGCCGGTGTCGCTGCCCAGAGCTATTGGGCAGAGGCGAGCTGCAACAGCCGCAGCAGAACCACCTGAAGAACCTCCAGGTACACGGTTCAAGTCCCAAGGGTTGCGTGTCACTTGCAAAGCGGAGTTCTCGCATGAAGATCCCATCGCAAATTCATCGCAGTTTGTCTTGCCGATGATGATGGCGTCTTCTTGCAGCAATAACTCTGTCGCTGTGGCGTGGAAGGGGGCTTTGTAGTTAGTCAGGAATTTAGATCCGCAGGTGGTGATTTCCCCTTGGAAATGGATATTATCTTTTAGGGCGATGGGGATGCCGGCAAGTTTGCCTAGCGGTTCGCCATTAGCTTTCTTTGCATCCAGGCGTCTTGCAGCTGCTAGGGCAGACTGATGGAAAACAGCAAGGAACGCACCGATCTGGCCATCTAATGTATCAATACGATTAAGGAAAGTTTTAACGATCTCTTCCGCTGAAACTTCGCCGCTGAGAAACTTTTTTCTAAGATCGCGGGCTGTGAGTAGGTGAAGTGCTGCCATGTATTACCGCCCTTTTATCACTGTAGGTACTTTGATCATGCCGCCTGTATGGGAAGGGGCATTGCTTAGGAAAACTTCACGCGGTAGAGTTGCGCCGACTTCGTCTTCACGGAAGGCATTCGCGACATCTTCTAAAACGTGGTTACAGGGCGGAACGCCTTCGGTATCAATGACTTGAAGAGTCTCAAAATAGTTTAATATTTTCTCTAAGTCTTTTAGTAGGTTTTCCTCTTCCTCTTCTGTGCATTCGATACGGCAGAGTTTGGAGAGGAATTGGATAGTTTCATGATTAAGTTTAGCCATAGCTAAAACATTCCTTTGCAACGATTTATCCATCGATTCTATACGACAAATCTATAGTTTGCAATGGGGCACTTGCAATTTCAACGTTTGTGTTTTTTGTGCCTTTTACGACGTTGTTGCTATAAAGATAGGGCAGATTATTCCTCAAGAATTGACTGCATTCGAGGAGCTTCTCCCCACGATGACCCTTATTTTTTCTGATGTTTATGCAATACTAACTGATAACTTTCCAATAATAAGCCCTCAAGTTCTTTAAAAGACCTTTCTGAAGGGTTAGTTATCGCAACCCAACACATCCAACCATATACTGGATGGGGGTATAAAGTATCCGGTTCAGTAAAATCATAGGTTCCAGTGATTATTCCTCCTTTCGGAGGCCGCTTGGGTATGGATTTAAATAGTTCTAAAAAAGAGAGCTTAGAAATTCCAAAATTTAATCGGAAGAAATTGTCACGATGTAAAGCTGACGCCTTATCATTTTCTCCGTCATGATCTTTGATAGTACAGAAATAGGTTCCTCGAGGACTTAGATTGCCTGGATTGTAAAAAAAGCTTGTTTCACCCCATGAATTTATTACTACGATATCAGCAAAATTGGTTAGTAGATAATTGGAAATAAAAGAAGGGCTTATTGTATCCATAGCGAGAACACTAATTAACAATGTTTTTTTGATAAACCTAAAGCACACTTTCAGGCAATTTATTAGGATAATCTATCAGCGATTTCTCAATCAAAATAAAAGGGGATATGCAAAGTTTTATCATCCCAATATGAATTAGATAAGCTCATATGAAAATCAAGGAATAACCCCTTAATAACTATGGGTAACTAGGACATACTAAAGCCTCCAATCTTGATCATCACCTCCAACTCATTGTAAACCTCGTTTTTATTAAGCATCTTAGGCAATTCTAACTGGTTTGAGCATGTATGTGCACCAGAGGATTCTTCAAAAGGTTTCAATACAATGACTATCTTTTTAAGTTCTCCATTTTCATTATAGCTTAAAGCCTCAGATCCTGTGGCATACACTAATAACGCCTTAACTTTAGCGTCCGAAACTTCCATAACCCATTCTATTACCCAACCTAAATAGTCATTTGCCATTGCTCTGTCGGCGTCATTAGCCACTTCACCCCAGCCGGCAAGGGCTAAGTTTTGAGCGACTTCCTTGTTGGAAAACTTCCCTTGGACACGTTCCTGCATAGGTTCAATGATAAAGCGATTTGCCCACACAGGATGCAATTTAGAGAACCCGCAGAGCAAAGAATACATCGGCATAGCCCTGAATTTATAATCGTTTCTAAGTTCTTCTGTGAAAAACTTCTGAAGCATTTGCAAATTATTTTTAGTTATCTTTCCCTCTGGATCCAGTCCCGGAATGTCACACCCAAGAATAGCATACTTTTCTTCCAATGGGAGAATTTCAATCAGAGCTTCTTCCACAGAATTCGCTTCAGCAAAGTTTATAAAAGAAGCTATTTTCTGATCCTTTTTGTAATCCTCACCTAATAGAAAACCCAATTCTCTAGGTAATAGATCTTCATAAGTTTTTTCTACTATTTCCTGAGGCGCCCTGACTATCTTGTGAAAGAATTCACTGTTGAAAACTTGTCCAATGGGGAATTTTCCATCCATCCTGCAAATAAAGGCCAATAGTATGCCCACAGATGTGAATAGCTCTTTCTTTGACTCAGGGTGGGTTGACATAGGCCAGCCCTGTTCCAAGTACTTTGCAATAAATAAGGAAAATATTTTAGTTAGTAAATTTCTAGACAATCCCCCCATATCAGACCCGACACTATCTTCATAAATAACATTTAAATCAGTGTGTTCAGATGTGATATTTTTACCGATGAAAAGGAATATTTCCTCAAACTTTTCGTTTATATTTTTCTCGTTAACACTTATTTTCAGAGCCTTATAAGGTGCTGAGGGGCTGATTCTATAATTGTATATCCAATTCAAATCCTTCACGTTTCGCAGTATTGCTTCAGATATATACTCTATCTGATTTCCAATGACGTTGAGGGTCATTAAAGAGGGTATTAACCCAAGACCCTCAGGCAAAGATTCTAGTAGATTCACACTTAAGTCCAATCTCTCCAAAGTTTGTAGTTCTCTAATATTTTCAGGGATAGATTTGAGCTCGCAATTACTTAGATAAAGACTTTTTAAGGATTTTAGACTACACAATCCTTCAGGAAATAATTCAAAGTTATTATTTCCTAAATCAAAACTTACAAGTTTAGTTAAATCGCCCACCTCAGTAGGTAAGGATGAAAGATTATTTTCATACAATGAAAAGATAACTAATTGATTTAATAAGCCTATTTCATTGGGAAGCTTGTCTATTTGATTGTATTTCAAATAAAGTTCCCGAAGATTGCTCAGCTTTCCTATTTCAATTGGAATTGTCTTTATCTTATTTTTGCTCATCTCCAATTTTTCCAAACCGGTAAGAGCCGTGAGCTCTTTAGGCAGCTCCTCAAAGGCGTTTCCAAATAAATTCAGGATTTTAACCTTGTCTAACAGCTCTAAACCTGCCGGTAAGGATTTTAACTGATTGTATTGAAGAAATACTTTTTCTAATTTGGAAAGTTGACGGAACTCATCCGGAAGTCTTTCCAGCTTGTTGCTCATCAACCTAAGTCTTGTCAGATTCCTTAATTCTCCTAATTCTTTAGGGAGCGATGTAAGCTGATTATTTCCAATATTTAGCTTTTTGAGGGCTTGAAGTTTTCCTATTTCAGACGGCAATTCCTTTAGCCCACACCATTCCATCCATAGGATTTCCAAGTTGGAAAGCTTGAAAATTTCAACAGGAAAGTTGTTTAGGCTTGTTTGTGAAAGAATCAGTTCACTTAAGGAAGCTAAGTTCCCCATCTCAGGAGGGAGCAGAGAAAGCTCTTTATTTCCTAAAAGCGAAAGACTTTCAAGTTTATTTAGTTTACCCACCTCACTGGGAACATCCTTCAATAAATTATTTTCAAGAACGAGTTTTCTTAGATTTGTTAATCCTCCAATACCTGTAGGAACATAAGTCAGTTTGTTTTTTGAAAGATCTAACTCTTCCAATTCTGGAAGGTTTTCAATCTCATTTTTCAACGAGGATTCCAACTTAAAAAAAGCGAACACGTTACTTATTACATGCACAGCTCTATTGTAGTAAGTATTTGAGATTTCATTATTGCGAAGATTCAAACACTTTAAATTTTTTAGGCCGTAGACTTCCGTTGGAATACGCTGGAACTTATTGGTCGTTAAAATAAGCTTTGTTAAATGGGACAACCCCTCAAAGCTAGCAGGTAGCGAGGTCAGCTTATTCGATGCCAATTCCAAGGTCTTTAGCGTTGTTAAATGGCACAGCTCTGCAGGAAGTTCAGTTAACTTATTTAATGATAAATTGAGACTTTCCAAATGGCGTAAATTGCGAATTTCAGAAGGAATACTTTCAATATTGTTATTATATAAATCCAATACTCTTAGGTTTGGAAGAGTACATATCTCATGAGGAAATTCCCCTAAAGAATTATTGTTTAATATCACTTCCTGTAGCTTCTGAAGCTGACCCAAACCCTCCAAACCATTGGAAGAGGTGATGTTGCAATTCATAAGAGTCAAACTTTCCAGATTCGGAAAGCTTCTAAGAATGTCTTTGATACTTTCTGTACTTATACGTCTTACCGAAACGAAAGAAAAATATTTAAGATCTGTAGAAAATTCCCCGAAAGTAGCGTTCAAACCTTCTAATTTATCAAACCCTAGTCGCGTTAATGGAATTTTATAGCGGTTAATTGCTGCTACAACGACAGCATTAACAATTTGTTTCCTGGGTGTTTTGGCTAATAAACATTTAAGAATCGCAACAGCTTCCTCACCCTCTAAAGTGGGGAGGCCTAATTTTTTAATCAGTTTTTTGTCTGCTTGGTCAAGATCTTTATATTCTTCCAGGCAAAGAAGCTGCCTCTCTTGGTCATCGTTTAATTTCACAATATTTCCAAAAATATCCTTTTCACTTTCTTCAGTAAGACGGTCCACGATGGGATATAATATCTCCGGAAGTAGCAGATCATTGATCAAAGAGCTAACTTGGTTACCACTTGTTTGCGGTTCAGTTTTGAGAATATATTTTGCGTATTGGCTATTATGGGTTAATAATTTAATCAATTCGAGTTTTTTGGAAGCCTTGCATTCCAAATTAACATTTTGAAAGATGCTTTTTATTGTATTTAGTTGTTCTGAGTTAAATGACCTAGTGTAAGGTGTGGATACGAGTGATGAGTGTACAGGAAGTGATACGTCTACTTGTTTAGAAATCCCACTTATCCCACTCATAATTAACCTCTGTTAATTAATCGTTAGCTGTTCTTTATTATAAACTTAATAATTTTATTTTTATAAAGTTATTAAAATTATAAAAAAGCACCTACTCTATGGAATAAAAAATAGTGATCAGGTTAATGTGTTAATTTTGTGAAAATTCCTTCATAATCCTTAATAATTTAAACTGTCAGTATCTATCTGCAAGAGATGTGCCATAAATGCCTAAACCTGTCCTAGTATAGGAGTGCGACAATAAATCGCGTTTGCTTCGCAAAATAGAATTGTGGCCATGAACATTACATAACATCTCAATGTATTCACTTAATCTAACCTATAGCATCGCTCTAGGTAACCGAATGCCACTTCTTGCTGCCTAAGACGTATTTCATAAAGGGTTATCCGAAATACAAATCATTTTCAGCTGTTATTTGAAATTTACGGAAAGGGGATTGTTTATAACAAAATAAGAAAATTCTACTCCCGATTTCCATCTTGAATAAAAGCTAATAGGTAAGTAATCAATATCTGCTTCACAAATTCCTTCAAGAAAAAATATTAATGGATCTTTTTTTTGATAGATATCCCAGAAGATTTCCATTTCTTTTTTATAGATTGAAACTAGATCTAATACTTCGGAAGAGGTGGGATTTCCCATAAATGCTATTGGCTCGCATGGGCAATCTATAGGGGGTGTAGGCGAAATTACAGCGTAAACATCGGTGCGTAAAAAGAAATGTCCCCATTTTTGCTTTTGATGATTTTCAAAGGCTATTGAACTTTCTTCCCCAAAGCCTAGTAATACTCCTAATAATACCTGACTATGTTTGATAATTTTTTCAAGAGGTTGCTGGTTTTCTAGTTGTAAAATAAACGATTCATAATTGAAATCTTCTCCCAGAATGGACTTAAATAGGTTTGATTTTATTTTTAAACAATGTTTTAATGATTTTTTGTTTATGATAAACAAATCAATCACTGTGAAATGTTCATTAGTAGTTTCGTACCAATTACAAATGAAATTTTCTGAAAATTCTTTTGAATGAAAATTATTCTTTACAAAGTAATTAAAACCTTTTAACCAAAGTCTATCCTCTAATAACATGTTCGGACATTCAATTATCCCAACAGAAAGACTAACAGGTTTATTTGAAAAATAAAGAGTATAAGCTGCTTGATTCCATCTAAAGTTTGTTTTAACAAACTCCTTCATGTAAAAAATTTCTTCAGGAGAAATCTTCTCTAACATGTCATTTATCACACCTCCCCTTAGAGAGGTCGTGAAAAATATTAGAAATAAAAGTAATACTTTCATTTTTGGTGATTGTCAATATTTCTGCAAATCATAGCTTCCTGAACATTTTTACAACCACAAATTGAACATGTCCATACAAAAAATCCATTCAATTCATGAAGGGTTGTCCAGTTTCCTTGGTGCAGTACAATGATCCCGTTAGGAGTTGATTGAAGTGCATCTACTTTAAACCAATTATCTAAAATGGATAAATATATACCGTCTTCACATGCAATAATCTTTTGGATACTTGAGTCATTATATTCACTTTCAACTTCTGAAGAATGGACATTACCAAAAGAAAGGCAAATCATCAAAAAAAAGTAACTAAAAAAAATTCATATTTAGCCTTTTGTTAAAGTGATTTTTCGTCAAAAGATGGAGAAAGACGTTTTAAAATGCAATTAAAATAATTATTAACATTAGATGTGAAAGATTAAATTGCTTAAAGATTTAAATATTGGTTTAAGCTTTATAATGACCACAAAGCATGACATTATCAATACTGTTAAAAGAGATGTGGTCTTAAAACTGCCCTTAGACAATTTTTCATGACTATTTCCGCATAGAATTTTCTTAAATGTCTGAACCAGGAGTGAAGATAAATCATTTTTAGAATCCCTAACAATCCTTGACTGATATCTGTCAGCACTGTGAAAATACCAAGAGATAAAAGCTGAATCAGACCTCGAGCCTTTGCCATCGGCTAACAATTAAATTTATATATTTTTTTTGCATAGCGTCCGGTAAAAAACTACTTTTGATTATTTCATACCATTTATTTTGAGATGATTTATACTTTAAAAATTCATCTTCCAATACTTTTTCGGGTAGTTTTAACCTATCAATTCCAAAATATACAAAAAAAATCTCCTTCGTAAAATTACTTTTTTTACCTTTAAGTGGTAAGGCTAATTCCTCTACAGTCTTCATAGCAATCGTAGTGTTTATGAGATCGTAACCAGGGCTTAATTCGACCAAGTTATTTTTTCTTATCAAAGAAAAATTTTTCAAATGCATATCTTCGTTACCGACCAGAAAACTAAAAATCACAAGTCTAAATAGCTTTAATTTTTCTATGAGTGGAAATGTGCAATGCTTTTCTATAACTGAAGCTACTTTTTCCATGCTCGCTTCGTACTTGGTTTCTCTATCATACCCAAGAAGTTGAGAGAAGTCTTCAATTGCGATTTTTTTGTTGTTAGATCTATCAAATCTTTTAATAAAATAACTTAATGAGCCATCAATATTGTAAACCATACCATGAAGAGGAACGTCTATACCTACCGATTTGGCTAACCGCATGGTAAGGTCTTCATTTTGAGGTAGATCAGCGTATATTTGATGTGGCGGTTTAATGATGTATTTTCCACCATATTCTACAATTTCAAATTCTTCATTTTTAATATTAAGAATGACGCTAAGTTTAGGTTGTACGCCTTGGATTGATAGCTTTGAAGTTAATTGAGCCGCCATTTGAACAAGCTCAAGCGGTGTATAAGGGAGATCATTTAAATGCTTCAAAGATCTAGATAATAGTTTCAAGCCGCTGGGTGAATATTTTTGATCTCCACATAATTCATAGGTGATAGGGCATCGATTCATTTCAATGCCTCAATGGTTACATTTCCCACAACGTCTCCTCCGACAGCAATAAGCTGAGACATTAAGTCCTTTCGATCAATCTTTGTTTGTCTCAATAAGCCTTCCAACATTATCCCCTCAGGTAATAAGCCCTCAAAAAAAGGTGGAAATCGATCATATTCATAAAGTTCTTTCGTCAGTGGCATTTCTAGAGAAACAGACTGACCATTATAATTTTTCAAGTAGATGAAAACGTATTTTTTTCCACGCTCAATTTCATGGAGTTCTCCTGCCGGTATGCCATCCACAAATACTTTAGCTTTTTTCATTGAGCTTCTCCTTGAATAACAGCATTAGTTGGCTTTGAAATTCCATTTTGATGTTTAATACATGCATAACTTTTAACAGTGAGCTTAATCTAACAGTCAACTTGCCTTTTTCGATGTCAAAAACAACAGTTTTTCCAATTCCAGCAAGATTCCCAAGCTCAATTTGAGTTAGTCCTCCCTTTTTGCGGTGAAAGCGAATAATTGCTGCTATTTGAGAAGCGTCCATATATAAAACACCATATTTTGCTGCTATATCAGTAAAAATAGGTCTTTTAAAAATATATGTCACTAAATTTACTAATTTGTTTACATAATTACCGTTATAACGGTGAAACAGACGTTTCAAAATAGAAAAGGATTATCCTAACTATGATTGCCAAGGCTCTAATATTACTGGATGGATAAGGATAGAATAGAGAAAAACGTAAAAGAACCTCTTTTGATTATATTCAAATTGATCCTTGTGAACTCTGGTATGAACACCTTGAATTGGAATAGCTCCTTGCAAGTATCCATTAATTGAAAATAGTATTTCTCTAAATTGTGTTTCCAAAACAAACGATGTATTATTTGGCATACTTCCAATTGCGAATTTCAGTCTTCTTTAAGGTGGCACACGTGATTTATTGACTAATTTTTAATTTTTAAATATACAATACCCACCATTGAAGAAGGACAAATTAAATTAGCCGATAAGTCACGACTGACCTTTGCATGTCTGACTAAAATGGGATGGGTTTTTGCTGGATTTATGTGGTAATAAGAGTATGAATTTAGTTTTTATTAACGAGTGGGAGTTAATTTTATGGGCATGCTAATTGCTTCTGTAGACAATTTATACAGTGTAAAAGAAGAAGTAAATACGATTGTTAGAACATCTAATGTATTATTTTCTATGTTCAAGAGTAAAAATGAGATACCCATATTATTACAGGCAATTGATATTATTTTAAGAGATAAAAGAGATGGTTTGGAAAATTTACCTTCAGAAGTGAAAGAAAAAATAAAGCCTTTGCAACAGATCTATGAAACAATTGCAAGTAACCAGAACTGCATAAAAGTTTTTGACAGGTGTTTGTCCGTAGAAAAACAGTTCCTTAAAGATGCTAATAGGTTAGATGAACGTTTATGCGATTATGTGAATGGGATAATATGGAAGAAAGATTGTAGTGAAATTGATGAACGGTATAAATTAATTAAATCTTCAGGGATAAGTCACTACCTCTCTTTAGATGATTTTCTTGAATCTGCAATAATCAATACTAACACACACACAATTATTGAAATATTGGAGTTTATTAAATCTTTAGGGATATTTTCACCAGATTATCTTTACGGAATTATAGGAAGAGAAGCATTAACAAGTCGAGGTGACCCCAATAAATTTAATGTATGCAATTTAGAGGCTCTTCAAAATTCTATGGCAATTATTAATAAAATTAGTCGACTCATTCCAAATTTCAACAAGAGTCATCTGAAAATGTTGACCGACCATACTTTGTGTGGACAGGCTTATTTCGAAGAACAACGTTATCTGTTAGCATACAATGACCAGTTTTTAGATCATTTGCCCCTCGATCAAAAAGAGAAGATGAGTAAACCGGATCCATTAGGTCGTTTTCTCTGTTCAAAAAAACGTTTTGAAGAAGTTGTAAAAAATACTTAGTGTTTTCCACTTTACAATTTGTTAGTCTTTTCTCGGCCTTAAAGAGCCGAGCTTTCGCGCATTCATAGATAGAGGAAAGAACCATGCATCTACAAGTTGGAGTAAAAGTCTTATTAAAAAATAATGAAGGTAAATTTCTTTTGATTTGCCGTTCTGCTGAAAAATATAAAGATGTGCTTCAAAAATGGGATATCCCTGGAGGACGTATTGACCCCGGAAAAACCCTCATAGATAATTTAGAACGTGAAGTGATGGAAGAAACTAATTTAAGACTAAAGAACAATCCACGTTTAGTTGGTGCTCAGGATATCATTCCTAATAGTGAAAAACATGTTGTGAGACTGACGTATATTGGTGAGGCAGAAGGTGAATTGCGATTGAGTGAAGAACACACTGAATTTGGATGGTTTGAGCTCAAAGAATTGCACTCTATGGAAAATCTTGATAAATACCTCCAAGCCTTACTAGCAGACTTAGAAGAAAATGAGACAGATGTTAAAAGTGCGCTAGGAGCAGCAAGTAGCTAACCCCGTTTGAGAGCGTTCACCGCGAGCGCTAACTTATACGGCCCATTCCATTAAGAAAAATCCATCGCACAAGCATGTGAGGAAGATGCCCAAAGCCGGAATCAAACCTGCGACCTTCGCATTACGAATGCGCCTTATCCGAGCAAAGTCACTGCATCTCACAGTAGCTGACACGAGAGCAGGATAACCCATCTTTTTTTAAGAGTCTATCGCCATTTGAGGTGACTTTGATTGGTTTGTCGTCCCTGTTTGGTCCAAGGTTGGTCCACAGAAATGGAATGGCTATTGAGGTTATCTCTTGTTCAGAAAAATGTTGAGTGAATGATTTTCTGAGATACCACCAAAGAATTTAGTAGCATCTCAGAATGTTCTAAAAAGGATGTCTTATTTAAAATTCGGAATGGCTCTAACCATGAATTCATCGAAAAGAGGAACTGTAAAAGTTAGTTCACCGTGAGCAGGGCTATAGATCATTCCCTTTTTAATCAATTTTGATCTAACAGGGGCAAGACTTGTTATTTTGAAATTTAAGATATCCGCAATATCCCCACTTCTGTGAGAACCTGGACCCAGCTCAGCCATCGCTCTTAAAAAATTCTTCTCACTTGGAATTAGACGATCAAATCTAACCCGGAAAAAATTCTTATCCAGGCGCTGAATGACCATGTTTGTCGCTTCTTGAATGACTTTTAAGGTAATTGGACTTGCTTTAGCATGATTCCATGATTGATAACCCCACTCTTGAAGAAAGTAGGGATATCCTTTTGTCATTCTATAGATTTCAGCTAGAGCATCAGGTTCGAAAACAACCCCTTCGACTTGAGCAGGGTCATTTAGAGCTTTGGCGGCATCAGTTTCTGATAATGCTCCAATATCGGGGAAGTTGAAAAGCCTTTCTGCATACGATTTGGAGTCTCCTGCTAATCCCGGTAAAATTGGTAAGCCGGTTCCTAATAGGACTAAAGGAAGTTGACGTTGCTGTATTTTGTGCATCGCCATGATTAACGCGCCAAGCTCTTTTTGAGAGAAATATTGAATTTCATCGATAAAAATTGCAATGGCACTTTTACGGTCCTCAGCAGCCTCTCCAAGAGCTACAAAAAGATTAGGAAGATCGATTTCCAAATCTCCACTATCAGCTGCCCCTCTTTCGGGTTCAATATCTAAACCAATTGTGACATCATTAACTGTTACGTTAAGAGCTGAAATGAAGCTGCGTAAGACAGATAAGCCACGTTTAACTTTATTGCCAAGACCAGCAATCCGATCCAATTCAAAAAGCAGCTTCCAAAGATGAGGCGCAATTAATGCTCCCAATGTTTTACCTTCATGAGCTTCGATTAAAATTGTTCGATAGCCTTCTTCCCTTGCTTTGTGTTCAATTTCATTTAGTAGAACTGTTTTTCCTACACCCCGAAGTCCTGTAAGTAGCATGCTTTTTTCAGGCCGTTTTCGTTTGATGCGCCCTAAAAGAATGGCGGCTTCTTCAAGAATTGGGTCTCTTCCAACTAATTCAGGTGGTGGCGCGCCAGCGCCAGGGGAGAAAGGGTTTTTGATACGATCCATGCATTTATTCCTATTTATACCCGTTTATACCTGAAATCGAGAATAAACGCGTATAAATTTCAAAGTCATTTCAGGTCTTTATTTTTACCTTGGGAAAATATGCTTTTTTAGGCATAATTAAAATCAGCACTCAAAAGGATATAGACAAATACCTATTTAATCGGTGATATTACCTATCAGATAGGTTTAATCTGCTAGAGTATTTATTTTCAAATAAGAATGTCGAAAAGATCCAGTCTCCATTTTAGAGTGTCTCTTACAGAAAGAGCCGAGATGCTCAGATACTGACGATGATTTATTGGGATTTGAGGTACTGTAAAAGGTCGTGATCTTGAAAGGCTATTTCTATAGTCTGTGGGTCTATCGTCCCATTCTTTGAATTCATTACAAGATTTTGCAGAATCTTGGACATATTCCTAATTATATGATCACTATTGTGCCCCGCTTCGAGCATATAAATACCTTTCTCTAGAGATGTTTTAAGGGCATTTGCATATGGAATTTTTTGTATTTCTTCAAAGTCGTAAATACTTCTTAAGGGAGAGCATAAACCATTTTTCATAAGTATCACCTGCGTTTCTTTTTGCATTTGATCAAGAACAAATTTCATGACCGATTCGACATTCTTTCCTTGACGATTTATGTAAAAACTGCCGCCAGCAAGCATTGAAACTGGCCCGGGAATTGGCGCAAAATCATACTTTTCACTTATCTCTCCATTCTCATATGCTAAGGAATATGCAACATCACTCCATATTAATGCTAAGGCACAATTTTTCTCTTTCAGTACTTCTACTTGGGTCATCGCGTCTGTCTTATAAAAATCATTGGATGCATCGTATTTTTTTAGCTCTACATAGAATTGTGTCGCTTGAATTGTTTCTGGAGCATTTAGGATACATTGAACTGCTTTGCTATCTTCCCACCCCCATCTTTTTTTCATTAGACCGCCTCCAAAGCTATAAGCAAAATTGGCCCATTCATGATAGATGAAATAAGGGGCCCCTTGTAGGCAAATCCCATAAATTTTTTGATCCGGACGATGAAAAAAAGCGACAATTCTCTTAAACTCTTGCCAGGTTTTCGGCGAAGCAAGATCGACATTGTATATATCCCAGTATTGTCGTTTATAAGTTTCGTTAGAAAAAAGCTCCTTATTGTAGGCTAAAATCATAGTATTTGCTGTAAAGGGGATTGCGTAAGCTTCTATATCAACTCCTGCAGCATCTTGATACCAACCCACTTCTTTCCAGCAGTTTTGAAAAAGATCTACCTCAAATGGAAAAAACCCTTTGACCAGTTGGTTTGGAAATTTTGCTTTAAGTTCTGCTAGAGATATCACAACATTGTGTGAAATGTAGCTTGCAAGCGCAGTATTGTATTGCAAGATTAGATCATAAATTCCGCTTCCCCCAAAAAGATCGAGATCAGCCTTTTCAATCATAGCTTCATAGGGCATCAGCTCGAATTGTATTGTGGTTGGGTTAGCTTCGGAGTTTTTTCTTAAAGATAGTTCTCTCATCGAACGTGTTGTAGGAACATCCTCAGCAAGGACTTTTATTGACGCTGAAAGAAGGGGGCCTTGGTAAAATAGCACTATGAATATACCCAGAATTATTTTTTCGGCTAAAAGCATTCTCATCTCGCGCGGGTTAAACACAAATCATGTGTTAATCCGCCATTTATATATATTGCAAACAGGCAGATTACGCATTTTTTTATAGAAATTAGTCCTAAAAGTACTCCTCGGAGTAATTAACTCCAATAGCCCTAGCTATTTTAACTTTCCACAATACACATTACAGTTGTATTCATATTTTATCTTAGAGCTTACGCAAAACTCATTAAAAATTTCTTCTAGCCTGTTCATCATAGGCATATAGTTAGAATGCTCTTTTCTGGGTGTGTAAGAAGATGAAAGCAGTCTTCCTTCTGAAATCGCTCTTTAAAAACTCTTATCCAAGCGCGGAATGACCATACTTGTGGCGTCTTGAACTACCTTTAAGCTAATGGGACTTGCTTTTGCATGATTCCATGATTGATAACCCCACTCTTGAAGAAAGTAGGGATACCATTTTGTCATTCTATAGATTTCAGCTAATGCATCAGGTTCAAAAACAGCAGCCCCTCTTTCGGGTAGCTTTTGGGATTTTAGAGAGGGCTGCAGCATAATTTTAGATCAGTTTTTTCAGCCAGGTCTGGCCCCATATCATACTTTGCGTATTTGCATTAAGAAGCAAAAGTTCTGACCAGAAATTGAAAAGATCCTAGGGGCGCGTTAAGGGTCTGTTCGACTAATCTCGGGAAAGCAAGCATACGTCTTGATACATCTTCATCTGACCACGGATAGATCCCCTTGTCAGTCATAAAAAGATAACCTGAAAGAATAAATTCTGCACACTCCAACGGATTATCTGTTTTGAAAATTCCTTCCTCGCAGCCTTGTTTGATGACTATAGCATATAAAGGGGCGTTCGTAACCAATGTAGCAGCAAACAAACGCAGATGCAGGGCTTCATTGCCTGTTTCATGAAGTTGGTCCAAAATAAACTGGTTATCTTTGGCAATGTGGCCCGTTTCAACCAAGGCCTGCATTTTTTGCAGCGCATCTCCTTTAGTGTTTTTGATACACGCTTGCATCTTGATAAAGTTGCCCTCAACTATATCTTTAACTACTGCCTCAAGAATTTCCTCTTTGGACTTAAAGTAATGGTAAATGGTCCCTTTGGCTATGTTAAGAACCTCCATTACGTCTTGAATGGAGGTTTGATCATATTTTTTCTTTAAGAATAAAAAACGGGCAGCATTAATAATATCTGCCCTTCTTTCAGAGGCTTTTTTGACGACTCTTGCCATAAATGAAACTTTTAAAGCCTATGTGAATCTTTTATATTTTTTTTAATGTCAGTTCCACAGGTTCAACTCTAAGGAACGAATGTCCAGGAATTGTACTCAATTCATTTTTTTTGGGAAAAGATTCAATTTCATAGCGGCTAAGAAGTGCCCCAATCATACGGCTGATTTCAGCTTTTGCAAGCCACTGTCCAGGACAAAAATGGACATTTTCATTGAATATTGAGCTTCCAGCAAGAAGTGGTGCAGCAATGATGGTTTCCCCCTTAGAGATAGGATACTCCCAGCTTGTTCCATCATGCTCAACCATAAATACAATATCCTTACTCGCTGTACGTGAAAAGAAAGGTACCGACGTATAGTTACTGAAGCAATCAGCGATAAAACTATTTAATTTTGATTCGCGTTCACTTGAAAGAGAAGCGTTATCCTTTCGAATGATTTCTTGCAATTTGGGATTTTGACCTAGACGCCATAAGATATATTGTAAAGCTGAAGATGTCGTTTCAGAACCGGCGAGATAAATGAGCATCAACATTCCAGCCAACTGAATCTTTGAAAAATCCTTCTTCTCTAAAGCAACGATAAAGTCGCCACTGCTTTGACTAATGGCTGAGCGCAGTGTATCTAAAGCAGAATTATACCGTTGGATATGTTTTTCAGAAGGACGCCCCCACTTTTTTATGAATTGGTAACTCGCTGCAAAAGATGCACCCTTTCCGATTTGTTGGAAATCATCCATAGTGCCTGGATGACTTAAAAACACACGTGCCAAAACAGCCACAGTATAAGTTTCTGCAAAGCGTTTGGCAGAAAAAGAACCCTTTTCTGCGTAAGCATCCAAAACTAGTGTCACAACATCGTCAATTTTGGGTCTTAGCTGATGAATTTGACTTTCTTTAATGTAATCCAATAATGGTCTCTTATAACTCCTTACATGATCTTTTGAGCAAGTTAATAGAAATGAATTGCGATCCACCGCAACACCTGGACAAAGATCTCTTAATAAATGGAGGAAAGCATTGTCTTCATCTGTCTCAAAATATCCTGAAGGGTCATTACGATAATGTTTTGATAAGGCTGAGATAGCCCATTTTGATGAGAGGATATGTCCATTTTTATTGAACAGAAACTGAAGAGCATTAATTGAATTGCCGCTGTAAATTTGTTTAGTAACAACTTCGTTTATACTTCTGTAATAGATCAAGGATAATTCATTGTAAGTACCATGCATAAATCGTATAGGTAGAGATACCATCCACTTTAACCATCTTGTTGTGATATTCTGATTATTTATCTCTATAGACACAACCGCTTCTTCTTGAATGGGTTGTGTTAATCGACAACTGCTGAAAGTATAAATTGCATTAAAAAGACTCATAAATCTCTCCATGTTTTGAGTTTTGAATCTATAATACACGTTGACCGACCGTCGGTCAATATGGAAATGAATTTATCCGAAACTGGATTTGTACTTTCAAGTTAGAGAGCTAATCTTCGTTTAAGGTTTTTTACGCTACCAGGAAATGAAATTAAATTTTGTGGACACGCCACCGTATGCAGGAATGGGCAACAAAAACAGGAATATTATCGTGAAAATATTTCATCATCATCAACTATTAGAATTGAAATTTGGTTAGCTTCTCTCTTCATATTAATTGCATGTTGTATTCGCTTAGCGTAAGTCGATAAAGAACATGTCTGCTCAATCTGTGTTCTTTTGGTAGTTTTGGGTGATTAAAATCGTCCTTAGGATCGTGCTGCATACCTATGCGTTTCATAACAATTTGAGAACGCAGATTATGAATGGGAGTAAAGGCCACAATCTCGTTAAAATGAAATTGCTTGAATCCGTAGCCAAGCGCTGCTTTTGCACCTTCTGATGCATAGCCCTTTCCCCAATGCTTGTAGGCAAGCCGATATCCTAACTCAATATTTGGTGAAAAAGATGCTTCAAAGTCCACTTCTTCTAAACCAATTCTTCCTATGAACTCACCCGTTTCTATGAGAAAAACGGCCCATTTCCCCCATCCATATTTTTCAATATGATCGTGAGCAGATTGCAGTGATGTATTACTTTCTTCTCGAGTCCAAGTGGCAGGAAAAAATTCCATTACCCTCGGATCGGCATTGAGCTCTGCAAAAAGCTCTAAATCTTTCTCACACCATTGCCTCAATACTAAGCGCTCTGATTCGATAATTGTATTCTTATTATTATGCATTTGCTTCGTTATTAAAAAATGGAGATTTTTCACACAAAAATCTCGAAAATGTTTTATGGCTTCCAAATCAAGGTCTTCAAAGCGAGCTTGTGGACAAATTTGAGCGGAGAAATCAGGTTCTCCTTTAATACGTAAATGTAATCTTGTGATTAAATCTGACTTGGTTTTTTCTAAGTTGGAACATGCGTGACTGCCGACAATGATTCGGGCTGTTTGTCTGAAACGCTTAAAATGATATGTCCTCCACCTTCATTTGCAAGAGCACAGCAATATTTTGTTAACTTATCGCTATCAAAGCCATTTTTAGCTTCTTTGAATTCCAGGTGTTCATTTTCTTTGCATTTCAGACAAGCATGCAGTTGTTCAATAGTTACAGTAATAATGTCATCTGATTTAGTTTCACTTCTTCAATAAATACTGATCTAGAACTTCATAGCCGTGGATCAATGGGCTCACTTTCCAAGGCCAATATACCAAATACAGCCTCATGGCATTTATAAAGAGGTTCTCGTTTGACAAATCTTTCTAATGCTTCAATGCCTAATGCATATTCTCTAAGGGCTAAGGAACGCTTTTTTGCAACATTTCTGACTTTAACGCGCTCTAAATTCTCCTGAACCGAATATTCGGGACCATAAATAATCCTTAAATATTCACGTCCGCGACACTTAAGACCTGGCTGAATTAATCCATGAGTACCAACCACAGTAAAATCATAAGGTTTAATAACAAAACCTTCACCACCTTGTTGTTCAGTTAGTTGTAACCACCAATTCACCGCCTCTTCACAGCTTTGAGTATCTTCGATATGAACGATCTTGGATTGAGTTTCCTTAAAAAGCGAACTGTCTGCTGCAACAAGCTGGCTGATTACATCCATGTGCCAGCCATGATCCTTTTCTACATGGACATTGCCTTCGCTTGCAAGAATATGAAATGGAGCTAATTTATAGTCTTCGATAGATGTGATTGGCCAGCAGTATCGTTCATATGATCGAATGTAATCATCGACCATTTCTAATTTATTGGTAAATTTTGAATAAAGATCAGCAACCTCAGGGTTCTTTTTAAGCGCCTTTTCAAGCAGTTGTACAGTCATCGATAAGCTCGATTGCGCTGCTGCACCAACAGAAGCGTATTGTTCTTTGATTAACTCCTGAGCTTTTGCCGACCAAGGCATTAATTCGCAATCCAAACAAATCCAATCAGTATTCAATTTTGCCCATAGATCAGCTTTTTCAACGGCCCCGTGAACTTTATTCAAAAATTGAGATTCTATTTGAGTATCTGTAAAAAAATTTCTTCCGGTTCTAGTGTAACAAATACCAATTCTTTCTTCATCAACCCCAAAGCGGGTCTTAACAACATTTGTGTCTTTACAGATAATCACAATAGCTCTTGAACCCATATGTTTTTCTTGACAAATCACTTTGGATATTCTGTTTTTTCGAAAGAATCTGAAGGAATCATTGGGATGTTCTAAATATTTGGGATCATCGCTTGTTTCAGTAGGGGACATTGTGGGGGGTAAGTAGATGAGTAATTTGGGATTGATGGCAAAGCGACTCATCACTTCTAAAGCGGCTATCGAATTTTCTTCAAGAATAGTCACATTATTATGTAAACGAGTTGAAACGATTCTCTTACCCAAGATATCGCTTAAGCTTAAAATATCGTTCCCCAAACGAACTTTATGATCAGAAACTTCAACTAAAAGCGGTTTTACTGGTTTGGCATATACTTGTTTTGAAACCACAGATACTAACTCGTTTTCAGGGTATCTCAACGCCGTCAATTTTCCACCAAAAACGCAGCCGTTATCTATATTGATTGTATTATTTAACCAATCTGAAGCTGGCATGGGTGTATGACCGTAAACCACAATGGCCTTACCCCTATATTCATTAGCCCAAGCATATCTGACGGGTAGACCATACTCATCTGTTTCACCAGTCGTTTCGCCATAGAGCGCAAACTCTCTCACCGTTTTTGAACCGCGTCCTTGATAACTTTCTTTCATACCAGCATGGGCGACAACCAGTTTACCATCATCCAACACATAATGGCTAACTAAGCCATCAATAAAACCAATCACTCGTTGAATGAAATCTTTGGACTCTCGCTCCAATTGTTCCAAGGAGTCTTGCATGCCATGAGCTACCTTGACATCTTGACCTTTGAGTTTTCGCATCAATTTTATATCATGATTACCAGGTACGCATAAAGCGATACCTGCTTCTGACATATCCATGACTAATTTTAGCACAGCAGGGGTATTAGGTCCTCGGTCAACAAGATCTCCTAAAAAGATTACTTTTCGTCCGTGTGGATTGCTTACAATATATTTGCTGTCGTGGTGGATGACATATCCAAGAGTCTTGAGAAGTTCTGAAAGTTCTTCGAAACAGCCGTGGATATCTCCAATGATATCAAAAGCTCCATGTTCATGTTTAAGGTCATTCCACAATTTTACTCTTTGGATAACAGCTGATTCGACTTCCTCTAAAGTTTCAAGCTTATAAACATCCCGAAAGCCTTCCTTTTTGAGATGTTGAAGGGAGCGTTTGAGTTGATTGCTTTGCTGTTTAATAACATGGTCTCCAAAATTCTTGTCTGCTCTTTTTTTATTGCGTTCGATGCATAATTTTTCGGAAGTATTAATCACAATTGCCACAGGAATGCAGTGAAAATCCTTAGCTAAGTTAAGTAAGTTTTTTCTGGAATCTGGTTGGACATTGGTCGCATCAATCACTGTTAACTTGCCAGCTGCTAAGCGTTTGGAAGCAATGTAAGCCAGAACGTCAAAAGCATCATTCGTCGCGGACTGGTCATTTGGGTCATCAGAGACAAGGGCACGGCAATAATCGCTTGAAATTACTTCAGTAGGTTTAAAATGCTTTTGGGCGAATGTTGATTTTCCTGAGCCCGAAATTCCCACGAGGAGGATGAGAGATAACTCAGGTATTTTTATGATATTTTGTTCCATAGGAAGTACGGATTCTGCTATTTATTGTTTAATAAAAACGCCCATTTGTGTAGGGGCGCCAAGATTTTCATCGACAGGACCTATAGCCTGAAAACTGACGGAGTAACCATAGCGATTTGCTATCTTTTCGGCCCATGTTTGAAATTCCTTCCTTGTCCACTCGAATCTATGGTCTTTATGACGAAATGTCCCTGCTGGCAGCTCCTCAAATTTAACATTATATTCGGCATTTGGGGTTGTAATGGTGACAAGCTTTGGCTTTGCGTCACCAAAAACAACGTATTCCAATGTAGACAGCCTAGAAACGTCAAGATGTTCGATAACTTCAATAAGTGTGGCTGCATCAAAGCCTTGAATGCGTTTATCCGTATAATTGAGCGATCCTTGAATAAGGTCTATTCTTTTCCTTTGCAAGGGAGGTAAACGGTCTAGATTCAACTTTTGTTTTGCACGTCCTAACTGTTTATATGAAACATCGACACCAAGAATGTGGCTAAATGAAGAATCACATAAGAGATTTTTAATAAGAATACCTTCTCCGCATCCAAGGTCGACTACAGAGTTAACTTGATGCTCTTTTAAGACATTCAACACGGCTTGCATTCTTTGTAAATGTAAAGACAATCCACTTTCGAGCTTTTCTTCTTCATTTGCATGAACTCGTTCGATTATATCTATTTGCTGTCCCTCTTCCTCACGTAATCTCGTCAGGGCTTCATCAGTCAAATCCCTTTGACGCTTAAGATATCTTGAAACAATTAAATCTTTACTTGGATGATTAGAAAGCCATCCTTCTCCATGCTTTAGCAATTTTTCAATTTCATCTTCGCTAACCCAATAATGTTTTTGGTTGTCCAGCACTGGAATGAGTACGTATAAGTGAGAGAGCAAGTCTTTCAAAAAACAAGTCTTTTTAAGTGTAACTGTGTAGGTTTGAGCGTTGCCCCAATCTGGATTTTTTTCATTCAATGGATATTCATTTATAGTGAGTTGGTAGCCTAGAGGCTCTAAAAGATTTTTTATTAAATCCTTTCCAGTCTTGCTCTGACAAGGTAACGCGGCTATACATACTTCGAAAGGCCAAGGTTCAGATAGAAGTTCTGGCTTTTCTTTGCACAGTCCTTTCAAACTTTGGTTGAAGACTTTGGCAATAGCCATACTCAAAAATGAAGAGGCCACATAAGGACGATCATTAACATATTGCCCAAGAACGAAACTATCATCAGAACGTCCTTTTTTTTTCACTAAAGCAATAGGATCAACGTCAAGCAATAGAGCAGCGCAGCAATTATTTGGATCGGTTTCAGGGAAAAAAACATACGCTTTTCCTACAGACAAATCAAATACGTGACATTTTGCTGGATTTTTGTGTAGCAAATATCCAAGTTCTGTTGCTGGATATCGCGATGTTTTTAACGTTAATAACATTTTAATTTTCGCTTAAGGGTAGGGAGATAGCATAAGTAACTCCAGTTCAGTTATTATTGGAATAAATGCTTGACGAAAAGTATAGCTCATTTCCTGTTGAAAATCAATGATTTTGACGCTAGATTTACCTACCTATCGAACTGGAGAACAGATATCTCCAATTTGCTTTTCGCTTGTCTATAACCATTTTAACAATGACAGGTTCAAGCAGTATGCGTTGATGATTTTCCCATTCCATCAAGGTTTGAGTTAAAACGCCTAAAACAGCTGTTTTGTGATTTCCAGGAGGAAGTGCCACACAAGTCCAGATATTCACAGGCTCAAAATAATCAGGTTTAACCTTAACGCGATATTTGCCCTGTACAGCCGTGGCAATGACTGCTTTTGATTCTCATTGATTTAATCAAAGCATGAAACCATTGCTCACATTATTTGACACAATTCAACACTCCTATATATTCAAAATAAAAAGGATACATGATGCCCTTCACTCTACCTCTTGGTTCGACAGCTCCTGATTTCGCTTTACAGGGGACAGATGGCAAAAACTATTCATTGGATACTTTTAAGGATGCTAACGTCCTTGTCGTGTTTTTTACCTGCAACCATTGTCCTTATGTTATTAACTCAGATGAACTTACACGTAAAACAGCAGAGAAATATCACGACAGGGGAGTCGTTTTTGTAGGTATTAACTCCAATAGCGCCAACAGCTATGAGGCAGACTCTTATGCAAATATGGTTAAAAGAATGCAAGAACACCATTTTCCCTGGGCTTATCTGCATGACCTCTCCCAGGAAGTAGCGTTAAAATATGGCGCCCTTAGAACGCCTCACTTCTTTGTCTTCGATAAAGACCGTAAACTTGTTTACACCGGACGTGCGGTTAACTCTCCACGTGATCCCTCCAATGTTACAGTCAATGATTTAGAGAATGCTTTGGATGAGCTCCTTGCAGGAAAGCAGGTTTCTACTTCTTTGACGAATCCTATTGGGTGTAACGTAAAATGGGATGGAAAAGATAAACACTGGATGCCGGCAGAAGCATGCGATCTTGTCCAATAATTATTACTAAAAGGTAACGTTATGAAAATCGCCATTGCTGGAGCTTCCGGATTAATCGGAAATAGGTTGATACCCTTTTTAGAATCTAAAGGACACCGCGTGACAAAGATTGTCCGCTCAGCTTCTTCCAATGGCGAAATTCATTGGGATCCCTCCAATCACCAAATTGATGCAACCCTGTTGGAAGGAATGGATGTGATCATTAATCTTGCAGGTGAAAATATCGCTTCCGGCCGTTGGACTGAAGATAGAAAGAAGAAGATATTAAATAGCCGTATCGATGGCACCCGCACTTTATCTGAAGCTGTACAGAAATTACAAAGCCCTCCCCAGTTATTCATCAATGCGTCTGCCATAGGAATTTACGGTAACCGAGGAAATGAGACTTTGACAGAAGACTCTGCACCGGGAGCGGGTTTCTTAGCCGACGTTTGCCAGCAATGGGAAAAAGCTATAGTCCCATTGCCGCATACGCGTGTGGTGATGTTGCGGTTTGGGGCAGTCCTGGACCCTAACGGTGGGATTTTAGGCAAAATGCTACTTCCTTTTAAAATAGGTTTAGGTGGGGTCATAGGCGGGGGAGAACAATATATTAGCTGGGTTGATATTTCGGATTTGTTGGATGTATTTGAATTTGTTATCTCAAACAATATGCTTACGGGCCCTGTCAATGCTGTGGCGCCGGATCCTGTGACAAATTATGAGTATACCAAAACAATAGGTGAAGTTCTAAGTCGACCTACGTTTTTTTCTATGCCTGAATTTGTTGCTAGATTTGCTTTTGGTGAGATGGCGGACGAAATGATTTTATGCAGCGAAAAAGTGCTACCTTCAAAACTAACTGCAAATGGCTTTAGTTTTAAACATCCAAAATTAAAACAAAGTTTAGAGCATCTTTTAGCTTAAGGTTTGGAGTGAACAGCTTTTTTAAGCTATTCTTTGTTTCAGTTTATAAAGGCCGGCAGCACTCAGTGCGCAAGCTGCAATGAAAACTGCTAAAGGCAAAAAGCTGGTTAGCTCCTGAAGCCAGGGGAGTAACTTCATTGCCATGACCGAAAGAGGAAAGAAGATAAAGTGAACGGCAGCCTTCGCTGAAAATCTTTGGGCTGCATTGAATGCGAAGTAGGCTAATTGCAGGACGAAGCTTATCAAAAGCGTAGCTGCAATCTTATTCACAGAGAGTCCTAGCGAGATAAGATTGAAATTATCCTGGCTGAGATTGGTTTGTGAACCTGCCAGAAATTCCAAGATGCCCCCTCCAAACACAAAAGCCAGAATGAATAATCCTATGCCGAAATAGATTTTCGATCTGCAAATGAAAAGGGCTATTCCTAAGATCAAGCAGAACAAAAGAGCATATATTTGGTAAATGCCCATGCTTACAGTCAGATTTCCCATCATATACGAATAATCTGCAGGATGAGTGAACAGCGTTTTTGTCACTGTTTTGAAAAAATCTGCGGGTATTATTTTAGAGAGGTTCGCACCAAAAGCTAAGGCAAATAGGCTTAGCCAAGATATCCACGTATGGGAAGGGGCCTCATCATTGAGAGGCGGAGGAAGAGTCATAAGGATATTATAGAGGGCTAAAATTGCAAGGCCGCAGGTTGCAATGATGGCCCAAAGGTAGTGGACATCCTTATCATTCCACAATGGGAGTATGAGGTCTTTTACATAGACCAGCAAGAAAGAACTTAAGATAAGCAGTAATGGATACAACACAGCCGCATAGCGGAACTTATAATACTGGTTGATCAAACCGGTGGTAAGGACAATAAGCAGTGGTGCGGTTGCTTTCAACCAAGCATAGGTCACTGCAGTAAACAGAGGGTCGCTAAAAGCATTCATTTTGGATGAGAAGGCGCATACAATCCAAACGGCTATATTTATCGATAAAAACAAACTGAAGGCAAGGTTTAGCTTGCCATTCCGCACTAGATAGATAAAGCCTAAACCATAGATGAGGGATAGTAGGGGTGCTCCATAGTCTCTCAAAAAGAAAGCTTGTTCAGCACCCCCATTTTTAATCATCAGACTGTCTAAAATTTCGCTACTTATAGACGTTTCAGCTATCGCCAAGATAAACATGACGATGACGCCTAGTGTGAAGAATAGGTAGCGAAATGTTTGCATAAAAGCTTATGCCTCCTCCACAGTAGGCAAGGTTTTGATAAACCACTTATATAGCACCGGCAATATAAATAGAGTCAAGAGGGTAGAGCTTAAAAGCCCGCCGATGACGACAGTTGCCAATGGTTTTTGCACTTCAGCTCCTGTCCCAGTGGCTAAAGCCATAGGAACAAAGCCTAAGGAGGCGACGAAAGCAGTCATTAATACTGGCCGCAAACGTGTGACAGCTCCTTTCAAGATCGCCTCAATCTGTGGCATGCCATTTCTGCGGAGCTGATTAATGTATGACATCATCACCAGACCGTTTAAGACTGCGATACCCGAAAGTGCGATAAAGCCGACGGCAGCTGAGATTGAAAAGGGCATATCGCGCATCCAAAGGGTGACGATACCGCCGGTCAAAGCTAAGGGTACTCCACTGAATACCAATATCGCTTGCCCCACGGAGTGGAGGGCGCTATATAATAGCATAAAGATGAGCAAAAAGCTTAATGGTATCACAATCAGCAGGTGGTTACGTGCAGATAGCATGTTTTCAAACTGTCCACCCCAGCTTATCCAATAGCCTGAAGGAATCTTCACTCCGGAATTGATGGCATTTTTCGCGGCATTCACATAGGTACCTAAATCCATTCCGCGCACATTGGCTTGGACGATATGCACTCTTTTGCCATTCTCGCGGTTAATTTCGTTGATGCCTTCTGTAAGCTCAATAGCTATCAACTCTTTTAACGGGGTAAAGGCTACGCCGTTTTCTATGCTATGTGTTGTCAAGGCTACAGGCAAATCGGCGAGTGCGATAGGATCGTTGCGTTGCTCTTCTGGAAGTTTCACTACGATGTCAAAACGGCGGTCGCCTTCCATAATGACGCCGGCCTTAGCTCCGCCGATGGCGATGCTGACAGCTTCAAGGATGTCATCTGCATGCATCCCTAAGCGGCTTGCGGCTTCTTCGTTGACTTCCATCTGCAAAAGAGGGAGGCCGTCGACCTGTCCGGCTTTGACGTCGGAAGTGCCGGGTAAAGCTTTCAGTGTGCGTAAAATAGAATTCCCGGTTTTTTGCATTTGGTCATAATCATCGCCATAGATTTTTACTGCGACATCGCTGCTTACACCTGCAATGAGTTCGTTGAAACGCATCTCGATAGGCTGAGTAAACTCGTAATTATTTCCTGGCAAGGTGAAAAGTTTTTCTTCCAGTTTCTCAATCAGATCTGCTTTGCTCAGATAAGGATCCGGCCATTCGGAAGGATCTTTCAGCATGACGAACGTATCCGATACGTTCGGGGGCATAGGGTCCGTTGCCATTTCTGCCGTACCGGTTTTAGAGAAGACGTAGTCGATCTCCGGGAACGTCAAGAGCATTTTTTCTACAGCTTTTTGCATCTCTGTCGATTGGGAAAGCGATGTGCTGGGGATGCGGATAGCGTGCAGAGCTAGGTCTTTCTCATCTAGGGAAGGTACGAATTCCTGCCCAAGGGTAGAGAAAAGAAATCCCGAGGCGACAACGACAGCTACAGTGGCTGCTACAGGGATAGCCGGAAATTTTAGCGAGCTTTCAAGCAAAGGCAAGTAGGTTTTTGTACCTAGTTGTGTGACCCAGTTGGTTCCGCTATGAGAGGGGTTGCGTACGAGCAGTGCTATCATTGCTGGGACGAAGGTGATAGAGAGGATAAATGCAGCTATCAGGGCATAAATGACTGTTAGGGCCATGGGCTCGAACATTTTACCTTCGACATCTGCAAAGGTCAGTAAAGGAAAATAGACGATGATGATGATCGCCTGCCCGTAAACGGTAGGTTGAATCATCTCTTTGGCTGCTAGTGTTACTTCGTTCAATCTTTCCTTTAAGCTCAAGCGTCTGCCTAACTCATGTGTTTTTTCACTGAGATGGCGTAGGCAGTTTTCGGTGATGATGACAGCACCGTCTACAATAAGTCCGAAATCTAACGCTCCCAAGCTCATCAGGTTTCCACTGATTTTTGTTTGGACCATGCCGATAGAAGTAATAAGCATTGAAAGCGGAATGACTAACGCTGCAATGCAAGCGGCTCTAAAGTTACCGAGCATAGCAAAAAGAACAGCTATGACAAGTAGTGCGCCTTCTGCAAGGTTTTTCGAAACGGTTTTAATCGTTGCATCGACAAGTTTTGTCCGGTTGAGCTGCGTAACAGATTGAATATCAGGCGGTAGTGTTTTGTTGATCTCTTGAATGCGTTCATCCACAGCTTGGGAGACAGTGCGGCTGTTTGCACCGATAAGCATCATGGCTGTGCCGATGACAGCTTCTTCACCATTGGCGGTAGCACTGCCTGTACGAAGTTCTTTGCCGATGACGACATCTGCGACGTCTTCGACGCGGATAGGAACTCCATTTTTAGCAGTGATGACGACACGTTTGATCATTTCAGGGGTATTGATGCGATGATCAGCCTTGACGACATAGGATTGCTGGTTATGTTCGATATAGCCGGCGCCGATGCTGAGGTTTTGGTGTTGAAGTGCTGTGACGATGTCTTGGAATGTGATCCCTAGTGATTGCATTTTGTGGATGTCAGCTTCGACATGGTATTGACGGACATATCCACCAATAGCGTCGATTTCAGCCAGGCCTTTAACGCCCATGAGTTGGGGGCGTATAATCCAGTCTTGCACTGTGCGCAGGTAGGATGCTAGCTCAACCTCAGTTCTAAGTGGTTGACCTTCAGGAGTCAAATAGCTGCCGTCTGACTGCCATCCGGGGCGGCCGTCTCTTTTTACAGCGCCTTCACCGCGGGGGTGTTTATAGGCAACGGACCACATGTAGATCTCGCCTAGTCCTGTGGATATAGGCCCCATCTTTGGGTCTGCCCCTTCGGGTAGAAATTCTTTCGCTTCGGCAAGTCTTTCGTTGATCTGCTGGCGGGCAAAGTAGATGTTGACCTTTTCATCAAAAATGGCTGTGACTTGAGAAAAGCCGTTTCTGGAGATAGAACGGGTAGATTCTAAGCCCGGAATTGAGCTTAGGACATTTTCAATGGGATAGGTGATGAGTTTTTCCACTTCAACAGGCGACATCCCCTCTTTCTCGGTATTGATCTGTATTTGGTTGTTGGTGATATCCGGTACAGCATCGATAGGGAGGTTTTTTAGGTTATAGGCACCCCATAATGCGACAAGCAACGTGACTAGTACTATCATGACACGATTGCGGATAGCGAATGTTAGAATTTTTTCAATCATGGTCTTTGCTTATCTCAGTGTTCGTGTTCAGCTTCATCTTTTTCATGCTCAGCTTTGAGCAGAAATGTGTTGGAAATGGCAATCTCTTCGCCCTTGCGTAAACCTTCGATGACAGCAATGCGTACATTGTCTTGTGGGCCGACATGTACAGGTCTTATTTCAAATCCTTCATGATTTGCGACAAAGACGACATCATGTCCATCTATCTTTTGGATGGCGGTTTTGGGGACGACGATAGGGAAGCGTGTGGTTTCGCTGTCGATGACGACAGTAACGTAAGTGCCGGGAGTCCAGGGGTGGTTTGCTGTGTCAAGCAGAGCGTAGGCTTTAAGGGTGCGTGTGTTTTCTTCTACTACAGGCTTGTAACAGAGAAGTTTTGTTTCGCAGGTGTCTCCGTGGCTTGCTTTTGCACTGGTAGGCAACCCTTTTTTGACAGCATTTTGATGGGAAGGGGGGACATCGATCTCCAGCCAACGTTCGTTCAAGTCTGCTAAGGTCAGCACATCTTTCTCACTAGAAATAAATTCGCCCGGCGCTATTTCGATATTGACGATCGTTCCTTTCATCGGAGCTTTGAGCTCGTAATAGCGGAGGTCTTCGCCTTTTTCCTGAGGCAGTTGATCAATAGCTCCTTGGGTCAGTCCGAAAGAGAGGAGTCTATGCAGGCCTAGTTCAACATCGATCTTCGATTCTTCAGCAGCGATTTCAGCTTCCAGCAAATCGAAGTCTGTAGTCAACTTCTTTTCTTGAAGTTGTTTTTCTTTGCTGAACATGGTTTTTTTTATTTCATATCTGCGCAGCGAAGCTAAGTAATTAGCTTTAGCTTCTGCCATTTCACGGCTTTCGATTAGAGCTATCGTTTCATTGGCTTTAACGCTATCACCGATTTGTTTATAGATTTTTGCGACAACGCCTGACACTTTAGGCACTAGGTGCACAACGGATTGCGGCGGGACAATGACTTTTGCAGGGGCGCGTACCTGTTGGATAAGATATCCGGGGCGCGTTTTTTCCGTTGTAATTTTTGCCCCGTCGATTTGGTCTTCCGTGAGGGCGATGAGATGGTCATGTTCATGATCGTGGTCATGATCGTGATCATGATGGTGGCCGCCATGGGCTGCCAAGGCGGAATAGCAAGAGAGGGCGATGAAAGTGATTTTTCGAAATAGTTGATGGGTCATAATTTGCATTTCCTATGGCAATTTACAGGCGTTGGCGCCGGTTAATTTTGAGATGGTTATCATGCTAAAATGGTATTCCAGAAGTGCGTCTAGATAGTCAGATTTGCATTCTGTGTAAGTTTTTTGCGTATCGATGAGTTCAAGCTGAGTGATTTTACCCTCATTAAACGCTTCCATGGTAATATGCAGGCTTTCTTCGATCTCCTTCAAAAGGCCATTTTGTATACTTAATGCACGGTTATAAGCGTTCAAAGCGCGTTTGTGTTCAATTTGTAGAACCGCAAAGTTTTGGTTACGTATGAGGACTGAGTTATATTCTGCTTTTTGAATTAGGGCTTGCATGCGGCAGATATTGCCTTGATTACGGTCAAAAACAGGCAGTGGAACACTCAGTGCAAGGACGAGGGCATGACCGTTGCAATTCCAATAATTCTTATATCCTGCTGTAACGGCGAAGTCAGGATATCTTTCTGCTAGCTCAGCTTCATAGCTATTTCTTGCAAGCTCTACCAAGGCCAAAGATTTTGCAATTTCCGGATAGTTGGAGATGTAAGCGCATAAATTATCGATGCAAGGGGGAGGTGTTATGCAGGAGATAGGATAGTTGATGATATCAAAGTCCACCTCGCAACCGTTCCATAGTAAGGCAAGGTTAAGTCTAGCTTGTTCCAGTTCTAACGCTAACTTATTACTATGCATCTCTTCATGACGCAGGGTTATGCCGGCTTTCTTGGTCTGAAGGAGCGTGATTTTACCTTGTGTGGCTAGATGCTGCGAGCTTTGGTAGGCTGTTTGAGCAAGCTGGAAGCTTCGCTGCGAATCTTTATACTTTTCTTGCAGAATAGCGATTGAGATAAATGCTTTCTCTAATCTTTCCCGCAGATTAGCTTTGGTCATCTCGTAGTCCCACTCGGCTTCGATGACAGCGCTATTGGCTGCGGCTATTCTTTTGCAGATTTTGCCTCCGGTGACGATAGGTTGGGTGACGACAGCGCCGAATTCCATATCACCGATGCAGTCTTTACGTGAGCCGACCAAGTTGTCTGCTTCAACCCCTAATTCCGGGTTGGGATAAAGCGATACCTGGTAGGCGCCTCCGTTTCTGGCTTCTACTTCGTAGTAATCTATTGCAAGCTCAGGGGAGTTTTCACAGATGCGCTGCCATGCAGCTTCGATGTTATAGGCTAATACGGGAGAGGGGAGTAGGGAACCAAGGACTAAAAGGGAAATGGGTATTAGAAAACGCATGATCTATCCGTGTCGAGTAAAAAATTAACTATCATTCATTGCATTATCAAGGTTTTTTTTCAAGGGAATTCCTAGGAGACCAAAAGGGGGATTTATTCATTTTTCAGATTATTATTATGACAATGTTGTCTTAATGTAATATTTAAACTATTGTCTTACAATAGAGTTATAAAAAATAAAAACATGTAAGGAGAATATAGTGTTTGAAACTTTAGATAATCTATCGAAAGGAGCGGAATATGCATTAGGGGCAATGGCATGTGTTCCCGGAGCTAACGTAGCTTCTGCCGCTGCACGATTTACCGTGCTTGCTCCTATGCAAACTGTGGGTGGAGCTGCGGGAGCAGTTTATCATTATGGACGCAGTTGTCTTAATGAAGGGCATAGAGCGGAAAAAATGGAAGCTAAGGCTTACAAATGTATTGAGTATGTTGCACATGGATTTAGTAATAAAATACGTGCAGCATTTGATCTTGTAGGTGCAGGTCCCGTGATTTTTGGGGTATACGATGCTACGCGTTTGTTGGGTGTACATAATTTCCGTTTTGTGAATTATAACAAGGTAGAGGATTATGAAGGGTTAAATCTATTCAGAAAAATAGATAAAATCGCGCAAAAACTGGAAAAATTCCTTGGAATAGCAGCTTGTATTCCTGGAGTTCACATGACTGCAGCTGCTACTCGTTTTGGATTGGTAGGAACTACCCAAGTTGTAGGAGGGGTAGCCGGTTATTTGTTTAACCGTGGTTTGAGTTTATTTCAATCCGGAGATAAGGCAGAGCTGCTCAAAGCGCGTAGTTTCAAATGTATGGAATATGCTGCTCATGGTGTATTGAATAAAGTCCGTGCAGTCTTTGAATTTTTTGGTGGAGGAATTATTATATTCCCTGCATACGATCTGACAAGAATGATGAATCTACATAACTTTAAAGTGTTAAATTATAACAGTGTAGACTCATATACTCGTCACCGTAGAAATGATGAAGCGGAATTTGTGAGTTATCCTAGAACTAGTGCAGATTATCATCCTGTACAAGTGTAGCGCAAATCTTAAGTAATGCGGTGATATCACCGCATTACTATTCTTGAAGAAAATTCTTAGTATTTCAGCACAAATTTTGCTCCCACATAAGGCGCGGATCCGACTTCAAACCATTTTCCATTTTCTTGGTGACGGTTCGAAATCTTGACTTTGCCTGAAATCAGCCAACCTGCGTGGAAGTTAGCTTCTGCCCAATCACAGTTAGAATAGTTGATGAACGCTTCAGCTCCGATGGTACGGTAAGCAAAAATACCCATTGGGAGGGGCTGGTCATCTCCGGTACGGTGGCGAGTGTCAAAGAACCTGCCGCCAACGCCCGCATTCCAGCAGCAATCATAGGTATAAACTGCAGATACGTTGAGTGGGAATATTGCGTTGATTTTCCATGTGGGGTTGATTGTCCAGTCAAAACCTAGGATAGGGTAGACGCGGTCCATACGCATGCCTGTTTGGGCAAGCAAACCGAAGTGCAAGCCAATATTATTGCAATGAATGTCATAACGTCCCCAAAGCATCATATCGTAGGTCGTATAGTAGGTGAGGTCCCAATGGTCCATATCGATGTTAGCGGCTAATCTACCTTGCCAGAACCATTTGGAACAGCGGCCTGTGAATCCGTTAATCCCTATGGTAAGGGTGTCCCAGTTTCTTTGGCTGAAGTAGGGGTTGGAAACCCAGTCGAAGAGAGTATGTGAATAACCGATAGTAGCTTGCGCGCCTTCGACAAGTTCTTTGTCATAATAGAAAGTTGCATTAAGGGTGACGTTAGATTGTCCGTAGTGCAGATCTTCATCTTCAAAGTGGTTTTTGGAGAGGGAGGATTTGCCTACAAGATCCGAGGAACCTTCAAGGGTAAAAGGATGTAATTTTTCAGGATTGATCAGTGATTCATCTGCGATAGACTGATCTTCGATGGCTGCTTGTAGCGAGGAGACTGTCAAAATAGATAGTGTGACAAGACAGGCAATATGGCGGAAAAGTTTCACGATGTTTGCTCCAGGTAACGTTATCGAGTCGAAAAGAATGTAACATAGGTTGGAGACTTTTGCTTGTCAAGGCAATTTTTTACTAGGGTTATCTGGATAACACTGCTGCAGCTCCACCGGACATTCTTTGCAATTCAGCCTCAATATGATGCGGTTCCAAGGTGGTGACGATAGTGTGCGTTCTGCCGTCTTTCTCTGTTTTCTGAATTTTGAGGTGGTTATGCGAATATGAAGCGACCTGAGTAAAGTGGGTGATGCAGACGACTTGCTGTTTATCACCGATGGCGCGTAATTTTTTGCCTACCAGTGAAGCTGTTTCCCCGCCGATGTTTGCATCGATTTCATCAAAGAAAAGGGTGGGGTTGCCGCCTAAGCCGCTAAGTAGGTATTGTAATGCCAGGACAAGACGTGACATCTCGCCGCCGCTTGCGCATTGACGGAGAGGGATGATTTTTTCACCTATGTTTGGCTTAAGATAAATTTCAACGGAGTTCTCGCCCCACTGGGTACGAGTGCATTTTTCCACCTGGATTTCCACTTCGACGTGGGGCATATTAAGGGTGCGCAATTCTTTTGTTAGAGCTTGGCTGAGGGTAGCGGCCGTTTTTTTCCGTTGTGCGGATAGGGCTGCAGCCTTTTCTATCAGCTCTTTTTGCACTGTGTGGATTGTATTTTGCAGTTCCTCTTTGGCAGCATCGCTGTTTTCTAGTTTAGACAGCTTATCCTTAGCGTTGTTTAGGTATTCCAACATGGCAGAGACGTCATTGCCATACCGTTTTTTTAGCTGGCTTAGCTGAGTGAGGCGTTTCTCAAGTTTTTGGACGCGATGGGGGTTATTTTCTACTTTAGCGAGATAATGCGAGAAAGTATAAGCAGCTTCTTGCAGTTCGATTTCTGCATTTTGGATAAGTTGTGCTGTGTCTTGTAAGCTCTCATCGAGGGATAGTAGTTTTTCCAGGCATTTTCTCGTTTTTACAAGCTGGTTGAGTATGCTCTTAGGGTCATTTTGAAGGATGTGTAAAATTTCATCTGTATTCTGAGTAAGGTTTTCAGCGTTGATAAGGATTGAATACTCTGCAAAGGCATCCTCCTCTTCACCTTCTTTCAGATTTGCGTCAGAAAGTTCTTCTATTTCGCGCTGGAGCGTTTCAATGATGCGCAGTTTTTCTTTTTCAGAAGCAATGAGTTCTTCCAATTGTTTTTGCAGGAGTTTTTCATGATGCCACAGAGTAGAGAATGCTTTTGCATTTGCCTCAAGTTGGCCGAATTTGTCCAGAATTTGACGATGGCTATCGGGAAGTGTGAGTTCTCGGGTCGCATGTTGACCCACGATATGTAGTAGGTGCGCTGCAATGATTTGGAGTAGGTTCTTTTGCGCTAGCTGATTGTTGATAAGACAGCGTGATTTTCCGCTGGCGTTAAGTTCGCGGCGTAGGATTAGGTATTCATCAGTATCGTAAGAGATGCCGCTGTTTTTTAACACTTCCTTCAATTCTTCTGTGAACGTCACATCAAAGGCAGCTTCTACCCAGGCCTTTTCAGTTCCATGGCGTAGGATATTGCTTTCAAAACGTTCTCCGCAGAGAAGCTTAAGTGCTTGCAGGACAGCGCTTTTACCTGCCCCGGTCTCCCCTGTGATGACATTTAACCCTTTCTGAAATTCTATGTGGGCGTTTTCAACTAAAATAATATTAAAGATGGACAAGTGTTTAAGCATAAGAAATTACTGATCAAAAGTACTATTTAAAAGTTTTAAGAGAGAACCATCGCTGATGTCGCGCATATGGCCATTGGGATTCCAAAGTGGTGCGGAATAGATCAAATCGTTAGAGTCCACGGCTATGGGTGTAATTTCTATAGGTGTAGAGGCAAAGCGGTAGAGGATGATTTTGGTGAAGGGGATAGGCTTTGTAGTTTTATAGGCTTCCGAACCGATAGTTAAGGACTGATTGAGGTAAGTTAACAGCGTATTTTGCTGTTCGAAATTTAGTGTATAGGCCAATCCGTTATGGAGAACAGCCGTGCCTTTAACATCATTGGGAGAAATATATTTTTCAGGTTGGTAGCCTGTTCCTATGTTAGGGATAAGTTTGATTGCGAAAAGAACTAATATAGCGGCTATTGCTATTGCAGACAGGTTGAGGATTTGGCGGTTGTTCATAATTTTTCCTTGTCGCTTGGCTCAGTTTGTTGAAATGCTAACGCTTAGAGAATATTAATACAAATACTGATTGCGCACGAATTGAGCGCATAAATCATCTGATTATATCTTTGTAAATACTCTCACATTATAAACTCGAGCAGTTCCCCTACGCGACAAATTAAATACTTTCATGGGATTTAAAATGCATCTTAGAAACAAAAGGTAAAGCTTCTTTTCCGTGCCGTTGAACAAATGTTTTAGCGGCTGTGATTGTTTGTGCTCCTGCCCCTTTAGGTAGGACAATACCAAACTCTTGAGATAGCGCATGCAAACCGGAGATAAAAGCGTAGCGGGCAAGGATGGATGCAGCAGCAACAACAACATCTTGCTCGGCGCGATGCTGTTGTGTGAGGTTTACACTCAATAGTTTACGTTTTAATGCTGTTTCAACGACATGCTCGGCAGCAAACTGGTCCACCATAACATCCAAACAGTGAGTTTCCGTGACCAAGGCTTCAATAGCCGTTGCATGCGTCCAAGCTAGAAGATGGTTAAGGTTTCTGAACTGCGCATAAAGTTCGTTGTAACGTTTGGGCGTGACTTTAATGATATGGTGGGCACAAAGATTTTGAATTTGCGGCGCGAGTTTTGTGATAGAGATATCATTGAGTTTTTTAGAATCGCATACTCCCAGTTTCAAAAGCGCTTGTATCTGCTCTGCTGTAGCATATACGCCAGCAGTACAAAGGGGGCCGAAAAGGTCCCCTTTGCCTGATTCGTCAATCCCGATATGGGGCTGCATATTTACTTTCACTTCAGGATGCGTAAATGACAGCGTTTCAAGCACCTCGGGCTCAAGGTAGAATTCGATAAATTCCTTAATATTTTTGCCCTGGATGACTAATTTTCCACTCGTATAAAGTGTGCAGGAGAGCCCCGTTTTCTTGGCGCTGAACACTGAGTAAGGCGGAGGGGGGGAGGCAAGGGAAAAACCCTTTTGGATAAGATCCTCCCTGAGTTTCTCGCCCTGACTGCTGCTGATCTGCGCAACAAAAATATTAGGTTTTTCTGCCATGTTTAGAGTGCCTATAGTGTGCGCGTAATCCCGAAGACAAACCCTTGAGCTGTTAAGCTGCGGACTTTCTCATTGAATTCGTTGTCAGGAACATTGTAATAGTTATGGTTGGCATTAGTGCCGACATAATAGCAGAAAAGAGTGAACCAGTCGAATTCTTTAGAAATTGTAGCGCGCCAGTCCACATAGTTCATATGATGGTAGTTGCGGATAGTTTGACGGCCGATATGCAGTTGAGTAGACCATGTAGGACAGATTTCAAAGTTGCAGTTAGCTTCAATATAATTGGATCCTTTCGAGTTGCCATTTGGAGCATCAGCATCGCCATCGTGCCAGTTGAAGGGTGTGTAGCGATCGCAGAAGCCGAAATAGTTGGTTAAAGTCTGCCAATAGCGAACGTTGATCCATTCGTAGCCAAGTTCAACATAGAATTCAGCAGTGTTAAAACGCACAGGATGTGCGAGAGCACTTTCGCCGCCGGGATAGTAGTAGAGAATAGCGCCTACATTATAGGTTAAGTTGGGGATGGATTTAGGAAACAGTTCCCCTTTGAAGCCTGAGTAGAAATCCAATTCAAGCGATGTATTGTTATAGTAGTTTGTTGTGCCGTCGACATTGGATCCGAAAGTACCTAAATAGAAGCCGCATGAGTGGCTGTAGTCAAGAGTTCCTTGGACAGCAGGCTGGCGCATTGTTTGAGAGATGCCGCGGAAACGATAGTCTGTGACAAAGGACACGGAGCCCTTGAAGGAGTGTGGAGACTTCTCTTCAGTTTCTAAGGATGGATCCTTAACTTCTTCTGCAGGTTCAATGGCTGCGGTCGATTCTGAACGGTCTTCATAGTAGAAGTCATTATCAAAATAATCGTCTGAGTGCAGTATGGAGCAACTAAGTAGCAATGCAATTAAAATTTTATTCATAAATAAACCGTTAAATTGGAAAAATCATAGCAAACACAGTACCATGTCCATTATTATCTGTAATTCTAATCTTTCCGTTGTGAATATCTACGATAGACTTTACTACTGTAAGACCTAATCCAATGGTTTCTTGCAGGTCGGAGGAAGAATAAAATTTATTGAAGAGCTGAGGGAGGATTTGCTTTGGAATGCCGGGTCCTTGGTCAATGACAGCAAGACTGAATTCAATTTCATTCGCTTCAGCTTTAATAGTGACAGGCGTATTTACAGGGGAATAAGTAATAGCATTAATGAGAAGGTTGTTGAGAGCAAGCTTCACCAGGTCATAATCGAAATTAAAATAGAGCGATTTATCAGGGACAATAACATCTATAGGACGTTTTTCTTCCCTCAAATTAAGTTCTTGAATGGAGTCTTCAATGAGTTGTTTAATAGAATGGCTGCTTTTTTCAAAGTGCATGAATCCCGATTGAAACTGGGTCATGATAAAGTTATTGTCTACAATAACTTTTAGGTTTTGACTTGCAGTGTCTACGGTATCTGAAAGGACTTTCTCCTCTTTATTATCCGCAATTTTCTTGAGAGATTTACTTGCGCTTATGATTTTCTCAAGGGGCGCATAGACTCCCCTTGTCAGAGATTTAAAGATAGCTCCGTGGAGTTTTTCGACTTGGCGCGAGTAGTCCTGATTACGTATTTTTTCCTCAAACAAGTACCTTTCTAAATAGACGCCGAGTTGGTCGGTCACTGTTTGTAGAAAGTTCATTTCGTCAGTAGATAGGGGGCTTGATTTACTTGGATAATAGAGTAGTACGCCCATAGCTTCTTTGGAAAATTTGATGGGGAAATATAGAGCTTCAGCAGAAGGTAGCGTGTCCGTTGACCATCCGGCAGTTTTTCCATTGCGAAAAGCCCACAGGGCAGCGGAATGTTCTTTCTCCTGATTAAAAATTTCTAACCTGCTTTTTAATAGCAGCTGATCTTCAATGTTTTTAGGGAGAATATCAAACTCACCCGGAAAAAGTGTCTTAAGTTTTAGGGAGACGTTTAAACAAAGTTGTTGCAAGTCTGTCGATTTTGCGATGACTTTCATGATCTCATAGAGATTCTCCGTTTTCTGTTCACGTTGGAATAAATAACGGTCTTTCTCCTTCAAACGAGCTGTAAGCATTCCCATGATGGTAGCAGCGATAAAATAGGTAATGATAAGGGCGAAATCTTCAGGATTTGTAATTGCAGGTTGGAAGAAGGGCGGAATAAGGAGAAAGTCCCAGCTTAACGCGCTGAGTATTGCGGCGAATAGGATAGGTCCGCGTCCAACGAATAAACTTAAGACGAATATTCCCGTCAGATAGATATATCCAACCGACTTATAGCCAATATAAGGTTCTAAGAGAAATCCTAAGAGCGATAAGATAATAACTGTAATAAATACAATAATATAAGGCTTTTTAGGTATTGGGTACTTCACCTTATTAATAGCCTCAGGTTCATATTCACTTTCATCTACCCGTAGGACATGAATATCCATGTTCTTATTTGCTTGCTCTAACTTACCAAGCAAGGTTCTCCCGAAGAAGGAGGAGAACGAAAAGCTCTTTTTCGGCCGTCCAATGACTATGCGGGTAATATTTTTTTGCTGTGCAATTCTTTGCAACGCATCTGAGATTTCAATGTCATGCGTTGTAATAACTTCTGCACCCAGTTCTTGTGCAAGCTGCAAATATTTATTCAAGCGAGCTTGATCTTTAGAATCTAGTTGGCGTCCATCGTCGACATAGACGGCAATCCACGGTGCATCAAGATTGAAAGCGATACGTCGCGTCGACCGGATCAATTGTTGCGAGGAGGGGGCGGGGCTGACAGCTACCATTAAGCGTTCACGAGTATTCCACTCCTTGCCGGGAGCAAGGACTTCATGCAAGTCGTGGTCAACTTTCTCTGCGGTAAAACGCAAAGCAATCTCACGTAAAGCTGTAAGGTTATCGACTTTGAAGAAATTTTCAGCTGCAAGTCTAGATTGATCGCCAAGATAAACTTTGCCTTCTTTCATTCTATTCAGCAATTCGGGGGGAGGTAAATCAATGAGCTCTAAAGATGTAGCTCTTTCAATGACCAAATCGGGGACTGTCTCCCGAATTTTTATTCCTGTAATGTTTTCTACTAGATCTTTGCGGCTTTCAAGGTGCTGAACATTCACGGTCGTATAGACGTCGATGCCTGCATCTAAGATCTCTAGGACATCTTGCCAACGTTTTGCATGTTTTGATCCAGGGACATTTGTATGGGCAAGCTCATCGATGAGAACCAATTGGGGGCGCAGTGTAAGGATTCGGTCTATATCTAACTCTTCAAAGACAGTGTCTTTATATTTTACCCACTTTTCTGGGAGGACCGGAATACCTTCTAAAACTTTTTCTGTTTCTTTTCTTCCGTGCGTATTGATAACACCTGCTAGGACAACTACCCCTTCTTTAATACGAGCTTGGGCTGCTTCAAGCATGGAATAGGTTTTTCCAACGCCTGCCGACATACCGAAAAATATTTTCAGTTTTCCTAACTCGCGTTTGGAGGCGGCCCTTTGCTTGGGTCCTGTTTCACTATCGGCAGAAGGCGTGGCATCTGGTGTACTCACGGATTTTTCACTGAGTAATGTTCGTCCAAGGCCTGATTCAACAGCAGCACGTTGACCTTTTCTCCGTCTTGGCTGTTGTTATCTACAAGAGATTTTATGGTATTTGGATCGCTTTCTCCACGTGCTTTCGAAATACGCTCTATTTGAAAATATGCTCCTTTCACAGTGATATGGGGATCTAAGCCGCTACCCGATGAGTATACAAGTTCTGCTGGAATATTTTCAGGGGTGGATTCCCATTTCTTAATATTACTAGCAACAGTTTCTTGTAATTTTTTGCTTGTTGGTCCTAAATTACTGCCGCCTGAGGGCTTCAAAGGGTCATAATTGATTGCGGAAGGCCTCGGCCAGAAATATTGCGGGGATTTGAAGTTCTGCCCAACTAGCGCAGAACCTCTGGGCTTGCCATCAATAGAGACTATGCTGCCGGTAGATTGGTAGGGGATCATAAGTTTAGCAATGCCTGTAATCAGCAAAGGATATCCCAATCCTGTTACCAGGGTCATCAACAAGAAAAAACGTAAACCGGTGTGTAGATGTTTCATTATTATACCAGTCCTATACCTGAAATGCAGAGATCGATAATTTTTATGCCGATAAATGGCGCTACTAATCCCCCTAGCCCATAGACTAGAAGATTATGACGTAGAAGTTCCGCCGCTGTCTGAGGGCGATAAGGCACTCCTTTCAATGCTAAGGGGATCAAAGCAATAATAATCAGAGCATTGAATATCACGGCGCTAAGAATAGCGCTTTCAGGTGAATAAAGACGCATCAAATTAAGATGCTGAAGCGGGCCTTCTTGACCTGATGCGGCATAGAGCGTCCCAAATAATGCCGGGATGATAGCGAAGTATTTTGCTACATCATTTGAGATGCTGAAGGTCGTCAAAGCTCCTCGGGTCATTAGCAGCTGTTTGCCGATCTCCACGATGTCTATGAGTTTTGTGGGGTTACTATCTAAGTCCACCATATTGCCTGCTTCGCGTGAAGCTTGGGTTCCTGTATTCATCGCTAGGCCGACATCTGCTTGTGCTAGAGCTGGCGCGTCATTGGTGCCGTCTCCTGTCATAGCGATGAGGTGGCCGGATTTCTGTTCTTCCTGTATGTGGGCCAGCTTCATTTCAGGGGTAGCCTGAGCAATAAAATCGTCCACGCCTGCTTCCGCTGCGATGGCTCCTGCGGTGAGGGGGTTGTCACCTGTGATCATCACAGTCCTAATTCCCATCTTGCGCATTTCAGCAAACCGTTCCTTAATACCGCCCTTGATAATATCCTTAAGTTGCACTACTCCTAGGACTTTATCACCGTCGCAGACAAGCAATGGGGTACCGCCGCTATTTGCGATCTTGGAGATATGTGTTTCAAGCTCCTGGTCGATACTGCTGCCCATATGTTCGATATAATTTTTCACGGCATCGACTGCCCCTTTGCGTATTGAACGCACTGTCGTATGCTGATCTTTATCTGTTAAGTCGATTCCACTCATGCGTGTCTGGGCTGTAAATGGAACAAAGCGCGAGTTATGCGCATCGAAGGACTCTCCGCGCAGATCAAATTTGTTTTTTGCAAGAACGACGATTGAGCGTCCTTCAGGTGTTTCATCAGATAGGGATGCAAGCAATGCTGCTTCTGCTAATTGCTTCTCAGACACCCCTTTCGCAGGATAGAACTCTGTTGCCATACGGTTACCTAGGGTAATCGTTCCCGTCTTATCCAAGATAAGCAGGTCGATATCTCCTGCAGCTTCGACCGCTTTACCACTTTTTGCGATGACATTACTTTGGATCAACCTGTCCATCCCCGCAATACCGATGGCAGAGAGTAAGGCGCTTATGGTGGTGGGGATGAGACAGACAAGCAGGGCAATGAGGACTTGTATGGTCACAATACCTGAAATATCCTGGCCGGAAGCCTGAGCGCTATAGTCAGCGAAGTTCTTAATCGAGACTACATTGAGGACAAAAATTAGTGTCAATGCGGATAAGACAATATTTAAAGCTATCTCATTCGGTGTTTTCTGGCGCTGCGCTCCCTCAATGAGATGGATCATCTTATCTAAAAAACTATGTCCTTTTTCTGAAGTCACTTCAATAAGAATCTTATCACTGACAATACGTGTGCCGGCAGTGACTGCACTCCTGTCACCCCCGCTTTCACGTATGACCGGTGCCGATTCGCCGGTGATTGCAGATTCATCGACTGTAGCAATACCTTCGATCACTTCTCCATCTGCAGGAATAGTATCTCCCACTGCGCAGGCAATGATATCCCCTTTTTTAAGTTGTGCAGCAGGCACAGAAATTTCTTTGCCATCTACAATTTTTATTGCAGGCGTCTCGGTTTGTGTTTTCTTTAAGCTTGCGGCCTGCGCCTTACCACGCCCTTCAGCTATTGCGCTGGCGAAGTTAGCAAAGAAAACTGTAAACCAAAGCCACAAGGTGAGCTGTAAGTTAAAGCTGGAATATGTGTGTAATAATGAGAAGAGGGTTGTCAGAATAGCCCCGAGAAAAGTGACAAACATCACCGGATTTTTTATTTGATGCCAAGGAGAAAGTTTTAAGAAAGCATCTTTGATAGAGCTAATCACAATGTCTGAAGTAAGTATGCCTGATCTTTTCATTTTAAAAAGTCCTTCCTTGCTGCATTAAAAACTGTTCTGCAATCGGCCCCAAAGATAATGCTGGGAATGCGGATAAAGCAGCGATAATAAGTATCACGCTGAAAAGCAGAATGCCAAATAACGGTGTTTGTGTAGAAAATGTGCCTATTGTCGGATTAGAATATTTCTTTTCGGCGAGGCTGCCTGCAATTGCAATTGAAGGAATCAGGATAGCCAAACGGGCAAGCAGCATGACAATTCCTAAAAGGATATTGTAGTAAGGTACGTTGGCGTTAAGCCCGGCAAAGGCGCTGCCATTATTTCCTGCTGCAGAGGAAAATGCGAAAAGTATCTCACTTAAGCCATGTGGCCCCCCATTTCCTAGACTTTCTAGTGCAGTAGGAAGAACCGCACTTAAGCCGGCCCCCAGTAATATCAATGCTGTGGGAGCAAGTATGGAAAGCATGACCCATTGAATTTCCCTCTTCTCGATTTTTTTCCCCATATACTCAGGCGTCCTGCCTACCATCAATCCGGCTAGGAATACTGTCAGAAGAATGAACATGAACATACTGCATAAACCCACACCCACACCGCCAAAAATGACTTCACCCAGAATGATATTGAACAATGCAATTCCACCCGCAAGAGGGGAAAGGCTAGATAGCATACTATTGACAGAACCATTGGATGTCGCAGTAGTAGAAACAGCCCATAAGACACTATTCATAGGACCAAATCGTACTTCCTGTCCCTCAAGAACAGGCTGAACTCCCAAGACTGGATTGATTTGTGATTCGGAGGTTAATGCTACCGTCAGACCTAAAACCCACAACGCGAACATTACAGAGAAAATAACGACGCATTCTTTAATGTTCTTCGCCATAAATCCATAGAGGAATACAGAAGCTCCCGGGATAAGTAGAATTGCAAAGGTTTCCCAAAAGTTGGAGAGGGGAGTAGGATTCTCAAAGGGGTGGGTGCTGTTAGCATTAAAAAATCCCCCGCCATTTGTGCCAAGTTGTTTAATGGCAACCTGTGAGGCTACAGGTCCCATCGGCAAAATTTGCGCTTCATTCTCTAATGTCGTCACAGGCACATAAGGACTAATGTTTTGTATGACGCCTTCCCCAACCAAAAAAAGTGAAAAGATCACGCATAATGGAAGGAATAAATAGACGATAGTGCGTGTCATATCATTCCAAAAATTCCCTATAGTAAAAGTGGAACGTCTGATAATACCCCGGATGAAGGCTACTAGAACAGCTAAACCCGTGGCAGCACTGACAAAGTTTTGTACTGTAAGCGCCATCATTTGGGTGAAGTAGCTAAGCGTAACTTCGCCTCCATAAGCCTGCCAGTTAGTATTGGTCACAAAACTTGCTGCCGTATTAAACGCCAGCCAAAATTCTACACCTCCTAAACCTTGTGGGTTTAGTGGTAAATATCCCTGTGCCAACTGTAGTGTCAGAACGAAAAGAAATCCTAACAGATTAAAGACAAGCAATGCCTTGGCATATTCCTTCCATGACATTTCTAAATCAGGTTGAATATTGCAGAATCTATAAATGAGTTTTTCAAAACTCCCAAGGAAAAAGGTGTTTCTTGAGGGGGAGGCTTTATAGATGCCTGCCAAATAACGTCCTAATAAGGGCGAAAAGAGAAGAAACAAAACAATAAATAATCCAAGTTCAAGCCAAGAATTCGTCATCGCAATACCTTAGAATTTTTCGGGATAGAGAATTGTATAAGTCAAATAGACCAAAAGAAGTGCACAGACGGCGCCTCCCCATATAAACTCATTGTACATGGCTTTTCCATTATGAGGTGTTAATAATCTGATGCCAGATTAAAATTAAATTGTAAATATGTGACGTGAATGTAATTTCAATTAATTCATTTTATTTGGTATAAAGAAGCCTATTCATGTAGGAGAATACATAGTATGGTCGCTGCCAACGTTAAGAAACTAGGTGAGTCTTTGCGCCTAGCAAGAGAAGAAAAAAACTTTTCTTTGAAAGAAGTCGAGAATGCAACATCCATTCGTATGAGCTATCTTAAAGCTATTGAGGAAGGTGAAGTAGATAAACTTATTTCTCCAGTCTACGCTCAAGGTTTTGTAAAACAGTACGCAATATTTCTCGGTTTAGAAGGCGACAACATTATCCGCGAATACCAAAACTGCTTTGGCAGAATTGACAAACAAGACTTCGATTATGGCATTGGCACTTTAGAGAAGAGGGGTAACCCCGGGTCTTCAGGGCGTTTCATGCCTCTTGCTGCATATAGCATCGCCGCTGTGGCAATTGTTATTGTCGCTTGGTACTTCGCAGATTATGTAGGCTTGATTTAATATGTCGCGTCCCCGGGCAACCATTGGAGCTTTTCTTTCTGGCATGTGTATCGGCGCAGCAGATCTCGTACCCGGTATCTCAGGCGGAACTGTCGCACTGATTCTGGGGATGTATGGCGCTATCATCAATGGTCTACGCAGCATTGATGGTGATTTTTTTAAACTGCTTTTCAGGGGGCAATTCAAAGATGCTTCTGTCCTCGTGCCATTAGGCTTTTTAGGCGCTGTTGTCGGTGGGATGCTCTTTTCCATTGCTACCCTTGTTCATGTTATCAAAGCGATCTTAGCTGATCCTGTATATAAGCCCATGCTCTATGCCCTTTTTCTGGGCTTGGTGCTGGCCTCTGCCGTTCTCATTTTCCGCCGCATACAGAATTTTAAACCTATTTACCTATTATGGGGCCTTCTTGCTGCAGGTGCTGCTTTTTATCTTTCGGGTCTAGAGCTTCCAAAGCAAGCGATTACTTCTTCATATAGTGCAGTCGTAGATTTATGGGCCTTTTTTTGCGGTATGCTTGGAATCTGTGCAATGCTTCTACCGGGAATTTCTGGTGGATATCTACTGAATGTTCTTGGTATGTATGGCAACATTATTGATGCACTTTCCACCTTTATTCATGGCATTGTCCATTTTCATATGGAATGGGCAGCATTCTTTCTCCTTTTAAATCTTGGCCTTGGAGTACTCATCGGAGCAATCGTATTCTCAAGAGCTATCAGCTGGGCCCTTACCAATTACCACGATCTTACTATCTCAGTTCTTGTTGGATTTATGCTAGGCGCCTTAAGAAGTGTGTGGCCTTTTATCAATGATATCAATGAACCCTTTCTTCCACCCTTTACTGAACCTCTTCTCTGGTCGGCCGTTGCGCTCACCATCCTTGGATTCACCGCGGTTTCAACTGCACATAACCTAGCCCTTAAAGCTAAAGCGAATGTTTGAATTATTTTTGGAATGTAATCATCTTTAAGATATTCTGTTACTCCTTCGTATGTTTTATTGTTGAAAGTTGAATGTTTTTTAGGCATAATTGTAACTTTTAATTTAACTTTAATTTAAAGAGAGGTTTTATTGTGGCAGTAGTTACTTTAGATAGAAACACACACGTTCAAAGTGCTCAAAAGTTAGAATCAAAACCTGAAGGTCCTTTCGTTACTTATATTAAGGTAGGTGAGTCATTTCAAGCCGCATATGCTAAGGGTTCATTACAAATCTATCTGAAATCCACATTTTTCAATGCAGATTATTGCCTGATGAATGCCCGTACTGGGGTCGAGAAAAAAGATCTGTCAGGAAAGCTCATCGCAAAACTTAGCTTAGAATTTGTAAATTCAGATCCAAAATTGGTGACTTATTACAGGGATATTCAATATTCACTTGGTTTTCTGTCGCTCTTAATACAATTCAAGAGATTGCTGCTATTGTTTCTGCGGTTAAAGATGTAGCGGATGAGAAATCCGGAGCAGAAATTGAAAATGAATTTATGAAAATGATAGGAGATGCTTCAGCGGTAACAACATCCTCTTCGCGTGACTCTTCCATTAAGTTAGTCGTTAAAGGCAAAGAGTTAGCCGTGTTCATCCCATCTAAACAAAGAATCACAATATGTAACCATTCTAAAAGCTTGCCCATATCCATATTTCAAAACCTTATTTTTCTTTATAACTCCGATTTTGCAAGGGAAATTTGTCCTTTAATGGGAGTTCCCTCTTCCCCATCAAATCTCAGAGCTTCTGTAAGAAATGCTTATCTAGGCAGATGTGTAGAGGCTGTTAGCCTTTCCATCGAAAAGGGAATATGGAGAGAAGATAAAAATATTAGAGAATTACAAAGACTGGTTTCAGTGATCACTCATCCTAAAGACACCTGGCACACTTCACCGATCTATGGCAATCACTACGAAAAATAAAACCTTTATCTTGTATAGGAGTATGGCAACTTGTCCAGGCAGTTGAACACAACTTTTTTTCCTAACCCTTGGAAAACGAGATATTGCAGTCCTTCTAGGCTGCATATACGTGTTAAAACAATACGGGGTAGACCCAACAGTCGTGTCACCAGCCGCCACTTGGATTAATTGAGCACATCGATAAAAGAATGATATCAAAATGAGGTTTGAATCAATTCTCTACAGAGCCAAAGAAGCGGCTATTCTGGTAGGGTCTAGTAATATCGAAGGTTCATTTGACTCTGTTTTAGAACTTATATCGTTAAATTTTTCGGTAACATCAAGGGCGAGTGTAGTGATGTCCGCTGTTATAGTTGCTTTATCATTGCTGGTGAGAGCCTTTTGAATCTTCTGGTTGTAGCCGTAGGCTGTCAAGGCAGAGTCAAGGAGACTTATGACACGATCTGTTATTACTTTTTGTTCTTTAGATACATTTACAGGTAGCTGACGATTGATCTCTAGGAAGATGGCAGTCATGATATTATTTCTAGCAAATGAAACTGCTCCACCGTCGTTTCCCTGTTTATGATATGCAATCATTAAGTCAATAGAGAATTGGTATGTTATTGCAAAATTTTGCTGGGAAATATACGAACAAACTTCCGAGGCCTTAGAAAGATTGTTCTGTTCGTAAAATTCGTGGAACACCCGTGCTAAGAAAGCATCCCTAGTTGCACCGTCCTGCTCGATTCTCTTAATGGCACTGAAGGCCATGTCCAGATTGCCTTTTGCAAAATACTGTTCTGCTAGCTTCAGAAAAAATGCCTCCCAGACTTGCGAGTTGTCAATCTTTATTACGTAAGCCCCTAGCATATATCTCTCGCTAGAAACCTCGAGAGCGTTGTCTAGTTCATCTTTAGAGAGATGGCGTTCGGCTAGCTTCAAAATAAAGGTCTGTTTAGTGATCTTATCTTTTACAAGCCACTTAATAAGCTCGAAGGCACTTTTTAGATGATCTTTGGCAAAATATTGCTCGGTTAAATCCACAACTACATTGTCTCTGATGTCATAGTCTGAAATTTCCAAAATGACCTTAAGGACCGTGCGATAGTTACCTCCTTTAGTATGATGACATTTGGCTAACTCCCCAAGCAAGAAATTTCTAGACTTCGTGGAGGTGATATTACAAATGACTTTGAAGGCTTCTTCCATATTGCCTGCGGCAAGATGACGTTCGGCTGCCCTTATGCTTAAAGACACATTGATATTTTTATTGTCTCCATGGCTTACCTGAAGCACTTGAGAAGCTTTTATGTGATCACCATTGTAAAAATGACGCTCGGCAATCTCTTCAACCACGGCTTTTCTGGCATCACAGTCAGAGGCCTTCATGATCACTTTGAAGGCACTATCTAGATGGCCTTTTGTATAATGGCTCTTGGCTATCTTTATCAGAAAGGTGTCTTTAGTACCTGTATCGTTATTGATCTTCATAATCAATGCAAAGGCATCATCTAGATCATTGGCCTTAAAAGCATCTTCCGCCAAGGTCATTATACGTTGTTCACGATCTGCAACACTTTCTTTGCCATCACGAGTCTTTTGATCTAAAAAGAGAATATAACACTGTCTTTGAAAACAGCCGGCTTGAACGTGGTATAAACCATATTGGGGGAAAAGAAGCGAAACTACATAGCCGAAGCATTCTTGCAGGTCTCTAATACTGCAAAAAAGATGTGCCTTTAACGCACTACTGTCACCACTTTTAATGGTCTGAAATAGATCGGTAAACAGAGCTTGTGCTGCGTGATAAACGGCATGATAAAGTGCTTGGAAGACCCTTTTAATTTTTTCACGCGCTGTCAGGTTCTCTTTTTTTTGTTCTCGGCTTGAATGAATGCAAAATTGTTTTGAGAAGGCTTCATAAGTGACAGAGCCATATTTAAAGTGTAAATTACTTTTAGCTTCATCTTCGATAGATAGAAAATTGCTTAAGGATCCCAAGGATCTTGCGTAAGAACACTCTCTTTCAAGTTGCATAGGCATTGTCATTTACCTTTTTTAACATTATCAAATATGTTAATTTTATCAGTTTATTGTTAATATAATTTAAAGATTAATTACTATAATGTAAATAATTTAATAATATTTTTCAAGTAAATTTCAGATTATCCTTTACATAATAATTTATTACCAGCTTCCTTTAATGAACCATCACTATTCACATAAGTATAAAGCGTTACAGTAGTAATATTAAGCTTCTTTGCTACTTCTATTGCTATCGATTTTGGATCAGACATCGCTGCCATAGCCATTCTCAATGTAGCAGAATCTACTTTACGTGGACGTCCGCCCATTCTGCCTCTTGCTCTGGCAGCAGCTAAACCTGCATTAGTTCGTTCGATAATTAAATCCCTCTCAAATTCAGCCAATGCAGCAAATAAACCAAAAACAAGACGGCCATTCGGTGTTGTAGTATCAATTTGGGCTCCATGACCTGCAAGTACTTTAAAACCAACATTTCTTTGACGTAACTCATCAATCATTGTCACTAGTTACCCCAATACCTAGGGTGATGCCCTAGGTAATAAAATGCCTCTATTATGCATTCTGTAAGGCTGCAATAATCTGAAGATAATTCCAAAAGAACTTGTCGCTACATTCAGGGACATAGACTTGTCGAAGGTATTTCAAAGAGAGCTTTAAGAATATAAAACTTTGTGAAGTGTCAGTCCTTGCGCAGGAGCCGTGACGCCTGCTTCTGCCCTGATCCCATTTTCAAGTAGTCTATGTAACATTTCTATCGAGAGACGCCGTCTACCGATATATACAAGCGTGCCAACAATATTCCGTACCATTTTATAGAGGAAGTTAGTTCCTGAAATGTGAATGCAGAGACGGTTGTCTTCATATTGTGAAATATTGATCGCTGTGAGGGTACGGTATGTATCCGAAAAGTGTGTATTGGACAGCTCATTGCAGAATGCAGCGAAGTTATGGGTTCCAATCAGCAGCCTGGCAGCCTCATGCATTAGCGCAAGGTCTAGCGCGCCGGGAGTATGCCAGGTTGTCCAACGCCACTTTGGCGGTAGAACAACGCCATTTGCCAACCAGTAATGATAGATTTTGCCTTCAGCACTTAAGGAGGGATGAAAGTCGTCAGCTTCCTCTACGACATCTAGGACACGGATAGAAGGCGGTAGCAAACAGTTAAGGCTGAGTAGAAAAGAAGCAGGGTCTTTGCGCAATTGTGGAGTAGAAAAAGTGACAAGTTGAGCATCTGCATGGACGCCTGCATCAGTGCGACTAGCAGCATCGAGAGAAACAGGATGCTGCTGAATCTTTTCTATTGCAGTGCGGAGGGTGCCCTCAATTGACGGGCCCATCCGACTATCTTGCCATCCCTTAAAATCTGTACCATCGTAAGCGATGGTAAGTTTTAGCAGTTGACGCACTTAGTAACAAACTGTTGAATACCTTCTGCAAATCTTTGGATAGCCAACATGACTAATATCATTCCCATCAGTTTTTCAAACGCTAACAAGCCATTGTCGCCGACGAGTTCGTGCAGCTTTTTACCTGAGAGAAGCACTCCTAGCGCTAATGCCCAAGAAACAAAGATGGCGATGTTCATTTCTACAAAAGTCGTATCTACATGGGCGAAAAGCATAATCGTTGCCAAAGCGGAAGGCCCTGCAATGAGCGGGATGGCAAGCGGGATAAGATATGGCTCTTCGTTAGGCAAATTAGCGCGTGGGCTGTCCATCGTAGGGAAAAGGATTTTTATCGCTGTAAGGAATAAAATGGTACCTGAAGCAACACGTACAGTAAGTTCAGAAAGGTCAAGCGCGTAGAAAATGCCTTCACCGATAATGTTGAATAATAACATCAGGATGAGAGCGAAAACCATCTCTCTTAAAATGACTTTATTGCGTCTTTCTGCAGGAACATATTGCATTAACTTCTGAAAGGAGGAGATGTTCCCAAAAGGATCCATGATAAGGAACAGAATAACGATGACGGTAAAAAGATTCATCATGGCATTAAATCAGGGGGTTAAAGTTTTAACAAAAAGGGTAGATCCATTGACGATCATCTCCATAGAAATCATAGAGAGGATCATTCCCATTAGTTGCTCAAGAGCTATCATTCCACGGTTGCCTAAAGCACGCTGCATATAAGGCGCGGTCGTTAAAACGAATGTTACGCCAATCCAAGCGATGAGTATAGCTGAAGAGATCAGCATAAAATTCTGCTCTTCTTTAGATTTGACCATGATAATGGTAAGCAGGCCAGGGCCTGAGATCAAGGGAGTAGCGATAGGGACGATCATAGGCTCTTTTATGGTCAAATGCTGCTGTTCTGAGCGAACAGGGAAAATCATTTTTAAAGCCACGATAAACAGCATTACGCCGCCACAGAGGGAGACAGTATACCGATCGATATTTAAGCTAGTGAGGAAGGCTTCTCCAAAGAATTGGAAGAATAATGCCAAAGCGAGAGCTATTAAGGCTTCGCGCAGAAGTACCATGCGTTGTCTTTCAAAAGGCAGATCCTTGACAACAGCCAAAATAGCGGGGGAGTTGCCAATAGGGTTTGCGACTAGAAAGAAAGTGAAAGCGATTTTTAGTGCCAGCACAACTATTTCCTATTCATTTGGATATTTCTAATACTATAGGCTACGCTCAAAAAAGCTACCGGGATAGATGCTATGAGCATAGTGAGCGGCATCCAGTAGCTGCCTATGATAAGTAAAATACATACAATTAATCGTAATAATTTTGTACGATCAGCAATGTTATAACATTTATGCATAATTTGGGAAAGTTTGCTGAAATTATGTTTGTCTGCCAGTTTTACAGCCAATGCAGCTAAAAGAGATCCAATAGCAAAGCCAGCAAGGGGGAAGGCAATAGTGTACTTGTAGGTGTTTGCCGCAGTCGACAGTAAAGTAAAGAATGTTCCGGCTTTTAAGGATTGGTTGATGCTATAAGATGTGCTTGAAGTCGTGTTTGAATCTGCCGCAAAAGTTCTCATGAATTAATTATCCCTTTACGTGAAAGATATAACTTACAAAGTCTAATATTTTCGAGAACAAAGATGACAACAACCATTGTATTATTCCGCCGTGATCTACGTATCCATGACCATCCCGCACTTTATCATGCCTGTGAAAAAGAGCACAAAATTGTTCCGTTATTCATCTGGTCGACGGAAGAAGAGGGTGCATGGCCTGACGGAGGTGCCTCCAAGTGGTGGCTGCATTATTCTTTGTTAGCCTTACAAGAAGACCTTGATTCCATCGGATTGAAACTAACAATTCGCAGCGGAAAAATAAGGGAAGTATTATCAGACGTTATAAAGGAAACAGAAGCTACTTCTATCTTTTGGTCGCGACGCTATGAGCCAAGCATTATCGCACACGATAAAATGATTAAGTCAGAATTTTCAGGCCAAGGCTTAGATGTTGTAAGCTATAACGCTTCCTTATTGAATGAGCCTTGGACTATTGAGAATAAGCAAGGCAAACCTTATCAGGTCTTCACGCCTTATTGGAAAGCGTGTTTAGCTAAAGGCGAGCCTTCAGAACCTCTACCTATGCCAAAAAAGGGACAGCAAGGGCATAAACTACCTTCCTTGAAAGTTGAAGACTTAGGGCTACTTCCCATCATGCATTGGGACACCGGTTTGAAAGAAGCTTGGACTCCAGGCACAAGGCATGCCTTAAAACTTCTGGATCATTTTATTAGCGGTCCGATCCTTTCCTATAAAGAACAGCGGGATTTTCCTGCTGTCGAAGGTATTTCACGCTTATCACCATATCTCCATTTTGGCGAGATCAGCCCGCGCATGGTTTGGAAGGCTGTGCGCACAAAATATCCCCATCCCCGATCAGACGGTATCAACGTTTATTTAAGTCAGCTGGGGTGGAGAGAGTTCGGACATCATCTTTTATACCATTTCCCTAAAACGACAAATTTTCCGCTTAGGGAAGATTTTGCCTTATTCCCATGGAAAAGTGATCCGAAAGTGTTAAAGGCATGGCAAAAAGGGTTAACAGGCTATCCAATAGTCGATGCTGGTATGCGCCAGCTTTGGAAAACAGGTTGGATGCATAATCGCGTAAGAATGATCGTAGGTTCTTTTTTAGTGAAAGACCTATTGATCACTTGGCTGGAGGGAGCCAAGTGGTTCTGGGATACACTTGTAGATGCCGACCTAGCCAACAATACTTTAGGTTGGCAATGGGTAGGCGGCTGCGGAGCTGATGCGGCCCCTTATTTCCGCATTTTTAACCCTATTTCACAAGGTGAAAGGTTCGATTCAGATGGGTTCTATGTAAAAACGTGGATCCCCGAGCTTGCAAAGGTACCGAGCAAGTGGATACATAAGCCTTGGCTAGCGCCGCCGGATATTTTAAAGAATGCTGATGTTGAGCTGGGGAGTGATTATCCATGGCCGATTGTAGAGCACGATAAGGCGCGTGTCCAAGCATTGGCAGCTTTTTCGCAAGTTCGAAATTTTGCTGAGCAGCTTTAAAACTGTGAATGCGTAGAAGAGATCCATTTTGCCCGCCATTAACTACAGACAAGGATCCAACACTACGCTGTTTATGGAGTAGCGCAGGAAGGTAGACGAGGCCTGTATGCCAGAATGGGTGTGCATTTAGAGCTTTCCAAACTTTTTTACCTTCTTCAATGATCCATTTCCCCCTCCACGCGCCGAGGGGTATATGTAAAGTGATCAGAATACGTGAGGGAAGGTCGCGAGGGAAGAGTCTTAGCACAGAGAAAACAGCGGCCATGCCGGATTGGGGTTCAGTTTCAATAAGCGGCATGACGAACATATTGGGAACGCGGTCAATGCCGACAACTTTTTCTAAAGTTGTCTGTACCCATTTAGCACAGTTTTCTGATTCAATTTGATAGATGAAATTCTTCGAACGGGCTTTGAATATGTCATTTTTAATGAGGTTCATTAAGTTTTCAGCTTGCAATGCAGTCAGCGGGAACGAGTGCTGGGCATGCTGTCTATGAGTGTAATAGGCATTATCATCAGGGTAAGCAATAGTCGCATGGACGCTGTTAGCGAAGATGATCAGAGTATCTAAAGTGTTTTTTGGGAAAACTGTGGCTACTTTACCGAAATCATAGATAGCATATCTTCCGTCGTGCATGGGAATTGCCACTTCCAGAAAAGCATGGCTGTTTTCATAATCCAGAGTTAGGGATCCACGGGTTGCACTAGCGGCAGCGATCCAATGTTTGCCATCAGCAGCAAAGCCGTATCTCTGACGGACGGCTCCTTTCTCTAAGGTTTCTAAGATAGGGAGCTGCTTCCACCATTCGGGCAAGTCTAAATTAATGGGAATATATTCTTTGATTTCATCATTCCAATAGCCAAGTTTGTGAGCGTTCCAGTTAAGGATTCCTGCGGAAAAGAACTCTAGCTTTCCGGTTTTATAATTTTTCTCACTGAAAATATCAAAGATCTCTTTCAAGCTTAATACCCATTTTCCTTTCAAGACCACATGTTCTTCCAATTCCAGCATATTGACATAACGGCCTTCGACAAGAATGGCCAAATATTTTTCATTACACGAGGTGAAAATGCGGAGGGCATTGGGGTGGGCTTTTTGCAATCTGCCTGAAAGGTTACATGCAACTAGAAGCTGCTGCGAAGCGGGATACTGAATAAAGGGTTCTACAGGGTTATAGTCTTGCAAAAGCCAGCATAGGAAATTTTCAGAGAAGGCTGAATCTACTAAGAGAAGTTCAATAAACTCTGGATAAAGGGCGGTTAGACGCAGCTGACTATTAATTTCAATAGAGAGGGATTCTTTAGAATGTATAGGGTGTTGCTGTTGCCAGCGTAGAGCAAGTGCTGTAATAATACTGAGGTTAGCAGCGTAAGAGGGAATAGAATGACGATGATGCTGAGTAATACGGTATTTTATACCCAACATCTTCCATATCAATATGCTACGAGATCTGACCAGCGCGATTGTTTTTGGTAATGCAGAAGCTGCTTCGAGGTGTAATTCAATTTTATCTAGGAGTGACTGGAGGGGAGGAGGGATATTCTTCATCGGCCAAAGCAAAGGGATTCTCTCTACGGCATCTATCTTTACAATTAACGCATTATTCTCACTAATCCATTGGCGAATTTGTAAAGAGAGTGCTAAATTTTTAAATATTTGAAGACTGCCAAACATTATTATGATTATTTTAATTAATAATCGCATAATTCACCTCGATGGCATGTAATTTGCTATAATATAATTAAATTAAATAATTATATTAAAAAGTCATTATGTGTACGCTTGCAACGAGTCGTCCGCTTTAAGTCTTGTTTCTTCTAATTTCATTATACTCTTTTCTTGAATTTTTTTCCTTTTAGCAACAATTAATTAAAAACTAAAATCTTCATAAGAGAAAACCATCTGTAGTTTTCGATTGTGTTATTCTTGCTTCCCTCAAGGTAATCTGCTACGCTGAAGGAAAACTCTATAGTCACTATCATGTCAAAAACCGAAGATACTCAAACGGAATTACCGAAAGCTTACGAAGCCAAAAACATTGAAGAGAAATGGTATGGTTTCTGGGAGCAAAATAAACTATTCTCCGCCCAATGTAATTCCAATAAAAAACCTTATTGTATAAGCATCCCTCCTCCAAATGTGACGGGCGTTCTTCATATGGGACATGCCCTAGGCGACACCCTTCAGGATGTACTTATCCGCTGGAAAAGAATGTTGGGCTTCGAAGCGTTATGGGTACCCGGAACGGATCATGCCGGCATAGCCACCCAAACTGTTGTCGAGCGCCATCTGATGAAAACCAAAGGAAAAACTCGTAAAGAGTTTTCCCGCGAAGACTTTCTTGATGAAGTGTGGAAATGGAAGGAAAATAGCGAAACGCGCATCATTAATCAAATTAAACGTTTAGGATGCTCCTGCGACTGGGACAGGCTAAGATTCACAATGGATGACGGCTGCAACAAAGCTGTCCGCACCGTCTTTAAAAAGATGTTTGACGAAGGCTTAATCTACCGTGCAAACTATCTTGTCAACTGGGACCCCGTGACAAAAACAGCCCTAGCCGATGACGAGGTTGAATATGAAGATCGTCATGGTTCACTATGGCATATAAAATATCCTTTAGCCGATGGCTCCGGGTTCATTCGCATTGCAACTACACGCCCTGAAACCATGTTAGGCGATACGGCAATTGCAGTATCCCCCCGGGATGAGCGCTATACGCACCTTATTGGGAAAAACGTTATTCTTCCCTTAGCAAACCGTTCCATACCCATCATTGCCGACCACTATGTAGATCCTGAATTTGGTACAGGCATGGTCAAAGTAACTCCGGCGCACGATCCGAATGACTATCAAATCGGCCTGAGACATAACCTGCCCCAAATCAATATCCTCACTCCCGATGCACACATCAACGAGCAAGGCCTGCAATTTGAAGGATTGACCATCGAAGAAGCGCGTAAAGCCGTTGTGGAAGCCTTAGATGGATTGAATCTCGTCGAGGCTATTGAGCCGCACCTGCACCGTGTGGGCGTGTCCTATAGATCCAAAGCTGTTATTCAACCTTACCTTTCCTTGCAGTGGTTTGTCAAAATGGACAAATTCGGAAGAAGCCTGCGCGCTATGGTGGATGACGGTAATGTCAAAATCCTGCCGCAAAACTGGGAAAGCACCTATTTTCACTGGATCGATAACCTGCGCGATTGGTGTATAAGCCGCCAATTATGGTGGGGACACCGCATTCCGGTATGGTATAATAAAATGGATCCAGACCGCATCCTTTGCTGGGGCGGAGAAGGGGAACCTCCTGAAGTTACAAATGCTCCGAATGAGTGGGTTCAAGAAGATGATGTTCTCGATACTTGGTTTTCAGCTGCTTTATGGCCATTATCCACATTGGGCTGGCCGGATGATACCCCGGAATTGAAAACATTCTATCCTAATGCCATCCTCATCACAGGCCATGATATCCTATTTTTCTGGGTAGCAAGAATGTTGCTCATGGGCAAATACCTCAAAAACGAAGCTCCATTCCCTGAGACATTTTTACACGGCCTTATTTTCGGCAAGTCCTACTGGCGTAAAAACCAGCAAGGCGGAATCAACTATGTTACCGACAAAGAAAGAGTCGATTACGACTTAGGCAAAACCATACCCCCAGATGTTTCCTATCGCTGGGAAAAGATGTCCAAGACCAAAGGCAACATTATCGATCCTTTGGAGATCATTGACCTCTATGGTGCGGATGCAATGCGTATGGCCCTCTGCGCAAGTGTGACACAGGCACGTGAAATCGACCTGGATCGCAGACGATTTGAGGACTTCAAGAACTTCGCTAACAAAGTTTGGAACGGCGCGCGCTTCACCATGATGAATTTGGAAGGCCGCCCTGAAGATGGCCTAAATGCATTAACTGCGCAGGATTTTGCCAATGGATTAGATTCCAAGCATCTCGATCTTGAAGACCACTGGATACTTTCCAAGCTGCAGCGTACAGTGCGCGATGTGAATCGACACCTTACAGCTTACTCCTTTGACCAAGCTGCTTCTCAGGCTTATGACTTCTTTTGGAAAGAGTTTTGCTCCTACTTCTTGGAGATTGCAAAACCCGTACTGACAGGTAAGCGTGGCAGCCCCGAAAAAAGAGCCAACAAACAAAAGCTTCTCGTTATCGTCATGTGTCAAGCTATCCGCTTGCTGCATCCTATGGCGCCGTTCATTACAGAAGAATTATTCCAAAGACTGAAAGAACGTTTTCCTAATTTGAAGGCGGACTTTGCTGCGGATGTATATACTCAAGAGACGATTAAAGCACTGTCCTGCCCAGCTTGTATTGTTGCCCATTATCCGGAAGTGATCAATACGGACGACATTAAGCCGGAGATAGAAAGCGCATTTGACGTCGTTAGCCAAGCCGTCTACACTATCCGTAACTTGCGCGGCGAGATGCAGCTTCCTCCATCTATTGCAGTGGATGTGTATATTAACTCCACAGAAAATGCTAAAGAACTGATGCAGCTACAGAAAAATCAGGGGATCTTGGAAGCCCTGGTGAAGGTGAATAGAGTACATTTTGACGAACGTATACCGCAAGCCTTCGGCGCTAAGGGCACAGTGTCAGCAATGACTGTCTTCATTCCTCTGCCGGAAGGGTACAAGAAACAAGAGAAAGTCCGCTTGGAAAAAGAGAAAGGTCGATTGGAAACTTCTTTGGCAGGTCTACGCCAAAGGTTGAACAACAAGGACTTTGTAGAAAAAGCTCCTTCCAATCTCGTCGACGATCTACGTAAACAAGTAGCGGATGCAGAAACGGCATTAGACCATCTAAGCAGCGCTCTTGCTCAGTTGGATTAAGCAACACGTTCTTTGGATAGAGTGCGATTAATCGCACTCTATCCTATCTAAATGCTCTCTTTTATATTCGATTTTTTATATATAGTACGATCTTAAATACTTAAAGAAGATAGAGAAAATAAAAAAACATTTCGGCGCTATTCAATGTTCTAAATATGTTCCAAAACGAAATATGATCTGTAAGCACCTGATTCCTGTAAAGGATAGCCTTTGCGCAACTTGACCTTAAGGATAAAAGGATTATGAGAGGGGTCTGCATCATTATGAGATACCATTACCTCCTATGAATAAGATGAAAAGACATTTACAAAAATATTATTGGATTATTAGGGATATAAATACCCGATGGTGTAGTCCATTGTTTTGGCTGCTTGCCATGCTAGGATCTGTACTCTTAAGGACAGGCACATTAACGGGCTCTATATATGACAAAGATCCCTTTATTCAAAATATCCATTCTAGAGTCATCGAAACCATAAAACATTCAGACAGCGTCCCCGGATTGAAATCAGAAGAGTTTAATACTCTTAAAGCTGGCCTTTTAGAACGCTGGAATGCACTAATAGAGAAAGGTGTTTTTGAAATAACAGCTTCAGATCAAGAAGTTAGACCCTATTTTGTAGCTCTACAAGGGATTGTTGAACACGTACTCTCTAATGAACTAGGTAACAGTGTCCGATCCCTCACAGGAGTAATACATACTCCTATGCCAGCCACACCCCTTTGTACAAAAGGGAATGTCTCCGAAGAGTTAGTAGATTCCTCAATTGAAAAAGATCCGCTACGTTTATTCACTGTTAAAGCTCGGACAACAATCATTAGGGATTATTTATTTCATGGAGGGGATTTATACGTTGTTTATCCTAAAGAGGGATTAACTAAACGTACTGCAATTCAGCAGCAAATTTATAAAAATGAGCTGAACACTTATCCGTCACATCTTTTTGATCGTCCTTTAGATTGCGAATGTATTGACAATGATTTGATAGGAGCATCTTACCTATTTAAAACCTCAGATGGGAAGTTATTTGCTTTTGCTATTAAAATACCCCAAGCAAATAGTCCTCAAGAATTGGGCTGCTTTGGTTTGTGGTTTGGTGAATTCGAGATAACAACACCAGCATATGTAAGAATATCATTTGTTTTAGAGAGTATCTTAAAGCATTCTTCCAAACCTATTGCCTTACCAGATAGCTAGGGCTAGCTTGACCGGGTAGTCTAAGAGCCATAGGATCATTCTAAGCATCATCACATCTAATAAGATATGATCTGTTTTAAAGACAGGACTTCTCCTTAAGAGAATTGGCCAAAGAAATAGAAGTAAGTGTTGGACTGGCCCAGCGAGTTTTTAGCATCCTGGTCTTGAAATGTTTTCTCCAAACAGAGGGAGTAAGAACAGCTAAGAAGTTTTTTACTAATCTAATTGTTTCGCTAATAATTCATAGAAAGATATTAGATTTAAACGGTTCGCTCGACAGTCATTAAAAAATGCCTGGAAGATATCTTAAGCGACTTAAATATAGTTAAAGCCTTATTTTCATTACGAGCCTATCCAACAAAATCAGAAGAAAAGAGACGATTCTTGATGTTTCAATAACTTGGGTAAAGTCAATTAAAGAGGAAATTTAGATATGTAGCCGTTTTACTAAATATAAAAGCTATATTTATAAATAATTAACATTTATAATGTATATTATTACTTTTATTGCTTTAGGACAAATATGAAAATATTAGATGGTTTTTCCGCTTATTTTTCTTCCATTGCTACAAGTGGCCTGAAATCAGCTCAAGAGCTAGAGAAACACATTAAAGAAAATCCACAGAGTTTTTCGTACGGAGATGCGACCTTTCCAAAATACGAAGGCTATTATCAATCTAAAGGAAGCACGCAACGTAAGATAGTTGCTATTCCCTTAGCTATATTTTCAGGACTTGTTAAGTCCATATATCATCTTGCAAAAGCTATTTTCTACGGCATTCCTAGGGCTTGTATAGGGGATGGCTCACATTTTTTTGCTAACATTTATCGATTTACAAGGAATTTGGAAGAAGCTTTAGGTTGGATCGTCACCCTTTTTAATGACAAGAGAGGCTCTTACCTTATTCAAGAAAGTCTATTCCATAATGCGTGCTATTCCTATTTTGAAGAACAATTAATGCGTTCTGTTTCTGGCTCAATAAGTTATAAGAGTCACTTTTCTTTTACCCTAGTTAACGGTGTAGAAATTCCTTATTTTATGGAAGCGCGGGAAATAACCCTTCTAAACTTTTCTGAGATGGGGAATGAAGAGCAACAAGCAACAATCGAGAAATTTAAACTCAAAGACAGCATCGATGCTCTCGGAGGACAAGAAGCATTTTTTCAGAAACTGACAGACGCTAATAAGAAAATGCTTGCTTTAGTTAACGTAATCGACCTGAAAATGAATATTAATACTTCCAAAACAAAATATGCTTTAGTAACGGATGAAGAATTTAGATCTCTAACATTGAATCAAGTTCAAGATGCTTCAACGGAGCAGATCACATTTATCTCTAAAAGATTAGAAGAATTTAGAGATGAACCGGCTCTAAGCAAAATTCCAGATGATATACTTTCTATCCCAGTAATTAAATTTAGAACTTTACCCGGCTCAAAGATTACTGATCTTGTTGAAATAATTCCGGCCAATATTTTTTCATTTTTTACAGACATTCAGATCCAAGAAGTCGATCTTGTTAAAGCTTCCCAAGCTCAATTACAAAAGCTATTCAGATATATAGACGGTGTCGAAGAAAAAAGACGTTTTGCTCTTATGTCTTCTGATCAGGTTCAAGCCATTTTAAGTAAGCTAGATGAGTATAGTTTGAAGCTCATCTCTGATGAACAGCTAAAAAAACTGGATTTAACGGTTTTATCTGGAAAACGCTTAGCTAAGTTATTTTGTTACATTGATGGTAAGGAAGAAAAAAGACGTTTTGCTCTTATGTCTTCTGATCAGGTTCAAGCCATTTTGAGTAAGCTAGATGAGTATAGTTTAAAGCTCATCTCTGATGAACAGCTAAAAAAACTGGATTTAACGGTTTTATCTGGAAAACGCTTAGCTAAGTTATTTTGTTACATTGATGGTAAGGAAGAGAAAAGACGTTTCGCACTTATTTCTTCAGATCAAGTAAACGACATTCTGAGTATGCTGGATGACTATATTTTGAATCTAATCTCTGATGAACAATTTAAAGATTTGGAAATTTCTAAATTATCCATTGAACAGGTTAATGCATTATTACCAACTTGGTCAAAGGATGCGATACGCGAAGAATGGAAGGAGAAATCTTTTAGTTATTCTTCAACTTACATAAATGGTAAACATACTGTGAGTGAGCAATTTGGCATTTCTGAAAAAGAAATTGAAAAAATTAGTTTAGAAAGAAAGAATGCTAATATCGCTAGATTTAAGATTTTAAGTCCCACCCAAATTAATAGTATCAGATACAAATTGACGCAGGATAATCTTGAATTAATCGATTTACTAGAGGCAGCTCTCCCCAAATAACAAGCTTACCAATCCCGTTGGCAAGTATTCTAAAAAGTCCACTCCTTGACTTGCAAAGTTTTGGAGTGGACATCTGCTAAATATTAATTGCAGTCCTATCTCTTACTGTCAGTTATTTTCGTCACTTTATCAAGAAGGCTGAAAATAGTTTTTTTCAGCCTCCGCCAATTCCTTGACAATTACAATTTTGTTATTGATAGTGCATTGCAGGAGAAATAAACTATGAAGATTAAATTTATTATTTTCGCTTTAATAAGTGCTACAGTCAGCCTGTTTGGCGATCCAACTTCACCTTATCGATGCAAAATGTCGGGAAACGAACTAGAGGCAGACATCATAGTAGTTGGTGGTGGAGCGGCAGGTTGCGTATTGATGAGCGAACTATCAGAGAATGGTCTTTTTTCAGTAATAGGAATAGAGGGGGGACCAAATTTAACAAATGATCCGGCAATAGAAGCTGTGGGTCTCCCAGCATTCCTATTGGCTGGGACAGGAAAACCTAAGTATTTTTGGCCGGGATGGAATCAAACCTTACCAATGCCGGGGCTTAATGGCCGAACAAGTGACTGGACAACAGGAATGCTGTTGGGCGGTGGCTCATCGATAAACGGATTATACTATGGGCGTGGGTCGAACGCCGTGTACTCACGCTGGGAAGAAGTTTCAGGTAGTAGCAATTGGAGTCTCGACAATATTCTGGCAACCTTCAAAGCTCTTGAGAACTACCAAGGACTGACAATCACATCAGAGGCACGAGGAGTCAATGGTCCTGTCAATATACTACAGACACCTACCGTATCGCAGGTAACCTCGCAAGTACTATTGCCCGCTTCACAGGCAGCGTTTCCTGGAATTCCAACTGTGGCGGACTACAATGATCCGAGTGTGGCGAATTGTATAGCCCCTCGTTCTCAGTGGTTTATTGATCCTACAGGTACCAAGCGAGTGAGCAGCGCGACAGCATATTTAAATAGCACGGTAATGACGCCAGAAGGTCAAGGAGTTAATGGACACAAACTGTTTATGCTCTTAGATTCTGTAGCTGTGAAAATAGTATTCGATAAACATGGACGTGCCAAAAAAGTAAAATATATGAAGGACGGTCAACTCTTCGTAGCACGAGCTCGGAAAGCCGTTGTTTTGGCGAGTGGCGTCAACAGTAGCAAGTTGCTACAGCTTTCGGGCATAGGACCGTCGCAAGCGCTAAAGAATGCAGGAATTAAGCCCGTTTTTATCAATGAGAATGTAGGAAAACATCTCCAAAACCATCCGCTCATTTTTATTACGATGCTTGCAGACCCCACAATTAGTGGTATACCACCTGGAGCTCCGTACGCATTTACTATCAATAATGTCTACTTGCCAGCAGTGGGCGGTAGTTCCAGCGACCCACGAATGCTACAGATTTTGTTTGAATACATACCGGCTACCGCACAGACACCTCCGCTATTAGCCATTGGATTTGATCTTTTGAACCCCGTGAGTGAGGGGAGTGTCATAATCCAAAGCGATAATTCATTTCAGATAGCCGCAGCGGATGACGGTTTTTACCAAAATCCTGTAGACCTAGCGAATATGAAGAGTGCCGTCTCGGTCTATATTCGCGCTCTGCTAGATCAATTAAATATCCTGTACCCATTTCCTTCGCCATATTTTAAACCCATTTTAAGTGACCCGATCAATTTAGTCATTCTATCTGGCTATAATGACGCAGTGGTTGAGCAGTACGTGAAAAATAATAGTAATCTTTCACTTGATATACACCACTTTGTATCACACTGTAAAATGGCTCGTTTGGAGGCCGGAGGTGTGGTAGATGGCGACACACGTGTCTATGGCACAAAGAACGTTTTTGTAGCTGACAACTCCATTTGTCCCGTGATACCTGATATTAATACTACAGGACCAGCTATGATGATCGGATTACGGAGTAGCGAAATTCTGAAACATGTCTTGCGCAAATGAAAAATAACAATATGATAATCAACATGAAAAAAAATATTCTGCTGCTTTTAACTTCACTCTTATTTTTCATGGCAGCTGATGTACAAGCTCAAGAAAGGTGTTATAAGCGCTCCTGCTGTATTAAAGGGACGAATTTTTATGCTAAGATTTTGGGCGGCGCTAATTTCTTACAAAACATTGAAATCTCAGAAAACAAATCCACATATCAACCTGGGTATATTATTGCAGGTTCGTTAGGTTATTGTTGGCGTTATGGCTTACGTTTGGAAGGTGAATATGCTTTTAGAAGAAATGCAATAAGCAAAATCCATTTCTTTGGAGAGGGCCATTCCAATCATGGACATTTCCAAGCTTCCTCATATATGGCCAATCTATTATGGGATTTGCCATTATCTTCATGGAGGTGTGCATTTTGGAATATCCAACCTTTTATTGGGGTTGGCATAGGTTATGATTTCCAACAAGTGCATTCCTCAAATTCTCGTATTATTTTTAACCAAAACTGGAACCATCTTTCTTGGCAGGCGATGGCAGGGTTAGCCTATCCGATCTTCTGCAATACAGAGATTTCTTTGGAATACAAATTCCATCAGGGAGGCTGTCATTTTTATAACCATTCCGTCGGAGTTGGGGTCGTATATAAGTTTGGCTTCTTAAGGTAGGTTTGGGGTCAAGCCGATCGAGTAGAAGAAGCGGTAAGACCGCTTCCTTTATTTGGACCCTCAGTGTTCTATGGATTTAGGTCTCATTTTCTGATAAAGAAGGCTTAGGTGAAGCTGGATTTGCAGCTGCTTTGTCAAACTGGCTAAATACCATTTTTTCAGAGAAATGAGTGTCAGAAATAAACCATTCATGAAACAACGTCCATCCGTATATTGTATAAAGAAACTCACTAATGTAAACAGTTATATTTAGAACAATAATAATTATTTACTTTAAAACTTAGTTGATATATGCTTCTTCTTTAATAGAGGAAAATTATGAGTTGTACTAGATATATTACAAACATTATTACTTCAAATGATAGCCCCATAGATAAGTGGGGCAACTATTTGATGCAACCTATTACAAGACTTTGGGAGCTAAAAACTGGGACAAAACAAGTTCGCGAATTCTTTGTGGAGAAAAAAACGCAAGCCCTTTTTGAAAGCTTTTCGGAATCCACCGAATTAACAACGCAACGCATTTTCTTTGACGTCTTGCTAGCTATTCCCTTTACCATTGCAGGAGCAATCTGCAAGTTTCTAGCTACTACTTTTAATCCACAGGTGGCTAAAAACTACCAAGAGCTGTTTGCTTCCACACTATTGTTAGAACCAGAAAATATCGACTTTTTAGTAAGCACGAACAAAATTGAAATCAGACAGGCCGATAGCCGTTATCAAAGTACCTCCATAAAAATTTCTTTATTCCCAAATATTGTACTGAAAATTCTCAGCAATTTAAGTATCACAGATATTAAAAATGTGCGACTCGTTAGCAAAGGCTTCCGAACTCTCACCGACTCAAATATTGGAAGAGAAGATACAGAGCTTTATCGAAAAACCCACTTAAAAGGTTTATCTTTAGATCCTAAAATCACACCCAGCTATAGATCGATAATTTTCTCCTACCAGAATCACATCCGAGAATTTAATTATCAGAGACTTAAAGAGATTTTTGGAGACATCAACAACATTTTCTATCTAAAGGTTTATCAAACAACCCCCTCCGAACACGGAGTTATTCAAGATGTGGACGCACTTGCCCATAGGGAGGATTTCGAAGCTTATCCGCCTGTCTTCAGACTACGATTCAAAAGAGATAACAATCTCACTAAAGAAGTTTTTGTCATAAAATACTCCCTTTTTGTGCCCAAAGAATATGATGAATCTGCCCATGACAAAGTTTGGCACGATTGTTTAGTGCTCTCACCACCTGATAGAACAATAAATAAATGGAAAGTAAACGATCTTCGTCATCCGGATCATCTACCAAAAATTGACTCTCAATCATCTCGAAGTGCTTATAATTATCAAGAATTTCCAAGATCTCCCACAGAGCCGCACCAGTCACAACTCTATCGTCAAACATTTACGTCATACACTCTTGATGAAGAATCTATTACCAAAGTTCGCCTGCGCAATCTTATTGAGAACAAAACAGTGGGATTTTATGATCAAAGAAAAATAAGAAAAAACAACACATTTGTCCCCTCATTTATCTATGAAAGTTCACAAAGAAGCTCTAAAAACAAAGGACGCTTGTTTTTAAGCCTTCCTGTCAAATTAGGGCACGTCCCTGTCACTGACTTCAAATTCACCATACAACGACTTCCAGCACCCTCGCAACTCTACGTAGATCCGCAGGGAGCGATTACAAGGCTTAGTCCGAACGACTCACTCTACGAGGCTGATAGAGGCGGTGCTCTTGAAATGCTCACATTCGAATCTGCTGAAACCAGTACAGTTAAGGGCTAAGTACATGTTACGACAGCTTACAAAAGAACTTGCTACTAAAAAAGATTGAAGTAAAATTATTTCACACTATTCTGTCGAAGATGTTTGCTTCTCGCTTAACTTTAGTAATGCGATGCATTTAGTAGAACATCTTTTTTACGATAATATCCAAGATGACGTAAGCCAACAATATACTTTAAACCTGGGCTTTGAAATAAAGGACCATTTTATTAATGAGTGGCGAGCAGATTGGAAAAATGAGGTTTTCTTAGGTGGACTTTGCTCTATGCCTTGGCGTTATGATGAACAATACTTATGCTATTAGAAAACTCTGGACAAGTTAGAAACCCAGGGTCTTTTGATTAAAATTTCTTGATGCTAATCTCTCTTTAAATTTTCATATCTGTTTTACTCAACATGGAGACAGATATGAATGCTAAAGGTATCAAAGAGGAGCCCTATGATGATGCAAGAGAGATTGATTTAGAGGAATTTAAAAGGTATTTAGAAAAAATTACCCATCCCATTCAAGATCCTCGTGCAAAAGACAACCAAAGGCATAGCCTTTTACTCTAATAGCTATCATCTTCTGCGCCATTGTAGGAGGTGCCAATAGCATTAGTGCTATTTATCGTTATGCCTCTTCCAAGCGAAAATGGTTAATGACATGGTTAGATTTGAGATATGACGTACCCTCGTACGATACATTCTGGTGGTTACTTGTTCGTCTCGATCCCTCTCAAACTGAAATGCTTTTTCGCAATTGGTCTGCCACTCTTTCCAAAGATGAAGTTGAAGACCTAATCGCAATTGACGGCAAGCGAGTCAGAGGCGCATCAAATAAAAAAAATCAGCCTGATTCTCTTCTTTATATGGTGTCTGCTTGGTCTTCGGGAAGAAGTCTTGTTCTAGGTCAAGTGAAAACGGAAACAAAGTCGAATGAAATAACAGCAATTCCATAGCTTATTCGGGCTCTTGATATTAAAGGCGCAACGATCACAATAGATGCAATGGGATGCCAAAAAGAGATTGCGAGGATTATCGTAGAGAAAGAAGCAAATTATGTTCTGATGGTCAAAGATAACCAGCCAACATTGTTCGACGAAATTCAAAACTATTTTGAACATGCGGAGAGTCTCCAACACAATACTTAACCACAACAAAAGGTATAATCAAATATGCTAAGGATGGTAAAGTACATGTTATACCATCTGATCCGAACGCTATAATCAAGTAAGATTTTTATCAAATGAATATGCAAAATCATTTAACAACTATAACAAATTGGATAATTAGCGATCTTAAATCTAATAAAATTAGAGCTGTTGATGCTATATGGGAAGAAGATGAACACACGGCATCTTTATCATTTTATATTGACGGCGAGATTACAGAAGAAGAACTAGAAGACTTTTCTATAGCTTGTGCAGAAATTATCGCACATTGCTCAAATGGATTATTGGAAGAAAATTTCATAAGATGGGATTATCCAAATCCACTTCCTGATAATGAGTTTTGGGCGTATAAAACAGATTAAAAAAATCTCATATAGTTAATTTAACGTTTTCTTAGGTGCAAGAAGTACGCTAGGTTTCCTGTGAGAGTAAAAAGGAGTAAAAAATTTTTTTAATCCGTTAAGAATGAGCAGAGGCGTGAATGATTTTTGCTAGAGTTTTTATAGTTGGATTTCTTCTTTTAAAAAAATTATATGCAGTAGAGCGAGGAACGTTTGCTTCTTTTAAAAACTGTGTTTTATTTAAAGCATAAAGATAACTTTCGATAATCTCTAATACACCGTCTGTATCATTTTCAATAAAACATTGCATAATAGCAGCACCCATTTTATTGGTGTCTAATAAATTTTGAACTGGGTTGTATTCCTTTACGGCATCCTCTTTAAGATTAAAGATCTTTTCGGAATTATCTTTAGCCATTGGTTTAACCTTTCTTTGTGAGTTTTGTTTTTTTGAGGAATATGCTTTTCGCTTTGGCCTTGTTGCACAATAGGCCTGACACCGAAATTAAAAGTGGTATGTAAATAAAAAATGCATGAGATAGTCTGTTTCCGACTAAAGAGAACAGGATCTACCTCATGCAAACTGAAGCGACTTATAACATTCG